>CAZGAT010000011.1:0-75601 GCA_964523825.1 uncultured Prevotella sp. | reverse complement strand
AATCTCATAAATCATATGAGTTTTAAAAGTATATGATATGTCTCCTTTAAATCCATATCCTGCAATTTCTCCCTGTATATCTATATATCCATTGTCAAGTTTGGGATTCTTATTTCTTTTATTAACTGTGGTATAACTACCACCTTTTCTTTTGAAAGAAGTTAAGAAATTCTCTACTGAGTCATTAATAGCAATTCCCTTAAATTTCATTCCGTGTAGAGACTTATTGCATTGTAAACGGTTTTGCTCTATCGGGATAATATTTTCTTGTAAACCAATTGAATCTTTCCAACCTAACCCATATGCTATGCTCTGAAATACAATATTTGTTATATCATACTGAAATCCTGTTTTCTCTATAAATTTATCCATCAATTTTTGGCACTCCATATTCCATGAGCCAATAGACATTAATCGCAGCATATAACCATCTGATATAATAGCATTTAATACATATTTAGTTGCAGATACATCTTTAAACGCCTGAAGGTCGCTAAGGATATTAACGACCTTTGGATCAAGAATAGCTTGTGGACCATCTGTAGATACTATTTGCATTAATGCTATATGCAACTTCATGATTTAAATTTTTAAATCGTTAGGCTTGTTATATTTTAAAGGCTTATATGCACTCACATGACTGTATCCACCTACTTGCGATATTGTGAGGCAATGAATCTCTACCTCTTTGTTGATTATTTTATCAACTATGTCCGCATTTATACCACTATCTTGGTATATGAATACTTTGTTTACTGCATTTTGTATAGGCAAAAAGATTTCTTTGGTATTCTCGCCAATACGAGTAATCATGCGATATTCATTCTCGTATTTCCATGATTCATGTTTGGTAAAAAAAATTCGGTCTTTATAATAGTTAATGTATCTCTCCAGGTTAAAGTGCTTGTTAATATCATCTTGAAAAATTGTCAACGTAGCAATTTTAGGTGTGTAATAAACCTCTTTGCATTCTATACCATCCAAGTTTAACATGTCCGAGTCAATCTCGATGCATACTCCATTTTCATTTTTAGCATAATGCCCCCACATCATTGGCGAGGCATAACCAAGCCAATCTTTTGTGTCAATAGAAAAACTTATCTGTCTGTAATTTGATAACTCCTTAGCAAATTGAGATGAAAAATTCTGTAATGAGATGTCATATTCTTTTGACTCGTCAGAAAAAACTCCATTAGGATCTGATCCACCGACAAATTGCCATGTTTTAATCACTTCAAGAAGATCATTCATCTTCTTGTATGGCGAAAACCGAATCTGTTGTGACACCCAAATTTTCGCAAAAGACTCTATTGTTGTATAATGATATAATTTCAATTATTAACTTTTTATTGCTACAAAATTACTAATTTTGTTGATAATAGCCAAACAAATAAATAGAAACTTGCGGCAATTTTAACTATAGCCTTATCTTTAAATCTCTTTATACGATTTTTTATAAATTTCGATCTTCGTTAGCGAATCCTTCCTATGTTTTGCTGCTTTTAAAGAATCTTGCTTTTGCCTTGCTTTTTTTGGGGATTTTTCTTTCTGTTGCTTTCTAATAAGTTGAATCCTTTTTACTTCTTCATCATGTTTTTCTTTGTAATAGCTTAAATCATTTGAAAGATATAAAATGTTAGTGATATTTCCATAACCAGGATTTTCTCTTTCCATGACTATAGTTTGGTCTTTAAAAGACCATTTATATCTTAGAATCATATTGTCAAGTAAACTACCAGAACGCACATTAGCCGCCAATTTGCCATATACCCATTCTAATCCCTATAGGGGGAATATTTGCCAAAATAAAGAGTGATAAATTATTATAATTGCAAAAATATAGAATTATCAGAGGTATCTTTTTGCTAAAATACAGATTTTTTAATTGACATCTTAGGGCATTTGAAATAAAAGTTGTATCTTTGCAAAGTCTTTAGGAATTTATGAGATGGTTATTTTACAATTACCATTTCATTTTTCGTATACAAGCGTTCTTTAATAAAAGTTAAATTACGGATAAGTACAGTTTCGTCCTGAACGTTTTCCAAAAACAACTGAAAAAAGGATGTCGCCCCCCCGATGCACCCCTATGAAAAAACATGATTTTTTTGAAAAGTAGTGGTTCAAGGGAATTTAACAGCATGAAACCTTAGTCTAAATTCAGTTGTACGAATTAGGCAATTAACTGTAAATAAGTAAATTATTCAACTATCCAAAAGGTAGCAAACGTCTAAAATTACTTTTCTTAAAAGTCATAACGAACTAATGATTTTAACTAAACAACATGTGATCCCATGCGGGGGGGGGGGGTACTTGCAAATAAATTGTCAGAAGAGGCCAAATCAAGGACACTCAAACGAGTATTTTTTTTAAGTGCCTAATACTAAATACATTAGGTTATCTATCAAGGATCTTTCAAGCCAACTTTTGGGGTGTTAAGCAGTTGTTTTAACCACGCGAAAGCTTGGAAAAATAGGACAAAATAGGACAACTTAGGACATTTTGGTTCCCCACCTTCGGGTTGGTTTCCCAGATTGAAGCCCGGTTTCCTCAGTCAGATGACTTGAAAGCCCAATTTTTTGATAACATTTCTTTGCTTTTCGTCTTAAAAAATTATTAAAAAGATATAGAGACAAAGAATGTCACCGTCGTTTACGACAGAAAGAAGCAGTTTGCAAAAGCCGGCAGTGGAAAAGTTGAAATCGTGATCTACTTCCGCCACAACGTACGCAAGTACATCCTCGTTGGCGAGGGTTCACCGTCAAACAGGGAGTCCCTCGCCCACTCATTCAAGGAGCATTAGCAGGTGCGCAACTGCAAGCGCATCATCATGTGCATGGACGGCCTTGGTGAGGAATGCACACCAGGTAAAGGCCAAAGGGCTCGACGACATCATTTCCACATGCTTTCTTCAAAATATTTGCGAGCATTATTAATACGTTGGCATATTCTCTGCTATCTGCCTGATTGTTAAGTTCAAAAGATTCCTTTGATTGAAGCAACATCTGAAATTGATTTAAAATGGCAGATTGCCCAGGATGATTCTTTGCATATAGATTGACATATTCTGTTTGGCATTCGCTATGGGCATTATATGCCAGGGCAGAGTCTCCTTCCTGTTCATATATTGCAGCTAAGATGGAATATGTGGTTATGATATAGTCATTTATATCATCTGAGATTGACATGGCAAGATATTCTTCACATGCTTGCTTTGCCTTGTCGAATCGTTTAGTATTAAAGTATGAAGACTCCAAAGCACTTAAACATATCTTGTATGGAACAATAGAACCATTGTCGTCTCTTAATTTATAGAGAAGAGACTTTTCTTCGTCATTGTATTTTACAGTGTAAAGTAGGTCCAAATCCATGTGATAGATAATGTCAAGTCCGAAGTCATTTCGTATGCTATTCTTATCTACTTCATTAAGTAGGTGATTCTCTATGTAATCATACATATCAGACCTACGTTCCATTAACAAATTGCCACATGCCGTTAGGTCATTATAAAGATTTTGTCCTTTGCATGGTAGCACAAACAAGCTTACCACTACCAAAAGCACCGATAACTTATATATTTTTCGTCTTCATCCCTGTATTATTTGAGTTCTAGAAGCAACTCCTTAGCTTTCTTATTCACAGCGTCGCCATTCTCGGTAGTGCCGACGTCTCATGGTAGTCATAATAATGAACGCCGACAACACAGATGACGGCTATGCAGGCTGCGGCAGACAAGATCTTAATAATCCTATGTCCTCCCGCTCTTGTCTCAGCTTTTCGTTGATGTTCAATCGCATTTTTGTTTTGTTTCTCTGCCTTTAACGTGCTGTAGGCAACTTCACGTTTTAACCCGTTCCGACTTTCAGGAGTGAAATCATGCAGCCCGGCCGATTGTTCGTAGGTCTGCCCGGCTATTGTGGCGATGCCCTGTCTGCCGATAGTAGTCATAGCTTCTTCGACCTCTTTGTCGCGCTGTTGTCCCACGTCCTTCATCGCCTTTGTAAGATAAGCCAGGTCAACGGCCTTTGAACGCTGTTCTTCGTCCGATGCCTTCTCCTTCAAGAAAGCGTCCTCTTCTTCCTTGCTCATGATCCCATGCATATAGGCATTGATTCGCTCGTCGTCGCGAAGGGATTTCTCTGTAAAATTATTATTTCTCTTGCCCATCTCTGATTTCCTCTAATTAGTGACTAAAACAAGTTCTTCACAAGCTGCTTCCAGCGCAGGCGGAATTTCTCCTGACAGCGGTGCTTCCTTACTTTTATGGAATCCTCGGTACTGCTAAGCATGTCGGCCAAAGTCCTCAGCTTGTAGCCATCGCGGAAATACCCCCCCCACAAAATATCATCGCAGGGCTTTGGCAGGTCGCGGACAATCTGCCGTGTAATGGCTTCCTTCGCTTCTATTAATGATTTGTCGGGGTCTAAGGTTAACAGGTCGTTTAACTTTTCCTCCTTAACCTCGTCAAGATAATCAATGTCGTAGTCCTGGGCCTTGTGCACATAATGTCCCCGCTCACGCAGTTTCTCGAATGCCTTATTCTTGCAGATAGAGAAGAAGTAGGTTGAGATGTTGGCTGTCACCTTTGTCAGCTTACCTTCCATGATCTTATCATACAGCACCAATAAGGAGTCCTGAAAAACGTCCTCACAGTCGGCTTCCTGCAAAGAGAAATTCTTCTGGAGGAAGGCGAACACCTTGCTGCGCTCCTTTTGGATGAATTCCGTGAGAACACGCTCACTGTATGGCGGCATGTCTATCGTCATATCCAACTCCTTTCTTCTACCATGTCCTGGCGAGTTAGTCGTCTGTCATCTTTCATCATCTTCTCTACTTTGTTTGTCCATGATGTGTCAGCTGTCAGTTTAGTTGCCGACAGCACTTTATTCACATAATATGATAATGGTCCGTAATACATCTTGCCCATTCGTATTTCCACACTGGTCTGGTATGGGCGGCACGCCTCTATATAACATACCCTTGCAGCATTCGGAATGTTTGGCACGCTGAAATCCCGCTTTTGGTTATTTTTGGTACGAAGGGCTTGTTTGTGCGGGAGAAACCAACGTTTGTTCCCCGGATGATAACCGAATCCTCCTCTTCATCGCCATTCGACATCCCTCCGGAATAGCATGCATCAATGACGACATATACGAATCCCTTCGATCCAGCTTTCTTTCGGATGTTGGATACATAAACTTTCAGCTCATCATCTACGACATGGTTTCTGCCATCATAAACATTCCATATGTAACGTTGGCACGCATCGTATGGCACTATCGATTCGTCCCATCCGTTGTTCTCGTCACCGTTCCTGTCCTCAAAAGGCTGACCGTGACCGGAGAAATGCAGATATATCAAATCGCCCGGACGTGTTTGCTGCGAAAGACGGGACAAGGCTTTGCGGATGGCTGTCGCCGTTGCCTGCTGGTTGGTAAGCGTAGTTACCGAAAAGCCTTGCTTCTTCAGTGTGCCGCCAACAGGGCGACGTCGTTTGTTCCATGAATATTGTGCCAATTCAGCTGTATCTGTTTGTATTTGGGATATGTTGACAGACCTATCAACAGGGTCCACTTCACTCTAGCCTGCAACGATAAAGAGCAAGTTATAGCTATTAGAACGAAGAAGAGCCATTTCAACAATGCTGCCATAATAATTGGAAAATGCCAGACTACGAGCAATACTACTGACGGACTTGAAGAGCAGTATCCAGAACATTGGCGGAAATGCAAGGTGGTTCATTCTAACCTTGCCACACTTCAGATTTAAGTCAACGGATTTAACCATGACTGGAATGCATCCCGTTGTATATTGACAACTTAGAATAGCCAAATCATTATAAAACGAACGACCTAATTAATATAAATGTCTTGGCTCCCGCTTCCTATATGTTGCTATGCTGTGAAAAAACATTAAATATACAAAGGCGTGCGACAGCCGTCAGGAAATTATTTGTAGATTTGAAGCCGAAAGAAGTAAATAAAGACCGAGAATTGTTAACCAGCCGTGTGAACCCGAAACCGACACAGGCTAAAAACATACTTAAACCAAAGTAGTTAGACATAGCTAATCCACCCTACACTAATGTCCGAATATTCAATATTCGGCACAAACGACAAGCAGCTTATGGAAATAAAGGAAGCTTTCGCCGGGACTCTTGAATCGGGCGATATCCTAATACAGATTGAGCCTTCGAAGTCTCCTGGAATACAAATAGAACTGGACAGTACTGTCGCCTTCCAGTTTGGCGAACAGATACGCCAAGTCATCAGTGACTCGCTAACGGAGTTTGGCATCACACATGCTCATGTCCGCGCGACCGACAAGGGCGCGCTTGATTGTACAATCCGTGCCAGGACTACGGCTGCGGCAGTCCGCGCCACTGGCAGGGACGTGTGGAAAGACTAACTAAAGACTAAACAACCACTACACATTATGCAAAGACTAAGAAGGACTATGATGTTCGTACCAGGCAACAATCCCGGTATGATGCAGGACGCTTTCATATACTCGCCCGACTCTATCATGCTCGACCTGGAGGACTCTGTGGCTCTTGCCGAGAAAGATACGGCACGCTTGCTGGTATATAACGCACTGCGCACAGTTGACTATGGAGGCATTGAGATGGTTGTCCGTATCAATCCGCTGAACACTCCGTACGGGAAGAAGGACATTGAGGCGGTGGTAAAGGCAGGTGCCGATGTGGTGAGAATGCCGAAGACCGAGACTGCCGACGAGGTACGTGAGGTTGAAGCGGAAATAGAACGTGTCGAGAAGGAAGCAGGGCGCGTAGGACAAACAAAGATAATGGCGGCGATAGAGAGTGCGCTCGGAGTTGTCAACGCCTACGCGATTGCCACAGCGTCGCCACGCATGATGGGCATAGCACTTGGCGCAGAAGACTATTGCGCCAACCTGAAGACGCAGCGAACGGCAGAAGGCATAGAGCTCCTGCTTGCCCGCCAGACCATCGTCGTTGCCGCACGTGCCGCAGGTATCGACTGTATAGACACCGTCTTCTCCAATCTCAACGACATGGACGGCTTCCGCCGTGAGGTGGAGTTGATAAAGAAGTTGGGATTCGACGGCAAGTCCGTCATCAATCCGCGGCAAATACCAATAGTCAACGAAGTATTCACCCCTACGCAACGCGACATTGACAAGGCCATGACCATCGTCGCCGCCATTCACGAGGCGGGCCGCCGAGGTTCTGGCGTTATAGCCGTCGGCGGGAAGATGATTGACCGCCCGGTGGTGCTGCGTGCCCAACGCACTATCGACCTTGCGGTAGCCGCAGGCGTAATAAACAAGGAGGACTTGCAATGACGACACGATATGAAGACAGGCGGCAGCTGATTGCCGCAATGGCAGGACGCTATGGCAGGGAAGTATATCATGGCGGCGAACGCAAGATAACAGTTCCGCGCAAGGCGCATCAGGCAAAGAGCGAAAAGGTGGTAACCCTTGAGGAAGCCATACGGCGGTGCGGACTGCGTGACGGAATGACCATCTCCTTCCACCATCATTTCCGTGGCGGCGACAAGGTTCTGAACCTCGTCATGGACAAGATAGCCGAAATGGGATTCAAGGATATCCGCATAGCAGCGTCAAGCCTTAACGACGTACATAGTCCGCTCATCGAACATATAAAGAACGGAGTCGTCACCCATATCTCCACGTCAGGTATGCGTGGCGAACTTGCCAAAGCCGTTTCACACGGACTGATGTCCGAGCCTGTCATATTCCGCTCACACGGCGGACGCGGCAGCGCGATAGCCAATGGAGAACTGCACATCGACGTGGCGTTTCTCGGAGCCTCGTCATGCGACCCTATGGGCAATGCCTGTGGATACAGCCGCTCGCCC
Organism: uncultured Prevotella sp.; assembly: GCA_964523825.1. Taxonomy (GTDB): domain Bacteria; phylum Bacteroidota; class Bacteroidia; order Bacteroidales; family Bacteroidaceae; genus Prevotella. The sequence goes on along the minus strand of CAZGAT010000011.1, from coordinate 67,736 downwards.
AACGCGAAGTCTATCTGCGGCTCGCTCGGCTACGCATTGCCCGACGCACGCTATGCCGGCAAGACCGTCATACTCACCGACGACCTCGTGGACTATCCCAACACTCCCACCTCCATATCGGAGCACGACGTGGACTATGTAGTCGTCGTTGACAGCGTCGGCGACTCGTCGAAGATCGCGTCAGGAGCAATACGCGACACCAAGAACCCGCGCGACATACTGCTTGCCAAGACTGCCTGCAAGGTCATAGAGGCAAGCGGTTACTTCCTCGACGGATTCTCCATACAGACTGGTTCGGGCGGCGCATCGCTCGCAGTAGTCAAATACCTGCGGCAAAGCATGATCGGTCAGGGCATCAAGGCTTCGTTCGCCCTCGGGGGAATAACCGCCCACATGGTGAAGCTGCATCAGGAGGGACTTATCGACCACTTGATAGACGTACAGTCGTTCGACCGCGTGGCAGCCGAAAGCCTTAAGGACGACCCGAAGCACAAGGAGGTTTCTGCCAATGAATACGCTTCCGCCGACGAGCCCGGAGCGGCTACCAAGTTTCTCGACATAGTCATTCTCTCGGCACTTGAAGTCGATGTCAACTTCAACGTCAACGTACTCGTGGGCAGCGACGGCATCATTCGCGGAGCCATTGGCGGACACCCCGACACTGCCGCCGACTCGGCGTTGAGCATCGTCGTATGTCCTCTGACGCGCGGCCGCATACCCTGCATTGTCGACGAAGTGACGACGCTCATCACTCCCGGAGCCACTGTCGATGTAGTAGTGACCGAATATGGCGTTGCCGTCAACCCGCGCCGTCCAGAGCTCGCGGAGCGCTTGACCGAAGCGGGCATACGCATAGTGTCACTCGACAGCCTGCGCGAGCGGGCACTGAAGACGATAGGCACTCCCGCGCCACTGCCTTTCGGCGACAAGGTCGTCGGAGTAGTCATGAACCGCAACGGCGAAGTCATGGACGTGATAAAGAATATCGAGGACACGATGCGATGAACGCTGCCACTATATATAAAGGTGTGACTCTCGGCGAGCTGCTCCGGAGCCGTGACGACCGATGCGCCCTGGAGGGGCAGTTGCTGCGCGCGCATAGTGGCAGCACCGTGGTGGTACTCACCGTGGTGATACCTGGAAGCGTCAAGCGGGACTCCCGCTCGCTCGCCGTAGCCAATGCCGCTGTCGCCGCCATACGGCGTGAGTTCGGCGTTCCTCCCATTCTGGAGCGCGACCTATCCACAGGCTACGAGGCATATTGGATTATTGGCGGCACCGACCACGATGCCGTCAAACGCCGCACATGCCGCATCGAGGAAAGCCACCCTTGGGGACGGCTGTTCGACATCGACGTGTTGCGGCAGGACGGAACGCCCGTATCACGACAGTCGATAGGCATTGAGCCGCGCCGCTGCCTTGTCTGCGACCGTGAGGCACGGTTCTGTATGCGCAACCACACCCATACGCCAGCCGAAATCCAGCAGGCGGTCAACCAGCTCCTAATTCTTAACTCCTAACTTTTAACTCTGTCATAAGTTGTATTCCGACTACGAGATACGGGAGATACCCACTGGCTACGCCCCGGCACGCAAGGCCGTCGAGGCGTTCCTGCAATCACACGGGCTGACGCTCGACCGCATAGACTACTATGCGGCTGTCTATCCCGCTGGCACCGACCGCATCGTTGCCGCAGGCGGACTGCTGCGCGATGCCATACGCTGCATAGCCACCGATTCACAAGAGCGGGACGAGCACCTTGCCGGCAGGCTCGTCTCCCACCTCATGACGATAGTCCGCCGCCGCGGCTACCCGACGGTAAAGGTGTTCACGAAGCCGGAGAACCGCGCCATATTCGAATCCATGGCATTCAAGACGATAGCCGAAACGGCGGGAGTGGCGTTCATGGAGAACAGCCAGCAACCACTACATGACTATCTCGACAGCCTGCGCAGGCTCAGGCGCGGCGGCTCGTCGGGCGTGATAGTAATGAACTGCAACCCCTTCACCCTCGGACACCGCTACCTCGTGAGCCGGGCAGCCCGCGAGGTGGACAACCTCTATATCATTCCTTTGCTCGACAGTGCGGGAGGATTCACTTACGACGAACGGCGGGAGATGATGCTCCGCGGAACGCGGGACATCGCCAACGTCACCGTATGCAGCGGGAGCGCGTACTCTATCTCCCGCGCCACGTTCCCCACGTACTTCATCAAGCGTCCCGACGATGCCACCGACAGCCAGATAGCCATCGACCTCGAAGTGTTCGCACGGTACATCGCCCCGGCACTCGGAGCCACCGTGCGCTTTGTGGGTACGGAACCCATCGACCCGCTCACCCGGAGATACAACGAAGTGATGCTCCGCACGCTGCCCGCCCGCGGTATCAGAGTGCGCGTGGTCGAACGACTTGAAGAAGGCGGCAAGCCCGTCAGCGCGTCAGCCACACGCGCGATGATCGCAGCCAACCGCATGCACGCCGCCATGGAGCAGGTGCCGCCGACGACGCGCCCGTTCATAATGGCGAAGTTCGCCACCGACGCGCTCCGCCACGAGCTCGACACCACGCCGAAGCCGGGACTTGTAGACCGACACGACAACGGTGCGCACGCCGACATGGACTATATCACCATGCAGCGAGGCATCGACGCGCTGCGCCCGTGGTTCGTGCGCCTCGCCGCCATCGGAGCCGAATCCCCCACCCTCCTTGCCGACGACATACGCAGCATAGGACTTAATGCGGAACGCGCCATGCTCGCCGCAACGGGCGGAGTCAACACCCACCGCGGCGCGCTGTTCTCGCTCGGACTGACCGCCGCTGCCGCAATGTGGCTCTACGAGCATGAGGGCAAGGTCGAGGCAGAACCACTTTCGCGGCTAATATCCCGCATCGCAGGCGGATTCCGACCCGCCGAAAGCACCCACGGCACCGCCGTCGCACGACGCGACAACGTGGGCGGCGCGCTTGCCAACGCCGCGGGCGGCTACCGTGACGTGTTCAAGACGTGGGTACCATACTACCGCGCCATGCGCGACGACCGCTACCGCGAGCATAAGACGCTGCTGAAGATAATGACTACGCTCGAAGACACCAACGTATACTACCGTGCCGGAGCCGACGTGGCACGGCAAATAAAAGAGGCAAGCGCGGCAGTGCTTGCCCACTTCTCACCGTCAGCCCTCGACGACATGAACCACGAGCTCATACGCCACGACATATCGCCGGGCGGAGCCGCCGACATGCTTGCGCTGACAATCCTCGTCAACGCTATTCTCAAATAAACCGTAGCCCTGCCAAAAGCAGGGCTTGTTTGTGAGCAATATAGCCCTAATCGTGGGTCAAGAACCGTATTCTTGTGAGTCGGGAACCCTCCTTTTATGACTCAACAATCGACCTTTTATGAACGTCTGTCAATTGTCGGACAGTTGGCTGGCATTTGCCAGACTTATGGCTGGCAATTGGCGGACTTATGGCTGGCATTTGTCAGACATTCATAACTTCAGTACTCTTGCACCACAAGAACCCTGTTGCCGCACCACGAGAACGGCATTCCCACATCACAACCAGGGCTATATTTCACCCAAAGCGGCGCACGGTTACGCCACAAGCGACGGCTGCCCGCCCACAAACACCCCCGCGATTAATTACAAAGCGGCGGCTTTTCCGTCCTTTTTATAAAGCAAACAGATTCCCCACATGATACGAAAACTAATCATCGCGGCACTGTGCCTCGCCATGCCGCTCGCCATGTCTGCGAAGAAGAAGCAGACGCCGCCGAAACAACAGGAAAAGGAATACTACATTTCTACATCGTTCCACGAGCCGGCGACCGATGGGCTGCGGTTCATATACAGCAGCGACGCAGCCCACTGGAAGGAAATACCGGGAGTGTTCCTCGACCCTCGCGTGGGCAGGCAGAAGGTCATGCGCGACCCCTCCATAATCCGCACGCCCGACGGAGTGTTCCGCCTCGTGTGGACTTCGAGCTGGCGCGGCGACCGCGGATTCGGCTATGCCGAGAGCCGAGACCTCATGCACTGGACGAACGTCCGCCTCGTCAACGTCATGGAAGACACCACGACCGTCAACGTCTGGGCTCCGGAACTGTTCTGGGACGACACCCGTCAGGAGGCGATGGTGGTTTGGGCGTCGTGCGTTCCCGGCAAGTTCCCCGACGGGCAGGAGGAGCACAAGAACAACCACCGGCTGTACTACTCCACGACGCGCGACTTCAAGACCTTCTCGCCCGGCAGGCTGCTCTACGACCCGGGCTTCAGCTGCATCGACGCGACGATACTCAAGCGCGGCGAGAGGGACTATGTCATGGTCTTGAAGGACAACACCCGCCCGGAGCGCGACCTCAAGGTGGCGTTCGCCTCCGACCCGCAGGGACCGTGGAGCCAGGCCTCCCGCCCGTTCACTGGCAACATGATGGAAGGTCCAACGACCGTGCGCCTTCCCCGCGGGAGCAAGCTCGGCGACGGCTGGCTCGTCTACTACGACCGCTACCGCCTCAAGGACTTCGGAGCGTCCTATACCGACGACTTCGTGAACTTCAAGGACGTATCGTCGGAAGTAGACGTGCCCGAGGGACACAAGCACGGAACCATATTCCGAGTGCCCGAAAGCCTGCTGAAGGTAATGCTCGAGCCCGCGCGCGTCCACTACACCGGCACGACGCTCGCCGACCCGGCGCGCCACGACGGCGCGCTGTCGCCGGTGGTCGGAGTGCACAATATCCAGATACTGCGCGCCAACCGCGAGCACCCCGCCGCAGCCAACGGCGGTGGCTGGACGTACAACCACCAGCCGATGATGTGCTATTGGAACGGCAAGTTCTACGTCCACTACCTCTCCGACCCGGAGGAAGAGCACGTGCCGCCATCGCACACGATGATGCAGACATCGTCAGACGGCTACCACTGGACCGACCCCGTGGAGCTGTTCCCCACATATGACGTTCCCGACGGCTATACCAAGCCCGCCTACAAGGCGCACGCCGAGCTGCAATATCCCGACGCCTACAAGCAGCGTCCGCTGAAGGCAATCATGCACCAGCGCGTCGGCTGGTACGTAGCAAAGGACGGCACGCTGCTCGCCACGGGCAACTACGGCGTAGCCCTCGACCGCAAGGACGACCCCAACGACGGCAACGGCATAGGGCGCGTCGTGCGCGAGGTACGCAAGGACGGTACATTCGGACAGATATACTTCATATACTACAACCACGGATTCTCCGAGGAGAACACCGCATACCCCAGCTACCGCCGCGCCCCGAAGCGCATACGCCGCGCCTGCGAGGAGATACTCGCCAACCCGCGCTACCGTATGCAGTGGGTCGAGGAAGCCGACCGCGGCGACACGCTCATACCCATTCCCAACGGCTACAAGGCGTATTGCGACTACACGCTGCCCGACGGCGGCATAGTGGCATTGTGGAAGCACGCCCTCACGTCCACGAGCCGCGACGGAGGACGCTCGTGGTCGCTCACCGAGCGTGCGCCCGGATTCGTCAACAGCAATGCCAAGATATGGGGACAGCGGCTCTCCGACGGAACTTACGCCACGCTCTACAACCCCTCGGAATACCGCTGGCCGCTCGGCATATCGCTCTCCGGCGACGGACTGGAGTACAAGACCCTGAACCTCGTTTGCGGAGAGGTTCCGCCAATGCGATACGGAGGCAACTACAAAAGCCGCGGGCCGCAGTACGTGCGTGGCATACAAGAGGGCAACGGCGTGCCGCGTGACAGCGACCTATGGGTCAGCTACTCGATGAACAAGGAAGACATCTGGGTCGCCCACGTGCCAGTTCCCGTGCAGGTGGACGCTACCGCGCAGGCCGACGACGACTTCTCCAAGTACAAGAGCCTTGCGGAACTGCGCGCGTGGAACCTCTATTCCCCCATAATGGCTCCCGTATCGCTCGACGGCAAGTGGCTGCGCCTCTCCGACAGCGACCCGTTCGACTACGCCGTGGCTGAGCGCAAGATACCTGCCACGAGTCTGCTGCGCGCCAAGTTCGACGTTCAACCGTCGCAGAACCATGGCGGGTTGTTACAGATAGAATTCAAGGACAACCGCGGCGTGGCGTGCACCCGCATAGAGTTCACCCCCGACGGATTCATACGCGTGAAGAACGGAGCGCGCTACGGCAACGTCATGGCTTACGAGCCGGGCAAGACATATCACTTCGACGCGACCCTCGATGCCGCCAACCGCCAGCTCACTCTGACCGTCAACGGCAAGCAGACCAAACGCATATTCTTCGCTCCCGTCCACAGCATAGAGCGCGTGATGTTCCGTACCGGAGCCAGCCGCACGTTCCCGACGATAGACACTCCTGCCGACTGGTACGGGACGCTGCCCAATGCTGGTGCGACGGACACGCTCGCGTCATACGGCATAGCCTCGTTCAAGACGTTCGACCTTGCGGAAGACGCAGGCGCAACCGTACTGAAGGCAGACGACTACAAGCATTACGCCGACTACTTCAACACGATGGAGGACGAGAACGTCGTACAGGCGATACCCAATGCCGGGTCGTGGGAGTGGCTGAAGGCTAACGTCCCGCTGTTCGACTGCCCCGACAAGCAGTTTGAGCAGACGTACTACTACCGTTGGTGGACGCTGCGCAAGCATATAGAGAAGACATCGGTCGGATATGCCATGACGGAATTCCTCGTGCGCCGTTCGTATGCCGACAAGTACAACCTCATAGCCTCGGCACTCGGTCACCATATCCACGAGAGCCTTTGGATTCGCAATCCGAAGTACCTCGACGGAATAATCCACACGTGGTACTACGGCAACAACGGCAACCCGATGAAGAAGCTCGACTTCTACAGCTCGTGGACTCCGCAGAGCATCTACGCGCGCTATCTCGTCGACGGCGACAGTACAAAGTTCCTCGCGCTCCTTCCACGCATGAAGTGGGAATACTCACAGTGGGACTCCCACCGCTGGAACACCCCACAGGGCAAGGGGCTCTACTGGCAGTACGACGTTCGTGACGCTATGGAGGAAACCATCAGCGGCGGACGGCGCGAGAAGAACGCACGTCCGAGCATCAACAGCTATATGTACGGCAACGCCATGGCAATATCGGAAGCCTCGCGGCTGGCTGGCGATACGGAGGCAGCCCGATACTACGCTGCCAAGGCTGACACCATACGCACGCTTATGCTCGACAAGCTGTGGGACAAGCGTGACGGATTCTTCGAAGTGCGCAAGCCCATATTCGACACCAACGGCATCGTAGTAGCCGACACGTCGGCTCACGTGCGTGAGGAGATAGGTTTCCTGCCATGGTACTTCGGCGTGGTCGCCGACAACAAGGAGTATGATTCGGCATGGCTCCAACTAACTACCGACAGCGGCTTCCGCGCGCCCTACGGCATCACGACTGCCGAACGCCGCCACCCGTTGTTCCGTTCCCACGGTTCGGGTACTTGCGAGTGGGACGGCGCGGTGTGGCCGTTCGCCACAAGCCAGACGCTCACCGCATTGGCTGAATGGATAAACAGCCGTGACGACAAGCCAATAAGAGACGGCGGCGGTGCCGATACGACAGCGGGATATTGGCATGAAGTTTATTTCGAGAATATGAAAAAGTACGTCGAAAGCCAAAGCCACCGCGGACGACCGTACATTGGCGAGTATCTCGACGAGACCACCGGCGCGTGGCTCATGGGCGACCGCGAGCGTTCGCGGTACTACAACCACTCCACGTTTAACGACCTCGTGATAACGGGGCTGTGCGGTCTCCGTCCGTCGTATGGCGACGTACTCACCGTCAACCCGCTGCTACCCGACGGCAGGTGGGACTGGTTCTGCCTCGACAACGTGCGCTATCACGGACACGACATAACGATAGTATGGGACAAGGACGGCAGCCGTTATCATGTGGGAGCCGGGCTTACGATCTTGGTTGACGGAAAGAAGAAGGCAAGCCGCCACAGCCTCGGGCGCGTTGACGTGAAACTATAACGACGTTTTCAACCGATGAAGAAACTTTTACTGATACTCCTTGCGTTCATTCCACTGTCGGCAATGGCTGACGGACGCGGCGATTTCGGCGCGGCGCAGTGGATTGGCGCAACTGCCGATGCCAACGACTCGATAGCCGGACGCAGCATAATCCTGTCGAAGAAGGTGTATTGCCCGTGGAAGGGCAAACGCTCTACATTATATATATGCGGACTTGGAGCCTACGAGCTGTATATCGACGGGCGCAAGGTCGGCGACGACATAATGTCGCCAGCATGGAGCGACTACCGCAAGACGGTTTTCTACAACGTCATTGACGTTTCAAAGTACATCACCAAAGGGAACCACGTGATAGAGGTGTTGCTCGGCAACGGCTTTTACCATGAGCGCGGATTGCGCTATCACAAGCTGAAGACGAACTACGGCGCGTTGACGTTGCTGTTCAAGCTCGATATTGCCCATTCGGACGACAAGGTGATGTCGGTAGTCAGCGACGGTACGTGGCGGTGGCGCACAAGCCCGATAACGTACAACAGCATATATGGTGGCGAGGACTATGACGCACGGCTTCAGACCGATGCTGCCCCCACCGACCGCCATGCCGTCATCCAGCAACCACCGACGGGAACGCTGCGCCGCCAGCTTTCGGCTCCAATCAAGATAATGGAGCGTTTCGGCGTGGCTAAGAAACTATATGATGTGGTTTCTGCCGACGGCAAACGGACGCTCGTGTTCGACATGGGACAGAACCTTGCAGGCTTCCCGGAGATAAGGGTACGTGGCAAGCGTGGGCAGCAGATTAGGCTTACCGTAGGCGAGACGTTGCGTGCCGACGGAATGGTAAGCCAGAAGCAGACAGGCAAACCACATTACTATACATACACTCTGCGTGGCGACAGCATGGAGACGTGGCACCCACGGTTCTCGTATTACAGCTTCCGCTATGTACAAGTCGAGGGCGACGACGTTCTGAAAGACATTCATTCCGACTTCATCTATAACTCGGCAGGGCGTACGGCGACGTTCGAATGTTCCAACCAGCTGCTGAACGACACCTACCGTCTGATAGACAACGCAGTGAAGAGTAACTGGATGAGCGTATGGACGGACTGCCCCGCACGCGAGAAGCTCGGCTGGCTCGAACAGGACTGGCTCAACGGCGTGGGACTTCTAACCAACTACGACTGCCGCAACATGGTGGAACAAGAGATGCAGGTAATAGCCGACGCGCAACACCCTGACGGTTCCATGCCTGAGATAGCACCAGAATACATCAAATTCGTCGGCTCGTGGGCACCGCCGTTCCAGGAGTCTCCAGAATGGGGCGGAGCCATCATCGCCCTACCCTACCTTTATAAGGAATTCTATGGTGACGACAAACTCATCAAGGAATATATTCCACAGATGCGCCGTTACGCAGACTACCTTGCCACACGAGACAGCGCGTATATATTGAGCATGGGACTCGGCGACTGGTATGACTACGGACCGTGGCGTGCGGGATTCTCGCGCAACACTCCGCTGGCACTCGTAAGCACCGCCCATTATTACCTCTGGACGAAACTCGCCGGACGCACGGAACGTGCCGACAGTATCAAGCAGGCGTTCATACAAGCCTTCACGCCACGCAGCCAGACCGCGCTGGCTATCACGCTTGACCTCGGACTATATCGTGAGGGACAGGAGCAGGCGTTGCTCGACAGCCTCGTTGCCGACATACACCGCCATGGCGACCGCCTGACGACGGGCGACATAGGAACTCCGTACCTGTTCCGCACGTTGATAAGCCACGGACTGGAGGACTTGCTGTACAAGATGATAGACCATTACGACGTGCCAGGCTACGGAGCACAGTTGCGCAAGGGCATGACGACGCTCACCGAGCAGTGGAATCCCGACCAGGGGGCTTCACGCAACCACTTCATGCTCGGGCATATCAACAACCACCTCGTGCCCGACATCGGCGGCATACACATACGCGGCAACCGCGCCTACATCTCCCCCATGCCGATGGGCGACTTGTCGTGGGCAAAGGCTTCGGCCGTTGTGGACGGCAACCGTATCGCTACAAGTTGGAACATTACAGACGGAGACTTCAACCTCACCGTTGAAGCTCCTGACAAGAACCAAATAACTATCGAATATGAGAAAATCAACCGTATGTGCGCTAAGCGCAATCTTCGCCTGCACTATACCTTTGTGCGCGCAAACCAGTCAGACCGCTGAACCACAGAACAATTACGCCGGACACTACACCCGCAGCCTTCACGACGTTATGGCTGACGTGTCGAAACGTTGGAACGTCCGCTTCAAATACAATGTCGATACGACGGGACTGCGACTGCCATACGCCGACTTCCGCGTGCGTGCGTGGTCGTTGGAGGAAAGTCTTTCGAACATCTGCAAGTACTTTGACTTCAACTGGTGGAAGCAGAATGGCAACGTCTACAAGATAAAGCCCTACGAATACCCACGCCGCCACACCGACGAGGGCGCGCACATGCTCGCGTATCTGAGCGGTCTGTACTCCAACCGCCAGCAGTTCGAGGCACGCCGTGACAGCGTACGGCGCGAGGTTCGCCAGCGTCTCGGCATCGACAAGTACATGGACTCGCTCGTACACGGTAGGCCAGTACTCGGCAAGGTGCTCGTACGTGACGGATATACCACGCAGAACATCTGCATAGAGACCCTGCCCGGCGAACACGTATTCGGTACTATCTACACGCCGAACCCCGACAAGGCGACCCGCAGACGGTGGAAGGCGAAGCACGGAACCGACAAGTTCGCCCTCATAATCTGCCCCGACGGACATTTCGGAGGCGGCAGATACCGTGCCGACGAGCAACAGCGGCTCGCCACACTCGCACGTATGGGTGCCGTATGCGTGGACTTCGACCTATACGGTTGGGGGCAGAGCGAGGACGAATACGGAAAGGACAGCCACCAGACCGACCGCGCGCACGTAATCCAGGCACTCAACGCGGAGGTATTGCTCGACTATATGTGGAACAACAGACATGACATAGACCACAAGCGAATCGGCGTAAACGGCGGTTCGGGCGGCGGCACACACACCATACTCATGACCGTTCTCGACGACCGCATAACCGCAGCCGCGCCGACGGTCAACCTCGCAAGCCACTTCGACGGAGGCTGCCCGTGTGAGAGCGGGAAGCCCGTGCAACTATCTGGGGGCGGCACCTGCAATCCCGAACTTATCTCGTTCTTCGCCCCACGACCATTGCAGATAGTCAGCGACGACGGCGACTGGACCGCGTCTGTGCCTACGCTGGAATATCCTTTCCTACAGCGAGCATACGGTTTCTACGACGCCAAGGACAAGGTTGAGAACGTCCACCTGCCCAACGAACGCCACGACTACGGACCGAACAAGCGCAAGGCAAACTACGACTTCTTCGAACGGGTGTTCGGACTCGACGCTTCCAAATGCGACGAGGGCAAGGTTACGGTCGTCGCGCCAGAAGTATTGAAGAGCAAGATAGCCAAATAAGATAATCCGTATACATAAGGAGCCGCCAAGCACCAAAGCTTGACGGCTCTTTTCTTTTATACTTTCCTTATCTTATACCGTATGTTTCACCGGTTCAGACATACTGTTTCATGTGGTGAAACGCATTGTATTATCTGACGACAAACTTCTTGCCATTACGGATATAAAGACCATGAGGCAGACCGTTCAGACTGGTTCCTACATACTGTCCATGTACAGTGTAGATTGCGCCATTGTAAGCACGGCGGTCGTCAGTTACCGTGGCGATAGAAGCCGGAATCGCAGGCTGCTGCTCGTAGAGAGCGGGCATTGCACCTTGCGCATCCGCGTAGCAACCATATGACGAATAACCCGATGAGTACTGTATGTAATATGAGTCGTCGGTAAGTATCTTAAATGTGCCGTCGCCGTTGCTTGTGACAGTCCAGATGTCAGCCTGGCTTGCATCGGTGGTCACACTGATGCTCTTGTACGTGCCATTGTGGTAGAGGTAACGACCTTTGGAATCACGTATTGTAAATCCACTGCCGCTGACCTCGAACGTAAACGAGCCTGTGGAGTCGGCGGCAGTTATCATTCCGCCGTTGTCAGTGACGGAAGTGCCCGTTGGATAGCCGAAGGTCTTGTTGTCAGCGAGTGGCTCCATGGCGTGTAACGTGCCCCCATTGCTTGCCGCGAGTATGTACTTACGACCAGCCTTCACTTCCGTCACTGCCTTGTAAGAGACGTTGGCAGTCGGAGTGTCGGGTACAGACGGGTCGTCTGGCGTGGTGCTCTTGTGCATATACCTGTCATCGTCAGAGGCGGTCGTTATTGACGTGTACGGGTCGAACTCCACGCCTACGCTGTCGCCCCACACGTACTCCGCAAGGTACGGATAATCGACGAACAGGTTGCGGTTGGCCTCTATCGCAGCCACGGCGTTGTTGCGGTCACGCTCCAACTCGCTCACCTTGTCCTGCTTGCCCCACTTAATATATAATGTAGAAGCCCACGACTTCAGACCGGGATAGTCCTCGTTAGCCATGGTCTGAAGCCCAGTGCTGCTGAACGTCAGGTCGGAATAAGCCACAGCCATGTACATATAACTGCGCGAGAAGTCGCCCTTGTACTGGTCGCCAGGCTCCCACGCCCTGCCGCTTACGTGCACGCCGTAGCCTACCATGTCATAACCCTCGTCGCCCTTTCCGTCAGTCACCTCGTCCATAGGGTAGTTGCTCTTGGAGGAGTTGGCTTGCGTGTCGGACGGATAGAGGTTGTACAAGTCTTGATAAGCATTGTTCTTCGCACCGCCCCACCAGCTCTTGGGGAACGAGTGCTCGATGTTCATGCCGTCAATTGCACGGTTGGTATTGCCACCTGTAAAGTAAAACTTGGTCGAGCTGTAACGGTTATAGCACTCGTTGGTCTCCGCGTTGCGGTCGGTCTTGTAGAACCCGCTCCAAGTAGCACCAGACCCACTGCCGTATGAAAGCACATTCTTCGGTTTCAGCAACGGGTGAAGGGCAGCCTTGAGGCTTGCGCCTTTCTTACCTTTGAGCGATGCGGCATACTGCGCGAGCGACGCGCGGTCAATGGCGGCAGCATTGAAGCTGTATGCCGACAGCAGCAACGCGAACGCCGCGAATAGAAATCTCTTGTTGTTCATATAATGTCTTTGTATCATTCTTCCGTCCAGGAGTCGTCCCACGGATTGAACTTTGACAGCACATGGCTGTTGTCAGTCACGGGGTTATCCTTGTTGTCCTCCAAGCCGTAGGTTTCTTCCTTTGCCTGTTGTGATGCTGCGAGGAATTCGCCCTCGGTTTCTATCGTGCGTACGATGACGCTTGGGGTCGTATATGTTTTCTTCATAATCGTAGTGTCTGTATTGTTTATTGGTTACCGATTGATGTATTTCTTGCCGTTGATGATTACGATGCCCTTGTAGGACTTGCCCACGCGCCGGCCTGCGAGGTCGTACATCACGCCGTCGTCGTGTCTGCCGTCTGCTCCAATGCCTCCAATGCCCGTAGTCGAACCGCCGCTCATGCCGAGGAACGGCTTTGCTCCCGCGCCTGACTGTATTTCGAGATAAGCCTTGCCATTAGGTACGGTCACGCCGCTGCCCATGGGATAGAAGCCTATGCCGTTGTCGCCATTGGCGAGCACCCACACGGTCGAGCCGTCGCCCGTCACCGTGCCGTCGGAGACCTTCAGCTCGTTGTCTGTAAGGGCGACTGGTACAGCCTCGGCAACAGCCAGCTCATAGTCGCCCTTTGCGCCTTTGAGTATCACTGGCGTGTTTGCAGGAGCAGAAGCTATCGGAGTTATCGTCACCACGGTCTGTGCCTCGTTGAACGTTGCCTTGAACGCTGTCAGCCCGTCGGTCTTGCTGAAATCGATAGCTTGCGTGGTGACGTATGTGGCGTAACCGGCTTCGCCTATCGTGGCGGTGACTGTAGTAGCAGAACCAGTCTCGGTATAGGTGATTTTCAACTCCGTGAAACCTACATTACCAGCTGTACCGTCTGCGTATAAAATAATTGGATTTGTCGTCGAACCTGTCCAGGTCGCGCCTGTCGAATTAGTAGTAAGAGTTCCTTCGGTTGAATTGAGTTTAGGTGTAGGTGCTACTTTCTTTTTACCTCCTTTATTCAGCTTATAGATGTATTCTATCTGGGTTATTGTAATGCCACTGTTAGGAGTTATTGTCATAGTATTCTTAGCATACATTCTATACTGACTTGAACTTGAACTCCAAAACGGGTTGTTACTTCCAGAACCTTTGTCGAACTTAATCGTGCTTACCGTGGACGTGAATCCGGTGCTTGTAGGCGTAAGGCTTTCTTCCGCAGCATAGCTGCTGCCTGCCCCCGCAATCAGTAGCGAGAGCATGGCGAATAGTTGTAGAGTCTTCCTCATGATTGAATAAAAAAGTTGGTTTGTAAACTAAATCGCTTGCAAAGGTAATGCTATTTACCCGTACGGGCGAACAAAATGATTATATATTGTATTAAAATTCTGTTTCAAGTCATCGTGTGTTGCAATCCTGCAACATTGTGCTACAAGCGTGGGACATACCCAAACCGCAGGCTACAGCACAAACGAAAAGAGGCACCAAGTGTCAGTAACACTTGGTGCCTCCCGTAGGTTGTCAGCCGCCGGCATGGAGCCTCGCCTCCACCCGACCAGCTATTATGTTTGCATATCGCACTATGATGACGCGCGGCTTGCTCACGGCAAGGCTGCGCATGATGTGGACATCGCCGGCAAACACAGCGTCGAGCCACGAGATGTGCGGAGCCAGCACCCTGACCATGAACCCGACGTAGAACATGCTCACGAGCGTGCCCACCCCGACCATGCGCCAGTCCCAGCGGTGGAAGAATACGAGCATTAGCACCACGCCTATGGCCACGAGCGACGTATCGGAACATATCTTGACCTTGCCAAAGTCTTTCTTCACCACCCGTGCTATGGCGAGCGGCAGTCCCTCACCAGCAAGCATAAGCGAGTCGCAGCGCACCTCGCACGCTATGCCGAAGGCAAGCAGCCCGCCGCCCGCGAGCAGCTCAACGAACTGCAACGGCAGCCCTATGGCGTGGGGCAGCGTCGGCGGCACCTGCAGGAACCCCGTCAGCCACATCGTAAGGTCGGTGTAGAATCCGAAAAGGAACGAGACGAGTATCTGGCTCAACTGCCGCAGCTCGTAGTCCCTGCGCAGGAGCAATATCTGAACGACGATGAAGGCGACGTGCATCAGTATGACTATCGACCCCATGGTCAGCGGCATACCCGGCACGAGCGACAGTACGTATGGCGGCGCGGAAATAGGCGACGAACCGAGATTGGCACGTATGGAAAGCGACGTGCCGAACGCTATTACAAACAATATGAAGACGAAGCTGGCGTAACGGCGCGCCCACTCCTCCTTGCTCCTTCTTACTCTCTCCATTGATACAAGTTCATAACATACCGCCCGAGGGTATCACGACAAGGGCGGATCAGCCTCCCACTGCAACCGCATGATACCGTAAGGCAGTGCAAAAGTAATCATTATTTCCGAAAAATATGCCTATAAACTACGAAACTATCCACGCCATACCGATAATTAGCAGTACATTTGCCATGGAAATGGCATAAGCCTGACCACACATTATATATAATATTGCCAATCATGGATATGTACGCCAACCTTGTCTGCCCGGAGTGCGGCTGCACGGAGGTAGCCGTCCTCGACGACGGAACCGCCGAGTGCCTCGGCTGCGGATTCATCAGCGCGGCAGACGTTTTCATCGGCGGCTGACAGGAGCCGCCAGTGGCTGCGAGCCAATGCCTGCCAAATAATCGGCAGGCAGTTCCTATGCTTTGACACCCATGCTCCTTGGCATGGGTTAAAGTGGCTGCGCCATTGCGTTGCCGCCTTTTATAGTTATAGATATACCGCATCTTTATATTATTTACCCTACAAACTCTATCGTTCGACTGTCGTGGGACAATCGTTCGACAGCTGTCGCACAATCTTTTCACAGCTGTGGTAGAATCGTTTGACAGCTGTCGCAAGGTCGTTTCACAGTTGTGAAACGATATGGGTATGACCAGTTCTTGAATACTGATTCCGTAGAAGTATTGTATATATATGGGGTATTTGTACCATAGATGCATGGGGTAGGCGCATAAAAAATGGCGTGGCGGAAAGTCCGTCGCGCCCTGTGCAGTCATATATAAAATACTGTGGAATTTTACATGAGCCCCCCATGCCCGTGCGGCGAGGGTCGTGCGGAAGGCAAGGTCAATCCTTGCTTTCGACTGCGGCACGCTCTATGGCGAGCCCTCGGGTGTACCGTCCGATGTAGCGGTTGAATCCCTCCACGTCGGCAGCGTCGGGACTGACTTCCGTGCCCTCGTTGCCCGCGAAGACGCGGCTGTCTAGATACTCGGGCAGGCTCTCGCGGCTGCCGTCGGCAAGGTAGGCGGCGAGTATCGCCATGCCCCACGGTCCGCCCTCTCCGGCGGTCTTCATGACCGAAATCGGCGAGCCGAGCGCGGCGGCGAGCACCTTCTGCCCCACCACCGGAGTGGTGAAGAATCCGCCGTGACCCGTTATCTTGTCCACACGGACGTGCTCGTCCTTGAGCAGTATGTCGTTGCCTATCTTCAGCACCGCCACGGCTCCGTAGAGGCAGGCGCGCATGAAGTTGGCGAGGGTGAAGTGGTCGTTGGCGGAGCGGACTACGAGCGGGCGTCCGTCGGTGAGTCCCGTGACCGGCTCGCCCGAGACGTAGTTGTAGGCTACGAGTCCGCCGCAGTCAGGCTCGCCCTGGAGGGCTATGTTGAAGAGGCTCGTGAACAGTTCGCCGGTATCGATGTCGTGCCCCGTCAGCACGGCGAACTCCCTGAACAGCCCCGCCCAGGCGTTGATGTCGGACGTGCAGTTGTTGCAGTGCACCATCGCCACGGGGCTGCCATCGGGCGTGGTCACTATGTCGATGCTCTGGTAGTAGCGGCTCAGCGGGCGTTCGAGAACGATCATCGAGAACGACGACGTGCCTGCCGAGACGTTGCCCGTGCGCTGGCGTACGGCGTTGGTGGCTGTCATGCCCGTACCGGCATCGCCATCGGGCGGGCACATCGGCACTCCGGCGCGCAGGTGTCCCGACGGGTCGAGGCGGCGCGCGCCCTCCGGGGTCAGTGCTCCGGCTTCGGTGCCTGCCATGAGCACCTGCGGCAGTATGTCGGCGAGCTTCCACGGGAATCCGTACGGGTCTACGACCTTCTGGAACTTGTCAATCATCGTGCGGTCGTAGTCCTTCAGCTCCGTGTCTATCGGCATCATGCCCGACGCGTCGCCTATGCCGAGCACTCTCCTTCCGGTGAGCTGCCAGTGGATATATCCGGCGAGGGTGGTCACGAACGCGATGTCACTGACGTGCGGCTCGCCGTCGAGTATGGCCTCGTAGAGGTGGGATATGCTCCAGCGCAGCGGTATGTTGAAGTCGAACAGTTCGGAGAGTGCCGCGGCTGCCTTGCCGGTGTTGGTGTTGCGCCACGTGCGGAACGGCACGAGCAGCTCGCCTTCCGCGTTAAACGGCATGTAGCCGTGCATCATCGCGCTCACGCCCATGGCGCGCAGGCTCTCTATCTCCACGCCGTACTTCTCGCGCACGTCGCGGCGCAGGTCGGCGTAGCAGTCCCTGAGTCCCGACCAGATGTCGTCGAGGCTGTACGTCCACAGTCCGTCCACGAGGCGGTTCTCCCACGTGTGGCTTCCCTGGGCTATGGGGTTGAAGTCCCGGTCTATCAGAACTCCCTTTATGCGGGTCGAGCCGAACTCTATCCCGAGTACGGCGTTGCCCGACTGTATTGTCCCTTTTGCAGTCATAATTCTTAGTGTTGAATGTCAAATGTGGAATGTTGAATTAGTCGGCGTTCCGCCGATACAGAATGTAAAATGAACATTGAACAATTAATCATTCTCTATTATGCATTAAATTCACTCAACATTCTACATTCAACATTCCTCATTTATTTTGTCCGTAGTATGCGTTTGGTCCGTGCTTGCGCGAGAAGTGCTTTTCGACGAGCAGCGGGTTCATGGTCGCGTCGGGGTTGACGGCGTAGGTGACGAACGCCATCTTTGCCACCTGTTCTGTGACTACGGCGTGGTAGACCGCCTCGCCGGGGTCCTTGCCCCACGTGAAAGGTCCGTGGTTGCGGACGAGCACGCCCGGCGTGTGCACGGGGTTGATGTTGTCACGCTTGAAACGATCGACGATGACGACTCCGGTGTTGTACTCGTACTCGTCCATCATGCCGGCAGTCATGCTGTCGGTGCACGGTATGTCGTTGTGGAAGTAGTCGGCGTGGGTCGTCCCGATGTTGGGAATGTCGCGCCCCGCCTGCGCCCATGCCGTGGCATAGGTGGAATGCGTGTGTACCACGCCGCCTATTTCAGGGAAGCTGCGGTAGAGCACGAGGTGTGTCGGAGTATCGGACGATGGATTGAGGTCGCCCTCTATGGTCTTGCCCGTCTGCAAGTCCACGACTACCATGTCGTCGGGCTTCATCGTATCGTAGTCAACGCCCGACGGCTTTATGACTACCAGTCCCTTCTCGCGGTCGATGCCGGAGACGTTGCCCCACGTGAAGATTACGAGGTTGTGTTTTACGAGGTCGAGGTTGGCACGCCAGACCTTCTGTTTCAGTTCTTCAAGCATATGTTTCTCTATTTCAAAGTTCAGAATCAAACGAGGCTCACTGCCTGATCCGAAGTCCAGGCACCGAGCCTCGCCCTTGCTCTATTATACCGTTACCACAGCAGGGCGTACAGCACGAATACTATGGCGCAGATGCCTATGGTGCCGTAGGTGTAGCCGCGAGTGGTGGAGAACAGGCTGAGGTTCACCGGCAGGGCTTTCGGGTCGCGGCACGTGTCGGCGGCATTGCTGTGCAGCCATATCGCGCACTGTCCCACCAGCACTCCGAAGAAGAAGAACGCCTGGAAGCCTATGTCGTTGAGGTAGGCTATGAAGTTGCTGTCAGGATCGGCTGCGGGGTTCATCAGGTGCGCAACCGTCACTATGGCTGCCGCAACAATCATCACGACGCCCGCGCCACCAAGTATGCGCGCCCACCGCTTCATCATCTTGCGGTCTTCAGCCGACGGCAGTTCCGCGCTCTCCGTGACGTGGCTGAAGTAGGACACGATGACGAAGAACGCCAGAAGTATCATGAATATGTAGCCTGCGCGGAACTGGAACGCCACCTGCGGCATGACGACCTTGAACAGCACTCCCATAGGTATGGTGAGTATGGCAGTCCACACGGCGGCGGTTGAGCTTGCGCGCTTCCACAGCAGACCGAGGCCGAAGACGACGATGATGCCCGGATAGATGAAGCCGGAGTATTCCTGTATGTACTGGAACGCCTGGTCGAGTCCGCCGAGCAGCGGCTTGACGGCTATGAGTGCGACCACGAGGGCGCAGACCGAAACAAGCCGTCCGACGTTGACAAGCGTGTGGTCGCCAGCCGACGGATTGATGTACTTCTTGTATATGTCCATGGTGAAGAGCGTGGACGTGCTGTTGAACATCGATGCGAGCGACGATATTATAGCCGCCGCCAGTGCCGCGAACGACAGACCCTTGATGCCCGTCGGGGTGAAGTTGCGTATCAGCCACGGGTATGCGTCGTCAGCGACGTTTATCTTGCCGGCGAGGTGCATACCTGCGAATGCCTGCGGATCCTGCATGATGTAGTAGGCGCAGATGCCCGGCAGTACGACGATGAACGGAATGAGAATCTTGAGGAATCCGGCGAAGATGAGTCCCTTCTTTGCCTCGTCGACGCTCTTGGCTGCGAGTCCCTTCTGTATGATGTACTGGTTGAAGCCCCAGTAGCCGAGGTTCGTCAGCCACACGCCGCCCACGACGGCGGCTATGCCCGGCACGTTGGCAAAGGCTTCGGCGTTGTGGCTCTGCTGTATGACGAGGTGGAAGTGTACGTCGGTGGCGTGCGCGCCTGTGGTAAGGTCGCTGTACACCTTGCCCAGCGCGCCGATAGCGTCGGTGCCGAAGACGCTGCCCATCTCATGCAGTGCCACGTAGGCGGTGACGAGTCCGCCACCGACGAGGAACGTCACCTGCATCACGTCAGTCCATGCCACCGATGCAAGTCCGCCGTAGATGCTGTATATCCCGGCAATGAGGAACAACAGCAGGATTATAATCATGCGGATTGATATTGTCAGCCCGAAGACTTCGACTGACATGCCCTGCAAGCCGAGTATCTGCTCTATGGCGAGCGCGCCGAGCCATGCCACCGAGGTGAGGTTGACGAAGACGTAGAGGAACAGCCACAATATGGAGAATGCCAGTCCCACGCCGTCGTTGTAGCGTTCGCGCAGGAACTGCGGTATGGTGAATATCTTGCGTTCGAGCATCACCGGGAGCAGGAACTTGCCTATGACGACGAGCGTCACGGCTGCCATAATCTCGTAGGCGGCTATGGCTATGCCGTCGCGGAAGCCCGTGCCCGACATGCCGATGAATTGTTCGGCGGAGATGTTGGCTGCGATGAGCGACGCGCCGACAGCCCACCACGTAAGGGTGTTGCCCGCGAGGAAGTAGTCGTTGGCAGTCTTCTTCTGCCCTTTCTTGTTGCGGCTCAGGAATAGTCCGAGGCTCACCAGTATGACGAGGTAGAAGACGAGGATAAGGAAGTCTATGGTCTTGAACCCGGATGAAGCCAGGGCGTTTGCAATACTGTTCATGTTTCTTTAATGTATCGTTTTAGTTTATTGGTTTTGTCCGTCAGAGTATGATATACCACCCCTGTGGCGTTGCTATATTAACTCCGCAGAGTTACTATACTAACTCTAAGACGTTAGTATACTAACTCCGTAACGTTAGTATACTAACTTTTTAGCCCCGTCATTTGACCGAGAACTTATATATAAGGTGGCTGTGGTACTTCTCGCCCGGCTTCAGGTATGGGTTGGATACGTTCCAGCCCTTGGTGCCAGCCGTGAACTTCGTCGGGGAGTCGGGATACTTCTGGCTCTCGAAGCATACGCTTACGTGCTTGGGGTACTTCACCCCGTGCTTGCACTCGATGCCCGTACCCTGGAAGTTACCGGTGTACATCTGTATGCCCGGCTCGTTAGTGTAG
This sequence comes from uncultured Prevotella sp., assembly GCA_964523825.1. GTDB lineage: Bacteria > Bacteroidota > Bacteroidia > Bacteroidales > Bacteroidaceae > Prevotella. The sequence goes on along the minus strand of CAZGAT010000011.1, from coordinate 46,581 downwards.
ACTTCGAGCATTATGCCCGTGACAGGAGAATACAAACTCGCTGCCACCGTGTTGTCGTCGCCTTTGCCGTCCTTGAACGTGTTGAGGCACCAGTTGTGGTCGTAGCCTCCGGCGTTCTTTATCTGGTCAAAGGACGTGTCGTTGATATGTTCCGACAGCGCGTGCGGAGTGCGGAAGTCCATGGGCGTGCCCTCTACGCTGCGTATCTCACCGGTGGGTATATACAGCGAGTCGGACGGAGTGAAGTTGTCGGCGTTGATGTACGCCACCATGTTGTCGCCAGGCTTCGAGAGGTCGCCGTTGAGGTTGAAGTACGAGTGGTTGGTCATGTTGATGACGGTCTCCTTGTCGGTCGTCGCCTCGAACAATATGTCAAGCGAGTTGTCACTGCGCACGGTATACGATGCCGTCGCCTTCACCGTGCCGGGGAAGCCGTTGTCTCCGTCGGGCGAGGTTATGGCGAACACAACGGACGAGTCAGTTCTCGACCGTATGTCGTACACCTTGTTCATCCAGCCCGTGTTGCCGCCACCGTGCAGGCAGTTGCCGTTGTCGTTGGGGCGCAGCCGGTAGGTGGTTCCGTCCACTGTAAGCCGCGCGCCCTTTATGCGGTTGGCATACCGCCCGACGCTCGAACCGTAGTCTGACGGCGAGCCGACGGTGTCGGCATACTGGCGTATGTTGTCATATCCGCACACCACGTCGGTTGGCTTGCCCTCCTTGTCGGGCACGCACATCGAGACTACACGTCCGCCATAGTTGGTGAGGCACACCTCCATACCGTTGTCGTTCTTGATTGTGACAAGCTCCGTCTGCTTGCCGTTGATAGTAGAGTCGAATGCCCCGGCATTCAATCCTGAAACCGTCTGACCGGCTTCGTTGCCCGTACCACATGCTGCAAGCATCACTGCCAGCGCACCCGATAGGGCGATAGCTGTTTTATTCTTCATTGTTGGTTTTAGTTGGTTTAGCCCTTAAGAATCAAAGCCCCGCGAAGGGCTATGCGATGTGTTATTTTCGAGTGTAAAAGTACACAGTTAATTCCGAAAATGGGCGCGAACTGTCATTTTTTTGCTTTCACGGTGAGCCTTTTAACAAACTTAAAGGTTCCTTCCAGTGATAGCATAATCAATAAAGTATTATCATCAGCCAACGGAGCGTCAGCGAAGTTTCCTGCCTATAAAGAAATTGCGGGTCAGCGCGACGAAGAACGCAAGTCCCAGGACATGCACGGCTGCGACCAGCCAGAACGCCGATGTATAGCCGAAGTGCTCGGCCACTACCCCACCGCTAAGTATTCCCAAGCCTTGCCCCACATCCCATGCCGTAAGGACTGATGAGTTTGCCGTGCCACGCTCGTTGTTGTGCGCTACGTTTATCATCATGTTCTGGTGCGCCGGGTACATGTGGCCGTTGCCGAGTCCTATTAGGAATGCCGACAGATAGTAGCCGACAATATGCGGATACGCTACAAAGAGGATATAACCGGCGGTGGACATTATTATCCCCTCCAAGGCATTGCGTGTAAGGTTGCCATGCCGTAACGAACGGCTGCCCTGCAACCTCGACAGTATAAGCCCCACGGATAGTATCATGAAGAATGTTCCCGTACCGCTGGTGATGCCGAGCTGTTCACGCCCATATATTGCGAGGTAGTTGCTCAACACGCCGTAGCAAAAGCCAAAGAATATCAGGTTGACAGCTATCGCCCAGCCACGTGTAAGGAAGAAACGGTCGAGCGACAGCAACTTGCCAGTACGCTTGAGCGGACGGTTGCGTATCTTTATCGTACTGGCCACAAGCATACCAAGTCCGGCAGCTAAAAGTGCAATCCAAAACAATATGCTGAAATCATGCGTGGAATGGTATATGTAGATGCCCACGGTAGGGGCTATCGCCGTGGCTATGTTGTTGCTCAATCCATAATACCCAATGCCCTCGTTGCGGCGTGACGACGGCAGCACGTCTATCGCGACAGTGCTGCACGCTACAGTTGACGCGCCAAACGGTATTCCGTGCAGCGTCCTGACTATAGCGAACAACAATAACGAGGACGCGAGCAGGTAACCGCCGAAACACACGAAGTAGACGAACAGGAACAGCACCAGCATCTTCTTTCGCGAGAAGGCGTCTACAAGGAATCCGCTGAACGGACGGAACATCAGGGCGGTCAGTGTATATCCGGAAAGTACGAAGCCTATCATGTCCTTCGTACTCCCAAAGGTATCATACAGATATAACGGCAGCAAAGGTGTAAGCAGGCAAAAGGCGAAGTACATACCAAAGTTGTTCACCATTACCTTAATATATTCAGGATTCCAAAGTCTGTCCTTGCTCTCTTGATATTCTTCTTCCATTTTCCAATAACATAAATACGGACTGCAAAAGTACCGTTTTTCACCAACAAAGGCAAACTTCCACAAGATTTAATGCAATGTGTTTGACCTTGCCAAACACCATATAATAATGTATAAAACAAGCCATATCAGCACGTATGGCACATTGTGTCAAGAAAACATCATGTTTCTATGGCAAAGTCAGCCTTTTAGAAAAGCTGATATAGAGATGTCCCATTACCCCCCCCTTAATTGACATAAATCAAAAAAATACAGATAATATTCGACAATTATAATTATTTTGCTTTGTGGTTTCAGGTATTCGAAGCAACTTTGCACGCCCTTACAAACAAGGTACTAAGAAAATTAAAAATAATTTATGAACAAAATCCAAACTTTGTCATTCTTCGCAGCAGCGTTGATGACCCTCGCTGGTTGCTCATCTGACGGCACATCAGCAAACGCAGACATCACCCCAACACCCGCAACAAACCAAGTTCCAGTCGCATTCGGCACTTACCTCGGCACATCTACGCGTGCAGGCAAGACTGGCGATATGACAAAGGACGTTTTGGCAAGCGAAGGCTTCGGTGTGTTCGGTTACTATACTGGTGTTAAAACCTACCAAGATTTCCGCACCACAAGCGCAAAGCCAGACTTTATGTACAACACGCAGGTCAAGGGTACGACTACCGACGGAACGACCTCATGGAGCTATTCTCCACTCCGTTACTGGCCTAACCCGATGAACAACAATGACGAGATACTGAACCAGCACGTCAGCTTCTTCGCCTATGCTCCATACGTAAGTGCAGGTGCAGGCAACTACGGTATAACGGCACTTCCTGCCAACAACAAGGTAGGCGACCCTATCTTGACTTACGACACTACTCCGGCTACCGACGGCAAGATTGTAGACCTCCTTTGGGGTACTGCCAACAACAGCGGTCATATCGCTACCGGCGACGGCTACCAGGAGAACACTTCCGACGAAGACAATAACGGCAAGGCATACGATGCTACAAGCGAGATAACCGACGGTACAGGCACAAAGGTTAATGCCGACCTCTCCAAGCAGACTATCAGCGGTCAGGTCAAGTTCCTCTTCAAACACGCGCTTGCCAAGTTCGGTGGCTATTCTGCTGATCCTACAACTGGCGCAAACAAGAGTGGCGTAACTATCGACCTTATTGCTGATGCCGTATCTGGTACTTCGGCTGACATCGACCTCAACACCACCCGTGTCGTTATCGACTACATTACTATCGAAGCCAAGAAGGCTCCAGACACTGATGGCGGTGATGCTACTGACCTCGCTACAAGCGGCAAGTTCAACCTCGTTACAGGTACGTGGGATCTTACTGACGCTACAACAAAGGCATACAGTCAGAAGATAGCAGGTTCACAGAACTCTGACATATCTGCAGGTGTAACAGCTACAACCACTGCCACAATGAACTCTACATTGGCAAGCCCCGTTATGACTTCTGCAATGATGAACAGCGACAGCACTGCATGGTCAAGCTCAATGCCAGAAGGTGTAACGACGACGGCAAAGAACATCTATGCCAACGACGGCGAGGGCGATATTCTCGTGTTGCCTGGTCAAAAGCCACAGTTCGTTATCACAATATCATATCATGTGTACACACTTGACAAGACTTTGGCACTCGGGTATGCAATGGTTAACAACCTCGTTAAGAAGACCGTTACATTCGACGAGGCGTTCGACGTGAACAAGAAGTACAACCTCGCTATTCACCTTGGTCTGACTTCCGTCAAGTTCGATGCTACCGTAGAGGATTGGACTAACACCAATACTACAAGTGGCAGTGGCACTACAACCACAGAGACTGTGCCCGTGACTGTAAATATGCCAGTCAACGTAGCAGAATAAACGATAAAACTCCCAACTGATTGACTGTACGCAGCACCATATTGGCATGGCTTCTGCCATTGACGCTTGGTTCCTGTTGTTTCGACAGTTCAATCAGTTGCGCCGATATAGACCCCGACAAGCCGCAGACAGTCCTCGTAAGGCTGGATGCCGACTGGTCGGAGTTTGGCAATGAACCCACTGGCATGACAGTCGCCTTATACCCCGACAGCGGCGCAAGGGTTGAGGAGGCAAGCAACGACGTACGCTCGATGTACCTCAACATAGAGCCACAGCGTTATCGTTTGCTGCTATACAACCTTACACCAGGAGAGTTCTCTTCAATGACGTTCTCCGACATGAGCAGCTACGACAGTGCACGGGTAGCACTTGCACGTCTACGTCGCACCAATCGCAACTGGGACGCTGGAGCCGTCTACTTTCAAGAGCCAGAAGCTCTGGGCACGGCAACTGATACCTTGACCGCTACAGACGGGCTATTTGACAACGCAAGCGAGCGGCTGATTCGTGGAGACAGTATAATATATGTATATCCGGAAACGGTACACCCGGCAACTACAAAGCTAACGGTGCTCATATACGTAAAGGGGCTTACCAATGCTCGTGGCATTGAAGGTTCTGTAAGCGGTATGGCACGTAGCTATCTGCTCACACAAGGACACGCGGAAACAGATACGGCACGTATGTTGCTCGGAGAATGGAATGCCGCACTCGACACCACCGACAAGGACGGCTGGATAGAGGCTGAAATACAAACGCTCTCACTTCCATACGAGAAAGACGTAACGCTCGCCGACCGTGACAGCACAGCCAACGAATTAATACTATACTTCCAGTTGCAAGACGGCAAGACCACAGTTACATACCGCCGTCCAGTAGGACACAAGTTCCAATACACCGAGGAAGACGACAGCCATACTATAGTGCAGCACGTCACGCACTCAATGATTCTGGAAATTGGCAAGGACGATTCCCCACCAGACTTGCCCGACGTAAAAGGCGACAATAATAACTCCAGTGGTTTCGATGCCGACGTAGACAAGTGGGACGATGGAGGTACTAAGGACGTTACTTTCTAATATTATGCGCACAATATTGAACATGATAAAGGCACATATAGGATACATGACCGCCACTGCCATAACCATTATGGCACTGGCGGCTTTTGCGTCATGCTCGGACGAACAGACGGGCGGCATCACTCCCGAACCAATAGAGACACACATACCCGTCGGCTTCGATGCTGGGAGCCAGTCACGTGCCTACGGCGGCTTTATCTACAATACCGACGACCTGCATGATGCCGCTTTCGGAGTGTACGCCTGCTATACCGCAAGCGACGACTATGTCGACAACAGGTGGGTTCCAAACTTCTTCTTCAACCAACACGTTACTTGGAGTTCCGACTCGCTGAAGTGGACGTACTCTCCCATACGTTTCTGGCCTAACGAGGCTGGCACTGTGACAGGTGGCACAAAACACAAGGTTTCGTTCTTCGCCTATGCTCCGTATGCTACGGTCAACGCCGACTCGGTATCTCCTATCGACAGTCTGTTTCTGACAGGCGACACGGTTGGTATCGTTGCCGTGTCTGGCAGCAATGTCGCCAAGGCTCCGTCTGTCCGCTATCGTACAGTAACAGATTCCGCCAGTCAGTCATCGGACTTGATGTGGGGTACTGCTTCTTCTGCCAGCAACTATCTTGACGCTGGTGGCGACAGTGTGAAGTTTGCCAATGGAATGCCGCTCCTCAACCTCACGCGACCATCTGACAACCGAGCCGTACGTATACGGTTCCAACATGCGCTTTGCAGGCTTGGCATAAAGGTAACATCACATGACATAACAACTCCCATAAGTCCAGACAGCGGGACCATAATGCTCATTAAAAAAGTTGTCGTAACTGGCAACGTGCCACGAGAAGGCACACTTTCACTACTTAACACCACTGCGTCAACTCCTTCGTGGCGTAATTTCCGATATGGCAACGGCAACGACAGCACCACGTTCGTCATCGACCAGCGCAGCATAACAGTCTCGTTGAGCGATGTTGACTATTCCACAGCCGATTCCGCCAAATGGGCGTATATCTGTGGACAAGGAGGCGTATGTCCGACCACGAGAAACCTCCTGAGAACCATAAACGACGAATCAACAACACAGGGTGAGGGCAATCGTACATATTTTGCCATAATACCAGCACAGACGGTAACGTTCACCATAACAGTGACCTACTCCGTGCAGAAATTCGACCACGGTACGTACACGCGACGAGAGTATACGAAGACCGAGACACAGGACATGAGCGACATGGAGCCTGGGCAGACATACAACATCAACCTCGTACTTCCGTTGCCAGACGAGTAGCAGTGTTGATTACGCGCTACAATCAATGCAAGACAAAACAGACAATGAGACTATATATAACAGCCATATTGCTGGCAGTAGCCATGACGACGTTCACGGCATGTACGCAGTCGGACGATGACATCACTGAACCTGCAACTACCGCCGTAGCTTTCAGCGCATACGCTGGGAGATACGCCTACACGCGTGCCGGACAGACGGGTAACATGTCACTCGATGACATGAGAAAGTCAGGATTCGGAGTTTTCGCATACAGCACTGGCAGTAGCAAATATGCCGAAGGACTGACCGCACCCAATTTCATGTACAACCAGCGCATAGCTGATGAGGGTAACAGTGGGAAATGGACTTACTCGCCTCTGAAATACTGGCCGCAAGACTATATCAGCTATTTTGCCTACGCTCCATATGCAGCTTCTCCATCAAGTACGGAATCCAGCGGGATCACATCAATGAGCGGCAACTCTGATACAGGCGCACCCACCGTCACCTATCGCCTGGCTGCGAATGGAACACCGAACGTTGACTTGCTCCGTGGCACTGACAGTAATGGCAACGCACTTACCGATCTAACATCAGACACGGGCACGGTTAAGTTCTATTTCCGCCATGCACTAACAAAGATTGGCGGTGAACAGCAGGGCGACGAGACTCGTGCCGGACTGACAATCGCGCTCAATACCGATGACAGTGGCAACATATCAGGCAGCCAATACTCATCAACCGACACAAAGGTTACGCTGCGCAGTATAATGATAGAGCAAGTAGGAGTCGTTGACACGGCAACCAATCAGGCGATACCGTTCGTCGTCGCTGGTGGAACGCTCAACCTTCTCACTGGAGATTGGACTTCCATAGAGACGGCAATAATTGATACGACTGACCGCAAGACCTCGCCCTACCGGCACCTTATAACAGTAGCAGACTCGACTACGGCATACTCAGCAGACGGCAGCCTGTCAGCTACGCTTGCAGAACCTACACATGACAAATATGTTGCCGACCCCGTACTCTCTGACGGACGGCTCCTGTGGGATAGCATACCGCAAGGTATAACCACAACCGAACAGAGCGTATACGGTGGCGAGTCTTCACCCATGCTCGTCATACCTGCCGGAGGATACAAGCCACTGTTGCGTCTGACTGTAAGTTATGTAATGCGCACGCGTGACCCCTGGCTCATAGCCGGACATACCGATATAGCCGAGACCCTCACACGTACGTTTACACTTGACCAAGTCCCACAGCCAGCACACCGCTATCACATAACCATACACCTCGGACTACACGCCATGAGCCTTGACGGAAGTCTTGAGGAATGGCTCGTACCTCACGGAACGATAATCCACGACAAGACTACGCAGGACGATAACCAGGGTCCAGATATTCATGACGGCGACCCGACCGATGACGATCACCAGTGGATGGCAAAGCCACACCGCTGGTAACTTTCAACAAACCGCAACCATAGTATGAAGAAACTGACAACCATAATATGTATGCTCGCCGCCATGACGCTACATGCGCAGACGGTAGTCATCAGCGGAGACGGCAGCGTCTTCGAGGCTGAAGTGGGGCAACACCATTTCACCAAGCCTTCAGTAGTCGTACGCGACGGTACGACAGACGTGACCAACCAGTTCTTCCTCAACTATTACATAAAGGGACATGAGACCGACACTGTCATGTACGACAACAAGATGTCAACACAGAATCCTGTTACCGGCACATACGTCTCACGCCTCTACGGTATCGTCACCATAGGTAGCCACGCTGGTTACGACACAATCCGCGTCGTTGCCCGTCCGCGTACGTCCGCATACTCGCAATGCGAATCGCAATATGTCATACACATTCCAAAAGTACGTCCATACGTTGTCTGCTCGCAGGACTCCGTACACGTACACCCCAACCAGCTATTCGGACACCCGACGGCGGCACTCTACCGCATACTTGACGGCGACACGACCGACATAACTTCATACTTCACTGTCACCTACACCCATTCCTCTGGCATTAGTGACTTCTCCATGTGGTGGACGAACAACCAACAGATGTTCAAGGCACCGGCAACAGTCACTACGGGTGAGACTATCACAATGACCTACACGCCCACCAGCGACTACGCCGATGCATACGAGCCGTTCTCACGCACGTATCCCGTCACCATGTATGAATACACGTCGTCCGACCCGATACCGACCCACTTCGAATGGACAACGCCAAAATATCAGACTGCCATAAACTCTACTACCGTATCTGTCATAAAGCCGATACTGCGCGATATGTACGGCAATGACGTCAGCCTCCTTGTAAAATGGAAGTACGAACGTATCGACCCCACCACACAGGTAATCAACGATTTGCGCTCCTCCAACAGCGACTTCTACGGCACGTGGCTGGTACAGTTCGGCTACCGCGTCAACGACAGCACGGCCATACGCCTGTACACATATTCATTCAATGAATACGGCAATCCCGACAACGTGACCTATCAGACAGGGCAGAGCGACACCATCATAGTCCAGGGGCGCAAGCTCCAGTGGACGTTCACCACCAATCCTTCGTCTTACGATATGTATGAGGGCAGTATGCGCCTTACAGATGAAAACTGGACGATGCCGGAATTTGTCGTTTATAAATACGACGGCGAGCAGACCACAGGAGGATTCCAGCGGCGTATCGGAATACCTATAGAGGCTACATTCTACAATCCAGGTCAAGGTGGAGCCAACACCAAGCTCACAGGCGACACCGCCACCTACCGCGGGCAGAAGTATGTCATGTACGAAGCCGAGAACTACACCTTCCCAAGCGGACAGTGGATAGACTGGGCTATCGACTTCAGCGGGTGGGACAAGCCCGACAACGTGCCATACCTCATATTCGAAATATACGTCTACAACGACGGACAGGAAGAGCAGACACACTACTATTACAATTATAATATAAACGTCCATAAGAACATCGACACGTATCTGTCACTCTCGGAGACACGGCTGTCAGCCAATATCAGCAAGACGGAACACACGCTCGTAGGCTTTACCGAACCTGACGCCACCGTGTACAATACCAACGGCACAGCCGTTACCGACTACTTCGATTTGGAATACAGCATAGTAGCCGACAGCTCTACCCTTGCCAATGCGTTTGAGATAGACTCGCTGACTGGCAAGCTCACCTACACTGGCGACGGTTCTACTGGCGGCACGCTCTACATCAAGGTCGTCGCTACGGCAAAGTCTGCCTATGCCGACAGATACAACGCGCCACAGCCGGCAGCATACATTCTCAACATAAGGTCTACCGACTTCAAGTACGAACTTATCACAGCCTACAACCAGCCGGACTCCACACGCTATGGCAAACTCCACTTCATAAGCACAGGTACAATGGCTGCCGGTACCGTACTCACCGATATGGCAGGTATCTCCGTACAGTTTGGCGCAAGCGGCGATGCCGACTGGGTATTTACCACATCAGAAAACGCGGAACTTGACGATGAGGGCTCCAATACTGGTACTACTACCGCCCACATGGTATACACCGAAGGTACCGACGTACAACTCGACGACAATGAGATACCCGTCAGTGGCACATTCGCCATACTCCGCCCATCTGTAAACGGCTTCCTGACGATAGACGGGCGGTGGTCCAACCGCAACCGCTTCCGCCTTGCCAACGTGGAGAACGGGGCTATAGTGGAGACAACCGATTTCGTCAACACATACGAGCATGACATCAACGGGGAAACACGTATGTGGAAGGTTCTCCTTGCCGGCCACACCTATTATCTCTACAATTATGGCAACGATGATGGAACATTGGAACCGACACACCTGCACGGATTTAGCTTTGAGCCTGCATATATAGGTACTGTCGATGATCATGAGCCTGACCGTGAGGCGACGACGTTCGTAAATGGATATACCGGCAGCATGAACTGGCTGCTCAAGTCACCAGCCGACGGGGTGACCTTCTCTGTGGAGAAGACTACGGGAACCAAGGACGACATACAATTGTCCGACTATCTCACCATAAACAGCACTACGGGCGAGATAACGCCTCTGCAGACCACCGCCAACATATCGGAAAGCAGCTACACAGGAGCAGGACGCAACCGCGTACGCATCAAGGCTACTGTTCAGAACCGTGCCAAGACCATTACAAAGGAACCGTGGTACTATCTGTTCATATCCGACATTCCTTCCTATGTGGTGCAGAATGGCGAGACGCCGTCTGTCGGGCAGACCGTAACCACGACAAACATTGCCACGAAGATAACGATGACTTTCGGTGGTTGGATAAACGGCGTAGGTCCCTATCAGCCCAAAGACAAGGTGCTCTACGACTCGTGGAAGACCGCCAAGACCGATACGGTAGGACAACGTGGCATGACTATTGACGGATTCATCTATGCCTCACAGGGTGGCGAGAACGCCCTCGACGAGGACAACAACTCTTTCAAGGCAAATAAGGACGAGAGTGCGCACACGCCGTTCATGCTCCCATGCCGCGGCACATATTTGAAGTTCGATCCCGAAGAAGACGGCACGCTCATCGTATACCTGCTTCAGAACGGAGTTGTCGACTATAACGGCTCTGGGCAGTGGGAAGACCTCCGCAACCGATACGAGATGAAGGTGCGTCCGCTCTACATTCTCGACGAGAACGCACGCAACGTACAACTCGACAACTCGTGGGTGATAGATGCCAACCTATTGCCGAGTAACAGCCAGCAAGCCACGCGCGCCGGAAGCTACACCGAGGGAGAATACCGCAGTATGTGGAATGACGAATGGGTGGCCAATACTCTTGCGGCACACAATATCACTCCGAAATACACCGACAGCGATTATCCCGACTGCCCGTTCGACATGAACAGGTACAAGAACAACAAGGCTGATCTCGACTCTATAATGACGAAGTGGAAACTCTATGACGGCACTTCGTCGACTATACGCCAGGAGGTCATACGCCTCACCCAGGGCTATACGCTCGTGTCAAAGGCATTCGTACGGTACACGTTCCAAGTCAAGGCGGGCAAGAGCTACTTCGTATTCCAGACAGGCTCGAAACTGTCACCATGCGGATTCTCATTCGTACCAAAGTACTTCCACACCACCGTCCCGGAACAGACTACGATAACGCTCAACGACAACGACGACTTCGATGAGAAGTTCCGCCAATACTCCGAAGATAATTCCACGTCCGACGACATGCGTGACATCAACGTCGTTATGAACCGCAAGTTCGGACATGGCAAGTGGACGGGCATCTGCCTGCCGTTCTCCGTCAGCGAGGGCAAGTTCAAGAGCTTCTTCGGCACCGACGCGTCAGTCATCACCTACGACAGTGTCGCTACCAACGGTACAGGCTACTTCACACAGCACGTCTACCACAACATCGTAGCCAACCGTCCGTACTTCATCTGCCCTTCCAAGGACATTGAAGCAGGCGACACCATACACAACGTTACCGTAGAGGCTGACCGCCGCACGCCGCTGTCCATTGCCGACACAAAAGGCGAATATGCAGCCACCGGCATATTCACCCAGACCACCGTTCCGGCAGGAAGCTATGTCTTTGCTGGTTCGAGCATCTATCATTTGAAGACTGCACAGCAACTCGGAGCATACCGCTCATACCTTGCGCCGCTGTCGCAATCGGCAAGCCTTATAACGAGCTTCTCCACCACGCGTGGCGGTTCTGCGACTATCGTCCCAAATGACATCATAGACATATACGACGACAATGGCAACACACATCACCGTACCCTCTCGGGCGTTTACAACCTTCAGGGACAAAAGGTTGCCGATACGTTCTCACCATATCTGCCACACGGCATATATATCGTAAACGGAAAGAAGATAGCAGTGCGCTGATGACAGCATCAGCGCATCTGCATTAGTGTAACTGTAAAGACAACCTATTTATCTCCGTAACCAACAATACCAATTATAGTATAACGGTTGTTTCTCTTGTATTCCGATGACTATTATTCTTGCATTCTAAAGACTACTCTCCCTGTATTCTAATAACTGTTTTTCATGCATTCTACCGACTGTATTCCTTAGGTTGTAAGAAATGTATTCCTTAGACCGTAACGAATACAATCGTTAGACCCTAAGGAATGTATTCGTTAGATTTCAACGCTTGTTGGCGGAAAATTCCTTGTACAGTCCGCCTCCAGTCAATCCACAGTCAACCGTATTCCGCAATCATTGGCTTTAAAGGTAAGCTGCGAGGAAATTGGCAGATGCCACACCCATGTTATGGGCGTGCCGATAACTGCAAGCCATAGAAAGTGTGGGAAAAAGTCCATATCGTTGCTTTTTAAGACAAAAGTTTTGCAAACGAGAGCAATGTGAACTTGTTCACAAATTGCCGAGTGCAGCTAAACTTTCTGCAAAGGTATGGACTTTATGGTGTGGGGGCTAAAGACGGATAAATATTAATTATTCAATTCTTCCCATAAATTTTTGGAAACTGCTTTAAAATCAATATTGAGACGTTTTTTGTCAGATTCATGTTGATACTTTTCGACTATTGTACCAATTTTAAGATTAAAATTCTCTTTAGCAGTATCGGGATTATCAGAGTGCATTTTAATTTTTCTACACACGCGGAAGCCCGATAAACAGGGAAATGTTGAAAGCCGCTTTTCGTTATTTACGTCTATTTTGTGTCTGGGAAATTATTTAGAATAAGCCTGTGAAAGGCAATAAATTACGGAGCTTTTTCGGGTTGTTTTGCATTTGTTCCCGACAAGGTTTTAACCGTTTTTATTGATTTTTGTCCTTTATATTTACTCATTCGCGATTGTTATCCCCTTGACTTTTCCACAATTCAAGTATGGTGTCGAAGCGTTTTGAAAGATCATTGTAGCATTTTTCAAGGAGTTCTATGCGCCTGTCTTTTTCATCTATTACGAGATTCAAAGATTTGTTCTCAGCCTTAAGGTCGGCAATCTCTATATTGACATTATTGGAATCAACGACGATACCGTTACCTTTTATTATCGGATTTACGCTAACACTTTCCGACTTCTGAAATAAACTATCGGTTGATATTCCCAAAACCCGGCATACTTTGACAAGAGTACTGCAACGAGGATCAGACTTTGTACTCCATTCCTGTATTATGCCACGATGTGTATCCCTTCCCCAGACAGCCATAGACAACTGCCTTTGGTTCATACCTTTAAGTTTCATAAAGTGCTTTAATCTTTCAATACTTGGTGTTTCATAATCTAAAGCCATAAATCTTCAAAATGTTAAAAACCGATACTAATAGGAAAATAATACCGATTAAAGTTGGAATTAATATGTTTTGTTTTTATCTTTGCAACAAAATTAATAATAAAATTCTGATGAACAAGGAAATAAGTCCGGAAATGACAGCTGTTGACCTGCGGGATTACTACCATTCACTGCGGAAGAAAGACAAAACCACTCTGTTGAGTTACTTGTGTTCGAATTATGGTTTTAGAACTTCCACACTCGTAAACAAGTTCGCAGCCCGCCTTCCTTTCTCGAAGGCTGACATTGCCCTTATAAACATAGCGATACACAATATTAGCACATAGCCGCAAAAAGACACCACTATGAAAGCAATTGAGTTTATTACCACCCCGGACGGCAAGGTCTTATACAAGGAAGACGGGCACGAGGTGCAGCGACTGACCAAATTTTCGGAGGTTATGAAACCGCTGGCAAGCATCATCAAGGAAAGATTCCCAGAATGCCACGCGCGCCTCGCAACATTATACCGTGGTGATTCGGCAAGAATGATAGACAGGTTCGTTCGCTGCAACTTTGGCGAACATGACTTGCTTACCGAGGATATAGACAACGGATTGCTGAATTTCGAGGAAGTACGCTGCCCCTTGCGTGGAATATGTACAGACGAGCACATAATATGCAAGCCTAAGAGTATCGTCAACCTACCGCCAAGCGAGCGCGAAGTGGTTAATCTTTACTTGAACGGGTACACCATAGACGACATAGCCGTTGAACTCGGAAAGAACCGCAGCACGGTGAAAGCGCTGCTATTCAAGGTGAAAAACAGACTTGCAGTGAAAAACTGCCGCGAGATAATAAAGGTATTGCGTATGAAAGGGTGGTGATGAATGTAAAATGTAAAACTTGCCTGCAAGGACGCAACTGCATCAACGGACGCTGGTGTATGAGATTCAAGAAGTATGTACAACACACCGATAAAATATATTGTGAAGATGAAAACCAACGAATTTGAAAACAAAATCAAACAGCTACACCCAGAACTGCGCATGTTGTGTGTGAAACTCAACCACGGACATGTCCACTGGTTCATATGCGCCGACAGCTGGGAGCACACCCCAAACCTGATAATATTCGACTCCGAGGGGCAGGGCTATATGTGCGCAAGCTACCAACTTCCAGAAAATGACGACTGGGGCGGAATAAACGTTGAACGCGCCACAAGCGGAAGTATACTTGTAGACGGCTCTACGAAAGGAGTGTCCCGAGACAGGCGGTTCGATCTGTATTTCAATCATGACCAATAGTCCCGCATCAGGTTAACTACCCTACCCCACTCTTACTCACATTGCCCGGCAAAAGAAAACAAGCGTGACTACGTGACATTGTAGCCCGTTTTTTCGCTTTACACGATGGAGTGTTATTTTTGCCAAGACAAAAAAAACAACTTGATATGATCAACCCGCAAGATATACTGGCTGCCACTAACGGCGGACTCGACATAATCCTTGACTGCTATCCACAGGCAAAGAATTGTATAGGAACGACGACCAAGCATTTTGCAATACGAGACGAGCGCACACCGTCGGCATCGCTGCGGGAGCACAACGGACGCTGGCAGGTAACAGACTTCGGCGGTGACGGACACGGACGTGACGCGATAGCCGTCTACATGCAGGCACGTGGCATGGGGCAAGGACAGTTCTACGAGGCACTATTGCAACTGGCTGCCAAGTATGGCATAACCGACGAGCTTGACAAGAACGTCAACAAGCCTGACATCAAGCAACGTCCGGCACGGGTTGACGAGCAGGACGGCACGCGGGACTTCAGGCTGAAAGCGAAGTTTACCGAATACGAGCTTTCTATCCTCGGACCCAACGTCAAGCAGGAGGACGTTGACGCACTGCACTGGCACTCGGTGGAATGCATCTGGTATGTCAAGGACAGGCGCGTAACGGAAAAGTACTCCAACGACCATTACCCTATATTTGCGCGCGAATGCATCATAAGAACCGCAAGCGGGGGAAAGCCGGAGGAGAAGTTTTACAAGATATACGAGCCGTTGAACTGCGACAAGGGCTTCCGCTTTTCCTATATGCCGTCGGGCAAGAAACCGCCACGATACGTTAACGGCCTCTACGAGCTGAGCCGCGCCTACGCAGACTTCAACTCACAGGCGGAAAGGGAATGGCAGTGCACGCACGATGACGACCACCCGTATAAGGAGCAGAAACTTCCAGAGGCATTCATCTGTTCTGGTGAGCGCGACTCGCTGTGCTGCCGCTCGCTCGGATACCACCCGCTGTGGTTCAACTCTGAAACCTATCAGGTCAGCGCAGAGGAGTACCGCGAGATCATGAAGTACGTAGAAGTGCTGTACAACATACCCGACATTGACGAGACTGGCGTACGCAAGGGGCGCGAGCTTGCCCTGCGGTTCATCGACATACACACGATATGGCTTCCCGACAGCCTCAAGCAATACCACGACAACCGCGGTCACAGCCGCAAGGACTTGCGCGACTGGATGGAGCTACGGCGGGAAAAGCGCAACTTCAAGGACCTTATGGCAAACGCCCTACCCGCAAGGTTCTGGACGGAATGGGCGACCAAGGAAGGCAAGCGCAAGTACGAAATAGATACTGCGTGCCTGTATAATTTTCTCAACCTTAACGGATTCTACGCGCTCAAGGACGACAACTCCGACGCGGCTGAATATATCCGCATCGTGGGCAATGTCGTCTCAAAGATAAAGGTCGGCGAAATACGCCAGTTTGTCATCGGATGGGTAAAGGAGCACCATAAGGGGCGTGACATACTCAATCTCGTGCTCAACTCGCCACGCATGGCAAGCACGGCACTCGAGAGTCTCGGCGAGATGGATTTGAACTTCACCGACTACACGCCCGATAGCCAGTACTTCTTCTTTGCCAACGGAACGGCACGCGTAAGCAATCCGCACGCTGGCGACGACGGCATAACATTTTATGCCAACGGCAGCGAGGGACTTGACAACTACGTGTGGGAGGACAACGTGATGAAACATAAGTTCAAGAAGCTCGATCCTATGTTCAACATAAAGGCTGTCACAGACACGGAGGACGGGAAGGCATCGTGGGATATCGATATCAACAACGTCAACTCGCACTTCTTTGGTTACCTCATCAACACCAGCCGCCTGTTCTGGCGCAAGGAGACAGAATATAACTTCGAAGACGAATCTGCCAAGAAGTCTTATCTTGAGCGTCACCCGTTCGACATAGCGGGCGACGGACTGTCCGCCGAGGAAGTATGGGAACAGAAGCAGAACCTTGTCAACAAGATATTTACCATGGGCTACATGCTGCACAAGTACAAGAGCGTCACACGCGCATGGGCACCAATGGCAATGGACAACAAGATTGGAGAGGACGACCAGTGCAACGGACGCAGCGGAAAATCATTCTTCTTCAAGACACTCTCTTTCCTGCTGAACACCGTGAAACTCTCCGGACGGAATCCGAAGCTCATGGATGACAACCACGTATTCGAACAAGTCACCCAGTACACGGACATGATGCTTGTTGACGACTGTAACAAGTACCTTGACCTCGGATTGTTCTACGACAACATAACCTCTGATATGACTGTCAATCCCAAGAACAACCACATGTTCACTATCCCCTTCGACGACAGCCCCAAGATAGCGTTCACTACGAACTACGTGCCGACCAACTTTGACCCGTCGAGCCAGGCACGCGCACTATACATGGTGTTCTCGGACTGGTATCACGAGAAAACAGACGAGAATGACTATATCGAAAGCCGCTCCATACGTGATGACTTCCATAAGACGCTCTACGACCACAGCTATACCGAGGAAGAATGGAACGCAGACATAAACTTCTGGCTGCAGTGCTGCCGGTTCTACCTCAGCGTGGCAGACACAGGAGTAAAGCCACAACCTCCAATGTCCAATATCATCAAGCGCAAGTACAAGTCCGACATGGGCTCCGGATTCGAGGATTGGGCAAACGGTTACTTCTCGCCAGAAAGTGACCGCCTTGACAAACAACTTGAACGCGACGCGGTGTTTGATGACTACACACGCTACACTCACATGAACCGCATAACGATGCAGAGCTTTACACGCAAGCTTAAGGCATTCTGTGAAATCTGTCCGTGGATTCAAGAGCTTAACCCGAGGGAGCTGCGTAACGCCTCTGGGCGCATACAGCGGAAAGTGAAGCTTGACAACGGAGAAACAAAGGTGAAAGACATGATTTACGTGAAGAGTTTCCCAATCACCCAACCAGACAGCTACAAGGAAATGGATGTGTTCGCACAAGACGATGACACTCCTTTCTAACAAATCATAGCCACAGATAATAAAATAATCCTTCCGTCCAAGGTGATCCTACCACACCAGGCTGACTGCTTTTTTGCGGTCAGCCTTTTTTTATGTCAGAATCAATATAATGCCACAGTGGTAATTTTTCAAGACAAACCCACGCAAAACCCCATTTGGGGCAATTCGCTTCCCCTTTCCCTTTTCCTTTTTCGTTCTAAAACTTTGCAACTTTGTAACCTTATGTTCGAAAAGAGATAAAAACCCAATAAATAAAGGGAATTAGAGGGTTGCAAAAAGGTTGCAAAGTTAGGTTGCAGAAGGTTGCAAAGGTCACAAAGTTTGCAACCAGCAAGGTTGTGAAGCCGTTGGTCACAAAACCTGCAATGTGGTTGCAAAACTGCGACCGAACAATGTTACTCAAAATATACTTGATAATCAATACTTTACGCTTTCGGTCACAAAGGTTGCATGGTTGCAAAAATTTCTTGGAAAAACGGAACTCAACGCAGTCTCAACGAGATTCAGACAATACAGGAGAGTTACTCTTTTATCTTTTTACTTTACAAAACATATTCCGAACGGATATTTTCGACATCTCCAATGATATTCGGATTATTTTTCCTACCTTTGTAGGAGTTTTCAAACCTAAGTTCCCTGTCACAATGAGTAAATTCCTGTTTTATCTGAAAGTTAAACCATTCATAGCCCAGTGGCTGGAATATCATTACGGCAGTCCAGTGACGTTCCCAAACGGCAGCGACGAGAACGACTGTATACACCAGTTCGTAAGCCGCTGCCCAAAGGACTTAGAGCCGAAGGATATTACACGTCCTGTATTGTCAGAAGATGACGGGCGCAAGTGGACTATTGTCGCGTTTACCGTACCCGACTGCCGGGCAAAGCCAGCCGAGACCTACAACTATATGGGAGCTACTGCCCGTTCCGCGCTTCTTGAGGTGATAGACTGGCGGTTCAACCACCAACTGTGGAAAGACCTCAAGGACTCCTACGAGAAGCATTATACTATTCTCAATGCCGTACGTGACTGGTGTGAGAAGAATGGTATATCCATTGATTATGACTTTACCATAAAGATGCGCCTGCAACGTAAGAAGAAACGTCACCTGAAATATGGCATCGACACACGGCGGCAGAACCGTACCGACGGATAGTCCGCCATTTGGTTAATAAAAATTAAAAAAGACGGTTTGTTTTCATGATAAAACAGATGATTTTGTTCATTGACGTTCTTGAGCGTTCATTTGCGTTTACAGCGTTCTCGGACGTTATTCGAAGAAAACAATATAATAAATGATTAACATATGGGTTGTTTGAATATAATTCTATCTATTGAGAGAACCGAATGCCATAATCTGAACGGCATTGAACACCTGTCACCTTCAGTTGTACTGATACCAGACTCTGTCGAATGGCAAAAGATAGCCGTCCGTCCGCATCCGTCAATGACTATTGCCGAAAAGGTAGAGGACAAGGCGAGAACGTACACCACGACTTTGAAATTCCACACGGTAGAAGACCTGTCAGGCTTACAGCGGATGGCATACAGGATTAAGCTGGCAAATGGCAAGCAATTACTGCTTGGTGGATTCACCCGACCATACCCTGTAACCACTGTACAAAAAAACATGCCAGAAAAGACAAGCGACTCGCAACTGAACGAAGTCACCGTTACACTCACTTCGATAAGGATTTTGCCCGAAATATCAGGCAAATAGGCTAATACCTGTTTTTTCCTTTCCACTCATTTACAATTAATTTTGTGGAAAACAAGTGGAAATGGAGTATCATATAGTCATTACTGGAACAATTGGAAGCTGGTGGGCAAGCCCGTCAGCCGACTATGTGCGCTACGTCCTTCAACAGAACAAGGGTAAGGAGGTGCATGTAGGACTCTCATCATACGGTGGCTACGTCAAGGACGGTCTTGAACTCAATCAGGCGTTCAAGGACCACGGCAATGTGCATGCGCACGCCTTCGGAATGAACGCGTCTATCTCGACCATTGCCATGCTTGGCTGCAAGACCATTGATATTGTAAAGGGTAGCTTCTTCCTTATACATAACACTTCTACTGCCATTTTTGAATATGACCAGAAGAACAAGGAGGAACTTGACAAGTATATAAAAGAGATTACCAAGCAACGTAACGATCTCGCCACCTTTGACGACGTACTGGCGCAGATGTATGCCGACAAGACAGGCAAGACAAAGGAGGAGTGCGCGGCACAGATGAACAAGGGAAGCTGGATGAGCGCGGAGGAAGCCGTGGCGTTCGGACTCGTCGACAGGCTCGTTGACGACGAGAAAAGCGAGAAGGCGACCGTCGAGGTTACAGATGAGTTTATGAACAATTATCAAAACAATTATAAGGAGACAGGTATACCGCCGCTTCCGTCGCAAAAAGGACAGTCGTCACTGGCTGCCGTTGTCGACAAGGACGGCAATCCAACTCCGGGTTTCCTGCAAAAGGCGTTGCAGGGACTGAAAGACCTGTTCCATAACAACGCCGGGAAATCTGAAACAATGAGTAAAACAAAGACAGCACTTGAAAAACTACTCGCTGTTGATTCTCTGCCCGTTGACGAAAAGGGGCAGGTTGTCCTTACTGGGGAACAGGTAAAGATTATCAATGACGAGCTTTCACATGAGTCTGAACCAGAAGACTGCCAGCCAGCCACTGACACCGCCGTCAAGGAGAGCGAACCGCAGCCCGTTGATGACGTTCAGGAGATCAAAGATCAGCTCGATAAGGCAAGAAAGGATCTCGCAGCAAAGGACGAGCAGATCAAGAACCTGCAAGGCTCTGCTGGCGACGACACCCACGAAACGCCAAAAGACGGCGAAGAGGCATTCAACGCAAAAGATTTGTATAACTGTGTAAAAAATATCTGATCATGGCAGATTCATCAACATTCAAATTCACTCCCGAAAGCCTGTCAAAGACTTTCGAGACTTACCGTAAAGACCTGATCGTGCAGCCTATGTTCGCCCTCGGCGACATGTTACCGCACGTGTCTGTGGCAACTGGCATACGCTACCGCGAGATATGGAGCGAGATGACCGGCAAGTTCCAGCTCGGTAACTACAAAAAAGACAAGAAAGGCAAAGGAAACGTAGAAATCCAAGGCCGTGTAATGGAAACCTTCTTCGGCAACTGCGTCGAACCGATCGATCCGAACAGCATCTACCAGTCCATCTGGGGAAGCAACGTCACCAAGGGCGAGGGACTCAAGAACGTACCTATCGTCGTACAGGTATGCGCCTATATGATGGCACAGCTCGGAGAGCACCTATATGACAATGTTTGGACAGCGAAGCACGACGGGAACAAGTTCGACGAGACTGCTGATTTTTTCAACGGCTTCAAGACCATTCTCGACAAGGATATTGCAGGAACTAACGAAATCAGCAAGGTTCTCATATCTGAGGACAAGAAGAATCTCTGGTACGGTACCGCGGACATCACAAGTGATAATGCTACGGAGGTCATCGAAGAGTTCTATTGGAACCATACGACTGACAAGCTCAAGAAACAGCGTAATCTGAAGTACTTCCTCAGCGTCACTAACTATCACAACTACTGTGTTGACTACCGTACAAGCTACGGTGCTCTGCCGTACAACAACAACTTCGACAAGAAGACTCTTGACGGCGCGCCAAATGTGGAGTTCGTACCGCTGACAAATGTACCAGACGACTTTATGCTCATAACGCCGAAGTCGAACATATACCTGCTGTTCAACCAGAAGGGAGACGACGAGACCTTCCTTTGCGAGAAGTCACTCGACAATCATTACGACGTGGACTTCATCGCAAACATGTTCTTCGGAACACAGTTCGAGTCCGTATCCCCAGAGGTGCTCTCTGTATATGAGAAGCAGGCCGAGTAGTAATAAACATCATGCCGTCTGGCTGTCTGCACAATAGCCGGACGGCATAATTACATAACTATTAAATATTTACGAAAAATGACTAAATGCACTGACAAAGCCTCCATATACGAGGATATAGAGTTCTGCCGTGGCAAAAAATCATTGCCGGGACTGCGCAACTGGGTGCTTGGCATTCCAAAACGTGACGTAGTTACCTATCCGACCATAAAGGCAGACGCGGAGAATATAGGCGCAGTGGGAGTATACGAAGGTGACTTTGTGCTTGCTGGTGACAAGAAGTGGCACAAGGTGGGAACCATACCCAACGAGGACCAGCTGCAAACTGAATCGCAGGGCACATACGGAAGCAAGACTTTCAAGGTCACGCTAAACTTCTCTATACCGGGCACAGAGGAAGAGGCAACAGGCTACATCAACGAGATGAACAACGATGAGATGCTGTTCCTCGTTCCACAGCGCAACGGCAAGTATCGTCTTGTAGGTTCCGAGTCCTTCACGCCGGAGCTGTCGCTCAAGCAGGATAGCGGAAAGGCGACGACCGATACCAATGCTACCACCGTAGAGGCAGTTGTTGACGACGAATATTCGGCTCCTTTCTATCCTGGAAAGATAGAGACAACCGACGGCGACATCAGCGGCGCGACTGGCAAACCTATAGTTAGCGAGTAGGTCAAGGGCATCTGAAACGATTTTCTTTTTCAATTTTGCGAATTTATGGGGGGGCAGTCTTCCCACGCAGTGGCGTGAAGGCTGCCCCTTCTTTCAGTAATTTCACTTAAATTATATAGGATATGATTGACGAGAAACTGACACAGCAAATAGCAGCATGGCTCACGCTTCCCGACCCCAAGAGCGACGGACAGGTTACCGACGGCGCGCAGCTGCTCCTGAGACTCAATCGCAACCGTGCGCTATATAACAGCGTCGTACTGCGTCCGCAACGACATGCAGGCAAGGTTGCCTACGAGCTTAAGAAATGGTATTCCATACGTACTGACGGCATGACGCTTGACGCGGTAAACCGTATGGATTCGGAAATCACACCGGTCGTCAAGTCTGCTGTCGAAGCTGAGCCTAAAGATGCACAAGGCAACATTATAGATTCTGAAGGCTTGCCGGCAATAAGTGGCAAACGCATAGACCATGAATCGCTACCAGACGAAATCAAGGACATCTGGCAGAAGAATGCTGAACGCTGGAAGAAAATCAAGCAGCTCTATAACACGCTGCTGACACTGCAACAGCCATACGACCGCTACGAGTACCTGAAACAGATGAAAGAATTGTGGTATGAGTACAAGGCAGACTTCGAAAAGTACGACAGCTACGGCTCACAGGAGGCTGACGGCTGTGCAGACACACCAAGCGTACAGGACGCGCAGGCTGCCAAAGCTGTGACCAACGCACGCTCTTACATATCCAAGAACCTGCGGAAGCTTCAGAAGATGCAGAGTGGACGGAACTGTGATGATATGGACGAAAAGACACGCAAGGCTTATGCGTCCACTCTCGCCGCAGTGCAGCAGCGCGTTGATACCATTACCGAAGCTGGTGAGGTTATAGGCGAAGAACTGCGCAAGGAGCTTGCAGGCGTAGGGATAACATTCAACGACAAGGCGAATGCCGAGGGGTAAGCGTATAGCGGATTTGTTGCACCCGCTGCGTAATGAGCCGTTCCAGTACTATCTCGGTACAGGACTTCACACGCTCGGGCTGCTTAATTGGATATTGGAGCAGACCGGACGTGCCGATGTGTGGGTATCGACTTACTCGACAAGTGAAGCCTTCCTCGCCGGATTCCTGCGGCTGCGGCGCAAGCAGCTCGTCGGAAAGGCATCGCTTGTCGCTGACCTCAAAGCATCACGGAAGACCGTGCAGCTTTACCGTCTCATGCAGAACTGCTTCGACCGGGTATGCCTTACCATGAACCACTCGAAAATCGTACTCGTACAGAACGACCGCTGGACAGTGTCTGTAATATCATCGCAGAACCAGACCTACGGAGACCGTGCAGAGTGCACTATGGTAACCACAAGCGGGGAGGCTTTTCACAGACTGTACGGCGGACTGGAAAACATAATAGAGAACAACTCAATAGAACTTCATGGAGTATTCGAAAGACTTGCTGAAAAGGATAGAGCAGATGGGAGCCGACATGATGACCCCCTTCGAGACTTCCGTCCTTTTGGGTATTGACGAGACGGAGTTTCAGGATGAGATCATCACGAAAGGAACTGCCGCAAGGCTTGCTTACCTGCGGGGGTATCTGACGACTGTACATGAGATGAAGCAAAACCTGCGCGACATTGCCGGTACTGGATCACCTGCCGCCATAGCGCAGTCTATCTCGTTCATAAAGGATATAGGGCAAAAGATTCTGATATGAGCGTACCGACCGACATAGACCTGTATTGCAGGTATATATCTATGAATGAAACTGACCTCAGACAAGAGAGGGTCAGCGCAATAATCATCGAACGCGTTAAGCGCATACGCGGCATATACTCCTACTGGCTGCAGTTCCCCACCAAGACCGGAGGCGAGGTGGCAGCGCACGACATGCGGTTGAACGGCGTAGGACGTGCGCAGGCTTATGACGACGTGCATCTCATGCAACTGCTGCTCGGCAACTTGCAGCAGGGGACAAAGGAGTTCTACCGGTGGAAGATTAATCAGGACTTGGAACACGACCTCACAATTGCACGCAACAAAGGCGACATGCGGGCCGTAGCTGCGCTGGAGGCGGCACGCATCAAGAACAACCGTACCGACAAGGACGACGAGCCAGAACTGGAGTTCGACAAGATTGTGCCGCAGCAGTTCGTACCTACCGATGATCCGTCAGTCATCGGCATAAAGAAGGTGCCTGGTCTCAGAGAACGTATCCGCCAGTTGGAAAGAAAATACTCGACTTCCACCATTGAAGATGCTGAATTTGAGGAAATTAACGAATGACAGAAAAGCAATGAATGAAGACGGGCAACAGATAAGGCAATACTTCAACGACCCGCAGCTCTACTCCCTTTACATGAACACGCGTGACGAGGTGATAGTCGCCGGGCGTGGCATGGGAAAGGGAGCGATACAGGCTGGGCGGCTGCTTACCTGCGTGCAGGGTATGCCAGGTTCGATGGGCGGCTTCGTCAGTCCTTCGGTCAAGCGGTGTATGACGAACATACTGCCGTCAATGCTCATACACCTCGAGCGGTGGGGATTCAAGCGTGACCTGCACTATGTCGTCGGCAAACGCCCGTGGAAGGCTCTGCACTGGAAGTCGCCGATATTCACGCCTGCCAACTGGGAGAATACTATCAGTTTCTATAACGGCTCCGTCTGCAATATAATATCTCAGGACAGGTCGGGCACGTCAAACTCTATGTCGCTCGACTATATCATCATCGACGAGGCGAAATTCATTGATTTCGAACAGCTCAAGGACGAGACGTTCCAAGCCAACCGCGGCAATGAGCAGTACTTCCATGACTTCCCGCTGCATCATGGCATGACCATTACTTCAGATATGCCTGTCACGAAGAAAGGGTCATGGTTCCTTGGCTACAAGGACGATATGGATACCTACCTTGTGGAAGTCATACAAGGGCTTATCTGGCAGCGTGCCAAAGAAGTAAGGCGGCAGCGTACGATGCCGGCGGAGTTCGACCGCATACAAAAGAAAATCGACCGCATTGACGCGAAACTTAACTTCTTCCGCTCGAAATGCCTGCTCTACAAGGAGTACACCAGTATACAGAACCTCGCACTGCTCGGAGAAGAGTTCGTCAGGCGTGCCAAGCGCGACCTGCCGCGACTAACATTCCTGACATCAATAATGTGCATACGTCTCGACATATCGGCAGACGGATTCTATGGAGGCTTGCGCGAGGACGTGAACTTATATACCGCTCCGAATACCAACGTGCTGAACCTCGGTGCGCTGAACGACGGAGATATTCCAGACGACTGCCGTCAGGACTCTGACCTCGACGCTCGGCTGCCTCTCATTATTTCGTTCGATGCCAACCAAAATATCAACTGGCTCGTGGTCTCACAACTGGGACACGACGGAAAGCTGCGCATACTCAAGTCGTTCTTCGTAAAGTACGAGAGGAAAATCCCAGAACTGCTCGAAGACTTCAACAGCTACTACCAGTACCACAAGCGGCATCAGGTTATATTCTACTATGACGCAACCTTCCTTGGGCAAAACTTCGGACAGCATACGTTTGACATACACGGCGCAATAGTACACGAACTGAAACGGCATGGCTGGACGGTAAGGGAGAAGTACATCGGCAAGCCGATGAACCATATACAAAAGAACGCGCTCATCAACAACATGCTGCGCGGTCGTGCGCGACACCAGGTGCTGATCAACCGTGACAACAACCCTGATCTGCTCATATCGATAACGTCGGCAGGTGTCTACAACGGCAAGAAGGACAAGCGCGGCGAAAAGCTTGCCGAGACTGAGGAAGACAAGCTCGAATCTCGTACCGACGGCTCCGACGCGTTCGATACTACTTGCATCGGCGTGGAAAACTTCCCTGTCTCTATGAGTAGCGCGGTATCGTCAATGACATTCTCAAAGTAGGATATATGTTAAATCTTATATTCCTATTAATAAATATCTCCTTTTATTTGATTAGTACGAATAAAAGTACTACCTTTGAATGCCTCTCCTGTTTCGGGAGATGCTTAAAAAAGAAAGGAATACATCATGGCAACAATGACACTGAAGAAAACACAGGCTGGCACTATGAAGGCACAACTTTATGACTTGCTTATATCAATATCATGGGCAGACCTGTCAAAACGGTATTTCGGAAAGTCTGGCTCATGGCTTTACCACAAACTCGACGGTATCGACGGCAACGGCAAGCCTACCGAGTTCAACGAGGCTGAGAAGTATCAGTTGAAGGGCGCTCTAACCGACCTCAGTAACCGCATACGCACTGCGGCTGACCAGATAAAATAAGCTGGGGAACATTGCCCCTAATTGAACACAAGTCGTCTGCTGGCTTACGGACGCAAGCCCCATGGCAATCATGCCGTGGGGCTTTTTGTGTCTTGAAATGTTAAATTTGGTATCTTGGATAAATTATTGTACTAACTGTTTGCTTAATACAATAATTTGTACTACCTTTGTAGTGTCAAACAATTAAAGCATCAAAAATATGAAAAAAGAAATCACAAATGAAGAAAATGACCTCATAGAGGCAATTAGAAACTACAAGAAAGCCTACCCTAATGGAGAAAGGGGACTTCTCCAATATGCAAGGGAGTTGTTCGATGAATTGATTTACGATTAAACTAACAAGCCCCGCTCATAACGGGTGGGGCTTACAAAGAAAGATATATATATGGAAACTATGCAGATGACAAAAAAGATGACCATGAAGCAGCAGATGGATGATATACTGCTTGCAATCTCATGGGGTGACCTTGCACGGACATACTTCACCAAGTCGGCATCATGGTTCTACCACAAGATGGACGGACGGGACGGCAACAAAAAGCCTACTGAGTTCAACGCTTTGGAACGTGCGCAACTGAAGGGTGCGCTAACTGACCTCAGCAATCGTATCCGTCGCGCCGCTGACTCTATAGAAATTTAGGCTGGGGAATGATGAATCGCCCCTTGTTTGACAAAAAGTCGCCCGCTGGCCATGGGCGCACTGCTTGATATAAGCAAACAGCTCTCTGATGTAGCACACGCCTTGTAAATTTGGCATGTCTCTTTTGACGAAGTTCAGGGAGCAGCCCCGGTGCTTTATTGCGCTGGGGCTTTTTTTTGATTAATCACAAACAGATAAAGATATGGAACTAACAGGAAACAGCAGGGAGATTGCCGACTTCATACTTGCAAGATTCAAGGAAGCAGAAGGACACCTGAGAAAAGAAGAAATTGACCAGATGCTTATTGACGAGTACGGTTGGGATACCGACGCTCCAGACATAGTGCTTGGCTCGCTCATAGACGACTACGCCTTCATTACCAGGCAAGGAGCAGTCCTAAGGCTGACACAGGAGGGCGACAAGGCTGCCAAGAAAGGAATAAGAATCTATGAGAAAAAGCGAAAATTCATGGAACGTACCGTTTCTATGAAAGTTCTTCTGGAAGTCATAGCGGCACTTGCCACGATAATAGGAGTGCTTGTAACCTTGCTTATCGCAGGATAAGGTAAAACAGGACAAAGTTGGCAATTGTCTGGGCAATTATAAAGAAACATGTTGCCCAGGAGTCAACTTCAAGTTTATACAGCTTTCTTAATAATTCCTGTTCCATGCTCGCAAAGATAATACATTTTTGTCAACTATCATGGCAGGAATGTTAAAAACGAATGGAAGCCTTCATTTTTTCACCCATTTCTTTTTATAATCAATTCTTTTTGTTACCTTTGCCCATGCAATCAAAACAGTGGTAGTCCACTCCGACGGGCAGCGGTTATTGCTCATGCATTTTCGCACGGGCTTTTTTATTGCCCAAAAGTGAGCCGTAGGCTCACATTAAATGATATTGGCGGCATGCCTCCGTACACTTGATAAGCCCTTCGGGTGAAGTCACTGTTGTTATTAGCAGCGGAGCGCAGCCGCCATTTTCTGTGCCGCCGCGCCGGGCGGAATCCCGGTAATGCTAATAACAACAGTGCAATTATGCAGCAATCAACATTGAACATCACGGCGCACGGTGTGGACGTGCCTGTGACACTCTCGGAGAGGGTGAAGGAAATCCACAGAGTTGTCAACCTGTGGCTCGACGCGAAGTCGGAGTTCTACAGCCGAATAGCCGAGTTTGCCGTCACAAGGCGCACCGCGCTAAGGGTGAACCTCGTCACGCTGGCAGTACTAATGGCGGCGATAGCCGTTGAGCAGGCTCCGCTGTGGTCGGTGGTCAGCACCGCAGTGGCATCATGGCTCACATACCGTATCAACCGCAAGGAACAGGAAGGAGGCGCGCTATGAGTATGCTGGTATTGGACGCGAGAATGCTGGAGACACTGGAGGTTTTCTGCGACAGGAACACACTACAGGAACGTATCGACCTGCTCGACGACATCATGGCGGACATGGCGCGCGATATCGAGGACTTCAAGCCATCAGAACGCCGAAACTATCCCGACGAGGCGACATACCTGCGCGTGAGGAAGAACTACGCCGACATGCGCGAGCGTATGCGCAAGACGGCGGACATGCGTAACGAGCTGGAAGACATGAGGAGGGCGCAGCTATGATGAAGGACAGCTTTGACAACGGGGCGTGGCAGCGATGGATTGCCACGGCTGCGGGTGAGGACGGCAGCGTGCATGTGGCTGCGTTCCTGCTCGGCGAGTACATGAAGACACGGGAGAATACGCCCGACGGCACGGACTCTGTGCTGGCGTTCGAGCCTAAGTCCACCGAAGGCATACAGTCCGACCTCCAGCCCATGGGCGATGTCGACAAGGACTTTATCGCCACGTACATGATACTTCACGGGTTCCGTACCGTGACGCTCGAGGACGGTACCGTCCAGTGGGCTGTATGGCGGGATATGGAGACGGGACAGCCGTAGCCATGGTGTCCGCAACCGACAACTGACATTAATTTTTAATCATTTCTTATTTGGGGAGACGTAGCCGTGAGGGCTGCGCCTCCCCTACTTGTTGTATACGCTGCATGGCGTTGCAAAAGGTATAATGCCCTTACATATTCCGCTAAATGAAGGCAGGGCAATTGCCGCCGAGCCGTAGGGCGGTGGGGGCTGCTGGTGCAAACAGCGGCGGCAAAGCCGCGCTGTGATGTTCCAAATCATTGATGTTGAAAGTCTTACAAATTTCGACAGTGGAAAAGTCGCGCAAAATCACCCAAATTGCCGTTCTGTAACGTCAACACGGGTCCCTTTTTGCGCGGGAAACTCCCACTTGCCAAGGAAAAGACATTGTTTCAGTGGACAGAGCGGATAAAACGGGCATTTAGGTTTTAGTGCTAAAATGCCCGTTTTTGACGTTTCCTAAAATTCCACATATTTTTCCTTCCAAAGTTGGAAATTACGGATTTAATTATTATCTTTGCAATCAACTAATCTGGGTTATCCGACCACCACGATAACTTCTCTCTCTTGTGTTCAACAACAAGGTGCGTTGTCGAAAGTCTGGGGATGGAGGTCTTTATCAGGTATCTCCATTCCCTCTTTTCATTAAACAGTTAGGGTAAATATGACAGACTTGACAAAACAGAAAGACCGGTTGAAGTTTCTCTTTCCACAGGGAAACGGACTACTCGTTACGCCTATGAGAGTGGAAAACCAATATGGTGAGAAAGGTGTGGAGCTGAATGCCTTATGGGATACCGGTGCACCGTTCTCCGTTATGTCCCGTTCACTGGCAGACAGCTTGGAAATTACTACCCGTCCAGCCGGCTTGATGGACGGTGTTAATCAAACGATAGTATCCGAGCTTGGCTGCGCCATAGCATTTCCCGGCAATATGGACTGGTATACGTATGCCCATCCGAGAGTGTTGGACAGAATTTCTTTGGGAGTTGACTTTATTATCGGAATGGATATCATTACCATGGGCGACTTCTCACTCAAGCATACCACAGAGGGAATACTGCTGGAATTCTTGTTTAATGAGGATTATTTCATCAGAACTGATGGGGAAATTAAGAAGAAATGGAAGGCTTATCATACCATTTACAACTTGATACGTAAGTATGAGAATGATGCTTCGGAAGGTAAGGTTTTAAATAAGTGGCTTAATATTTCATAGTTATTCATAACGGATTAATTAAAGTAAACTTTGGAAGCGGTGTCTGGGAAGATACTGCTTTTTTGCGCCCAAATGTTAAATCATCTTTTTACTATCAAAATAGATAGTGCTTTGCTTGTGCAGTATCTAAAAAGATAGTACCTTTGCGGTGTTCAAATAACGATACGGAATGAAGAAACAAGAAACGGTAAAAATGGTAATCACCCTGGAGGAACAGGAGTTGATTATGGCAATTAGAAACTACTGTAACAGTTATCCAAACGGCTATCCCGATTTACTGGAGTTCGCACAAGACATATTCGACAGAATGACGGACATGCCAAAAGAATGAAAACAACCGTTTCTTCCCACTAACATGGGGAGAATCTTAACGCTAAAAACAATATATAATGGAAGTAGCAGCAAACAGACAGGAGAAGATAACTGACATGAAGAAGCGTATGAGCGACATATACCTTGCGGTATCATGGAGGGAGATTGCCCGGACATACTTTGACAAGTCCGTGCCATGGTTCCAGCACAAGATGTATGGCATAGACGGCAACGGCGGCACGGGCGGCTTCACCCCTGAGGAAGCCGGACAGCTCCGTGGCGCACTCGTAGACCTCAGCAACCGCATTCGCAGAGCCGCTGACAATATTCCAGCCCCGGCTATATCCGTATCGCCGATTTGAACAAAAAGCCGCCGCTGGGCTGGCGGCGCACCTTTTATTTGATAACACTTCATAATGTAATGAGCTCTGAGCCTCCGGCGCGTGATGCATCGGAGGATATTCTTGATTTTAAGACCGAACTTTTCCATGGGCAGTCTTTTCCGAGGGAGCACTTTATGGAGTTTTTTCTATTAAACAAAGCCATAACGGTGGATTCAGGCTGTTCACCAACATCATTGTTCTCGTCAATTTGCTGATATTCGGATTCATAACAACAGGCGATGCAACATCGTAAAACAATAATGCATGATGCAAAAATAATTGCATGTAATTTTGGCTGCAAAAATAAAAACAAGTAATTTTGCAATCATAAATTTTATATGAATCAATAGAATTATGACCAATTGGCCTAAATTAAAACGCCCTCCTGTTGTTGTCGCAATATGTCAGTTGCTATTCGAAGAAACAAGCGTCTCTTTGGAGGATTTCCTCCGTTTTGACACTCAACTGAGGAAATATTTTCCAAATAGGAACGACAATATATCAGCGAACATTAATATAAAGAGGTCGAAAGGAACCCCGTTCCCACTTGGCAAGGCTCCAATAGACGGGTATTCCGAAGCCAAGGTTACAGGCTATATGTATTTCTCAAAGAACCAAAAAGAGAAATTGGATATTTCTGTAAAAGGCATTACTTATACTACAGAGGCAGATTATTTGGGATGGGAATCGTTCAAGGCTAATGTTATAAAGTATTTTGATATCTTCAAGGAAACGCTCATAAAGACTGCCATTACAAGAACATCAATAAGGTTTATAAATCAGTTTGGAATAAAGGAATTCAACGACCCATCAGAATATTTTAATACAGTAATTACAACACGTGATGACGGGCGTCTGCCTTATCCTTTACTCCAGTATGGCTTCCGAATGACGCTAGATGTCAAAGAAGGTGTTTACTCCATAGTCAACCAAAGCGTGGAGAGAAAGCTTAGCAGATTTGTCTACATGTTCGACATAGATGTCCTTAACAAGAACAACTTATTGTATACGTCCGAAGCCATAGGCGATGTACTTGAAGATTTGAGAAATATCAAAAATCAAATATTCTTTAGTAATATTACTGATAAAACGAAAGAATTATGCAATTAAGCAATATGCGGAAAGGCTGGATGCCAATAACTATAGCAGTAGGCGTTATGTCCTCAAGCAATATAGCTGCTTATGCCGATATAGACCAGTTCAGTAAGGTAGAGACTGTTATAAACAATATTGAGACAGCTCGGTACATTCAAGAAGTAAACGATGAGAATGACATTATCCTCAATGAGAAAATCAACTTCAGAAATCATCTTGCAGCATGGCAGTCTGAAACGATGTTCATGTCTTCTGTCGAGGACATAGTGAGTCAACTTGACTTTAAGGCTATACTTGGCATGGGGAAAAGGGCAGTGCCTTTCATTCTCGACGAAATTGAAGTGAGACCGTCTAACTTGGTATGGGCTCTGAATATGATATACGAGAGAAAAATAACCAGCAAGCCGGATACAACTGTAACAGAGGCATGTAAACTATGGATAAAAGCTCTGAGACCGCAGAAAAGTTAAAGCAAGCGTTTCCAGGATTGGAGACGGACAAAGACTTTAAGCTTACCAGTGACCCTGATCCAAATTACAATTGCATAGCATGGGCTTATCAAAAGGATGGACAATGGATGCAACCACCAGGTGGGCAAGTATGGTTTGATGGAGTTACCTTTTGGCCTGAAGGCACAACAAAGACTATGCATATATCATCCCTCGTGGGAGCATTCCAAACAAAGGGATACGAAACGTGTACATCAGAAGCTGTTGAAAAGGGGTTTATGAAAGTCGCGTTGTATTGGGATGAAAATAGTCAAAAATGGACTCATGCCGCAAGACAGCATCGGGATGGGACATGGACAAGTAAACTTGGTTGTGCAAATGACATACAGCATGGCACTCCCCATACTATTGAAGGAAAACTGTATGGTAAGGTTTTCTGTGTTATGAAAAGGAAGATTGACTTCTGAACTTTGGGAGCAACTCTGGAAGCGTTATTTTTTTCGAAAAAACAATCTCCGATTTTTTTAGGAGCATTGCAGACCCTCCTCTCCGTACTTTTGATAGCGAAGCATTCATTGCCTGACGTTATGCTTGTCCAAATTTAGAACTCTACATACGCTTTCTATCGGTTCTCCTGACATTATACGACTGATTACATTCAGTCTTTCTTCAAAATTGTGGCGTCTATACATAATGCACCCCAAAAGTTTTGTGT
This sequence comes from uncultured Prevotella sp., assembly GCA_964523825.1. Lineage (GTDB taxonomy): Bacteria > Bacteroidota > Bacteroidia > Bacteroidales > Bacteroidaceae > Prevotella. The sequence goes on along the minus strand of CAZGAT010000011.1, from coordinate 12,789 downwards.
CTAACTTTTGGGGTGCAGTTCACATAAAGTGTCAGGGGCTTTTTCGTGTATTTTTCCTTATGCCTTATATATAATACCTTTGCCTTATGCTTAGAAAGAAAGGCAAACAAGACAGGGCTATACACTTCTCCGACATGCAGCGCGTCATGGATTCGGCGTACCAACACCGCCAGACACTGGATATACGGGCTTACAAGTCGGACGGGGAGATCGTGGAGTACAATGGGTGGCTGGTCTTCCACCAGTACTGGCGCGGAGGATACGTGCGGCTGCGCAACCCGCTGAACAACGAGATAAGGCTTGTGCCGGAGATATTCATCATCGGTATCAACGGACTCAAGGTGTATCTGTAACCCTATGAATTTACATTTTCAAGAAACATATAAATCTAACAAATATGGGCAATGACTACGAGCTTGTTAGAACCGGCAGAGGGCAGGACGGAACTGGACGTTCCACAAGCCGGTACAGCATACTGCCGCGTGGAGTGGCAGACGTTGGACGTGGTTCTCTGAACAGCATAGCTGCTGAATACGGCAGTAATACATCGGACGTATTCGACGAGGACGACGGGTATATACCGCACATGCCTATAGACATCGGTGGACGGCACTACGAGTATGTGCCTTTCGGTGCCGACGACCAACTACCCTACCGTGTACGGCGTACGCTGATGGACAATATGATTACGGCACAGTGCCAGTCGTTCAACACTATCTGCTGCTACGGTCAGGGCATACGCTTCGTTGACCGCGGCACACGCAAGGACGCTGATGATCTGGACATACGGGAGTTCTGCCTTCGCAACTCGCTGTCCGAATGCTTCATGGAACAGTCCACGGACATAAAGAATTTCTTTTTCTCCGTGACGGTCATCATTCTATCACGCGACGGACGTAGCATCGTGCGGGTGCGCAATAAGGATGCCATGTACTGCCGTTTCGAATACGCCCCGTCCACAAAGTCGGGGAAGATAGAACATGTCCTGTTCGGCGACTTCCGCCCCGGGCACAAAGACCCGCAAAAGATGGAGGTTATACCCCTACTCGACTACTGGGATCCGCTCGGCGATCTCGAAGTACGTATGGGTAAGGCTCCCGACCCGAATACAGGACGGACGCGCCAACCAGTCAAAGGGCGCAAGTTCGCAATACTGTGCCGCATAGCCACACCCGGATGCCAGTACTATCCCGTGCCGTACTATACGAGCGTGTTCCGCGACTCGTGGCTTGACATCTACCGCCTTATCGGCATTGGCAAGAGGTTTATGATAAAGAACACTTCGGCACCGCGGGTACTTATAGAGGTGCTCGACGACTACTGGACAAACCTGTGCGACAACGAGAACATACACGACGAGGCGGCACGCAAGGAGCGCGTAGAGCAGGAGAAGCGCAATATCATAGACTTCGTTACAGGCGTGAGGAATGCGGGCAAGGCGATTGTCAGCGGATTCTATATCGACCCTGTAAGCGGCAAGGAGGTAAGCTCTGTAAGGGTGACAAACATTACCGACGGCTCGAAGAAAGAGGGTGGCAACTGGTCAGACGATATGCAGGAGGCGTCTAACGCGCTATGCTTCGCCTTTGGAGTGCACCCGAACCTCGTAGGAGCCACACCAGGCAAGTCGCAGATGAACAACTCTGGCTCGGACAAGCGGGAGCTTTTCACCCTCAAGCAGGCTTTGGAAAAGCCTTTCCATGACGTAATGACGAAACCGTATCACGTGATACTGCACTACAACGGATGGGCTGACCGCTGTTCCGTGGACGTACCGATGATAATGCTTACAACGCTTGACGAGAACCGCGACGCGAAAACTGTCAGCGGCAACGCCAATACAAACAGTGACAATAATGGAGATAACCAAGACTGATTTTGAAAAGTCGCTGCCCGTTGGCATGCGCGCCAACACAGATGTGTTCGACAAGGTAAGCCCGGAGATTGAGAGACAGCAGCACGTGCTGCAGCGGGACTTGCTCGGAGAGACAGGAACGGAGATAGTCAACGCCGACGGCGCAGACGAGTTCCTTGTCAGGGAATACAAGTCACTGGTGTGCATCAGGGCGTTCCTGACCGTATTGCGACAGCTCGACCTCGTGCTGACACCAACGGGATTCGGCGTTGTAAGCAACCAGAACACCGCGCCGGCAAGCAAGACACGTGTTGACATACTCGAAACTTCACTGCGCACGGCACTGATGCGCGCACGGGCAGATGTCATAATGATGCTTCGCTCCGACAAATGGGGAACATCTATACAAGCACGGCGGGCAATACCTACCCTGTTTACGCCTTATTACTTCTGCTACGAATCCACGTTCCAGTTCGTAGCAGCGGCAGAGACATGGGAGAAGGTTCAACAGCCTATTGCCGAGGCATGGTCAGAGATACGGCGATACATAGGTGACGAAATGACCGACGAGCTGTTGGACGCTTATCGCAAGGCTGACAGTGACCGGCTGGAAACATACAACCCCGTTATTGAGGCGATACAATACATCATTGACCGTTGGACGCAGGTCGGGCACGTTGTCACGCATGGCGCGGAATGGCGCAGGTTGTTCACCTATCTCGACGCAGATCCTGTGGCTTTCAGGCTGTATAAAGATTCGGCTGCATATAAACTCACGCACCATGAGCACTTCAAGAACTCTCCAGACTCAACCGCCTACGTCTTCAACGGATAACGGACAGAAGACTGTAACCGTCAGCCTGCATGTGCCCCAGTCGTGGGGCGAGCTGACACAGGAGCAGCTGCGCTACACGCTGTGGCTGCTCTCTAAATTCGGCGACCACACGGTGGTGAAGACGTACATGTTCATGCGCTTCTGCGGGCTGGAATGCATGAAGAAGACGCGCTTTGGCTGGAAGCTGAAAGCACCAGTCGACGGCAAGATGAAGGTGCTGTACCTGCGAACGTGGCAGATACAGAGCTTCATACACCAGTTGGACTACATCGACTCGTACGAGACCATGGACTGTAGGTTGGATGCGGTACAGGGCTTTCATGCGGTCGATGTACTCCTTCACGGCGTGAGCTTTGACGATTATCTCGGAATCGAGAAGTACTACCAGGCGTTCGTATTGAACAACGATATGAAGTGGATAGAAAAGATGGCAGCGTACCTCTACACCGACAATAATGGAGAAAATGCCATAGATATAAAGCCCGAGCCAGAAGAAACGCTCGGTATGCTGCTGTGGTACTCGCACGTAAAACTGTGTATGAGCCGTGAGTTCCCACACTTCTTCAAGCCCGCACCTGCAGATGGGGACAACGGCAGCCTGCCCGACTATATGGCACTGTACAACAATATGCTGCGGGCACTCACAGACGGCGACATAACCAAGGAAAAGGCTGTACGGCAGATGGACTGCTGGCGGGCTCTCACAGAACTGGACGCAAAGGCGCGCGACGCGGAAGAGCTGGAGCGCATACGCAAAAAGCATTGATAAACAAATAATTGGCGCAACGAAGCAAACAACGTAAGACATGGCACAGGAAAATATATTCGACGCATTCCAATACTTCCGCCACCTCGGCGAGACTAACAAGCTGGCTGCCAGTGAGGGATTCAAGGTAGGATTCTGCGCGGGCATCAACGGACTGGAAGACCTTGTGGCAAACTACCAGACAGCCGACAAGATGATCCTCATAGACGACACCACCGACGAACGCACGTTCAGCAACGGCAGTGGGTATTTCCGCACAGATGTTTACACCATATTCATAGTGGCAGCCTACCGTATCGACGATATGAAGGACAGAGAGGCGAAACTCTCACTGTGCCGCAGATTATTCCGGCAGTTCCATTCACGGCTCATGCACGATCAAGAAAGCATGGAGTATGGCGACGCGCTCGAATACCTGCGGCTCGACAACATACGCTCGGCAGAGCTTGGCAATTACTTCATGCAGGGTGTGACAGGACTGCATTTCATGATTTCTAACGAGGAACCCGTAGATATTGAATACAATGCCGACGAATGGACAGAATAATATGACGGAGCAGCAGCGCGAACAATGGCTGCGCGGCTGGGCAGACAATATGATACGCTTCTGGCAGGAGAAGATGATGCAGTTCTCATCACCTGTGTACGACACTGGCGAACTTTTCGCCTCGCTGGCAACAACGCTTACCACTGGCGCGAACGCCACTATAGAGCACCGATTCCTTGAATACGGACTATATGTCGCGGCAGGAACTGGCAACGGGTACAGGCGTGGCAACAGTGGAAAGGACGACGAGAACGGACTGCAGTTCATGCGCGGCAAGAAATGGAACAAAGGCAAAGGACACCGAAAGGCACGCGACTGGTTCTCACGCAAGTACCTATATTCCATACACAGGCTCAATGACTTCGAGGCACGGTACTACGGCGAGGCATATCAAGGACTGGTTTCAGATGCCTTGTCCGCCCTGTTCGGACACGGCACGACCAACGTGCAGCGGACTATCGGCAACCTGTAGGAATATAACGGCATGACAATGAGCTTTTTTATCATAGATGTTTTTAGTTTGGTTGATTGACAATTTTAGTCGATTTGTTTTTATCTGATTGTAGGAGCCGCCCCGACAGTGATTGTCCGGACGGCTTCATTGTATTTTTCAGTATGCGCCTGTTATACTACCTTTGTCCTTATAGAAAATTAAAAGGCGGCAGCTGATGATAACCATAACGCAGACTCTTTCGGGCAAATACTTCTCGGCAACGGTGCCTGACCTCATCTTCGCAATCGGCGGAGTGTCGGCGGCAGTCACTATATCGCTGGACGGAGACGGGATATATTCCGAACGCCTCTACCCTGCCGGCGGCAGCATACGTATGGCTGACCTCGGCAGCCTGCTGCGCCCGTACGCCCGTCAGAGACTCGTAACGGAAATGGAAGTCGGCATAGCCGAAAAGGACGCTAACGGAAACACGCTGTCGGAAGCATCGGTGTCGTGCACGGTCATATACTGTGAGGCTGACATCGACATTACTGCCGAGGAATGGTGCTCGGCACGGTTCCTCACACTACTTGCGGGCACGAAGACCACAGCTTTAGGACGGCTCGAATACCTGCACTATACTGGCACTGATACGGCTACGGTTAGCGCACGCTATTCCGACGGTAGTACCAATGAGTTTGCAGCACCGTCAGCAGGCGGCAACTCGAAGTACACCACCATAGACGTATCACCGGCACAGTTCGCTGATGACGGCAAGATTCTCGTGTCCTATACCGTGGCAGCAGGCAGCCGTTCGCAGCAATTTGACATAGATTTGTCACAGCCAGACTGTGCGCCTGTACTGCTGTTTATCAACTCGTTCGGGTGTGAAGAACTGCTGTACTGTACGGGGAAAGAAACGCTCTCAGCGGCGTTCAAGTACGAAACTGCCTATATCGAGGGTAAGAACACGAACTACAACGTTACCGAGACACGCTCGTTCAAGGCTGACACGGGGGTACTCTCCTTCGCCGAGGCGGAATGGTGCGCAGAGCTGTTCCGCTCGTCAGGCGTACGCATCGTGAACTTCAACGGCGGAACGGCACAGCCAGGCAAGGAAATGATTGTCAGTGAGCCAAAAATAGAGTACTCCAACGCTGACAACGAGATACCGAGGCTTACATTCACCGTAGAGTATGCCCAGCGCAACCACAACGTCATTCAGACAGGACGTGCCGGCAGGATATTCGACAACACGTTTGACAATACATTCAACTAAGCAATGACCGAGCAAGAGACTTTCAACGAGCAATACGAGAGCGTCAAGAAAGACTTGGAGACTGTGCGCGACGAACGCCGCACGGCTGCCAATACCGCCACACGTATAGGTGGCGCGATGCTCCGGATACTCGACCTGATAGCCAATGGCACGGGTAAATTATTCCTGTCCCGCATATCAGACGATACTGCTTCAGGGTTGATAAAGTTTCTAAAGGGTATAGAGGTAGGCAGCCTGTTCGGGTTTGATGCTAAGGGTAATATCACGGCGGGCACTGTTGGGTCGCCTGACTTCGACGGTGAGGGGAACGAGGGGTTTACCATAGCGCGGAAGGCTGACGGGGGCGGGTATGTGCTTGACATCGACAAGGTGGTGGCATGGACGCGGGCTACGGTGGGTGCTCTGACGGTGAAAAACGACGCTGCCATAGAGGGTAGCGGGCGTGTGGACGGTGATATGGCTGTTGGCGGAAACGCCTCTGTCGGTGGCAATGCCAGTGTGGCGGGTGACGCTACGCTCGGTGGTGATGTCTCCAGTCCAAGTTTCGTGTCGGGATTCCCTGACGGCAAGGGGTGGCGCATAAGTGGCGAGGACGTTGTGAACACTGCCGGGGAGACGGAACGGCGGTGGACTGCGGAGATTGACAACATGATAGTCCGCGGCGCGCTGCGGATATACGAGATGGTGGTCTCGCAGCTGCTGGGCGAGAACGACAACCGTGTGTTCACGGGTATGCTGGAGGTTGACCACTACGACGCGGAGAGCGGGAAGGTATACCTCGACACGGACGGCGGACGGTACTACAACCCGTTCCGCAAGGACGACTGCATACTGGTGGAGCAGTACTGCGGTGATCCCTCGTCTCTCGGCGGATACGCCACGAAGCGGTACGAGCTGACGGTGACGGAGGCGGGGCACGAGGGCTCGGGCGAGGAGAAGCTGGCGTGGGTGAGGTTCAAGGGCTTCACTACGGAGTTGGAAGGAGGCACGCCGGAGGAGCTGATAGAGAAGCAGGATACGTTCGTGAGGGTTGACAACCTGACGGACGAGGGACGCAAGGGCATCGTGGGCATCACGACGGTGGGCAGCGGCACGCCGTACATCGACATCGTACACGGGCTGAAGACTGACCCTGACAACGCGCTGAAGGGACGGCTGGGGAACCTGACGGGTATCGTACACCCGCTGTTCGGGGAGCTGAAGGGATTCGGCGAGTACTTGATGAACCTGTACGCCACGGGGGACTTGATACTGAGGCGCACGGGGGAGAGCGTCGACACGAAGCTGGAGATGCTCGACGGGCTGCTGTCGTCGAGGATTACGCGCTCGGAGTACGAGCTTACGGACGAGTCGAACCACCTGCACAACGGACGGTTCACTACTTCGGTGGGCGACGGCGAGGACGGAAATCCGCTGATCGGGGGCTGGACGGTGGACACGGCTGACGATACCGCATTCTGGATAGATGGCGAGGGGCTGCCTGTAATGGCTAACGGCTATGCCACCGCAACTGGCGGACACCGCGTGGCGGTGGAGAGCTACTGCGGCAGGCAGACGCTGCGCGTTACGAACTGCGGAATCACGCAGGCGAACGGGCTGATAACAGCTCCTACAACGCATACTGAATACGACAAGCCGACTGGCGGCACGGCTGCCAGCGGCGGGGAGCGGGAGGTACAGGACACGCTGTACGTGGCTGTGAGGCTGCTCGCCAAGAAGGCGGGCACGCTGACGGCGGGATTCACGGGCTGCCAGGACGTGCCGGGACAGGAGAACGACCTTGCGGCAAGGGACGTGGAGATAGAAACCCGGGGCGAGTGGCAGACGGTGGAGTTCTCGGGAAAGTGGAACGGTACGGGAGACTTCGCGTTGCGGTTTACGGGGGACGCGCTGGTGGCGTTCGCTGCCATTACCGACCGCCCTGTTGAAAACCTGCGCAAGACCGTGGGGACTGCCATAGAGCAGACGGCGGAGGCTATAAGGCTCTTGGGGGAGAATGACGAGTCCATGGCGGAGAGGTACACTTCGCTGGGGCTGGAGGTGGACGCGCAGGGGAAGCGTATTGACTCGTACGTCGCCGCGGCGCAGACGAAGGAGGAGGCGCAGGCGCAGAAGGAGGCTCTGGAGAAGCTTGTCGGCGAAGCGGACAGGAAGGCGGAAGACGCCAAGAATACCGCCGCGGGCAACGCTACGCTCATAGGGCAGCATGAGGACATGATAAGCGCGCTCGCGGGGCGCTTTGACGATACGGGACACCTCATGGAGCTTGGTGGCTACGTGCAGACGGCGACGATGAGCGAGGCGTTCAACGCGCGGTTTGATGCGGACGGGAGCCTTAGGAACAAGTCGGGACTGGTGACGACGGCTGACTTCTCAAGGCTGTACGCCGAGGCGGTAGATGCCGACGGCAGCGTGCAGAAGACTGCCGACATGGGCGTGTACGTGAAGAAGGACGCGGACGGATACATAACGGGGGCGAGGATAAACGCCGACGACATCAACCTGGACGCAGACCACAGGATTACGCTGTCGTCGGACACGATAGCGATGAACGACGGGTCGGGCAGGCAGGTGATATACGTGGACGGGAACGACGTGTACATGAACGTGCACTCGTTCACGGTGTCGTCGCCGAATGACACGCTGCGGATATTCGGATCGGACAGCGCCTCCTACATGCGGCTGGAGACTACAAACGCCGCCTACGGGTACTCGTCAACGGCGGAGATAACGAACGGAGCCGGATATGCCACGCTGAAGTGTACGTACGGCAACTACTGGGCGCGCATGACGGGCTACGGGCTGTACTGCGGAAGCGGCGGGGTGGATGACGGCGACAGTCACGTGGTCATACAGTATACGGGGGCGAAGGGAGAGGTGTTCGTCGGCAGCGAGTACACGGGAAACCAGTACGGGTCGCGGCTGACTGACGACGAGATACAGGTGAACGGGAGCGCGGGGCACGTGCGCCTGTGCCCTGGCGGAATACACGTATCGAAGGCGGACGGGTTCGCCGACGACCCGCAGGGCGCGGACTACGGCGGCGGATACAGCTTCACGCAGAAGCAGTACCTGCAGATAGCGACGGGGCAGTACCTGCTGATAATTGACGGGCTGGTGTACGGGGTGCAGCAGCAAAAGCCCGCGGACTCGTCGTGGCACCCGCTCAACGACTTCGGCTCTGACGGGATATAAGGGACAAGGCAATATAGAAATAGAAACAGAAACCATCACTGATAGCGAGATATGACAAACAATGAGGAAATGGAGGCTTTCGCAGCCCAGTTCTACCCCAAGTTCATGGAGTATGTGGCACGGCGGTCGAAGAATATATTCGACTGCGAGGTTGCCACGAGTACTGACGGATTGAAGTCGCTGCCCGCCCTGTATGACAAGGACGGGGTGCGGAAGCAGGTGGTGGTTCCGCTGGACTTGCTCAGCGGAGGCGGCGGTGGCTCTGGGGACAATTCTGGGGCTATATCTGATGATGAGATTGACGAAATAGCAGATCTGTGTTTTTAATTTAATTTTTAGCATTATGGCATTTTTAAATGAATCGGGCCTTAAGAAGGTCTTTGAGAGAGTGAAGTCGAAGATCACCAGTGTTAGCGAGACTTTGGTGAAGCGCAGCGAGATGGGCACGGCGAACGGCGTGGCTACTCTCGGCTCTGACGGCAAGGTTCCGTCGGCTCAGCTTCCGAGCTATGTGGACGACGTGCTGGAGTTTACTTCCAAGTCGAATTTCCCCGCAAGCGGCGAGTCTGGAAAGATATATGTCGCTACGGACACGAACCTGACGTACAGGTGGAGCGGTACGGCGTATGTGGAGATCTCGCAGTCGCTCGCGCTCGGCGAGACTTCCTCGACGGCTTACGCGGGTGACAAGGGCGCTGCGCTGAAGACGAAGGTGGACACGCTCGAGGGAAAGGTCAACGGAATCAACTACGAGACGGGTATGGCGGACGTTGTCGGCAGCGCGTACGGCTGGACGGGAAATGCTCCGGACGGAAGCAACATCGTGCTGAAGGTGTCGGACGATGGTTCGGACGAGATCGGTGACGACAACGTGCTGATGTACGTTCCTGTGGCTACGACTAATAACGCGGGTGTGATGACCGCGGAGGACAAGCAGAAGCTTGACGCGCTGGTGGCTCTCTCGGACGAGCAGGTAGCGTCGATAGCCGACCAGTATCTGAACTGACAGAGGAATGGCTAATCTGAACGAAAAGGGGCTTGGAATGGTATTCAGGAAGATACAGTCCAGGCTCGACCTAAAGGCGGACACGGGGCACAGGCACCCTGTGTCCGACCTGACGGGTTTGAGAACGGAGAGGGTGGTCGTGACGCTGGAGGACGGAACGACGGCGACGAGGGAGGTGCTTGTCGTGGGAGACGAAGGAGCCGGGGACGGAGGTACGGGAATTGGCTCGCGGATCAAGAGCTGGCTCGGGATAAACGGTTAAGGGCTGACGGGTATGACGGCGGATACGAAGGAGAAGATACAGTACTCGACGGCGGTGGCGATGGTGCTGTCGGCGATCGTGCTGGCGTTCGTGTGTTTCTTCTTGAACCATTACAAGATCGAGGACTCGGTGCTGTGGTACATCGCGCAGGCGCTGGTGTACGCGGCTTCGATATTCGGAATATCGCTGGCTATCAAGACGAAAATAGGCGAGGTGAAAAACGAGGTGAAACGGTATGTTGATGACAAGGTAAATGGAGATAACGATAGATAGGAAGTGGAAGAAGGCGGACTACACAATCGGCGTGCTGTCCGTCGACGGCAAGCGCATCTGCGAGAGTCTGGAAGATACCGACCGAGGGCTCACGGCAGACATGACACTGACCGAGATAATGAAGCGCAAGGTAAAGGGGCAGACCGCCATACCGACGGGACGGTACAAGGTGAACGTAACGTGGTCGCCGAGGTTCCGCAGGGACTTGCCGATACTCGTAGATGTCAAGGGCTTCGACGGGATAAGGATACACAGCGGCAACACCACACGGGATACCGAGGGCTGCATACTGCCGGGAGAGAACAAGAAGGTCGGCATGGTGCTCGACTCGCGCCACTGGTTCGGCGTGCTGTACGACAAGATTAGGAAGGCACTCAACTCAAAACAGGAAGTATGGATAACGATAAGATAAGCAGCCCTGTACTGTGGGCATTGGTAATCGTCGTGATAATGCTGCTGACGGGCTGCAAGGGCAAGCAGACCATAGTCACGGAACGCTACGCAGTCCACGACACGGTTTGGTCAGTGCGCAACTCGCAGGCGGCGCAGAGGGATTCGATAGTGCATTACGAGTTTGTGAATGTAAGACCCCACGTGCTGAAGCTAAGGGACACGACTATCGTGTACATGGACACCGTGATAAACCGCTCGTCCGTCTTCAACCACTATAACAACATATTCCACAGCGAGGACAAGGGGCGCGTAACCCGTGATACCGCGTATATAGAGAAGCCCGTGGACAACTCGCTCCCCCGTTCGGGGAAGGCGGAGGAAGTCTCGCGTCCGTGGAAGACGCTGCTTGTCGGCATCATCATAGGCGTGTTGTTGTCGATAGCATGGAAGCACCGCAAGAAGCTGCGGACGGTAGTCAAGCGCATTAAGTCGGTGCTTGGTTAAGAACTGAAACCATAAAGAAAAACTAAAATAGAAGCCGCCGAGACATCACGTCCCAGCGGCTCCAAAAAGTTCTTTATATATCATAGAAAATTCATTTTTCAATATATGGCGGCAGACTGCACCTTGGAAGCAAGGGCATGCAGACCTCCAATTATCTGCCGCTTTCTCTCCTCGCTCGGCTTGCGTTTGCCGGTGGCATACTGGCGCATTAGCGAGGGGCTTATTCCAATCTCGCGGGACACTCCGGCTGCGTTGATGAAGTCGTAGTAGTTGAAAAGAGACCCCACGTCGAATTTGTATTCAATATCAATGTCCGGGACCTCCCTGCCGTCCTCTTTCAAATCCTCCACCGTATCGTTCCAGCCGCCGAGCATGTCGTCCATGGCAGCCTTCGCGCTGCTGCCGAGACCGAGCACGCCAGCATTGACGCTCTCAACCCGCATATAGCAGGAGAAGTTCTTTTCTCCCGGCTCGCGCTCCACTTTTGCCAAAACCCTTTCTTTCATAGCCTTGATACTTTATTCATCTTGAAAAGTTCCATCATACCCGTTTCCCGTTCGGTAAGGGCAGCCGCTCCGGTATTTCTCCGGGCGGCTTCCCTTGTTACTCTCCAAGGAGGTCGTCGAGAATCCCTTTGACGGTCTTCTTCTTGATTTCCTTGCTTCCGTGCCTCGGAACCGCCGACGTGGCTCCCGTTGCCGGGTTAATCCAGATGTCGTGTCCGGCACCGTGCCGTTTCAAAAGGCATCCCGCCTTTTTCAACATTCTAATGAGTTCCGAATGTTTCATGATATAAAAGAACTAATGTCTTATCTTAAGACAACGCAAAGATAACAAAAATGTAAGCATCAAGCAAACAAACAGCTAACTTTTTTGTTATCACTTGTAAGATTTAACACTTGAAGGTATCCCAGGTTGCTTTTTCGAAACCTACCCGTATTTAGATTTTCAAAGAATAGGGGGTACTTCTTGTATTAGGTTTGTATTGGTTATATCTCCGTTGGCTGTGAAGTCCACGGGTTGTAAAGGAACTGATTGCAGGCAGAATGTCATTAGCCCAATTGAAAGAAGGTGATGTTTACTTGGATATAAAACAAAAAGCAATAGATATGAAGATAGGAGTAGACATTGCCTCTATTGCTTTAAAAGGTTTCGTTGATACTATAGTACTGTTCTCGGGGGATTCCGACTTCGTTCCAGCTGCAAAATTGGCAAGACGAGAAGGAATGGACTTCATTCTTGATCCTATAAAGGCTAATGTAGAGCCTCAATTGTTCGAGCATATTGATGGTATACACAATGCAACGCCTTTTTCTACGAAAACACATAAAAAGCAAATGAACTTTAGTTCAAAAAGTAAGTAGACAGGTTATAAAGTGAAAAAATCGGCTCATTCCGTCTTGCTTGAATTAAGCAATGGAAGTTTATTAAACACACCGAA
>CAZGAT010000010.1:0-79664 GCA_964523825.1 uncultured Prevotella sp. | reverse complement strand
AACAACTTCCGCCAGCAGTTAGCACAGGTCACCAACCCTGCCATAGACTCCATTCGCGAGAATCTCGTAATGAGCCTTACCGAATATATAGGACGTGTCGGCACTGGAATACTGAACCCCAATGAGAGCAACTGCAAGATGGTGCGCCTCCCCCACCCCATCCTGACGAACACGCAGCTCGACATACTCTGCAACATACGCTACAAGGGATTCAACACCATAAAGCTGCCTATTGTATTCGAGGTCAGCAAGGGTGAGGACGGACTGCACGAGGCACTCGACAACCTGTGCCATGAGGCAGAACACAGCGTGGACGAGGGCTACAACTACATAATACTGACCGACCGTGACATGGACAAGGAGCACGCCGCCATACCTTCTCTGCTTGCCGTCAGCGCAGTCCACCACTACCTCATATCCGTAGGCAAGCGCGTACAGACTGCCTTGATAGTTGAGTCGGGCGAGATACGCGAGGTCATGCACGCCGCACTGCTTCTCGGATACGGAGCCTCGGCACTATGCCCGTATATGACTTACGCCATACTTGACGACCTCGTAAAACGCCGCAAAATACAGGAAGACTACGCGACAGCCGAAGCCAACTACATCAAAGCATTGAAGAAAGGACTGTTCAAGATAATGGCAAAAATGGGAATATCGACTATACGCTCTTATCGTGGCGCAAAGATATTCGAGGCAGTAGGACTGTCGGAGAGCCTGCTGAAGGCATACTTTGGAACGGAGACATCGTCTATCGGCGGTATCGGACTAAAGACTATCGCACGTGATGCCATTCGCCTGCATGACAAGGCGTTCGCAGTAGAAGAGGAGGAAAAGCGCACTGGACACAAATTCCTGTTCCTGCCTGCACTCGGGCAGTTCCACTGGAGGCGTGACGGCATAAGGCACGCATGGAATCCAGAGACAATCGCGACACTACAACTGGCGACGAGAAAGGGAGATTACAGCCTTTTCAAGAAATATACCGCACTCGCCGACGACAAGCAAGAGCCTATATTCTTGCGTGACTTCCTCGACTTCAAGCGCAATCCTATCGACATTAGCGAAGTAGAGCCGGAAGAAAGCATCGTCAAGCACTTTGTCACAGGAGCCATGTCGTTTGGAGCACTCTCCGAGGAAGCCCACGAAGCAATGGCACTTGCCATGAACTATCTCGGCGCACGTTCCAATACAGGCGAGGGCGGAGAGGACAGCGAGCGATACTACACAAAACGCGACGGCATATCACTATCGAGCAAAACAAAGCAAGTGGCTTCCGGACGTTTCGGTGTGACTACAGAATACCTTGTCAACGCAGAGGAAATACAGATAAAGGTCGCCCAAGGCGCAAAGCCTGGCGAGGGCGGACAACTGCCAGGATTCAAAGTCAATGAGATTATCGCGCGCACCCGTCATTCCATACCGGGCATATCGCTCATCTCTCCACCGCCACACCACGACATTTATTCCATTGAGGACTTGAAGCAACTCATCTTCGACCTCAAGAACGTCAACCCGAAGGCAGCCATAAGCGTAAAGCTCGTTGCCGAGAGTGGCGTGGGAACCATTGCCGCAGGAGTAGTAAAGGCCAAGGCAGACCTGATAGTAATATCAGGCGCAGAGGGCGGTACAGGCGCAAGTCCGGCATCATCTATGCGTTTCGCGGGTATATCGCCAGAGATTGGCATTGCCGAAACGCAACAGACACTTGTCAAGAACGGTCTGCGCTCACTGGTACGGTTACAGGTTGACGGACAGATGAAGACGGGACGTGACGTAGTGCTCATGGCACTGCTCGGAGCCGAAGAATTCGGATTCGGAACAGCTGTGCTGATAACGCTCGGCTGCGTAATGATGCGCAAATGCTCCGCCAACACCTGCCCTATGGGTGTGGCTACACAAGACAAGCGGCTGCGCGCCCACTTCCGTGGCGACTACCACTACGTTATCAACTTCTTTACCTTCCTCGCACGTGAAGTACGTGAATACCTCGCACAAATAGGAGTGCGCAAGCTTGGCGACATTATCGGGCACACGGAATATATCACACGCAGGACTTTGCCTGAAGACGCATCGAAACGTTGGAGCCAGTCTACCATAGACAAATGGAATTCGCTCGACTTCGGCAACCTCCTGCATAAGGAAGAAGGTGATACTTCGTTCTATTGCACAAAGACGCAAGACCACGAGCTTGACGGTCTGCTTGACGAGCAGATGATAAAGGCTGCTGCGCCAGCGATAGAGTCTGGCGGTGAGGTTGATTTAGATTATTCCATTCGCAACACTAATCGTGCTGTCGGCACCATGCTGTCTGGCTATATAGAGCGCAAACGTTCAGAGCAACGCCAGCAAAAGTACGATGCAGAATTGGCAGGCAGGCAATACGACGAACCACGTGAGGTATCTATCAATGTGAAATTCAAAGGCTCGGCAGGACAAAGCTTCGGCGCATTCCTTGTCAATGGAGTTGACTTCAAACTTGAAGGCGACACCAACGACTACTTTGCCAAAGGACTTTCCGGAGGTCGCGTGTCAATACTACCGCCTATACGTTCCAATTTTGCAGCCGAGGACAATATCATCGCAGGAAATACCGGACTATACGGTGCTACAAGCGGAGAACTATATGTCAACGGCAAGGTCGGTGAGCGTTTTGCTGTACGTAATTCTGGAGCAATAGCCGTAGTTGAGGGAGCAGGCGACCACTGTTGCGAATACATGACCGGCGGGCGTGTCGTAGTACTTGGCGAGACAGGACGCAACTTCGCAGCAGGCATGTCCGGAGGTGTCGCCTACGTATGGGACAAGCACCACAACTTCGATTACTTCTGCAACATGGATATGGTTGAGATAAATCTCGTCGAAGAAGCAAGCTACCGCAAGGAACTGCATGAGCTTATACGCCAACACTATCTGTACACAGGTTCAAAACTCGCACGCACGATGCTTGACGACTGGAACCGCTACATAGAAGACTTCATACAGGTAGTACCTATCGAATACAAGCGTGTGCTGCAAGAAGAGCAAGTACGCAAGCTCCAGCAGAAGATTGCCGATATGCAGAGAGATTATTAAATCAATGCAAAATTGAAAGTTAAGAATTAAAGATTGACTTAGTTTAAAATTACAAATTATGAATTACGGATTATTGGGATTAATAATTGGAAAATTAGTAAATGATCATCGCGAAGCGACAAATTCGTAATTCCTAATTTTTAATTATACATTAATATTATGGGTAATCCAAAAGCATTCCTTACTATAGAACGAAAAGAGGCTGGTTACAGACCTATACACGACCGCATACATGACTTCGGCGAAGTAGAACAAACGCTGAACCAGAACGACCGGCAATTACAGGCAAGCCGCTGTATGGATTGCGGCGTGCCGTTTTGCCACTGGGCTTGTCCGCTTGGCAACAAGCCACCAGAGTGGAACGACGCACTCTACAAGGGAGACTGGCAACTCGCCTACGAACTACTTAACGCGACTAATGACTTCCCGGAATTCACTGGGCGCATCTGTCCGGCACTGTGCGAGAAAGCTTGCGTGCTCAACCTAATGGAGCACGAGCCGACAACCAACCGTGAGGACGAGGCGGCAATATGCGAACACGCTTGGGAGGAGAACTTCATCAAGGTCGAGATACCAGAGCGTAATGGACACAAGGTAGCAGTCGTCGGCGCGGGTCCGTCAGGACTTGTAGCAGCCAACAGATTGAACCGCATGGGCTACGAGGTTACTGTCTATGACGCACGTGAGAATGCCGGCGGTCTGCTCCGCTATGGCATTCCGAACTTCAAGCTCAACAAGGAAGTCATCGACCGTAGGATAAACCTGCTCATCGCCGAGGGCATAACGTTCCAATATTCGACACACGTCGTTACATCAAAGGATACAGTCAATCCAATACAAAATGACCCTACACTCGGCAATGACAAGACCGTAACGTTCGCCGAGCTTTCAAAGAAGTATGATGCCGTAGTCGTATGTACAGGCACGCCCGAAGCACGCGATCTGAAGATTCCAGGACGCAAGCTTGAAGGAGTCTACTTCGCACTTGAGATGCTGTCACAACAGAACCGCATATTGGCAGGTGAGGATATTGCGAAAGACCAACTGATATCTGCCAAAGGCAAGGACGTCCTCGTTATCGGAGGTGGCGATACAGGCTCCGACTGCATCGGTACGGCACACCGCCAGGGATCAAAGAGCGTAACGCAAATAGAGATAATGCCAAAGCCACCAGTAGGACCGGAAGATCCAAAGAATCCATGGCCAAACTGGCCTCGGACACTAAAAACTACTTCGAGCCATGAGGAAGGCTGCATACGCCGTTGGAACATCAACTCTCTGGAGTTCCTCGGCAAAAACGGCAAGCTGACTGGCGTACGCGTACAGCCAATCGACTGGAAGCCCAATCCCGACGGAGGTCGTCCAATAATGGTAGAAGCAGGCGCGCCAGAAGTAATCAAGGCACAGATAGTGCTGCTGGCAATGGGATTCCTACGCCCACAACAACCAGAGTTCCCTGCAAACGTATTCGTAGCAGGTGACGCTGCAAGCGGTGCAAGTCTCGTAGTACGTGCTATGGCAAGCGGACGCGACACCGCCACCAAAGTGGACGCTTACATCAAGGCAAAGGCATAACCAACCAACGAACAACAGATAAAGAACGTAGTCAATTTCCTATCATTACGTTTCGGGCATGCCTGCTTAGCCAGTCGTGGCGGCGGACATGCCCTTTTCAATTCACCCAAATACCAACTAACAACTGAAATCATATGTGTGGAATAGTCTCAATACTAAACATACAGCAACCGACACCCGAACTGCGGCAGAAAGCATTGCGCATGAGCCAAAAGATACGTCATCGCGGTCCTGACTGGAGTGGAATATACGTAGGCGGCTCTGCCATACTCGCCCATGAGCGGCTCAGCATCGTTGACCCAGAGAGCGGGCGGCAACCGCTATTCTCGCCCGACAAGAAACAAGTACTCGCTGTCAACGGTGAAATATACAATCATCAGGACATACGGTGTGAGTTCGCCAACTACCAATTTCAGACAGGTTCCGACTGCGAGGTTATCCTTGCCCTGTACCAGCAAACGATGCAACGCACAGGCGGCAAGCCTTCCACTGCCGACATCACGGCAATGCTCGAACGCCTTTCGGGTATATTCGCATTTTGCCTTTACGACGTTGACACCGACTCCTTCCTCATAGCCCGTGACCCGATAGGGGTAATACCCCTTTATATAGGTTACGATAACGACGGGAAGGTGTATGCGGCATCTGAACTGAAAGCACTCGAAGGGCAATGCGACCGTTACGAGCCATTCCTTCCAGGCTCCTTCTACTGGAGCCGCACGCCAGGACAACAACGTTGGTACAAGCGCAAGTGGATGAACGGACCAGTATGCGGCGATACAAATACAATGCCCGAAGGCGTATCGGCAACCGAAGAGACGGCAATGTCTGCGGCAGCTGAAAAGATACGCACGTCATTGATGAAAGCAGTACGCCGACAACTCATGAGCGACGTGCCCTATGGCGTATTGCTTTCTGGTGGATTGGACTCGTCGGTAATATCTGCAATAGCGCAAAAGTACTCAAAGCAGAGGGTCGAAGACGGCTCGTCGGCATGGTGGCCGAGACTACATTCATTCGCGGTAGGGCTGAAAGGTGCGCCCGATCTGGCAAAGGCAAAACTCGTTGCCGACAGTATAGGAACCGTACATCATGAAATAAACTACACGATACAAGAAGGCATAGACGCGATACGAGATGTGATATACTTCATCGAGACCTACGACGTTACGACCGTGCGGGCATCAACGCCGATGTACTTGCTGGCACGAGTGATAAAGTCAATGGGAATAAAGATGGTTCTTTCTGGCGAGGGAGCCGACGAGATATTCGGCGGATACCTTTATTTCCACAAGGCACCGTCGGCAGATGAATTCCACCGTGAGACCGTGCGCAAGCTCTCCAAACTGTACCAGTACGACTGCCTGCGCGCCAACAAAAGCCTTGCCGCATGGGGTGTTGAAGGACGGGTACCGTTCCTCGACAAGGAATTCCTTGATGTGGCTATGAGCCTCAACCCAAAGTACAAAATGTGCCCGGGACAGACGATAGAGAAGAAGGTCGTACGCGAGGCTTTCTCAGACATGCTACCGGCAGAAGTCGTATGGCGGCAAAAGGAGCAGTTCTCCGACGGAGTTGGCTACAGTTGGATAGACACGCTGAAAGAGATAACGGCATCATCGGTAAGTGACGAGCAAATGGCTCACGCAGCCGAACGGTTCCCTATCAATCCTCCACGCAACAAGGAAGAATACTACTACCGCTCTATCTTTGCCGAGCACTTCCCCAGCGACAGCGCGGCACGTTCAGTTCCGTCTGTACCGAGTGTCGCGTGCTCAACAGCCGAAGCACTAGCATGGGACAAGGCGTGGAAAGGACAGAACGAACCAAGCGGGCGCGCCGTCGCAGACATACACGAGTAAAAGCCAATAATACCATTGTCTGGGAAAGCCCTTCCTTTATATACGCCGCAAATATAGCATAAATTATCCATACCCACAAAACTTCAAGCACGCTTTTTCTTTAAGACAACAATATAAAAAAGTTCATGCCGTAGGGGATATGGCGCAGTCATGTCGTACGGCGTTAAACAACACATTAGTATGCGTCGGGCAACACAAGACTTTACGAATAACAAACGAAGATGGCAAGAGTTTGGATAAAACGCCTTATCGTTTGCAAACGAAAACAAGATAAAGACAAGATGAAGAAACTTGAAGATATTTTGATTCTGATTACTTGCCTTCTCGTGATGATGATGGCAGCCATACAACTTGCCGTCACGTTGTATGGCTGCCAATACGGGTATTATAGTCTGCCTTTTTCCACATTTCCTGCGCCAGTGCCCTTATAGTTGCTGCGGGTGGCATTGAAGTTGTATGTAACGGTCAATGAAATGTAGCGGGTGGAGTTGTAAGCATTCTTTGAATGCCTGACACCAATGCCATATGCCGTCCATATCTCTTTTTGAGTTTTCAGAATGTCATATGCAGAGAGATTGAATACGAGCTTGTCTCTGATAAAAGACTTGCGCATTCCAAATGAAAGTGTCGCGTAACCTTTCTGTGAGTATGTAATCTCGTAAAAATGCGTGTATGCCCTAAAGTTTACGTATGTCATAAAACTCTTTGAAAATTCAAAACGGTTGTTGAGCCTGAAGTTAAAGACGGGCTTGCTGAGATTGACTGGCAACTTCAGACTATTCTGCCACTGCTGCCCGTAACCAATCTCTGCCAAAGGTTGGTACCAGCCAAATTTTGGAGACGCAGAGACAGAGGCATATGCGCTTTGACTATGGGAAAAATTCCTGTTCTGGAGTATTATTGCATCTTGGTCTTCCATAATGCTGAACGTCCATGCCATAACGTCTTTAGTATATTTATAACCAACAGAAGCACTCAGCCATCCTCTGATCATTGACAGCTCGACATTGTGCGTATATGAAGGTCGCAGGTACGGATTGCCACCTTCGAAAAGATAACGGCTGTCGTATTGCAAGTAGTTTCGCAAATTACGGTAGCTTGGACGTGAAGTTTTAAGACTGTAACTAAGTTGCATGGACCATGGGTGCTTGTTCCATGACAAGGAGAAGTTGGGGAAGAAATGGTCGTAAGTACGGCTCGGTTCATCTTCACGTTTGCCAAAGGAATAGTAGTCGCTCTTTACATGCTCATAGCGCAATCCCGCATCTATACGATAATTGCCAATCGGCAACCCGTATTCGGCGAATGCCGCAATGTTGCTTTCTGTTTGCCTTGTATTAGAATTGTTGACATAGCCCTCCACATTACTATAAAAGCCATTGACAGTGGTATGGGTGTATTCTGAACCAAACGAAATTGTACCTAACCCTATGTTATGGGCAAGCACAAGCTTTCCTGCCAACATTCGGCTGCCTTGCTGTCCTTGGGTAGTGATAGTGCGGTTTGCAAACGAGATGCTGTTTTCAGTAGCATAGCCATGCTCATTTAGTTTCGTAAAGATGTATGAGCCGTTGAAGTCTATTTGCCATTTTCGGAAACTACCTACATAGTAAGCGTTGACTTCATGTCGTGGTACAACCCTGCGCTCTTGGTTTTGAAGCTGATGTATGTCACCAAGTCCGACATTGTCACGTATGATAGTCTGATACCCATCAAAGTCCATGTTTCCAGATAAAGAGGCATAATAACGGTAGCTTGCTCCTATGGAATTGCTGTCATTGATGTCATAGCTCAAGTCTAACCGTTCACTCATTGCGTTCGTTGCCCCCGTGACGTTATTGTTTTGAAGGATATCCGTCTTGTGACCTTTATTAATCATACTGTAGTCAAGCTCATAAATATGCTCGTCATCGACATTATGTATCCAATAAAACCGGTTTGAGACTTCCAGCCCATGCCTGCGGTATTTCAGTTGCAGATATTCCTGCCCTTCCCACATCGTATTATAGGCAGTATTGGCAATGTTCGTCGCACTGAAGCCTTCACCGACTGGACGGCGTGTGCGGATGCGGATAACGCTTTGTACGGTAGCATCGTATTGCGATCCGGGCGAGGTGATGACATCTACATTCTTAATATCTTCAGACTTTAGTTCGGACAGTTCAGTATTGTTTACGACTTTCTTGTTATTGATATAGATAATAGGTGCGCCCTTGGCAAAGACCTCTACATTCGTGCCTCGCACTGAGACTCGTGGCAATTGTGAAAGTACGTCAACGGCCGTACCCATCTTGCTAAGTATGGAATGCTCCACATCAATTGTCATACCGCCTTTAACCATCTTATATTGCGGACGTTCCGCTTTGACTGTCACGCCTTTGAGAGTAATATGGTCGGTAATAAGTCGTATTGTTCGTAAGTTTGGAGTAGTGTAGATTCGCTCCATACTTTTATAACCCACAAAACTTACCCTGACAATAACCTTGTTGGTTTCACAAGGAATGGCGAAGTATCCACTTGCGTTGCTCACACCACCTGCAAGAAGTGAAGAGTCTTTTGGTGACAGCAACGCAATGTTGGCAAACTCTATTGGCTGTCCTTTTACGTCAACGACACGCCCCTTATAACGTAATTTTGTCTTTTGGTAACATTCCACATTGATAATGCTATCGCTGACAATAGTTGCCTCTATCGGATAGAAGCCGATGATTTGCCGTATTGCCTCTGGAACAGTCTTACCCTTTATGCTTGTCGTGACACGGAAATCCTCAAGGTCGTTGTATATGAAGTTTATGGTGTACCGCTTCGTCATATTGTTCAGTTGCCGCAACGCCACGGGCATCGTCACGTTGTTGAACGAGCGGGTGATGCGCTGGGCATTGGAGACAATTGACGAGAGAATTAATATTATAAGTATCAGTATTTTCATGGCTATTCAACGGTTATGGTGTCGTCTTGTCGGGTAATTGTTATCTGGTTAAAACTGTTCAACACGTCGATGACCTCGTCAAGACTGTTTGCCTGGTTCCATTCAAAATAGAGCCTTGTACTCTTTTTCTCTGAATCAGCAAAGAAAACTTTCACTCCGTAATACTTGCCTATATCGTCAAGAATGGTTGCGAGGGTAGTGTTGTCAAATACCTTGGTAATTGGTTCTACCTTATTGGCAGGGGCAACGGTGTCTGACGCGTCATTTCGCGCTGGTGCTTGCTTTGATTGAGGCTCTTCAGCTGGAGCCTTGACAGAATCCTTAACAGCAACTATTTCACTACGTGTAAAAGGATTGCGGATTATGCCCAAACGTGTCATGGCTGCAAAGGCAACGCCGACGACAAATATCACGCCAATGAATATTGCAGCTATGCGCATCAATCTACGAGCGTTGTGAACTTCAAGATGATTAGTGCAGAAGTCTGCCCATTCATCATCAACGTCTATATCAGCCTTATTAGCCCTTTCTTCCATCAAGGCACGTTTCAGCATGGCAAGACTTTCTCCGTCATGCAATATCTCTTTCAGCGCGTCCTCAGAGTAATTCTCTGGGTGTTCCTGCGCGTCAAGAAAGCGATTGTACTTTTCCTCCTCTGTCATAATTGGTCGGGGTTATTATAATATTGTTTCAATAAATTCATGATGTGCTTCAGATGTTTCCAAACAGCAAAACGGCTAATTCCAACGACATCGCAAATCTCCTTGTATTCCCTGCCATCTATGAACCGCATCGTGAAGATTGTGAGTTCTTGCTCCGACAATTCCCTGTTGGCAAAGTCTACAAGCTCCTGCAAACGCCTTTCTTCATCTTCTTCATCTTGCAGAGAATCTGCGTAGAGTTTGGCAATACGCTCACGGTTGCTTTTGTCGCGAAGCCGTTTTAAGCATCTGTTATGCATTGCAGAAAGAAGATATTGTCCTTCCGCAGACGGCAATAGCTCTATTTTGCTCTCGAGCAAAGAGACAAAGATGTCGCTTACCACGTCCTTACTCTCCTGCTCATCGTAGAGCAAGCCGAAGGCCTTGGCATACATCCGCTTGTAATATTGACGGAACAACATCTCAACTTTCTGTTTCTGCATCTATATATAATACCCTTAAACCCATGGAAATGTAAACCCCTAAGCCCGACTTTTTTCATAAAATCTCGAAAAGACTTTCAAAAGTACTGCTTTCTTGTTAAATATCCATTAAAAAGGCGCGGAATACAGTTGACTGGAGACGGAATGAGGACGGACTGTGCACGGAATTTTCCGCCAACAAGTCTTGAAATCTAACGAATGTATTCCTTAGGGTCTAACGATTGTATTCGTTACGGTCTAAGGAATACATTTCTTACAACCTAAGAAATACAGTCGGTAGAATGCAAGAAAAACAACCGTTAGACTGCATGAAAGGCAACCATTAGAACGCAATGAAAACAGCCGTTAGGACACAAAGGAAACAAACAGTTGTTGGAAAGCAATGGTAATTTTAATGTTATAAGCCTACCGCCTGCTTATAGGCAAGTATACAGTTCTGATAGACGGCAAATGCGTTGGTACGGCTGTCGCAAGACTGCTGATAGAGCATCTGCGCCTCCAAAAGGTCTGACATAGTGATAGTGCCAGCCTTGTAAAAGTCACGGTTCAGTCGCAGGTTTTCCGTGGACTGCTCTATACTGCGCTCGGCTATATCGAGTTGCTTGTAAGCCTCCACGACATCGTTCCACGCGTTCTGCATTCTGATAATAAGAAGTTCTGATTTGTCACGCCGCTCGTCAACCGCCTTTTGGTACTCTATCTTCCTACGGCGCACTGCATGTGTACCGCCCCACCAGTCGGATATAGGTATGCTGACGGTGGCAAACACCATGGCATTGGTACGGCTGTGGTCGAGCAGGTTGTTATAGCTTGCACCTACTCCTATGCCCACAGACGGCAGGTTTTCTCCAAGCGTTATCTTGCGCTGGAGGTCGGCTGCCTCAACCTGCTTGCCGAGCAACTGGTATTCTGCCGTACGGGGCAACGCCCGCACGTGGTCTTCACGCAACGACGACGGGCTGACCGTCTCACTACTATAACTGACAGTAAATGAGGTATCCTGTAATCCACAGTACTGTGCAAGCAACATTCTGACGAGCGAAATGCCATTGCTTATCTTCAACTTCTGACTCTCAACATCGTTCTGCCGCAGTTCCACTTGAAGCAAGTCATTGCGTAGCCTCACCCCGGCACGCACCGCAATATCGACATCCTTGTGTATGTCGGCAAGGAGCCTTTCCATAGACTCTACTGTCTTCATCTTCTCCTCCAGCGACACTATCTGCCAATAATATTGCTCGGCATTCTTGTCTACCTCGTTCTCCGAGAGGCGCAGGCGCAGCTGTGTTGATTCCTCACCGACCTTGGCAAGGCGGTTGCCGTTTACTATGCGACCGCCGGCATAAACAGGTTGCACGGCGGTAATACCTCCAAGCACGCCGTCCTTTATCAGGCTGATGCTTATAGGATTGGAAAGCGCAGCCAATGCCTCTGCAGGCAACTGGCTGGCAAGGCTCGAAGACACTATGTCGGACGGATTAAGGTCTGCCGACACAAGAGACTTTGCGGAGTTGAACCATACGCCAGTACCGCTGACTGTCGGGAAATACTTTGTGTAAACTTCCTTTCGTTGCTCACGCGCAGCAGAGATGTCACGCCGTCCGTTGCGGATTGCAATATTGTTTCTGCGTGCGGAGTCGAGTATTTGTTCCAACGAATATGTTGCCTGCGCCGTCGCAAACATACAGCTTGCGCAACCGGCTATTGTCAATATAAGCTTTCTCATTGTTGTTCTATTTGATTACTTGCAAGCCTGCGCCTCGTACTGCCGCTCATTACGAGCCAGTAGCCGATAGGCAGAATGGTTAAGATGAAGAACATCGTTATGATTGTTCCAAAACATATTACCGCTCCCATAGGCATCCACAGCCCTGAGCCTCCGAGTATCATTGGGATGACACCCATAGAAGCGGCTGCCGACGTGAGGAATATAGGGCGCATACGCCGTTTCGCGCTTGTCATTATGGCTTCCTTTGTAGTAGGGTGATGTACTCCTGATTCTGACTCCGTGCCCTCCTGGTTGCGCAGTTCCTCGGCATAGTCGTACATTATTATCGCGTTACGTACGAGTATTCCCATGAGCGAAATTACGCCGAGGAAACACGTCAGCGAGAAATCCACTCCCGTTATCCACACTCCCATAGCGGTTCCGAATAGACATAGCGACAGGCTTACCAACAGCAGTACGGCCGTAGCTATACGGCGGAAATGCGCAAGAAGAATGAAGAAGATAATCACTATCGCTATAAGCAGCGCGCCTACGAGGGTTGGCATATTCTCCTCATTGCTCTCAACTTCGCCTCCGTACGACAGGCTTACGCCACTTGGCAGCTTTACGTCCTTAAGCTGCTCCTGTATACTCGTGTTAACTGCCGTAGCGTTCAGTCCTTGTGCCACCTCAGCCATAATCGTTATGCAACGCATACCATTGCGATGTGGAATCTGACCGTCATGCCATACGGAGTTTACGGAAGCCACCTGACGCAGTGGAACCGACGACACACCACCATAGACGGGCATCTGCTCGTTGGCTACATCGTTCAACGACGCACTGTCGGCACGTGTGCCTTTAAGCGTGATGTTCATGCCATAGTCACCTTCCCATATAGTGCCGACAGCCATTCCGCCACTGTTGTAGCGCATGGCCATGGTACTTTCGACACCAAGGTTGCTTATACCCATGCGTGACGCAAGTACGGGATCGAGGGTTATCTGCGTGGCCGGCAACGGCTCGTTGACATTATTGCGTACAAGCCTCAAGTCGGGATTCTTCCGGAACACTTCGGTAAGCGAGTCGGCTGCGTGGCGGAGTTGTACCCAGTCATCACCAGCAAGGCGGATCTCAACTGGATTCTCGTCAGTTCCATACGCCAGTTGCTTAAACTTGATATACGCCCCTGGAAACGCATTCTCATATTTCGGACGGAACTTCTCCAATACCGCCACAGTAGACTTGTCGTCCTTGGTATTAACAATGAACTGCGCATAGTTTGTTCCTGCAAACTGCGGTGCATAACCTGCCTGGAAACGTGGCGACGCCATTCCCTTGAACGATGCTATCGACACTACGCGGTCGTCTTGCTTGATTATGTTTTCCAAGGAGTCTGCCAACGCAGCTGTCTGCCTTAACGAAGTGCCGGTAGGCAGATATATCTCCACGGCAAACTGGTTGCGCTCGGCAGTAGGCATAAGTCTCTGTGGCAACTGCTTGATCATGATTATTCCGACAATCACACTCGCCACGCCAACCCCGACCGTTATGTACGGGTGATTGAAACAGCGGTCTATGAGCCAGTTGTAAGACGACTGCAATATGTCGAGGAACGAACGAAGCCTGCTGTTCTTAGCCTTAATCGGCTTGCGAATGAAGTAGAACTGCAAGAACGGCACAACCAGTTCCGCCACGAGCAACGACACGAACAGTATGAGCGATATTGCCCACGGGAAAAGGGTTATGAAGTCGCCCATGGAGCCATGCATAGTTACAAGGAATGGGAAGAATGTCACCGATATGGCAAGCGTTGCCGACAATATGGAACGGAAGAAGTGGTTTGCACTCTGTATAGAAGCCTGCCAGCGTGGTACGCCCTCGCCAAGAAGCTCCATGTATGAGTCTATAATCACTATCGAGTTGTCGACTATCATTCCAAGCGTCACGATGAGCGCGGCAAGTGTCACGGTATTCAACTCTATTCCGAAGGCATAGAAAAGTCCGAGGGATATGAAGATGCTTATAGGTATGGTGCTTGAGGCGACGAGTGCCACACGTACAGGCATAAGCAACAGTACCACAATGATTACAGCTACGATTGCTATGAGCAACTCCTTCAAGAAATTCCACACCGAAGCCGATACGACATGTGGCTGATCGGTAATCTTGAACAGCTTGACATCGGCAGGCAGAGACTGCTTGAAGGCATCAAGCTTCTTGTCTATGTCATCACCCATTTCGGTTATGTTCTGACCTTTCTTCATCTCAACACTAAGGACGAGACACTTATGTCCGTTATTAGTAACGAACGACGACGGTTCTTGAAATTCCTTACTGACCGTAGCAATATCTTTCAAACGGACAACATCACCCGACGGCGACGAATATACGATAGTCTGTTCAATATCGTTGACGGCATTCAGCGTACGGCTGACATATATAGGCTGGTCGATGCCGTCACCTTTACGGGTTCCGGCAGTAGTCTCGAAGCCCTTGCCCAGAAGGTTGACGGCAACGGTCTGCTCGGAAATTCCATACTTCGACAAACGGTCGGCATCAAAACGTACGGCTATCTGTTCTTTCTGTTCTCCAAGAACGTTCATTCGCCCTACGCTCGTAATCTTCCGTAGTGAGTCCTTCATGGCGGTCATGTAGTCGTGCATCTCACGATATGTCTTGTCGTCGCTCTCCATAGTGATAAGCAGTGCCGACGTATCGCCGAAATCGTCATTGACCTGTATGGCGAGCACGCCACGTGGCAGCGACGATTTGAAAGCGTTTATACCATGCTTGAACTTAGACCAAAACTCGTCCTTGTCCTCCAGGTCGTCGTTGAGTTCCACCTGTATGATACTCATGCCGTTACGGCTGAACGACTTTGTCTTCTCCTTGCGCACTTCCTTGTAGGTGAATATATAGTCTTCAAGGGGCTTAGTCACCTGTTCCTCTACATCTTCAGCAGTAGCCCCCGGATACACGGCGACAACCACTCCCTGGCGTATAGTGAAATCGGGAAATTCGTTCTTGTTCATCTTTGCCAGCCCATACACGCCAAAAGCAATAAGGCACGATGTGATGAGTATCACTATGTGCCGGTAGTGCATGGCAGCCTCGACGATGTTTCGCTTTTTGTTCTCCATACTTAGTACTTTTTGCTTGTTACTTTATCATAGGTATACGTATTACCTACTCCGTTACCGCCATACCTGAACTGACCTTCTGCTGTCCGCTGGTGATAACCTTGTCGCCCGGTTGAAGTCCATAAACAATAGCTACACGGTCGCCTATGTTGTCGCCAGTAGTGACAAACGTCTTTTTCGCCTTGCCACCAACGACCGTCCATACGAACGTACGGTTATCGTCATTAAGCTGAATGATACCGGCAGGCAGCAATATCACCTCTGGCTGCCTGCTGCCGGCAGCCACACCGCGGCTATGGGTGACTACTTCAGCTATCATACCTGGCAGCAATTTGTGGTCGCCATTAGACACCGCCGCCTTGACCTCGTAGGTGTGGCTTAGCGTGTTGCCACTGACGTTCTTCTCTATGATACGTCCTGTATATGTACGACCACCAAGCGCATCTACACGTATATTGACAATGGAACCTTTGGCAAGACCCGAAATCTCGCCTTCAGGCACGCTTATCTTTACCTTCACCTGGTCAATCCTCACGAGGTTTACGACTGGTTGTCCGGGTATTACGGTCTGCCCTATCTCCATATCCTTACGTGATATATAGCCAGCGAACGGGGCATAGAGACGTGTGTCGCCAAGTCCCTTGCTGGCTATTCGCTCTTGCGCACGTGCACCCTCAAGTGCGGAACGTGCCTGCTCAACCTTGCTCTGTGCCTCAACCCACTTTATGTCGGGCAACGAACCACGGTCGTGTATCATCTTCATGCGGTTATAGGCATCGACAGCCTGGTCGTAGGCAGCCTGCGCAGTCCTGACGGCGGCACGCGACAACTCGACCGTGTTGCTTGCATCACGCCCGTCAGTGACACCTATCAACTGCCCCTTGCTGACGATCTGACCTTCATCGACGAGCAGTTGCTTGAGTGTTCCGCCAACGGAGAAACTTAATGCGACCCCGTTCATCTCCTCCACTGTTCCAGTGTATCCCTGTCCGTTTGCAGTCCCATTCAAGCCTACTGTTTCCGTCTTCACCTTTACAGGCTGGAGCTTGACCGTTTCTGCTTTCTTGCTACAGCCGCAAAATACCATTGCCGCAAGTAGACCAAACAAAATCTTCGTCTTCATAGAAATGTGTTTTCGAGTCCTTACTATATTATTGACTGATGCAAAATTGAACATAAAAACTGAAAATATGATGTTCTATTTCTCCTTTTGAAACACACTTTTTACTTTTTATTCCATTACCGAATATAAATAAATCCTTATAGGATATTGTTTTATCGCATTTTATTCTCAAATTTGCAATCAAGAAAGAACATTAAAGGCAAAAAGAACATGGATCAAGAGATGACCATAAAGGGACTTGCAGAACAACAGGTGATAGTCATCAACTATTCCGACGACGACATTATCATAATAGATAATGTGAAACAGCTGGTGGAAGCAAATCCGACACGCATACATATGAACCTCATAGCCATTGCCAAACACGGAAAGGCGCAGATGCTCGTCAACGGGCAGACTACGACAGTCGGAGAGAACCAGCTGTTGCTATGTCCTCCAAATACGGTACTGACAGACTTAATGTTCAGTCCAGATTTCGAATTCAAGGCGATGTTCCTTACAAATAGGATAATCCAAAGCTTCCTACGGGAGAAAATGAATATCTGGAACAACATTATGTATGTTCACAAGATGCGCGTAGTAACGCTAAATCCACGCGATATTGAATTCTTTTACAGCTTTTCCAATACATTGAAGATGGTTATCGACGCGCCCGACGACTATTATCCGTATCGTGCCGAGGTGATACAGGGATTGTTGCGCGGAGTCATACTCGGATTCAGCGGCGCGTTGAAGACAATGCTGCCAGAAGGACAAAAGGAGGACAAGAAATCACATAGCGACACGTTGTTCCAACAGTTTCTTGACCTCGTCAATAAAGACCAGTCCAAAGCCCACACCGTCGAGGCGTATGCGTCGAAACTATGCATATCGCCAAAATACCTGTCGGTCATATGCAAGAAGAACTCCGGCAAGACTGCCAACGAGTGGATACGCGAGCACATGCTTGAGGAAATACGGTACTACCTGAAGCAGACCGATTTGGCAATAAAGCAAATATCCGACCAGCTTGGATTCGCCAATCCTTCATTCTTTGGCAAATACGTCAAAGAACATTTCGGAATGACACCCATGCAGCTAAGGGTAAAAAAGTAAATATGATAATTGCAAGCTATGAATGAATAAGCAGCATATAGAGTTAGTGGGTAACTCTGAAAAGTTAGTGGGTAACTCCGCGGAGTTACCCACTAACTCAAAAACAGGCATACGTAGCCTTTAAAAAAACGCTCCCGTCTCATTTGAAAACAGGAGCGTCTTTTTTGAATTATATCAACTGTGGAAGGAAACATGAAACGATGAGTACCGCTATACCTACTATCAATACCACGATAGTAGACTGGCTGCAACCTTTCCATTCCTTTAGGATTATGCCCCATACGTTGGAGAACGTCACGTTGAGTGCCATGAGAATGCAGAACGACAGCGTGGTAAGTGTCTCCGACGAAGTAAGAAATCCCTTTCCAAGCGACAATCCGAAGAACTGGCTGTACCACAACGCGCCGGCAAGGAGGCAGAACACTAGGTTGTTACCCCATACCGAAGTCTTGCGGTAGTCGCCCCACGTATTGTTCTTCTGGTTCTGCCAGAAGCAATAAGCGGCATTGGTGATGAATCCACCAAGCGTAACGAGGAACGTCGCGGGCAACGTCTTGAACATATCAGGCGTTAGGTCGCTGAAGTTTATGTCCTTGCCGAACTCCAAACCTACGTTGAAGCAACCACTCATAAAGCCGGAGAGCAACGCTATGGCTATGCCCTTGGGAAAATTGAAGTCCTTTACAGCTTCCTGCTTTGCCTCGTCCGATAGTGCGTCGGCCTTCATCTTGCCAGCAACGCCAATGATGGCTATTCCTATCAGCGTCACCACGACACCTATAATGACTGCAAACGTCAGCTTGCTCAAGGCGTTTTCTTCAGGAAAGAAGATATTGAGGAGAACGGGACCCATAATCGTTCCCAGACCGGCACACGTGCCAAGGGCTATAGACTGACCGAGCGCGACACCGAGATAGCGCATGGACAATCCGAACGTCAGTCCGCCGACACCCCAAAGTACTCCGAAGAGTACCGTCATCAATATGTTGAACGACGGCGCGGCGGCGAACATCTCCGTAAAGCAATGACCCGACGGCACCGCAAGCAACATACCGAGGAACGGCAGCACCAGCCATGCAAAGACTCCCTGTACAATCCAGTAGCTTTCCCACGACCAGTCCTTAATCTTGTTTATAGGCACATAGGAGCTGCTCTGGCAGAACGCTCCTATGGCTATAATTATCAATCCTATGACTAAATCCATATTGCCTTATCGTGTAAAACAAATCCTTTTAGCTCGTAAAACAGGCTTTACTTGCGCTTGAAAGTAACCTCCTGCTCGTACTTCTCGACATCGGCAATATACTCCTCGCCTACAGGTACGTTGTTCTTCAAGTTGAAGTAGTCGTAGACCGCGCCGAAAGGCAGTGTCTTTTCTTCCTCCAATATGGCGAGACGCTGGAAGTTGTCGCCGTTGTCCTCATACTTGCGCAGCAAGTCGAGTGGCTCGAGGAATGCCTGAAGAAGGCTCTTCTGAGTGGCGCGCGTACCGATGATGTATGCGCCGATACGGTCGATTGACGCGTCGAAGTAGTCGAGTCCGATGTGGGCGCGGTCGAGTTGTCCGGCACGTACAAGCTCGGAGAACAGGTTGCGGGTGTTGTCGTCGAAAAGCGTCACGTGGTCGGAATCCCAGTGCATAGGACGGCTGACGTGCAACATCAGTTCCGGCACGAACAGCAACAGTGACGATACAGCGTTGGAAACGTCCTCGGTCGGCTCGTAGTGACCTGTATCGAGGGTGTACATCATATTGTTCTTCGCGCAGTAGCCGGCAACGAAGTCGTGCGAACCTACGGTGAACGCCTCAAGACCTATACCGAAGAGCTTTGCCTCAAGGCAGGTCTTCATGTTCGGCAGGTCCTCGCTCATAATCTCATCGAGCGACTCCTTGAATATCTTGCGGTAGCGGTACTTCTCCACCGTATAGTCCTTGGAACCGTCGTGTACCCAGATGTTCATTATACACGGATCGTCCTGGTATTTTCCCATAGCGTCGGCAACACGACGGCAACGCTTCGTATGCTCAATCCAGAAGTCGCGTATGCCCTTGTCGGGATTTGCGAGCGAGAGGCTGCCGCTCTTCGGATGGGAG
Source organism: uncultured Prevotella sp. (assembly GCA_964523825.1). GTDB lineage: Bacteria > Bacteroidota > Bacteroidia > Bacteroidales > Bacteroidaceae > Prevotella. The sequence goes on along the minus strand of CAZGAT010000010.1, from coordinate 59,915 downwards.
AAACTTGTCGAGTTGAAGTCAAGCTTCAAGTTGTGTTCCTTAGCCCACTGCATCCAACTCTCGAAATGCTTCGGTTCTACCTGATCGCGATCGACGAACTTGCCGCCGAAATCTCCGTATGTCTCATGAAGGTTCAGGCGGAACGTACCGGCAAGCATTGACTGTACCTTTTCTATATCCTGGCGCAGCTCGTCGATATTACGCGCACGACCCGGGAAGTTGCCAGTAGTCATGATACCGCCACTTGCGGCTACATTGCGCTCGAAACCTACCACATCGTCTGCCTGCCAGCAGTGCAGCGAGATTGGAGTCTTCTCAAGAGTGGCTATAGCCTTGTCGGTGTCTACTCCCAGGGCAGCGTAACGCTCCTTGGCTACTTCGTAATTCTTCTTAATTGTTTCTGCGTTCATAGTTTTATATGAGTTTTTGAAGTTATAATCGTTACTTTGCCGTTACGGACAGATATTTCTCAAACGCCTTAGCCCACTCGCCTGTATCTTGTGGCTCGAAACGGTGAAGCTCTATACTGTCGCCGATGATGCGGCGCATGTCCCAAATGTCACCGACAGCTCCGGCAGCCTTTGCCTGCAACATTATGTTTCCTATCGCAGTACCTTCCTGCGGTCCTGCAAGGACTGTGACCCCACACGAGTTGGCAGTGAACTGGTTGAGGTATGCGTTGAGCGAGCCACCACCTATAATGTGCAGCGTCGTGATGTCGAAATCGGCAAACTCGCGCAGCCACGTGAACACCTGGCGGTAGCGCAGAGCAAGCGAGTCGAAGATGCAACGGCACAGCTCGGCACGTGTCTCTGGAACAGGCTCGTCGTGCTTGCGGCAATAATCCTGTATAGCCTCTATCATAGAAGACGGATTGGCAAACGATGTGTCATCAGGATTTATAAGACTGCGGAACGCGGGCTGCTTCATGGCATCGGCTTGCAGCACCTTGTGCGAAAGCTCCGTAGACGCGTCGCCCATTTCCGGCTTCCAAGAGTTCTTCCACTCGCGGCGGCAGCACTCGTAAATCCACATTCCGCAGATGTTCTTCAGGAAGCGTGTCGTTCCCTCAATGCCGCCCTCATTGGTGAAATTAAGATCGTAGGAACGCTCGTTGATTACCGGCTGGCGGCTCTCAATTCCCATGAGGCTCCACGTGCCGGAACTCAAATATGCGAACTTCTCGTTCTTGGCAGGAACGGCGGCTACGGCAGATGCCGTGTCGTGACCGGCAACGGCGACGACCGGCACGGCTCCAAGTCCGGTAAGTTTCTGGACTTCTTCCGTCAGCGAACCGATAACGGTAGCCGGATTCGTCATCGCACCAAACTGGTCGCGACGTAGTCCGAGACTTTCAAGCAGCTCGGGCGCAATATCCTTGGTCACCGGATTAAGCATCTGGCTCGTTGAGCATACGGTATACTCGCAGACAGCCTTGCCGGTGAGCATATAGCCGAGGGCGTCGGGCACGAAAAGTATCTTGTCGGCGTTCTTCAGCGCGGTGTTGCCCGACTTTTCCATGGCATAGAGTTGGAACAGCGAATTGAAGTTCATGAACTGTATGCCGGTAAGCTCGTATACCTTCTTCTTCGGCAACTGCTCGGCAAAGTACTGCTCCATGGTGCCGAACGTGTGCGGATCGCGGTATGCCACGGGGTTGCGCAGCAACGCTCCGTCTCCTCCGACGAACACGAAGTCGCAGCCCCACGTGTCGATGCCTATGCTCTCGATATTGATGCCGCGCTCGTGGACGAGGCGCAAGCCGCGTATTATCTCGTTGTAGAGGGCGAAGATGTCCCAATAGACATGTCCGCCCGTCTCTATAAGGTTGTTGTCGAAACGCGTCAGCTCCTCAAGAGTGATGCGCCCGCAGTCGAGCGTACCGATGATGGTACGCCCGCTCGTTGCTCCAAGGTCAACTGCAAAATACTTTTTCATGTATATCTGATTGGTTTAATACTTCTTCCCGTTTATCGTGACGTTCTTCACCTTGCAGTCGTCGATTATCGACGGGTCAAACTTTCCGCCCTCGTCGGTGACGTTGACATTCTCGAACGTGAAGTCGCACAGCTCGTACTTGTCGCTCTTCGCAACGTCGTAAAAGTCGCGGCACTTCATGTCGATGTTCTTGAACGTTATGTGCTTGCAGAACGACTCCGGCATGTCGGGACGCGACTGCGGATTGAAGAACTGCTTCCACGGACGGACTACGAGGAACCGCTTTGTGTTTCCCTTTATGTTCTCGATGGTTATGTACTCGTACTGCTGCGGAGTGTCGGGACGCATCTTCAGCCACAGCACGCGGTTGGCACTGTTGGTCGTGCAATTGCGCAAGATGATGTTGCGATCGTGCAGGCTCTCAGAACCGACGGTGAGCATTCCGCTGACAGTGTCGTAATGGCAGTTCTGGATTATGACTCGCTCGACGGGACCGTTCACAGCCATGGTGTCGGCATACGTACCCTTTCCGCCCTTGAGTACTACGGCATCGTCGTTGACATTCATATAGCAGCCGTCAACGAGCACGTCGTGGCACTTGTCTATATCGAGCGCGTCGGAGCTCGGAGCCGTCAGCCCGGTAGTCGGCGCGAAGATGTAGCAGTCGAGATAGCGGACGTGGTCGCAGTTGTATATGTGGTTGGTCCAGAACGGGCTGTTTATTAGCCGCACGTCCTGGACTGTGACATTGCTTGAGTTGGAAATGTAGACAAGGCGCGGGCGTTGCGCGTCCTTGTTTGTGCACTTGCGGTTCCATTTGCGGCGAATCCAGAACTCCTCCCAGTAGTGGTAGCCGTTGCCGTTGATAGTGCCGTGACCAGTAATGGTGAAGCCGTCGTTGTGGTCGGCGTTGATGAGGGCGGCGAAGTACTGGCACGTCTCGCCCTCGATGCGCGTCTCGAGAATCTTGAAGTTGGCTATGCGGTCGGAACCCTTGAGCGTGGCTCCGTCTGCGAGGTGCAGGTGGGTGCCCTTGGTGAAAAACAGCGAGCCTGACAGGAACGTTCCCTTCGGAATGACGACCACTCCCCCACCGTCGGCGGCGGCACGGTCGATGACCGACTGTATGGCGTCGGTCTGGACTATCGTGGAGTCGTCCTTCACTCCATAGTCGGTTATAACGTACTGGCGACCCAGCTTGCCGACCTCCACCTTTGATGTGTTAGCAAACCATGAGTCAATCTTCGTGCCGTCAGGCCAATTCTCCGCCTTGGCAAACATGACTGCCAATAGGCTCAACATTGTTAACAGTGTCCTTCTCATATATATATTATAAATGTATAGTTCGTTTTCTATAATAATAAAGTGCATAGTTGCCAATTTATTGCAACAGATTAGTTTTAATTCGTGCAAAATTAGCATTTTTGCCAACCTTGAAGCTTGACAAATTGATTTCGCGACTTCATTATTTGCCTAAACGGACAAGGACACTGCCAACATTCAGATACGTAATGTGACTTCACGTCCCGGTCATGCTAATGCGTAGCCTTAAGGTACTGGAGGCTGCCATACCAGTAGCTGGCCGTCGTACCGCCGTCTATGAGAATGTCGGTGCCGGAGATGAAACGCCCACGGCTCGACATCAAGAACTCCGCAAGGTCGCCAACCTCGTCGGGCGTACCGGCACGGTGGGCAGGACTTGCGGCTATCATGTCGAGATAGCCCTTGGCGCGCGGACCGTGCAGCTCGTCGTTGGCAAGCGGAGTGATGATTATGCCCGGAGAGATTGAGTTGATGGTCGCGCCACGCTTTGCCCAGCGGTCTGCCTCATACGCCACACGCAGTACGTTGCAACGCTTCGAGTACTGGTATGCCTTCAGCGTGTCGTCGATAGCCTTCACGAAGTCGAGCTTTGTCAGGTCTTCCGGCTTGCTCATGGCAAGTGCGTCGTTCTGTTCCTGCGGCAGTGCCGGCAGTCGGTGACCGCTCTGCGACGAGATGATGATGCCGGAACCGCCGTCAGCCATCACCTTGCCAAACTCCTCAAGCAGCACAGCCGTACCAACCATGTCCACGCGGATAATCTCGGCAACCAGTGCCTGCGAGGGTGAAACGCCTGCGGCATTGACAAGGTTGCTTACCTCGCCATACTTCTGCGCTTCCCGCACCAACGCGAGAATGTCATCCTTGCTGCCAAGATCCACACGTATGGTGGAGCATTCGAAACCGGCGTCCTCCAACGTCTTTGCCGCCGACTGTGCGTTCTTCTCACTATAGTCAGCGAGCACGACGTGCTTGCCTGCCGCCACCCTGCGCACAATCGCCTGACCGATTGAGCCGCTGCCTACTAATACTGCTACTTTCTTCATAATCGATTAATAATTAATGTGTGAATATCAAGTCCATATTTAGGTATCAATATCCGGCAGAATGCCTGCGGACAAAGACATGGCTGCCCGCGGAGCTTCACCATACCGCTTGCAAATATAGCCTTTCCGCCAACCACGGAACTCGAAAAAATGATTTTGCGTCTTCATTATTTGCCAAGCAAGCGACCACAATGGCGTTTCACATCTTCGGCAGCACACCCCTTTCATGGTTGCGGCTATGCGCCAAAATACGGTGGACTTTTTAAAAATCACTTTTGTCAATTGAAAAAATGACAAAAGTCATTCTAAACAGTGACTTTTGTGAAATGAATCAGTGACAAAAGTCATTTTATATTTTCACTTTTGTCAATTGAGAGAATGACAAAAGTCACTTTTTTGTCTCACTTTCATAATTCAGGCAAAAGTCCATGGAGAACGCCACGATTGTTCATGGAGCATTCCCTGCCCTACTCTGACAAACGGCAGAACGTACACAAGGCTTGCCGTCGGGGAAAGGGCACAAAAAATGGGCGGCGACAACCGATGTTGTCACCGCCCACGTTCTAAAACCTAAATACTATGACTATTAGTAAGCTGGATGCTGCTGCCCCTCAAGCCCCTTGTTGATGTCGATAACCGATGTCTGGTTGAGCGGGAGTATCTCGACCTGGTTGGCCTGGTAGCCGCGGAAGAGCGATGTCGTCATCCACTCCGCGTCGCTGCCGGTAGCGACTATCTTCTTGTTGTTGTTGGCAAGAGAATTCGTCGAGTTGAACAGGTCGATGACGGTGTAGCCGTTACTCTTGTAGGTAGCCTGTTCGCTGTCTGAAATCAGCGTGTACGCTACCGAGTCGCCAGCCCACTTGAAGTCCTGCGACGTTGCTGTCTCGGGCGTATAAGCGGCATAGTGCTTCGTAGCGAAGACGGAGTACTGACCTTCGCAGTTGGCGAGCTTCACGAGTTCGGCCTTGGTGTCGGCGAGAGTCGTGCCGAGAATGTTCCAACGGCAGAGGTCGGTCCTGCGCCAGCCCTCGAACCCAAGCTCCCACGCGCGCTCCTGCTGAATGGCCTTGAGGAAGCCGTCGTGGTCGGTAGGGATTGTGCCCACCTTCGTTGCGTCTCCACCGAAAGCGCGGAGGCGTACCTGCCGCAGTGCGTCGACGGCGGCGGAGTTGGCTCCGTTGTTAAGCTCGTTGAGAGCCTCGGCGTACATGAGCAGCACGTCGGAGTAGCGCAGGAGCGGGAAGTCCATTTCACGACGGTTGGCACTGATACCAGTGTCCTCCTTCCAGTCCACGCGGAACTTGCCGATAGTCAGGCTTGGCAGCGAGTTGAGCAGCCGCTGGCTCTTGGAGTCGTAGCCGTAGTTGCACACTGCGACGTTGCGGCGCTGGTCGCCGTCGGCGAAGCTGAGATAATAGGTCGGCAGTGCTATCATCATCGGGGTAGACTTCAGATAGACTGACTTCTGATGTGCGAATATGCCATTGGTATAGCCTACGTTGTAACTGCTGACCTGTGTTCCGTACTGACCAATCTGGAGCATCGTCTCGGAGTCGAACACCTTTTCGCAGATGTCGCGGAAGACGGTCTCGTACTTCGGCAGCAGCGAGTTCTCGCCACGGTCGATGACGGCCTTGCAGGCATCGGCGGCTATCTGGTAGAGCTGGCGTATGCGTGTCTGGTCGTCACGCTGACCCATGTGGAGGGTCGCAGCGTCGTAGGTGTTCAAGTCCCAGCGCAGCGAGTAGCCTGCGGCATAGAGCGCGGTGCGGGCAAGGAGTCCGTAGGCGGAATTCTTGGTGAAACGCTCGGTCTCGCTCTCCACCACTCCCTCGCTCTGCCACGAGAGCAGCTCGGTGGCGCGCTGGAGGTCGGCTATGATGTGGTCATAGATGGTGTCGCGGCTCGTGCGTGAAGAATAGAACGAGCTTGCGTCCTCGGTAGGAGTGGTAAGGAACGGCACGTCGCCGAAGAACCTTACAAGGTTCAGATAGCATTCCGAGCGCATGGCAAGCGACTCGCCGAGCAGGTGATTGAGCTTCTTCTGCGTAGCCTCGTCTGACGACGACATGCCCTGCAACTTCTTGATGCACTCGTTGGTGTACTCGATAGCCTGGTAGGAGGCGTTGTAGAGTCCCGTCGGAGCGTTGGAAGCCGTATAGACATAGTTGGCTATCTGGTTCTTGGAGTTCGACTGGCTCTCGGTAGAGATGCACTCGTCGGTGCCCATGCCGAGCTGGTAGAAGAACTCGCGGTTGAATGTCGATGGATAGCAGCCGATGACTGCCATCTCCGCCTTGGTGACATCGGAGAAGACCGTCTGGTTGTCGAACTTCTCTTGCGACGGCATATCGAGATAGTCGTTACAGGAAGTGACGGCTGTCAGAGCGACGGCTGCAAGACCTATATATAATATGCTTTTTTTCATTTTGTTGTTCCTCCCTATGTTAGAAAGTTAAGTTCAGTCCAAGGACGAAGCTCTTGGAACGTGGATAAGCCGAGTTGTCGATGCCGGGAGTGAGAGCGCTGCTCGTTGCGCTGACCTCCGGGTCGAAGCCGTCGTAGCCGGTAATGGTGGCTATGTTGTTGAGCGTTGCGTAGATGCGCAGGTTCTGAATGTTCACCTTCTGCATCCACTGGCGCGGGAACGTGTAGCCGAGCGTTATCGTAGAGAAGCGCAGGTACGTGCCCGTCTCTATGTACTTGTCGAGCGGGTCGGAAATGGCTATCTTGTTGTCCTGGTGCAGCGACCACATCTGGTTTTTGTCGTACTGGTTGGGATTCAGCTCGGCAAGACGCGCGAGGTCGGTAGTCTCCTGACCAGTCTGCGGGTCTACGAGCACGTAGTGGTTCGCCATGTCGGCAATAGTATTCTGGTTTGGCAGATACGGACCGATGTAACGCTGCTTGTTCATGTTGAACACGTCGCCTCCGACGGAGAACGTCAGGAATACGCTAAGGTCGAAGCCCTTGTAGCGGAACGTGTTGTTCAAGCCGCCGGTGAAGTCCGGATTGGCATCGCCGATAACCTGGCGGTCGTCGGTGCTCCATACAGGATTGCCGTCCTTGTCGGTCTGTCCGGCAGGAGTCTGGTACTTGATGTCGCCCGGCTTGATGTTGCTGCGGTTGGCACCCTTAAGCGAAGCCACACCGTCCTTAAGCGTATAAGAGCCGTCGGCATTCTGAATGAAGTCGTCGGTAGTGTAGACGCCATCAGTCTTGTAGCCGTAGAAGCGTCCAAGCGACGCGCCTTCCTCTATCAAGAACCACATGCGGCTCTCGTAGCTCTGAATCATCTGGTCGCTGCCATTGTTGAGCTTCAGAACCTTGTTGCGGTTGAACGAGATGTTGAAGTCGGTCGTCCAAGAAAAGTCCTTCGTGCGGATATTGGTAGAGTTGATGACAGCCTCGAAACCAGTGTTGCGAATCTTCGCGAGATTCTGATACTGGTAAGAATATCCCGTCGACGTAGGAATCTGATTGTGGATAAGCAGGTTGCTCGAACGGTTGTAGTAGTAATCCAAGCTACCGTTCAGTCGTCCGCGGAAGAATCCGAAGTCGATACCGACATCAAATGTCGAAGTCTTCTCCCATGTGATGTTCGGGTTGCCCACAGTAGAACCTGGCTTCAGTCCCGAGATCACCTCTTTGCCGTTGGTGTAATAAGTGACGGCATAAGGTGTAGCATACATATTGTCGTCAATGTTGTCGTTACCTGTCGTACCGTAACCGACACGGAGTTTCAAGTTACTCAACCATGATTTCGTGTTCTGCATCCATGGTTCTTCACTTATACGCCATGCTGCTGATGCAGACGGGAACCACCCCCACTGATGACCATGTGCGAAGCGTGAGCTACCGTCGGTACGAAGGCTGGCGGTGAGGAGGTAGCGCTCGTTCCAGTTGTAACTCAAACGACCGAAGAAAGATACCAGTCCGCGGCGGCTTGTGCCAGACTCCCACGAGAACGGAGTTGCCATGGTGACGTTGTTCAGTCCGAAGTTGGCTTCTGGGAAGTTGTGATACTCGTTGTCAAGCTTCATGGTTCCGCGGTGATAAACCTCATGACCGAGAAGGACATTGAGATGGTGCAGTCCGAAATCGTGCGCCCAGTTAAGCGTGTTGGTTATCTGCCATGTGGAACGTTCCGAATTGTCACGCGAGCCGTAAGGACCTCCGTAGTTCTTAGCCGAACGGGTCAGCCCCTCGTCCCAATAGTCGTCACGACGCTGCAACCAAGTATAGCTGCCAGCAGTACGCCAAGTGAAATCCTTGAGGAAGTCGAACTCGATACCGGCATTCATCGTCCACAGACGGCGGCGGCTGCGGTTGGTAATGCTCATGTTGTTGATAATCGGGTTGTCGATGTCATACTGTGAGTCAAGGTTAAGCATTTCGTCGGACATGTCCTGGGTAAGGAACTCTTGGTCGGTGAAGTTGACACCACCAGTAGCCGGCTGCAGGATAACGTTCTTCAAACTTCCACCCATTGAACCGCCACCATTGACTTTGGTGTTCTGGAAACTTGTCGAGAAGTCGAAACGTACACCCTTCCAAAGCTCGTGGTTAATCTTCAAGCGTATAGAATTCTTGTCTACTCCGTGACGGTCGAGAATACCGTCCTCGCCAGTGTAGTTGTAAGAAAGCAAGTACTTGGTCTTGTCATTGCCACCACTGATACTGAGGTTATGGTTCATCGACGAGCCTGTTCCAAATACTTCGTCCTGCCAGTCTATGCCGGCACGGTTGCCATACATTTCATTAATACGCGCGTAAGCTCCAGTGTAGAAGTCGGCGGCATTGATGTCACCACCATAGAAGCTTGCGAAGTTGGCAGCATTGCCACCCAGCACCTGGTACTCGTACTGGTACTTGACATAATCGAGCGTTCCGAGGACGTCGAGTTTCTTGCCAAGCCAGTTCCAGCTGTAATAAGTGTTGTAGCTCACCTGCGTCTTGCCCTCGTGCGCGCTCTTCGTGGTGATGATGATAACGCCGTTGGCACCACGCGCACCGTAGATAGCAGTTGAAGAAGCGTCCTTCATGATGTCGATAGTCTCGATGTCGTTGATGTCGATTTGCTGAAGAGCGTCCTCCATTTCAAATCCGTCTACGATGTAGAGAGGCTTCGTGCTCTGTGTGATTGACGTACCACCACGGACGGTGATATTGATGTCGGCACCCGGAGCACCACTCTGCGAGACGACGTTGACACCAGCAGCCTTTCCAGCAAGGGCCTCGGCTGCTGTTGCAACCGGACGTGAAGCCAAATCGTCTGCACCGACACTTACAGTAGAACCAGTAAGGTCAGCCTTGCGGACTTTGGCGTAACCGATGGCTACGACCTCGTCCAACATCTGATCCTGCTCCGTCATAACGAAGTCAATGACGCTCCGGTTTCCGATTTCTGCCGTAGCATCGTTGCTCCCTATGTACGACACTTTAAGTTGTCTTGCTCCAGCAGGCACATCTATCGTGTACTTGCCATCAAGATCGGTAACGGCAGCAGCCTTGGTTCCTGGAACGGAAACGGTTGCTCCGATTACTTCCATGCCTTGCGAGTCTTTTACCGTACCCGTAATCTTGTGACTTTGGGCAAAACCGGCAAGACTGCATGCCATTACAATAAATAATGTAAAGGCGAATCTTCTTAGGTTTGTTTGCATAGTTGTAAATGTGATAAACAGTTATTTAAAGTTATATTCATTCCATAGGAATAGTCGGATAAAACGGGCTGTTTTTATCGTTAAAACACATACTTCCGGAACATAGAAGTGCCCGCTTCTCACTTTTCAGGGCGCAAAAGTATGGCGTTTTACTTTATTAAGACTTTGAAAAATGTTTTTGCTTCTTTTATTTCTGCTCATAGTCGAAAAGTATTAGGTTTGGTTTAAAGCTCCTTGCCCGCCATAGAAGGCAGATTCAGAGCCGTTTTCGGTTTTATATAGTTGATGCGCAAATATAGATTTTATAACACTTGTTTACCTTTGATTTTTGATTTTTAAACTTTTATTTATGACCAAAGAGACAAATAAGCGACCACAACATACATATAATAGAATAGACGAAATCAAGAAATGGCTCGTTTGCCTTGCTATTTTGCTTGTTTTTCTTTACCTTTGTGCTACTTAAACTTTAATTCAGTACTGACTGAACAATATGAAAAAGAAGTTCAAATACCTTGTTACCAACAGCCACGATATGCAATGGGGACTAACTGTATCCACTGTCGGTTATGAGGAGATAGACCCTGGAGGGAAATATCCAGTCAGAGGTCATGCCGATGGCTATTATTTCGACACCGATAAAGGGCGTGTCCTTCACGAATACCAAATGCTTTATGTAACCGAAGGCGGTGGGATATTCCAAACGGCGAGTATAAAACCGACACAGTTGCACAGCGGCGACATTTTCTTACTCTACCCTGGGGAGTGGCATACATACCACCCCACTTCCAGAGGGTGGAAATGCTATTGGATTGGATTCAAGGGACACAATATGGACGACAGGGTGCAAGCGGGATTTCTCTCGCGTACGAAACCGATATATAACGTAGGCTACAATAGTGAAATTGTACGTACATATAACCGAGCCATAGACATTAGCGAACGCGAGCCCGTGCATTACCAGCAAATACTTGCCGGGACGGTAAACTACCTCATTGGGCTAATGTACTCTCTCGAACGTTCAGAGACTCTGATGGAAAATTCTGCCGATTATGACCTTGTAAACCGTGGAAGGCTGATGATTCGTGAGAATCTTGAAAACACAATGAAGATACAGGAGATAGCCAAACGGCTCGGTGTCAGCTATAGCAAGTTCAGAAGGATCTTTAAAGAATACACAGATATTTCGCCTTCATACTATCAAATGGACTTGAAATTGCAACGAGCCAAGGACTTGCTGGCTACAACAGATATAAATATCAAGGACATTGCCTATCAACTCGATTTCTCGTCGCCCGACTACTTCTCTACAAAGTTTAAGCACAAGACAGGCTTAAAGCCAAGTGAGTTTCGTGACGAAGTAAATAAGTAATAGAGAAGCCTTTCTAACATAGAATTAGAAAGGCTTCTCTATTTTTAATACACTACACCAAACTGTTAATCAACATAACAGCATACGTAAACGTTTACGTGAAATTGTATGTTTAAAGAGAACAACCTTATCAAAAAAGAACTATATTTGCCATCGAAAGAAATGCCTAAGCCTCTACTTATAAAAAACATGTTAAACGTATTAAGCTCTCTATTGAGTTCCATTGGTCTATGAAAGTTATAGGCAAGCGTGCCTTTAATAATGTACAGAACAAAGCAAGACCGTAGGACTTTTAGAAACAATGATTATTTTGAATTACTGAAAAACGAAAAGCGAATTTAGTCCAGACATTGGTTCTTAATCAATCGGGAAAAAGGACTATTGGGAGCATTGGCAGTGATTGTCGATGCTCCTTATCTTATGCGGAGACAAAAGCATCAAAAGTTGATTAATCTTTAGTTTAAATCATTGGTTAGATATTATTTAGAACCATTTAACCATCTGAATATAAGGATATAACAATTATTGGAAGCGACATTATAGTAAGTTAATAGCGACAAATAGGGAGCTACTTAGTAACGGTTGAGGAACATTATGATGACAGATAGGGAGCATCTAACTATCTATGTACGACATAATGGGAATATTGCCAGCCATTCTAACTGTAAACGACCGTTATTTATGATAATAACTTTACAATATATTCATATAACAGACATGTGAAGAGAAAAAAATAGTTACGCGACAACAGCTTTAACTGTTTTTTACACTTTTTTGTCGCCGAACTTGCCCTAAATAAAAAGCATTATTACAGACAGCGACAAAAAGGGAGGTATCAACAAAATATCATTCAACAAAGAACGACAAACAGGTAGCTTCTTCCAAAATAATTACAAAGCCAGGTCCCCCCCCTACTCTACCGTATAACCATTGCTACATCAATAAGTTATCAACAACCGCTGCCATCAATAGCACATGAGGCTCCTTGCCCCGTATATTCCATCAATCCTACTTCCTCTGGCTTTAACGTTATAGTTCCATCTTCACATACAAAACATGGTATCCCTATATCTCCAACAGCTTTAGAATGATCGAACACAGGTGACGTATCACGCATACTAATAAACTTGCTCATACGATGCACGTCGCTTCCTATATCTATAATTTTGAATCTTTTATCGCCTTCAACTTGTTTATAGACATACGAACAATACGGACATGTCGGCATTCCATAAATTTTAATCATAACCAACAGCTTTATCTATTTATAAATACATTACATATACGATATGCCACAGTATATGTATTGGCAAAATTAAGAATTTAATTTTGAACACAGCAGTATTACAGCTTAATTACATTATTAATTTTGTATAATTCAATAGATTAATCATCTAACGTAATAAATTACGAGCAATTTCCTTTTTTGTCGTTTTGTTAATTATTTGAATATACTAAAGAAGTTACAAATTTGTCGACACAAATACAAACTATTGTATATCAATATATTATAATGGTTAAAGCTTTATATTTTGTGAACCGATACGATTGATATTAAAAAAGATAAATCAGTTTATGGTATAATAAACATCTAATTTTATCAAAAAATAAGAAGCAAACAAGCCCTTTGCTCCCTCATTGTCGCATCAAACCTACAAATTTGTCGACGTAATCTAACCAATACCTACAAATTTGTCGACGTAACCCTCCCCTATTGTCTCATTAAACCTACAAATTTGTCGGCGCAAACTTACTAAAATGTCGCCCAACTAACCCATAACACTCTATCTTACAGTAAATTATGACTTCCTAAATAAGTCTTATACAATAGATTAAATAATGATATCTAATTCGAGATTTAATTTTTTTGTTTTAGGAATTAATATTTTGATATTCGAGAATTAATCCCATAGACTACTTTTAAGTCTATATAAGAAGCTTCCAGCCACATATACTTAGCTAAGTTTACTTACTTTTTATATATATTCCGGCATATACTTTTCCTCTTATTCTATATTTCACAAAATGGTTGTTATTTTTGTTTCTATTATATCTTTGATTTTGCAATTGTATATTTCATTATTTGTAATAAAATATCAATCAAAGTAGAAAGCTGTTGCCACATCATCTGTTTTCTTCACCCTTATAAGGTATTCTTATTTACTTTATAAATCCTATTTTGTATATGCGTTATATGTTCCCTTTTTGTCGTTAGCAAAAGATTTATTATGTATTAGTTTCCCTATCTGTCGACATTCAGTGTTATATGGGTTATAAATCCCTTATAATAAATATGTTACATATAGTCTCATCAAAGAAAGCATTGTATAGCTGGAAACTTGTTCCTTATTTGTCGCTGCTATTTCTTTAGTTCGAAAATGGCAGGTGTTTATATAACCTGGTCTCTCTACATTTGGAGTTAGATACTTTTTTCTGAACTATTATATTCCCTATTTGTCGCTATCTGCTTGTATCTATCTAGTATATAGCAGATTAAGTGGTATTTTGTTATTCAACTGATCTTATGATCTCATATGCTTTATTGCTGACTCTAAGTCCTATGGCAGTTTCCTTCTGTTATTTATATTTTTATCATGTCATATTATATAATTTATTGATTTATATTATTGTTTTTTAATATTTTGTTTCGATTTAGTTCTATTTTTACTTTATAGTAAACTTCATTTTTCACTTTTTTGTCGCCGTTCTACTTTAGGATATTATCTATTATACTTGATTATCAGTGCTTTAATTTACTTTAATCGAATCATTTTCCGCTTGTCTTGGATGTCTGGTTTGTGTATAATGATATAAAGTTCCTTTTTTGTCGCCATTGTCGCTTCTGTTCTTAGTTGCAATGTTATTGTTGTTGTTGGTTGGTGTAATGCCATTCATGGTATACTTATTCTTAATCGACGCTTTACCTATGTTGTGAGTTCGACATATTTTCTATGTTTAATAATTGCGAGCACTTTTAGTATTTGCATTATTAGTTTCTTTGAGGGTCTCCCCTATCCTATTCATTACCGTACTATTTTTATTTGTTATAGTGTGTTACTGTAAACATTTTCCAACAGGTGTCTTTTTCGTATGCATCTGTTTGGAAGTTAAAATTATTTATCAACTATAATTTTTATTCACATATGGTTTGCATTTTCTCCAAGTTTAAACAGCAAAAGATTTTCTTGATAATAAGCAATACAGGGCATACTGTTTTACAGAATATTTGATTAACTTTGTATTTGCTCGCAACTTTATCATATTACAATTTTATATATAAATAATTCTATCTGTTTTTATTTTTAGAAATGTATAGTTGTTTAATATTGTCGATATGTATATCTTTGTCTTTTAATTATTATGTATTAATATTATAGTATGTTTTTATATCTATATTTGTTTGATGATTTATTGTTATAAGTTTAGATATAAATATAGTTTTGTGTTTAAGTATTATTAATTAAGTGAATTCATATATTTGTATTTTGATATTTGTATGACTTTATAAGTTTATATAGTTTTATGTTTAAATATTTATATTTGCTTATTTGTGTATATCGATAAATGTATGTTTTTAAAGGCTTTTGTTTGTATGTTTTTGTATTTATTACTTTTCATATTCTTTTGTATTTGTATTTAAAAGTTTGTTTGCTTTGTTGTATGTTTGATTCTTTATGGTTAAATTTGCACGTGCAAATATGTTTGTACTTGAATATGTATATGATTGAATGTATTTATTAGACATCGGGGAAATATACTCTTATCGCAATGCTGTTGCAATTAAATAAGTAAAAGGATAAATATATAAAATATTATAAACAATTGATTAATAGATATTTATGAATAGTAAGAAGTTATATAGTTTCGATATATCTGACAGAGAACATAAGGTGATCATGTGGGCAATATCCCTATTCGTGGGCTTGAACTTTGTAGCTATGTTGCCAGAGTTTATTACTTTGTCAGGTGTTACAGATGGGGCTTCCTTGCCTGGATTTCGCCATTTGATTGGGAGTAGTGTGGGGAAAATGCTGCTTGCTATATTCTCTACTGGGAGTTTGGTCGTTGTGTGGGAACTTATTAGGCGGCAGCTTTCTATCTCTAAATCGATGTTAAGTTATGTGGTCCTTGCCATTATTACCCTCGTTATCATGGGCTTGCTGAAGGATATTCCAAACGGCACTTCTGTGGTGGATTCATTGAATCAGCCTGTGGAGCTGTCGGTTACACACCGTATAGGTATCGTTAGTGGCTATCTTTTGAATATTATCCTGTTCTTGTTTGGAATAGTGTTAGCTATAACGACTCGAGGGCGTTTGCGTGCGCTGGGACTGTCTTTGTTCCTTTGTCCAATAGTAGGTGGGACGCTTGATGTTGCCTATATTTCGGCTTACAGCGCAAATATGCTAACCGGGGCAGGGACTGTTCCGTGTATCGTTTCCGTTCTCAAATGGATACTTAATGTACTTCCAACAATATTCCTCGGGCGGACAATGAAGGTTGGCGGAGGGCATTTAGAATGAAGAAAATGGATAGAAAAACTGGCTTGACCTTGTTCTTAAGACCATTCAAACGTTGAAAACCATGTCACACAGTGCGTGCCATAAGACGGAAATGTATGGAAATCTATACGCGCCAATGCCTTGAATATCAAAATAATACGATTTTAGTAATTTAATATATACAAAAATAAACATATAACACTATGGCTATGAAGAATAGAATTGTAGTATTTGCCAATCAGAAGGGTGGGGTAGGTAAGTCAACCCTTTGTATGCTGTTTGCCAATTACCTTACTATGAAGCGCAAGCCTGTATGCATCATAGATACAGACTTGCAGAAAACAATCTCTATGCAGAGGCGCAAGGATGCCGAAGTCTTTGATGACGAAGAACCTTATACAGTGCAGGATTTCGACGTCACC
This sequence comes from uncultured Prevotella sp., assembly GCA_964523825.1. Taxonomy (GTDB): domain Bacteria; phylum Bacteroidota; class Bacteroidia; order Bacteroidales; family Bacteroidaceae; genus Prevotella. Next base: position 43,643 of record CAZGAT010000010.1, on the reverse strand, counting down.
GACCCCGACACCATGCAGCAACTCATGGATTCGGCTCGTCAGGTCGAGGGCTACGTATTGTTTGACTCCCCGGGTAACGTCTCTGAAGACGGCTTGGTTCCGATGTTCACCAATGCCGACTATATCGTTTGCCCATACGAGTACGAGGACAAGACACTTGACTCTACGGGCGTGTTCGTCCAGGTGATTAATGCGATCCGCGGGCAATATCCCGACATGAAAGCGCAACTGTTCTTCGTTCCCAACCGTATAGACGCGCGTATTGGAACGAGCGATGAGAACCGTATGTGGAAACAAACCGACGAGATTTTCAAGCAGATAGGGAATGTCACACCACGCATAGCGAGCCGTGCGACCCTCAAACGCATCAATACTTTCGAGCTTCTCGCCACACAGCGTGACGCGGTAAGCGACAGTTTCGATTATATGATAAAGCGGATGAAATAATTTATATAAATAATTGTTTGTTTCTATATTTAGAATGTTTCGATAAGACTTGGAATAATATAATGTAAAATATAGATATATAAACAATTGTTTAAGCTGATAATTACGTAATCGAATAATTGAAGAAAGAATCATATATATAAACTCTTATGCAAACAAACATAATGGCTAAAAAGAAAATAAAGACAAGCGTAGTGCTTCCTGGCGGTATTGCAGGATTAGTTCATCAAGTACAGAAGGGTGGGGGAGAGCCTGCCAGCAAGGAAGACAATAATGGTAACGTTGCTGAAGAAGCGAAAGAAGACAACAGCGTAGAGGCTGCTCCGGCACCGGCGACGACCGCGACGGCTGCTACCGCGACAGCCGATTCAGCCGCGTCTCACGCGGAACCGGCGACAAAAAAGGAACATGTATACGCAGAACCGGAAGAACAGCAGGGTGGGGTAGTAGCGTCCGAGGCGCAGGCTACTGACCGTCCAGAGCCGGCATATCAGCAATATGCCGCTCCGACACCCGCGCCTGCACGCACAGCCCGTCCCGGACGGCCTGCAAACAAGCGCGACTCCATCACTCCGACAGAGCGTGCCGAGCGTGACTATCGCGCTATCAAGGACAATGGCGGCGACAGTTGGGAGCGTTTCATGCAGATAGGCCATGACTACAAGACGCGCGACTCCAAGCTTGCCACCATCTATATAGACGGCGATTTGAAGAACGTCCTCGACAGATTGAAGACGGCTACCAGCGTGCGCCTCCCGACCGCAGCCATACTTTCGAGCATCGTATCCAACTTCATCTTCGACCACGAACAGAAGATAAAGGACGTTATCTTCGGCGGACGGCTTATCTGACAACCGTCCATACACATGGAAAAAGCGGTCATCAGGACTTGTTTCCCGATGACCGCTTTCCTTTTTATTGGCTATCCGTGCCGTCCGCCGGCGCGCATTATGCAGAATCTCCAGTTTCCACTCGCGCGAATGGTATCATGAACCGTTGCCCATATACCGGCAGGCAGCTTGCAGCATGGCGTTAGTTCGTGACTTTCCTTCCGTTCACTATGTATACGCCCTTGGGCAACGACCGCATGAATGTTCCCAATTCGTCGCCACTGACAGTGCCGAGGCGTATGCCCTTGATGCTGTATACGGCAGCCTTTCCGTCGGAATCCAGCACTATGTTGCCAATACCGTCGCCGCTTGCAGTGCCCTCAAACAACTGCCATTCCTGTATCATGAACGCCCATACGGCTGTATTGTAGAACTGTAATACGTTGAGTCTGAAATACTTGTATGGCTGCACCTCGTCAGTTGCGATGTCGTACTTCTTTTGTTCATAGGTACTACTGAACGCCTCTCCCGAACGCTCGTCGAGAGTGGTCCAGTTGGTTCCGTCGTTAGATGCCTGTATGGTCCATGATGATGGTGCCGCGTCAAGGTCGCTGCCGGACGAAATGGCGTACGAGCCGACCGTTATAGCCGTCGGAGCCTCGTACTGTATCCATGCCTTTCCGTCGTAGGCTCCCTCCTCTGTCGTGCCGGGTATCGCGCCGAACAGCGTCTCCGGATCGTTGTCGAAGGCTTTGTCTATGGTGTTTGAACCCGATACTTCCAGATCCGACGAGCACGTAAACGTCCCGCCTCCGTCCGTGAGATCGGCGTTGTACCGCGCGATTATCTCGAATGTAACCGTGCGCATATTCGTCCTTTCAGCCTTGGTTCCCGACTTGTATTCGTTGTATTCAACCGTCACCTTGTACTTGCCCGCGCTTTCCGTAGGCAGACTTACGCTGACGGACTGCTCCTCGTTCTGCGCCAAGTTCAGTGTATTTATCGTAACTTCCTTTATCACAGTCGGATTCTCCTCGTCGGTATTGTCATACAGGGTCACGTAAACAGGCTGGTCGAACACCGCTTCCGTGTAGTTCTTGAACCACAACGTGAAGTCCGTAGTCGGCATATCCTTGGTGTATTTGCAGTCGGAATTGGTCAGGTCGTACCTCAATTCGAAGTTCGCGCCGCCTGCCCAGTTGGACGAATACGCGAAGTCATAGCAATTGTAGTACTCCACCCTCACGTTGTAGTCCACCTGTTCCGTCGTCGGCAGCGTCACCGTCAGCGTGCGCGTGTCGTTGGGCGCGATGTTCAGAGTGTCTATCCTTATGGAGTATATCTCCGAGTAGTTGTCGTGCGGAGTGCCGTCGCCGGGAGCCTTGAGGCTTATCTTCAGCGTGTCTGCGAACGTGAAGTCGCCTATGTTCTGCACCGTCACGGTGAATGTCGACTCCGGAGTCTTGCGGTCCCATTCGTAGCTTGCTACGCTAAGGCTGTTCTGATAGCCGAAGTTCTGCGAGTCCAGCGTCGTCAGCTCGGTGTCAGACGGGTCTTTCTGATACATCAGGGTGGTGCTGTATTCGCCCGGTCTCGTTATAGGTACGTTGGCGGTTATGGTCTTCGTGCCGAACGATTCAATCGTGAGTTCCGCGTCGCTGAAGTCTATCGTGCGGTAATCCAGCACCTCGTCGAGGTGCGTGTCCCTTGTCTCCAGGTACATCTTTCCGTCAAATGCCGTGGTAGTCTCGTTGACAATCGTGAATTGCACCGTCGATTCCGGGTTCTTGGTCTCCACGCTCCCGTCTGATGCGTAGATGCTGTTCGTCGCTACCCAGAAGCTGTTGCGGCATAGTTCTTGATCGGTCTCACGGTCTTTGATGACAAGGGTAGTGTTCCGGCTGGCAGTACTTCCATAGAGCACCGTCTTGAACGTGAAGTGCCTTGTATCGCCCTTCTCCAGCTTCACCGTGTCGATAGACGCTATACTGAATTCAGAACCATAGTCTCCAGGATAGATGTCGAATGCTCCAAGGTACAGGTCGTTGGCTGCAACGTCAAACGATATTTCGGTAGAGTCGCCGCTCATCGGCGTGCCTGCCGCCGCGAAGTTGCTTATCGAGACCGCCGGGTCTATCGTCATGGTGGACTTGTCAGTCCCGATGGTTACGTTGATGTATCTGCCGGTCGAGAACAGCGACTGCCATTCCGATGCCGTCGTCAGCTTTCCGACAGGCACCACCTTGTACGTGCCCGTGCCGTAACTTTCAAATTGATAAGGAGTTATCCACGCGTAGTCGTCGCTGTATTTCGCTGCGGCTATGGTCGCCGTGTGCGTAGTTCCCACTTGGGTTATCGCTCCGTTGTCGCCGATTATGCCGAAGCCGTAGTCGTAGCTCTCCTCTGCCGAACCTCCGTTCATTGGCCAGTAGTAGGCAAATGGATAGTCGTATTGTGTACTGTCAATGTTGAAGCTTGCGGCTGTCAGGTGGAATCCTTCTCCTGTCGCGGTGCCGGCTTCGATGCCTATGACCGCTTCCTGTCCGGTGTTGAAGCCATTGTCAGATGTTCCGCCGCCTATTCCCTTGTCTTGCGGGGTTAGTGCCGACAGTAGGAACGCGCCGTCGCATGAGCCTCCCCAGCCCCAGTTCACGTCGAAATAGTAGTCGCCCTCGTAGCCGTTTATCACGAAGGCGTGACCTGTCTCGCTGTTGTAGCCTGCGTAGAATACCGGTCTGCCGTTCTGCAGTTCCGTGTATATCAGCTCGTTCCAATCGGCATTCGTGTAGTTGCTACGGATTACGTATCTTGCCTTTGACGACAGTCCGAAGTATGTGTGCACCGCGTTTGCCACGTTTCTTGACGCTGCGCCGGACTCGCCACTGCTCGCAAACGCGTATTGCATCTCGACGGACTTGCCGCAATACAGCATGAAGTCGGATATTGCCGTTGCCTGCGTGCCTGAAGTATATTCCAACTGCATGTTTGCCCAGTCTATCGTGGCTCCTGCCGCAATGCCTTCTATGGTGGAGGTTACCGACTCGTCATATTGTAGCTGGTAGCTGTACGACGGAATGTCGGCTTGCAGTGTCGAGGGCACGAGCGTCGGGTGCTGCTGGTACTGGTAGTAGAGTATCTGCGCCATAGCCGTTGCGACGCAGCCCGTGTACGCTTTCAGCCCGTTCACTGTCGGGCATGCGTCGTTGTAGGGGCTGCCCTGGTTCCACTTGGTCTGGAGCATTGCGGCTATCTTCGCGTTGTCGGCGATGCCCGAAGCCCGCGTTTCCGCAGGCTCGATGTCATTATCCTGTATGTACTTTATCTGCCGTGCGTACTCGCCGAGCCAGTACCGCACGTTGTCGGGCGCGTTGTCGAGGTCGAACGACCCCGTGGTGGAGTAGCCGAGGATTGACGGCGTGCGGTCGTCGCCCGACACTATGGCGAATCCCTTGCCGTCCTTGGCGTTGAACACGTAGTACGCCGATGTCGTCGCGGTTCCGCCGGTAGACGGTGCCTGCATTACGGGAGCCTTGCGGTCGAGTGCCGCTCCGTGTGAACTGAAAAACTTGCTTGCTGTGGCAGTAGCCTGCTGTTTCGTGACGGGTTCTGCCATTAGGGCGGTCGCGATGAGCGTTACCCATAGCGAAAGTAATACTCGTCTCATATCGTCTTTAGGTTTGGGTCTGCTTGCGCAGACGTGGGTTAATATGTGCCGGTCGTTGTCACTCGTCGTCCCTTAGGTTTGTAGTCGTGGGAAAGATGACGATCAGCCTTGTCGTCCCAAAGTTACGTAAAAAAGTGTTCGATTGCAAGCTTTTCATTCAAAATCGCGCAATAATTGTTCGATTTCGTTATATTTTGGCAGGAATCCACGCACGGTTCGTCCTTTTTGCAGCTTCTAATCTGCGACACCTTATATATATGTGTGCAGGGGTCTCACCGCCGTGTCCTGTGAGTCTCATCGCCAGACTCGGCGGGTGTAACGCCTATATTCGACGAGTCTAATGCTTAGATTAAGCGAGTCTAACGCTTAGATTGGACGAGTCTAACCGGTTACACTGCATGAGTCTAATCGGTTAGACTGCCTGAATGTAGCCATTAGACTGCCCGAGTCTAACCATTAGACTCGATTAATCTAATCGGTCAGACTCGCGGAGTGTAATCGGTCAGAGTGATACGGTGTGGTGTATTCGGGTCATGATAGTTTTAATAGAGTTGCAGGTATCATAAAAAAGCATTATCTTTGTGGCACAATTGCCACGCAGCTGCATGGGCAATAATAACAAGATACGGATATGGCGACACAGAAGGAAGAAAAGGAACGCGTACGGACACGCCGTGAGAAAATAGCTGGATATTTCCTGAACCTCTCGCAACTTACGTTTGCTGCGGTCGTGCTTGGGGGCATGCCGGCATTGTTTGACAATGCGGACTCTCACGCATGGCTGAAAATCTCTCTCGGCACTATCAGTACTGTATTTTTAGCTTTAATAGGATCTAAAATTTTAAAGTAAGGCATCATGGATTATCTGACTATATTCTTCATCGTGGTGATAGCCCTTTGTATATTCTTCATGTTGTGGCTGCGTACACGTAGTGGGCGCAACTGGCTTGCGAGCCTGTAATGCTTGCGCAGGTATCTCACCTCACGTTCAGCACGTAGCCTTTCTTGTAGATAACGTCGATTGAGAGCCGGCTGTCGCCGCGTATGGCGCGCCGCAGGTAGCTTATCTGCACGTTGAGTGCCAGCGAGTTGGAATACGAGTCGTCGCCCCATGCCTCTTGCAATATGCGCTCCCGGCCCACGGTCTCGTTGGGCGAGAGCGCGAGCAGCCGCAGTATCTCCGCCTGGCGCGAGGTGAGCATCACCCGCTCGTTGCCGTGGCGCAGCTCGTTCAGCCCGTATCGGAACTCCGTATCGCCGATGCGCAGGCAGTCGTCGGTGGCGGTGTCCTCGCGGGGCTGCTTGCTTTCGAGTATCATGTTCTTGAGGAACTCGCGGCGCAGTCCGTCGATGCGCTTCTGTATGACTATCGTCTTCACCTGGTAACAGAGGCAGAACGCCAGCGCGATTATCATCATCAGGCTCATGGCGAGCTGCCATTTCATCAGCCTTATGATTCCGAGTGTCGGTATGGGTATGGTGAACTCCACGCCCTGCCGGAACATCGGATTGCTGCAATACGCCACGTGCAGCCCCTTGTGCCAGCCGCCGGTGGCGGAGTATTGCGGCTGTAGCACGAGCTTCATGCCGTCGATTCGGCGGAATCCGTACGTTGCGCCGTAGCCGTGGGCGGCGAGCAGCGTGTCTATGGTCTGTTTCTGGAATGGCTGGTAGAGGCTTGCCTGGTAGCGGCTGTATATGGCGTTGCCGTCCTGGGTGTCCATGTCATGCGCCCGTATCCGCCTCTTTGTTCCGTCTATGAGGTTGTAGGTGAATGTCGTCTGCGACTTGATTGAGCCATGTGACTTCTTGTGTATGTCGATATGGACTTCCAGCTTCAGCGTGTCCTTCTTGCTTATGTCGCTCCATTTTTTCGTCGCGCGGTCGTACCTTGCCATCTGCTCCTGCTGTATGAGTTTGGTACACGTCTGCTCCATCTCGTCCGTTAGTGTCGTGACGCTGTACTCGTATTGGTTGTAGAGCCAGTACGCCTGTCCGGCGAGCATGAGCAGCATCGTGGCTATGCTCGCGGCGAAGACTATCTTGATACGCTTGTCCATTACGGTATGTTTTTTCTTAACGATGTGCAAAGTTACTGGATTTTCCCCGTATACAGGGGCTTCGGCGCGGGTTCATAATAATTTAGTAATAAAAACAACCCCCGTGGAATAACATTCCGATAACATAAAACCGCCGCCTGCCTGCCTTTATAGTTATACCTTTGCGGCATGAACCATAAAGGTATATAAGATGAAGAAACTGGTATTTTTGTTTTTGTGCGCCGTCCTCCCGACGGCTCTTTGGGGTCAGTTGGTGTCGATAGTCGACGCTTCAGACGGCAGTCGTGGCGACTCGGTCGACATGGTGCGCTACGAGGTCACCTACAATCTCGACGCGGTAGTCCCCTCGGAAAGTGACTCCGACCGCTATTCCGAGCGTATGCTCCTCCAGATAGGGAGCCGCGGAACGGCGTTTTTCAGCTATGTGGCGTACCAGGTCGACTCGTTGGTCGCGGCGCAGATAGCCCACGGCGGCAACGTCAACGTGCGTGCCACCGCGCGCGTGTCGTGGAAGCTGTACGCCAATCTGCCGACAGTAGGGCAGACGGTTATGCTTGACCGCGTGTGCAACGACAACTTCCGTGTCGTCGAACCGGTGGAGACACCCGCGTGGTCGCTCGTTCCCGACAGCGTTACGGAGGTGCTCGGCTACCGTTGCCAAATGGCAGAGGCACGCTTCAAGGGTCGTCACTGGTACGCGTGGTATGCCGCGGACATTCCCATTGACGGCGGACCCTGGAAGATTCACGGGCTTCCCGGGCTGGTGTTGGAAGCCTGGGACGAGGGACGCGAGTACGTGTTCACTGCCGTCGGACTTGCCAATGTCAACGGCTCCCGCAACATATATTATAAAGGCAAGAACTCGCAGGAGGTGGGTCGCCGCGACTTGGACAAGATACGCAGGCGTTACTATTCCGACGCGGTGGGCTACGCGCGCATGACTTTCCCGCAGTCGTCGACCAGCAAGATAAGCATCGTCGACGGGGACGGCAATGAAATCATGCACTCCAAGCCCGTTCCATACAACCCGATAGAACGGTAGACTGCGCTTGGCTATGAACAGAATCTTGTTGATATTGCTGTCGCTGGCGTCCTGCCTTGTGGCTGTCGCGCAGACCGCCGTCAGCGGCATCGTCGTCGACGACGGTGGCAATCCCGTCGACGCAGCCACCGTAACCCTCCTGCGTGGCGGCAATCCGCTGCGGTTCTGCCATAGCGACGCTGGCGGAAAGTTCTGTATGTCGGTGGACTCGCTCCAACCGTCAGACTCAATCAACGTGACATGCCTCGGCTATGCACGCCGCCGCGTGGGTGCTTCGCCCAGTGGATTTACGAAGATTGTCCTCCAGCCGGAGGCTTTCGAGCTGAAGGAGGTCACGGTTCGGGGCAATAGGGTGATAGGGCGTGCCGATACCACAGTCTATGACTTGTCGCGGTTCACGTCGCCACGGGACAACACCCTGAAGGACGTTCTGCGGAAGTTGCCCGGAGTGGATATTGGCGACAATGGCGAGGTGAGCGTCAACGGCAAGCGCATAAGCCGTTTCACCATAGAGGGTCTTGACATGACCGGCGGACGGTACGGGCAGTTGGAAGAGAACATCAAGGCGCGCGACGTGAAAAAGGCAGAGGTCATAGACCACGACCAACCCGTCAAGGCATTGCAGGACAAGGTGTTTACCGACGACGTTGCGATGAACATAGTGATGAAGGATTCGGTGCGCGACAAGCTGTTGCTCACCGTGAAACCGTATGCTTTAATAGGTGAGACAAATACTTTTGGAGGCGAAGTCGACGCATTGCAGATAGGGCGCAGCCGCCAGTTCGACTACAAGGCCGCCTACGACCGTACGGGACAGGATCTGTCGGGACAGAACGCAGTCCGTGGAACTTGGCGCACGGGACTTGCAGCCGCCACGATACCCTCGTGGCTGGCAGTGCCTTCGTTGTCGGCTCCTATCGATGCCGGAAGGTTGAGGTTCAACACATCGCAGGACTATTCCGCCAACAGGATACAGAAGGACGGCGACGGCGAACTGCGCTTGTCGGCCCACTATCTGCGCACTGTCGAGCGTCAACATACCAGCAATGAGTCGTCATACGACCTGGGTGGAGCGTCGCCAGTCAGCACGTCGCAACGCCAGTTTCTTGATTTGAAGAACGACGACTTGTCGTTGGAAGTCGATAGAAAGGTCAACTCGCAGTCCGTCTATGGCGACGAATCGTTGCGACTGTCGGCACGCCGCGCGGACGCACTGGCAGACATTGGCGACACGACAGTGCAGCGCATCACGGTGCCCACGGTTGATGTTGCGGCTGCGCTGTACCGTCTCTATACGGCAGGGAAGGCGCAGTGGACGGTCAACGCCGTTGCGGACTATCATCACAGCAGTGGCGAATTGCGCGTTGCCGACTTTCAGAATACGTTGCAGACCAACCTTTGGCACACGGCAGCGAGCGTCGGTTGGTTGCGCAGTCGGACGTTCTTCACCCACAGGCTGACGGCAACCGTCGACGCGCAGAACCTCAATGTGCGTGGCAATGTGCCGGAGATTGGCGCGTCGGTCGTCCCTTACTGGCAGTATAAGCGCGAGCCGTGGGTGGTGGGACTGTCGGCGCGCGCGCGTTGGGAACGCTATCCGCACCAGTGCAAAGGCTTTGTGCTGTTGGGGAGTAGGGCGTATGTCAATTGGAAAGGCTGGCGGCGCACCGAATGGTCTGCGTCGGTGGACTATGGTGAAAGCACGTCGGGAGTCGGAGATTTCGCGTTGAAGAACGTGCGCCGCGACTATCGTTCGTATTTCCAAACCGACGGTTCGATACCGAAGGTGCGGAACCTCACCACATATATAGGATATGTCTACAAGCGTCCGATAGTAGAACTGTTCGTCAATGCCGACGTGAATGCCGGTCGCGTATGGCGCAGTATGACGGAAAGTCTGGAGATAATTGACGGCAACTACTACGTGTCGTATGCGCAAAGTCCGTCGCATTCCTCGTTTGCGCAGGCGGAATGCGCCGTGTCGAAAGGCTTTTTCTCCATTCACCTGAAGACGCGTCTTGCAGGTAGTGTTACATATAATAAAGGTGTGCAGATGACGGGCGGAAGCTTTGTCGGCTACAATACCGCGGTCTGCAAGCTGTCGCCGAACATAGAGTTTTCGGAAGCGTGGGGCGCGTTGAGCTATAATGGAGACTTCCAGTGGCTGCACTCCGATGGGCAGTCCGCGCTGTTCGACTGGAGGCAGCGGCTCTCGCTGACGTCTACCATTGGCGCGGTTGACGTAACTTTCGGCATGGTCCACTACCGGAACGAACTCCAGTCGGGCACTGCGGTCAACACGTTGCTTGGCGACGCAAAGGCAGTGTGGCGGTTGAGGAAGCTGCGCCTGTCGGCGGCATTGACCAACATTTTCGGCAAGCGTGAATATGCCGTAACGCAGTATAGTGGGGTGGGGAGCATAACCGACCACTACGCCATTCGCGGGCGCGAGTTGCTCTTTTCGGCGCAGTTCTCCATATAGTAGGGCTGATAGCCCGGATAGTGGTGACGGCGTTCTCTCTTTATAATTATATAAAGGAAAAGGCTCCGCACTTGCCTGTATGACAATGTGCGGAGCCGATCCACAAACTCTAATCTATATCTAATTAACTAATTATTTCGGCAGGTGGAATATGCGTGACATTTCCGTCATCTGTTCCTGACTCATTCCTTCTGGCGTGAATCCCATCGCGCGGGCGTTTACATATATCTTCGCGCTCTTCGACAGCACGTCTATCTGGTCGAACGCGTCCATGATGTCGAGTCCCTTGGCGAATACTCCGTGCTTCTCCCACAGTACCACGTCGTAGTCCTCGAGCTCCTTGAGCGTTCCCTGTGCAAGTTCGTTGCTTCCCGGCACCTCGTATGGCACCACTCCGAGCCCGAGCGGGCAGAAGGCCTTTGTCTCCGGAATCATGCTCCAGAGTATGTTCGTCAGTACGTCCTTGCCGAGGAACTCGCGGTTGTGGCTCATGGCTACGAGTTCTATCGGGTGAGTGTGCAGCGTCGCACGGTATGCGCTGCCGGTTTCTACCAAGTGGTCGTGGACGAGCAGGTGGCTTGGCAGTTCCGATGTAGGCATCACGGCGTTGTCGGCTATGATGACATAACTTGCGCAGTCGTCGAGGATTCGTATCACGCTACCGTTCTCCATCGGGCGGCGTGCAAGGTCGCGCATACGTTTCTGTGTGCCCTTGCAGAAGAAGTAGCAGCCCTTGAGATGTGGCAGTGTCTCGCCAATTTTGATTACGTCGCTGATTGGTTTCAGTGCACGTATGCCGTCGTCTACGAGGTCTGTGATGTTTACAGTGATGTTACCTCCGTTACGTTCTGCCCAGCCGTTCTGCCACAAGTATCCGGCTACTTCGGCTATCTTGTCCACTTCTTTCTTAAGGGCTGGACGACCCTCCAAAATGCTTTGCATATACCTATTATTAATATAACTGTCTTCTTAAAGTTCGAGCAGTCTCACGCTGCCGTTAAGTCCGCTCTTTACCGGAGCCCACTTGTCGTAGGTCGTCTTCTTGTAGTTTACGTCCACGACGTTTATCTCCTTCATCTTGCGCCATTTCACTCCGCGCCTGTCCATGTCGGCTATTCGGTTTGCGGGCAGGTTTGTGACTTCGATGCGTATCTCGTTATTGCCTTTGCGCAGTGTGTTCTGCGTGTCGAGTATGAACGGAGCCGCCCACGCACAGCCTATGAACGTGCCGTTTATGTAGACACGTGCCGACTCGCGTACGTCGCCCAAGTCTATCGCCCAACGCTTCTTTGCGTCAGCCTTGCCGAGTTTAAGCGTAGTGGTGTATACTCCCGTGCCCATGGTGACGCTCGCGCTGTCGTCGCCAAGCGATTCCCATGTCTGTGGGTGGTCGAGAGTCCATGTGCGTTGTACCCGTGGAGCCTCCTCTATGAAGCTCAACGTCCATGGAGTGTCTATCTCCTTCGCCGGAGCGTCGCGCCTTATCACGGTGGCTTGTGCCGTTTCCTTGTTTATGGGGAATCCTGCCTTTTCCAGTGAGCCGTTGCTGCCGGTGAGCAGTATTCGGCTTTCTCCGCTAAGCAGGCAGACACGCACCTTGCCATTTATGATTTCGGCACGCTCGTACTTGTCGGTCATTGGGTTGTACCACACAGCCTCGTCGAATGGTATTGCCAGCGATACTGCCGAGTCTGCATCGTCGGGTGTGAGGTTGGCTATGAAGTAGTGCCACCCTGAAGGATTGCGGCGGCGCAGATAGTGGAGGCGAAGTTTCGTCTTCAGCTCCTCCGGCACTGCCAGTCGCGACAGTCCGGCCACGTCTATTGGCTTCCGTGGATCAATGATCCCCTTATACGACGCTCCACCTTCGGTTATGTAACGTGTTGACACGGTGTTGGAACCGTTCTGCGTCACTTCCGCCTCCTCTTTCTTTATGTTGGCTATCTGGCGGTCGCTTATGTAGTCGGTGCCATAGCCGAGGGAGTCTATCTCCATGACGGCGCGTATGAACTCCGGCGACTTGCGTGCCATACTGTTGATGTCGAACATCATCAGAAGCGACTTGGTGTTGTTCTTCCACATGTCGCGTACAGGCAGGTATACGAGGAAGTCATTGTCTGGTTCGCCCCATTGCAGGAACTTCTGGCACCGTTCGATATATTTCATCAGATACGGAGCGTCGCGCCAAATGGAGTTTGTCGGGCTCATGTCTATCGCGGCATAGAACTTCCATCCCGGCCATGTGTCGTCCTTTGGACTGTATGCCGTTCCGTGGAAGAATATACGGTTTACGCCACAGCTGTACATCAAGTCCAAATCTGGCTTCATCTGGCTCAACGAAGTGCGGAAGTGTTCCGTCAACCATGTGAATGTCTCGCTGCTGACAAGCTTCTTGCCCGTCACGTGTGCAGCCGACGGAGCATACTTCAGCATACTAACGTCGGAGAAGTTCCGCCTTATGAATCCAGGATCACGGCGTAGTCCGCGTATGCCGAAGTCTGTAAGTCCGAATCCCTCTATCTCTGGTATGTCTACTGCGGCATAAAGGTCGAGCAGGTTGGCAGGTGATCCGTGTGCCTGGTTGCGCACGAGCACTCCGTGCGAGTGTGCCCACTTTACCCATTGCAGCGTGAAGTTCTCATACAGCATGTCCGAGAGAGTCTCACGGTAGTCGCTGACTACTTGCGGATCGCGGTCTACAAGCTTGTCGAGATTGTCTATCAGGCTGTATCCACGACGCTTCTCAAATTCTACCGGCAGTTGTGGAGTCCAGTCGGCCTTGTATACCTCGTAGCTGTCGTTGAAGAACGTAGTAGGGTAGGGAGTGTTGCTTGCCGCAAATGCCGAATCAATGTGTGACAGGTAGTGCTCTACGGCACGTGCGTCGAAATGGTCTATTACCCAACCTTCTCCACCCGGAGCGGCACGCTTGACCTTTTGGCGCGTACGTCCGACGAACAATGCTATGACCCTCTTCTTGCCTTTTTCGGTTGAGGGGAACTCGTGTGCCGCATAGAAGCGGCTTGTAGCCTGCTCCTTTTGCGGAACGTTGAACGCAATCTTGTTTATATCGGTGCGCTTGCTTACAAGAGTATCTACGAACACAGCCTTGCAAGCTGCATCGTCGAGCGTTATCCAAGGACCTCCGAAAGGCCAGCCGGTGCCGTTGTTCATATCAACCTGCATAGAGTCCTTGCGGGCTATGTCCTCGGTCATTCTCAGCGCGTGCATCCATTCTGGAGAAAGGAAGCTAAGTTCGTGGCTCTCGTTGCCCTGTACTCCGTAGATGGGAGTAATCTCCACGGTGCCGATGCCGTGGCTGTGCAGTTGGTCGAGGTTCCATTGCAGGTTCGTCGAGTCAACGGCAGAGCCGAGCCACCACCAGCGTGTGCCGGCCTTGCAGGTTATGTTGTCTTGCGGAAGCAGCGTGCTTTGTGCGCTTGCTTCAGTCGTCCCTGCCGTCATTGCGGCTAAAAGGACGCATGGAATGAATGTCCTCATTTTGTCGAATGTGCGGTTATCCATGTCGTTAGATGTTCATGTAGGCCATTGCTCCGAGCAACCAGCAGCCTGTACCGTAGTCCTCGAAATCGGGTATGCTAGTAAATGTCACCGGTTGTCCTGCCTGTGGTCCGGAACCCGTGCCCTGGTTGTAGCCGAGGAATCCGTTGTCGTGTACGCACGATGCTATCGCCTTCCATGCCTTGTCGCATATGGGGCGGTACTCGTCGGCATCGAGTATGCCGTTGCTGATGCCCCACGACAGTCCGTAGAGGAATAGTGCCGTACCAGTCATTTCCGGTCCCTCGTAGTTTGTAGATACGAGGCTTGCGTTCCAGAATCCGTCTGTCCGCTGGCACTTGATGATGGCGTGTGTCATGAGCATGAAGTCCTTTTCCAGCTCAAGATAGTATGGATCGTTCGCTGGAAGCGTCTCCATTACACGCACGAGTGCCGCATATACCCAGCCGTTGCCACGGCTCCAATAGCAGTTCTTGCCGTCGGGTTCTTTGTGCGGAGCCTTGAAAATGCTGTCACGCCACCACAATCCCTCGCTTATGTTGAACAGTCCGCGACGGTCGCGTGTGTCACGATAGCAGTCCATGGCGTAGTCGAGATATTTGCGTTCGCCAGTCAGTTTGGCATATTTGGCGTAAATAGGCATAGCCATCTGTATGGCGTCAATCCACCACCAGTAGTCCTTGCGTCCGGTAGAGATTTGGAAGTCGAGGTTGATTTTTGTAGGGGCAACCATAGCCTCGTCGTGTGTCATGTTGTAGCGGTCGATGTATGTCTGCTCGCAACACTGGTTGTCGGCATTGGTATTGTTTACCGAGGTGCGTGCCGTCCATTTGTGGAACGATGCCCAGCGGTCGGTGTAGTCGAGATACTTCTTGTTGTTGTCTGCAGAGTATAGTGCCATGAGTCCCTCGTAGTAGACGGCACGCGTCCAGAGGTTGCTCGAACGTTCGCGTTTCACGAACGTTGGCTTTTCCGGTTCAGGGTTCTGCTTCATGAAGTAGTTGTTGACCTTGCGTGCCAGTTTCAGCACGTCTTTCTTGGTTTGAGCCTGCGCCACCATGCACATGGCAAGCAACAGTAGAAGGAATGTTTTACGCATTGATTTTAGTTTTGAGCGCAAAATTAGTCGTTTATTATTCCAACATACTTTAATTTTTGTTTTATCGACTTTGATTTTTATTATTTAAATAATAAAAAACTACAAGGCTATATATATGAGTATTATTTGTAAGAATATATGCTTGTGGTGGAGATTATATATATCCTTATGGAGAACTGAAATATTCTCTTTTGGTGAGTGAGCATATGATCAGTGGGTGAAAGAAAATATTTCCTTTGAGCGAGTCGGAATATTCCCTTTGCCCATAAAAAATATTTCGTTTAAAACAGTGTAAATAACATCTCAAAACTGAACGGGAAGTGAATGAAATTGAACGGTATATGAACGGTTCTGAACGTAACTGAATAGGATTTGGCAATATTGAAAGCATACCTTGTGACACTCTGTCCTGGCATAACCCGACGGTATTAATCATCTCTGAATGTTTGCCGTATGCGTTTTGGTGATATAGCTCTTTACCTACTGAAAACTCCGTCCCTAATATATTATATTAATGTGTGTTATTCTGTAAAATAAAAAAAACGGCGATTTTCTTGAAAATAAGTGCAAATAATTTTGGAGGAAAGAAAAAAGTATTTAATTTTGCAAGCGTTTAAATGCAAACAAATCAAAAATACTAAAGCCACTTCTTGCATGTGATATGCATGATGTAGGATTAAAAACCCAAAACTAACAACACATACACAAAGCGAACGGGATCTGGCTTTTGCCAGGGAACAAATCAAAGAAACATCAATCAATCCTTAACGGAGAGATAAAACCATAAACCAAAAAAATAAATATATAAAATACTGATAGAAAACAACCTTAAAGTATGAACAAAATCAAGTATGCTTGCTTGGTGGGTTTGACTTTGCTGTGGGGGGGGGTACTTGTATCGTGTACAGACGATATTAGCGAAGACTCCCATTACAAACCCAACAAGAGTAGCGGAAACGCTTACGAGATGATGCAGGCAGAAGGAAACTACAGCATCTTCCTGCGTGGCATCGACCTCTCTGGTTATAAACCCATCGTTGACGGAAAGAGCATCGTTACGGTAATGGCTCCCGACGACGATGCCTTTTCTGCGTTCCTTCAGAAGAAGGGCGTTTCTTCTATTGACGAACTCAATGAGAAAGACCCGCAGTATCTGAAGAACCTTATTACATACCACTTGATGTATTACGCCTACGATTGGCAGAAGCTCGTGAACTTCCGTCCAAACGAGGGTGACGCATCGACCGAGGAAGACCGTTTGAAGAATGCGGGCTACTATTACAAGCATCGCACATACAGTTCCGATCCGATAGAGCAGGAACGTGTCAAGCTGACGCCGAATGCCACGACCGACACATTAATTAATATATACCACTATGAGCGCTACATGCCTGTGTTCTCAAGCATGTTGTTCCAGACAAAGGGTATCGACGCGTCGTACAACTATACTTACTTCTATCCTGGAAGCGTATGGGGCGGATACCAGCCGGAAGGTAATGAGGGAACTGTCAATGTTGCCAACGCACAGGTTGCCGACGGTGGCTATGAGATAACTCAGAATGGTTACCTCTATCATATAAGCCAGGTTGTCGAACCGCTTAATACCATATACGACGAACTTAAGAGCCGCGACAAGTATTCCGACTTCCTGAATCTCTATGACCAGTATTCGGAGTACACCCTTGCCGACAACGAGACCAATACGTCGCTGGGCTATCAGGCTTACATTCATACTCACGGTTCACTGCCAGACATTGCCTGCGAGTGGTCTGTTACCAACTGGCAGCAGTCTGACATACTTGAGCGCAATGGCTACAATCTCTTCGTTCCGTCCAATACGGCAATGGATAATTTCTTCCAGTCGTTCTGGACTGCCGATGGAGGATATACGTCGCTTAGCGACCTCGACCCGACCATTCTCCGCTACTTCATCATGCAGAGCTTCTCCGCTACATCAGACCTTGTATTCCCAGAGGAGATAAAGAATGGTACGGTGCTTACACAGTATGGCACTCCTATCAACGTAGACCCGGATCAGGTCACCGACCGTGTGATGTGTGAGAACGGAACACTGTACGGTATGGACCGTATGGATGCTCCGGCAATATTCTCGTCGGTAGTAGGTCCTGCTTTCAAGGCAAAGGACTATGTTGATTATCTCTATACCCTCGACGGTTCCGGACTCATGATGTCGTTGGCTTCGCAGAAGTCTCAGTTTGTCACTCTCATTCCTAACAACTCGCAGTTTGAGAACAGTGACCCTGCCATGCGTCTGTATACCACTACGTCGGGCAAGGAACTCCAGCAGTACAGTTCAGATGCGGGCGACTTCGTGGCTATGGGAAGCGAGGCTATGCGCAACATCGTCAATATCCATTCGGCTTCCAACGTAAGCTCTCTGCCAGAAAGTGGTACGGCTGTCATTCAGACCAACGTAGCATATAATTATTGGTACGTGCATGATGGCAAGATTACGAGCAACGCCGTATTCAACGAGCAACTGAATTCAGGTTATACGGGTTCGCCATTTGTTAGTTTCCATAAAATAACGAACAATGGCAGCGACTGGGACAACGGTAGTGCATACTCATACGACGCGCGCCAGCTGTACAAGGCAGAGTCTGGTGACGGACTCGCCCACATGCTTGCCGTAGGCAACGACCGCAACTACAAGTATTATCTTTTCGCGCAATTGTTGAAAAAGGCAGGACTTATAGACGGCACGACGCTCAGCACCAGCATCATTCCATCTGAGACCTCGCGCTTCATCTGCTTCATACCTACTAATGATGCAATCAAGGCAAATATCGAGAAACTGCCTGGTTGTACTTCGCTTTCGGTAAAGAGCGACGGAACCCTTAGCGGAAGTATCTCTTCGACCAACAAGGGCAAGCTCGCAGCTTATCTGCGCAACTACTTCATAACGTCAGACATGAATTCATTTACCACCTATCCTTATATAGGCTCTGACTGCAAGGGAGACTTCTTCACTACTGGCAGTTACAAGATGAATATCTCTGACGACGGCTCGCAGCTGAGTGTAAAGTTCACCAATGCCGACCAGAACAACAGCGTGAATATCAATCCGGAATACTATTATCTGCCATTCGCTTTCACAGACGGATGCTTCCATCTAATTGACGGCATACTACAGTAAAAACGTAACACTATGAACCAAACTGGAATATTAAATAAAGTTTCAAGGACGATTCTTCTGCTCGCCTTTATCATTGTGGGCACTGTAGGAGCGATGGCGCAGAATAAAGTCATCACCGGTACCGTCAATGAGATGATAGGCAACGACAAGGAACCAATCATCGGCGCGAACATCGTTCTCGTCAACAAGCAAAACCGATATGTCAAGGGTGCCGTCACCGATATTGACGGTAACTTCAACATAGAAGTTCCCGAGAATGAGGGGCAGCTGTCGATACGTATATCGTATATCGGCATGAAGTCACAGACATATAAATATACTGGGCAGACACATCTTGATGTCGTACTGTCGTCGGACGATTCTCACGACCTTGACGAGGTTACTGTCGTTGGTCGCCGTACCGACGGTATGGGTATATCGAGACTGGAGCAGACATCAGCCGTCCAGCGTATCGATATGACTAAGATTGTGGAAGAGTCGCCTGTCGGCTCTATCGAGGAGGCACTGCAAGGACAGATTGCCGGACTTGACATCACGCTTGGTGGTGACCCTGGCGCGCGTAGCTCGATACGTATCCGTGGTACCAATACACTTAGTGCCAACACCGAGCCGCTTATCGTCATCGACGGCGTTCCGTACGATACCGACATCAGCGAGGATTTCAACTTCGCTACCGCCAATGAGGAGGATTTCGGAGCACTTCTGAACATTACACCTTCTAATATCCAGAGCATCGAGGTGCTCAAGGACGCATCGGCAACAGCCATATATGGTACGAAGGGTGCCAACGGCGTATTGCTTATCACTACCAAGAACGGTACTGCCGGAAAGACCAACTTCACGTTCTCGTCGAAGTTCACGACGAAGTTTGAGCCGAAGTCCATTCCTTTGCTCAATGGAACACAGTACGTCTCGCTTATGCAGGACGAGTTGTGGAACGCAGCCAATGCCAAGGGCGTGATGAACGCTACCAATGAAATGAACATGCTGTTCAACAGTCCTGAAATCGGTTATGATCCAGACTATCGCTATTTCGATGAATATAATGTAAATACCGACTGGCTCGATGCCGTCAAGCAGCACGCCGTAGTCACCGACAACAACTTCAGTATGAAGGGTGGCGGTGAAAAGGCTACCTATATATTCAACCTCGGATATTACGACGAGCAGGGTACGACACGTGGAACAGGACTTGACCGTCTGTCTACGTCGATGAAGATCAACTATAAGTTCTCCGACCGTCTGCGTGTACACACGGACTTTAGTTTCACCAATACGAAGAAGGAAGCCAACTATTGGGATACGACCCGTTCGATAGCGCAGCAGCGTATGCCGAACATGAGCCCGTATTGGATTGATCAGACGACTGGTGAGAGTACAGGAGTATATTTCACTCCAGAGTCAAACTTCCAGGGTTCCTACTCCGGCAAGAGTACTCAGTACAACCCTGTGGCTATGGTCAACGACAGTTACAACAATACGACCTCGCGCGAGGAGAAGCTGACAATCTCGCTCGACTATGACTTCCCGTTTGACCTTCGTTTCCAAGGCTACGTTTCTATGAACATGCGTACCAACAAGAACACGAAGTTCCTTCCCCAGACGGCTACCGGCGTATTGTGGACGAGCAGCCTTGCCAACCTGTCTACCGATGCTACTTCGGATGCATTCTCGCTGCGCACAGAGGGAAAGTTTATCTACAACCATACTTTTGCCAAGAAGCACAGCCTTATCGCTACCGCTCTGTTCCGTTCCAAGATGTCGCAGAGCTACAGCTCTACGAGTTCCACCTATGGCAATGCCTCGGAACATCTGTCTGACCCTGTTGTCGGTAGTGTCGTGTCTTCATCGGGTTCTGGCAACAGCGAGACCCGTAGCATCGAGATGATAGGACAGGCTGTATATACATTTGACAACCGTTATGTGGCACGTGCCACCATCAACCACACAGGTAACTCGTCTATGGGACGTGACAACCGTTGGGCTACTTTCCCGGCATTCGGTGTTGCATGGAATATAGATCAGGAACACTTCTGGAGCGAGGCAACCAAGAAATGGCTGTCAGAGGCAAAGCTTCGTCTCGGCTACGGTTGGTCGGGCAACTCGCCGTCAGGAGCTTCTCTCTACTATGGCGCGTATACCAGTCTCGGACAGTATATGGATATGAGCGCGATATATCCGTCACGTATGCAGCTTGACAACTTGAAGTGGGAGACATCGCGCGAGTTCGACCTCGGTGTAGACCTCCGTTTCTGGGACAAGCTCGGCATAACGTTCGACTACTATGACAAGAAGACCAAGGACTTGCTGCTGTCAGACTATTCTCTGCCGTCAACGACAGGATTCGGTTCTATCAAGTACTTCAACTCTGGTCGTATGAGCAACAGGGGATTTGAGTTGCGTTTCGACTATACCGCCTTCAAGAACAAGGATTGGACCATTACGCTCAATGCCAACATGAGCCGCAACATCAATCAGGTGGATGAGTTGCCAAGCAGCTGGCGTCTCGACAACTATTCGTTCGGCAATGGAAACTATGCACTTCGTATCATCGAGGGCGCGCCAGTAGGAGCGTTCTACGGCTACCGCTACAAGGGCGTATACCAGAATACCGAAGATACATATGCGCGTGATGCCGACGGCAACGTGATGAACGACTTTAGCGGTCGTCCTATCGTTATGCGTAACGGAACGACGCTTACATATCCTGGTGATGCCAAATATGAAGATGTAAACCATGATGGTGTCATCAACGAGAACGACATAGTGTATCTTGGCAACGCCAACCCGAAGTTCTCTGGTGGCGGTGGCTTCCAGATACGTTGGAAGAGCCTTACGCTCACTACGTTCTTCTATGGACGTTTCGGTCAGAAGGTCATCAACGGAGCACGTATGAGCTTGGAGAGCATGTATGGAACATCTAACCAGAGCACGGCTGTCTTGAACCGTTGGACTCACGAGGGTGATGATACCGATATTCCACGCGCGCTCTATGGTATGGGATACAACTACCTTGGTAGTGACCGTTTTGTAGAGGATGCTACTTTCGTACGTCTCAAGACCCTTTCCTTGAGTTGGAACGTACCTAAGGCATTGCTTGCCAAGCTGCATTGTGGAATAAACACGGTAAACGTATTCGCTACTGGTTATGACCTCTTCACATGGACTAACTACAAGGGACAAGACCCTGAGGTCAAGTTGCCGTCAGCAACAAGCCTTGTCAAGGACAATGCTACGACTCCCGTATCAAAGCGTTTCGCTTTAGGTCTAACCGTCAATTTCTAAACTAACATGAAGATAAAGAATATAATATTGCTGCTGGCGTTCGGTGTTACCCTCACCGGGTGTAACGACTACTTGGACGTCAAACCAAACAACGAGCAGATAGCTACCGACTATTGGAAGTCGAAGGAAGATGTAGAGGCAGTGGTAACTTCAGGTTACTACGACATGCAGCAGGCTGTACCTACGCTCATCAAATGGGGTGAGCTGCGTGGTGGAGCAATGTACTCTACAGAGTCGGCAGAGCAAAAGTTGCAGGACTTCAACCTCACTCCAGATGTGAGTATCTGCAAGTGGAGCGTAATGTATAATATTATTAATATGGCAAACTCGGTACTGAAATACGCACCGGGAGTAAAGAGCGTTGACGACACCTATTATGACCAGGTGTTGAACTCGCATCTTTGCGAAGCCTATTTCCAGCGTGCCTACAGTTATCTCATTCTGTTGAAGAACTACCGTGATGTGCCGTTGGTTACAGAACCTTATGATGACGACTCACAGTCGTTCAACCTTGCGAAGTCGAGCGACACTGCCATAGTACGACAGATTAAGAGCGACGTAGAGACAGCACTTGCCACAGGTGCAGCCAAAGGTACCTATGAAGAAGACTGGCAGACCAAGGGACGTGTCACCAAGTGGGCGCTCTATGCGCTGATGACCGACGTGTGCCTGTGGAACGAGGATTATCAGGAGGCGATACAGTATGCCGACATGATTCTCAATGCTACTGACGCATTCCGTCCGGCATTCATGTCAAATACCACCGACTGGTTCTCTATCTTCTATCCTGGCAATTCCAATGAGTCGATATTCGAGCTTAACTGGGATTACAACACCAACCAGAAGAACAACAATTTCTCGTCGCTGTTCACGCTGTCAACGTCTTCTCCTCTGAAGTTCACCAATGATGCCGTTACGAAAATTAAGGCGGAAACACAGACCTTGAAGGAAAGTGGATACGATGAAACTGGGCGCATGGGACGTATGCTTCTCGCAACATACATTCCAGAAGGAGAAGCGACAACGACGTGGAACACAGCCAACAACTTATATCTGTGGAAATACCGTGGCACAGATGTGCAGGATATACAGGGCGGTACGCGTACGAACAATGATGCCAACTTCATAATCTACCGTGTGGCTGAAATCATGATGATGAAGGCGCAGGCAGAGGTGATGCTCGGCAACTACCGCGAGGCGGTAGAGCTTATAAACCGTATACGCAATCGCGCCGGGCTTGACAACTTCCAGGACATTGACCTGACAGACTCGAATGCTGACGCACAATTGTCACAACTTGACGAGCTGACACTCCTTGAGGAAATCCTCGATGAAAAAGAAATGGAATTCATGGGAGAGGGCAAGCGTTGGTACGACCTGCTGTGGCTCGGACGCATACAGAACCATAAATACCAGAGCCAGTTCATTGCCCATGTGCTTGAAGGCAACCAGACCACCAACCAGTCTTGGATAGAGTCCGTACTTCGTGACGAGAACGCATGGTATATGCCGGTACCGCAGGGCGATATTGAGCACAACAAGCTCTTGGAGCAGAACCCGTATTATTCAACTACAAAGTAGTAATGGATTAGGGATTATAGATTGTCTTTAATCTCATAGCAAAAATTAAAGCAACATGAAAAAGATATATTTATTATTCATAATGGCAGTGGCTGCTTTCGGACTGACTGGTTGCGGTTCAGATGTCTTTGACTTCGGTTCCGACAATTACAAGGGTTCGTATGCCGACGAGCTTGGTACGCCTATAAGCACGTATCTTGAAAGTCAGGAAGACTTCTCCGAATATGCGGGGATATTGCGGTATGCCGACTTGTTCAATGCCCTCAACCAGAGTTCCAATGGCACGAGCTTCACTGCGTTCGTGCCAACGAACGAGGCTATGCAGGCTTTCTACCAGCAGCGTGGCATCAGTTCGTATACTGAAATGACTAAGGAATATGCGCGACAGTTCGTGCTGTACCATACGGTGTCGGATTCTATCCTTGCGGAAGAGTTCGTCAATATGAAGACTGTTACGAACCTTAGCGACGATGTCCTTCCTATAACTATCGACACAGAGAATGCAGGTGAGGCTGGCATCGGTGATGGTCATATAGTACAGATGGGAGTAAGTGCTTCAAATGGCAAGATATATGTCCTCAGCAAGGCAATGACACCTCTTGTGGAGTCCATATATGACCGTTTGAGCGAAGGTGGCAATTCGTCAATCATGCTTCAAGCCATTGACGCTTCGGGATACGCCCATGAGTTGCAGACTCTGCGTGATACGCTGACCGACGAGGACGGCGGACGTATTATAAAGACGTATAACAACACATTGCTTAACGTCACCGACCAGACTTTCGCGCAAGTTGGCATCAGCAACTATAGCGACCTAATCGCGAAGCTTCAGGAGAATTCCAGAGAAGACATCACTACCGACTCTCTTGTAAAGGAGTTCGTGGGTTACCATATACTCACCAACAACCGTGAGGCACTTGTCAACAGCATGAGTTCGTCTGGCACTGTATCGTCACTTATAGATACCCGCGCTTCCAACCAGGTGATAGCGTTGCAGTATGACTCGCTGACAACCGATACAGCAGAACAGCTTACGCTGAATGCCAACGGTACGAAGGCGCATTTTGTCGTCAGTGGTGAGCAAAAGGCCAAGAACGGATATGTTTGCCAACTCGATAGTTGGCTTCCTGTATGGGAACCAGAGCAGACAACCGTAGTCTGGGATTTGGCAGACAACAGCAGTATACGCGATTTGGTTCCAACGGAATACTATCAGCCTTCAGAACCGACAACGACAGAACAGAGGTACCGTATATCACAGGCTTCATGCTTCACTTACGAGATGGGTGAGTCGGGAACTAAGAACCGCAGTTACAGTGATATCGACTATGTGACTTGCAAGAACACCCATAAGACTGCGTACAACTTGGATCGCGTGGTGTTCAACCTCGGGTATATGGGTTCTGTTTCAATGCGCACACCGACACTGGTACGTGGAAAGTATAAGGTTGAGATGTCGATAGTATATTTGACTAACCACAGCTTCATGCGTCAGCAGACATCAGGTAATGGAGGACTGTTAAAACTCGGATTTGACGATAATGACAAATACACCACTTTTGCCTCTCCATATACTAAGGTGCCGAGTGCGATGCCGGGAGTTTACACGTCTACCATTTACGATGAGGTAGAGTTCGACCAGACTGCCAACCACCAGTTCAATATGGTTATCATGGATCCAGCCGCAAGTTCCAACCAGAACTTCAGTATCCAGATAGACTGTATCACATTCACCCCGATAAACTAAGTAACCGCATAAACGAAATACATCTATGAAAGGTATTAATAAGATATTGATACTGCTGTTGGGAGTCTTAACCGTCACGTCTTGTTCTGATCTTGACGACGACAACCATTACAGCAACAGTCAGACGGAAATACAGAACGACGAGTTGAAGATTGTCGATGTATCGTCGGAAGACTATATAAAGAGCCGTAGTGACCTGTCGGAGATGAACGCCCTCTTCGAGCAGGACAGTATCTACGACAAGCTTCGTGCCAAGGACCAGGTGAGTACGATGCTCGTAGTAACCAACGACAACTACCAATCGCCGTCGGCAGCCAATCTCGACTATGTAGCCAAGAGCCATGTTTCCGACATCGCCATATCTCCGGTTAATATGTACGATGGCGAGCGGTTGATGATGTGGCACGGCAAGTATGTCACCATCGATATAGACTCGTTGGGACAGCAGGGATACATAGTGAACCATATCATGCTTAACAATGCTGCCGTCAAGGAGGCTATCAAGACCAATGACGGATATGTGTATGTCATTTCCGATATGATTACCACTCCTACATCGTTGTTCGACTATATTCAGAACCTCGATGACAACTATTCAGAGTTCAAGAGCCTCGTTCTTAATTCTGGAAAGTACGTCTTCGACAAGGCAAACAGCAAGCCTATCGGAGTTAACGAGCAGGGTAATACCGTCTATGACTCTGTGTTTATCTATCATAACGACTTCTTCTCTGCCAAGGACTTTGACATGAATTCAGAGTCGCTGACGGCTACGATGCTCCTGTTCTCCAACGACGTTATCGAAAGTGCGATGGCTGATGCCAATGCACGTCTTCAGGAATGGGGACTCGACCGTAATCAGGATACTCTGCGCCGTTGGATTCTCAAGGCGGCATTCTTCGACAAGAAGTATTCTCCTTCGGAGATACAGACCGCAGAGGTTTCAGACTTGAGCAGTATCTACGGTATGCAATGG
Organism: uncultured Prevotella sp.; assembly: GCA_964523825.1. Lineage (GTDB taxonomy): Bacteria > Bacteroidota > Bacteroidia > Bacteroidales > Bacteroidaceae > Prevotella. The sequence goes on along the minus strand of CAZGAT010000010.1, from coordinate 17,754 downwards.
CGTACAAACGTCCAGAAAGTCGATGCCGATAATCCGATAGAACTTTCAAATGGCGTAGTGTACAAGGTGACGAAGCTGCACCTGCCTACAAACCTGCTCATATATCGTTTGAAGGATTATTTCTACTATTATGAGAATTGCAGCGATACGGAGAAGGAACAGTATTTCCGTATGTTCAATATGAAGTTCAACAACTGTAGCACAGAAGTGGACGCATGGTCTCCGTGGTCGGGAGTATGGCCGACAGTATTCAATCGCGTGCTGATTCTCGGCAAACCCGACGACGTGTCCGACGACCAGGGATTTGAGCTTGACTATACCCCTATCAAGTTGCTTGCCGACGGCACCATTACTCCTTATACAGTGGCTCCTGGAGCTTACCGTCTGGCTATGGGCTTCGTGCAGAACACCGGCGTTGACATAAAGGTAGAGGTATTGGCAAACGGCAAGTCTGTGGCCATCTCGCCGACAATCACGCTTGGTTCGACTACGACGTATCATTACGACCGTGGTGCTGACCTCAGCAATACCTATCCAGAAGGCTACGACGCTTCGTACGTAAAAGCGCACGGTGGCAACAGCAAGGCAGGCAACTACAATACTGATGGTGGTCCGATATTCAACGAGATTACAATACCTGACGTAAACGGCGACGGCTCGCCCGTACAGTTGCAGTTCAAGATAATGTGTGATAACTGGGCTGGCAAGACCTCTGTAAGGTTCCACCACTGGTGTCTGCGTCCGACGGTCAATAACTATTAATATCTTCATGAAATGAACAACAACAATATAAAGAAAACCCTTCTCTGCCTCACCCTGCCGGCAATGATGACGACGGCGGCAATGGCACAAAAGATAAGCGGGCGCATACTCTCTACCGACAACAAGCCGGTAGAAGGTGCCGTCATCAGTGCTCCGGGAGCGAAGTCCGTGCGTACCGACAAGGACGGCAACTTCACTATCTCGGGTGTAAAGGACAATTCTGTACTTAGCGTCTGGCATGACGGCTACTTCACTAAGCTGGAGTACATACAGAAGGTAACAGACGATGCCATCACTGTGTACATCATCGAGAATGACAAGTACAAGTATAATGAAACCGCGTTGCTGCCTACTGGCAATGTGGAGGGCGACCAGTCAGTTGCCGGGATCAGCAATATCAACAGCAAGGACTTCTATGAAGGCTCGCTTTCGATAGACAATGCACTAAAGGGCGAGATAGCCGGACTTAACGTCATTAAGAAAAGCGGTATGCCTGGCGAAGGCTCCTATATACAGATACAGGGTTTGAAGAGCCTTGTAGCCGACCAGTCGCCACTGGTCGTCATCAATGGCGTGCCGTTTATGCCGGATCCTAACGAGAGTCAGGCAACGGGCGGTTACAGCCGTGCCGTATTCCAGGCTCTCAACGGTCAGGATATACGAAACATCACCGTCCTGAAGGGTGCCGATGCTGCCGCATACGGAAGCATGGGAGCCAACGGAGTCGTGATGATAGAGACCAAGCAGGCAAGTGCGGCAAGTACGGAGACGAAGATCGGATTCTCCGCCATCTACGGCTACAATTGGAACAAGCAGCGCATTCCGCTTATGAACTCCAAGCAGTACAAGAGCTATCTGGAGGATGTGGGACTGACCTACTATGACAATATGGAGCAGTTCTTCAACAATTTCACGTTCCTTTCCGATCCTACCGCCAACAACGCCAACCTCTACAAGTTCGATACCGACTGGCAGGATCAGATATACCGCAACAGTTCGACCATGGACTACCTGTTCCGTGTAGAGGGTGGTGACAATATCGCCAAGTACAACATCTCTCTCGGATACATGAAGGACGAGGGTACTCTCAAGAATACCGACTTCGACCGCTACAACGCGCAGATTAACGCCAGCGTGCTTGTAAGCAAGCAGTTCGAGATTCAGACTAATATCAATACCGCCTACATGAGTGGCGACTATCAGGAGCAGGGCATGAGCAGCGAGACCAACCCGATGCTCGCAGCATATCGCCGCAGTCCGCTCCTCAGTCCTTACCAGAGCGACATCTACGGCAACCTCATCGATGATTACTCTACATATAATTATGGTGCGATTGACAACGAGGACTTCAGGGTCAGCAACCCTCTCGCCATTGTCAATACGCTCAAGAGCAAGAGCCGCCAGTATGACATCAACGCCAACGTGCGCCTGATATATCGTCCGCTGTTGAACCTTACCCTGACAGGTATTGTGGGAATGTACTACAACTACAACCAGGAGGAAGTCTTCATACCGGGTAAGGACGACAAGTCAATAGTACCGTTGTTCGACCAGTACGGTTCAGCCGAGAACTCCGTACGCACTGGTTCGAACCATACGTTCAATCTATTCTTCGGTGCCAATGCCAACTATGCGCTCAACTTGAACGAGAACAACAAGTTCAACTTCAACCTCGGCTGGCAGGCGGTCGTGAACAGCTACGAGTATGATGCCGCATTCGGGCGCAACTCAAACAACGACTTCTATCAGACTATGAGCGACGCGCAGAAGCTCGGTAAATATTTCTCCGGTTACAACAACAAGTGGAACTGGATGAACTTCTACGCTCATGCCGACTACACTCTCGCTCACGCGTTGAAGCTCGGTGTCACTGCTTCTGCCGACGGAGCGTCTTCTATCGGCGACGACGCTACGCGCTTCTCTATCTATCCCGCAGGCGAAGTCGTGCTTATGGCAAAGGAACTCGGATTCCTGAAGCACGTCGACTTCATCAACAAGCTGAACTTCTTTGCCAAGTATGGCGTTACGGGTAACAGCCGCTTCTCGTCAAAGCTTGGAAAGTACTATTATACCTCACGCCCATATCAGACCATCGCCGGTATAGTACGTGCCAACGTGCCTAATACCAACCTCAAGGCAGAGCGTGACTATAATGTCAGCCTCGGTTTCGAGACATCGCTGCTGCGCAACCGCATACAGCTCGGACTCAACTACTATGACACCAAGGCTCGCGACGTGCTTATGAGCAGTGTCACTACAGCCATTCTCGGTACGAGCCCGTATTACAGCAACGATGCCAAGATCAATTCCAACGGCATAGAGCTTACGCTCAACGTCAGCCCTGTATACACTAAGGATTTCCGTTGGACAGTCGGTGGAACGCTCACCACTCTCAACAACACCCTCAAGGGGCTTGGAGGTATGAGCCAGAGCATCACCACGCTTTCCGACGGTGCGGAGATAATCTCACGCGTCGGCTGCGACCCATATGCTTTCTACGGCTATAAGTCCGATGGCGTGTATGCCACTACTGCCGAGGCTACGGCGGCAGGACTGGTAAACCAGAACGGCGTAGCTTATCAGGCTGGCGACATGAAGTATATCGACCAGGACGGCGACGGACGCATTAACGACAACGACAAGGTAGTCCTCGGTTCTGCCACCCCCGACTTCTTTGGTGGATTCTACACACGCTTCGAGTACAAGCACTTCGCGCTTGATGTCGATTTCGCCTATTCTGTCGGCAACGATGCCTACAACGCAGTACGCCGTGTGACTGAAAGCGGCAAGGACTTCTCCAACCAGAGTACGTCGCTCTTGCGCCGTTGGACTATGCAGGGACAGATTACCGACATTCCGCGCGTCACTTGGGGCGACAAGGTGGGCAACAACGATATGTCCGACCGCTGGGTTGAGGACGCTTCCTATCTGAAGCTCCGCAACATCACGCTCTCATACTCGTGGGACAAGCCACTGTGGAAGTTCATACAGAGTGGAACGGTATTCGTAACGGGCGAGAACCTCTTTACCGTTACCGACTATCTCGGACTCGACCCGGAGTTCTCCTATTCTTATAGCGGGGCAATGCAGGGCGTGGACTACGCCAAGGTAGCCAACCCACGTTCGTTCAAGATAGGTGTAAACCTGAAATTCTAACATCATAATAAGGACAAAACAAAAATGAAGAAACTGTTTTTCAATATATCGGTTGTAGTCATGAGCCTGCTCGTCAGTGGCACGCTCACGTCGTGCAGCGACTTCTTCAATCCGGAGACCGACGACGAACTTGACGGCAAGGACTACATATCCTCGTCAACGGAGATGTACACCGGATTCCTCGGCATCATGACAAAGTTGCAGGCTATCGGCGACAAGGAGATCCTCCTCACCGACACCCGTGGCGACTTGCTGGAGCCTACCGACCAGTCGTCGGCTGAAATCATCGCGCTGTACAACTACGACAACAACCTCCAGAACAACACCTACGCCAATCCTGCCGGATACTACGAGGTCATCATCGCCTGCAACGACTATCTGGCGAAGATGAAGGAATACAAGTCCAACCCCAATGTCGACCAGACCGTCTACGAGAACCTCGTATCGTCGGTTACCCGTATAAAGGTATGGACGTACAAGACCATTGGCGAGATATATGGCAAGGCGGTGTGGTTCGACGACCCTGTGACCAAGGTGTCGGCTATCCGTGACTCTGCCAACTACCAGGTGCTCGACATGCCGCAGCTTGTCGACAAGTGCCTTGAGGTCATGGACAACGGTGTCGACGGAGTGTCTACCGACAAGATTATAGACTGGATAGCGTGGCTCGACCCGCAGAACGTGTCAAGCATAGCGAGCAGCCAGTACCGCAAGTGGAACTGGATGGTTCCGCCTTACGAGGGAGTATATTCTGAGCTATGCCTGTGGAAGGGCGCGTATATGGACGCGCAACATGCCGACGGACAGTCGTACTACAAGCGCGCCGCCGACCTCTTGCTCCGCGCGCTCAACACGTACATCGACAACGAAAGCTATTCCGGCAACTCCCCGTACTGGGTTCCAAGTGCGGCAACCAAGGGACACTACTCGAGCTATTGGGACTGGGAACAGCCGTACCAGGCTGAGGCGGTATGCGCGCTCATCTACGACTATACCAACAACCAGACCAACACACTGCTGCACCACTTCTCCAACGAGTACCCCAACGAGTACCAGTTGCGCCCGAACGAGACGGAGAAGGAATACTATTCCGACGCTACGTTCAATCCCGGCGGTACCGACGGCGACGCACGCACGAAGTGCCTCTTCGGCAGCCACAGCGGTCAGGACTATATAGCGAAGTTCCGCCCCGTAGGAAGCACCAAGCGTGTCGAGGCATTCCAGGACGACGTACACGTTTATATATACCGTGCCACACAGTACCACATGATGCTTGCCGAGGCTCTCAACCACCTCTCGCGCTTCAAGGCACTCAACGCCGTGCTCAACACCGGAGTGAAGACCACCGACTACAGCGATACCGACCCGGAGTGGGAGGGATTCACGCAGAACTGGACTTCCAACGCCACATGGGGCAACCGCAAGTACCCGAGCATCGGCATACGCGGCAGCTATTCGCTTAGCTCTGTCGATATAATCACCAACATCGGGCAGCTTAGCCGTGCGGAGGCTATCCGCCACAACGACGAGCTGATACTCAACGAGACCATGATGGAGTTCGCCTGCGAGGGCAAGAGCTATCCGGCTATGAACCGCATGGCTGTGCGCTACAACGATCCGTCGATTGTCGCCAAGCGGGTAGCCCGCAAGTACGAGGGCACGGGTCACGCCGCCGATGTCGAAGCCAAGATCATGGCTGGCGGCTACTGGGTTCCGTACGACCTAAACCTGTAAACGGACAACAATCCTATACTGCCCCAAGCTCCGTACGATGCGGAGCGGGGTAGTGTTATTATAATTTTCAAACTAATTAAAGATGACTATGAAAAAGTTTACCTTAATTGCGCTGGCGTTGGCAATGACGCTCGGCGCAAGCGCGCAGCGCAAGACGTGGGACTTTACCAACGGGTTTAGTGCTACGACCGTTGATGCGTTGCAAGCTTCATTCGAAGCAAACAAGACATGGACAGACTATGAAAAAACCGCAGGTGAGGGTACTGGAGTGTACTACATTAACCTAAACGGTGTAGTCAATGGCACGGCATCTACCTACGATGCTGCTGGTAACGCTACTGCTATACCAGAGTTTGAAGGATTAAATTTCGCAAGTATAAAGAAAAAAGGATTTGTTATTGTTTATAATAACAGTCAAAGTGCAAATGAATCAAGTCCTAATGGCTTATATCCTTACGGCAAGAGTTACTTGTGGTTTAATGGTTCAGGTATGAGCTTTTCATTTAAGGCTCCTGCTGGTCAGACTCTGAAATGCGGTATAGAATCGCATAAGAATTCTGAGGCTCGTGGTTGGAACGTATTTGCAGATGGCACGCAGCTTTCTCCGATATCGGGGAATAATGTACCAAAATTTTATAACGATGTAGAGTATCAACTTCCAGAATCTCAAGACGGTACTGATAGTGTTACAGTGAAATTCACCTCTACCAATGGTACTCACTTGTATTACATCATCGTAGGCGAGGGCGACGAGCCTGAAGTCGAGGAGAACAAGAAGGTGGCTTTCATCTACAGCCCTGCCGACGGGTACGACGTTGAGTCTGACTTTGCCCACGTGTTCCTCCCAAGCAACTATGTCTATACCGACATAAGTGCTGCCGACGAGGCTGTCACTCTCGACTCGCTCCAGAAGTTCGACGCTGTCATCATAGGCAACAACGTAGCGACTGACGCTAAGCTTGTCAATACGTTGAAGTCCGCTATCGCATACGAGCCGATGGTCAACCTAAACTCGAAGCTGTATGCAGCTTGGGGACTCGGCTCCGAGGTTGCGGCAACGGGCGGCAACATCACGATAACGAAGACAAGTTCCACATTCGCCAAGAACTTGGACGGATTTGATGCGGAAAGCCCGACATACGAGATACTGACCGAGGGCAACAACCTGACGGGCGTAAGCCTCGGCGAGTACTTCGCCGCCGACGACACTCTCGCAACAGCCGGCGAGGCTCTGGCAATACACCAGCACAACCCGTTGCGCAACTCATACATCTTCCTGCCTCTGACGGCTGACCTCACAGCGGCTAATGCCGACAACCTGTCACCGCTGCTCGGTGCCGCGTTGAAGACTGTGACTGACACCAAGACTGACGTGACCAAGGCTATAAAGCCGACCGTCACGGAGATATACGCCGACAAGCTGACCAACGTGGTTCTCTCGGCGCAGAAGAACGCTACCATATACTACACTCTCGACGGCAATGATCCGACGACTTCAAGCGCAGTATACTCTGACACTCTCGCAATATCTGACGCCAACGTAACCCTCAAGGCCATCGCCACCCTCGACGGCTATTTGGCAAGCGACGTGGCTTCAAAGGTCATAACTATCAAGACGCAGGCTAAGGCTCCTGTAATCACCGCTGCGCCCGAGACCGGCAAGACCGTCGTGACTATCGCTACCGACGAGACCGGCGCAAGCGTGTACTACAACTTCATCGGCAGCAGCGTGCAGGCTGAGTCGCAGATATACACCGCTCCTATCGAGCTGACCGAGGACGCTACCGTCACCGCATTCGCCGCAGGCGGCAACTTCGTACAGTCGGAGAACGCTACCGAGAAGGTGGAGATTTCAGGACAGACCGAGGATACCAAGCGCACGGCACTCATCTCGCATTTCAACAGCCTCGATTGGTACGACGGTTCAAAGGCTGCCTACCTCTTCTCATGGGGCAAGACCGCAAGCTCTATCTATACAGCAGAGGCGGCAGCCGCTCCTACACGTGCTGGCTCACTTAAGGACTACGAGAAGGTCTGTCCTGACGGACTCGACTGGACTATCATGTCGCGCGGTCAGGTTGTCACAATGGAGAATACAGGATTTGGTGCAACCGTGGGTGATGGCAACAGCTACAACCCCGCAACAGCCATGGACGCTCTTCCTGTGGCTACAAGCAACGACAACGGCACGGTTGTGATAACAAATTACATCACCAACTTCGGTGCTAAGGTTGACGGCGAGCCTTACACTGCTGTAATCCAGAGCAACAAGGCATTCCAGGCTCCATTCGACGTAGTTGTATATTGCTCAAATGGTAACGGCAGCAGCGCGCCTGAAATCGCAGTACAGGTTTCTACCGACGGCGAGAACTTCACTACGGTAGGTGACACTCTTGTTCAAAACCAGGCACGTCGTCTTTACAAGCGCAATGTCGTACACTATGATGGCACAGACAAGGTTTATGTGCGTCTCGCTCATGTTGGTGGCGGTACCAAGGCAATGGTCGGCGACATCTACGTGCTCGGCACCAAGTCAAACCCCGACGCCATACCTACGGGCATTGAGGACGCCGTGGCAGACGGCGGCGTGGCTGGAGCCAAGATAGCAGCCATCTACAACATCAGCGGCGCGCAGGTGGGAAGCCTGCAGCACGGTGTGAACATCGTGAAGTACACCGACGGAACAGTACGCAAGGTACTGGTCAAGTAACTCCGTACGGGGGAATGGGATTATGGAATGCGGGCAATCTGCACCAGCGTTCCATAACCCACGTACTTCGACATAAGTAAGAATGCGGGCTTCGGACACCTGTTCGTACGGGTGCTCCCGAAGCCCTTTTTGCACGCTCCGGATATAGAAAAAATATATTACATACTGGGAAACTGCACCACAGTTGGTGGGAAAGTGCTGAAAAGTTGCCCAGGAAGCCGTTTTAGAGTTACCCCACTAACTCTAATAGAGATACCCCACTAACTCTACTATAGTTACCCCACTAACTCTAATATGGTTGACCGGGTAACTCGAAACGCCAATATTACGAAGAACTAAAAGACTGACTACGAATGAAGAAAAAAACTTTACTGACCGCCGCACTGCTCGCCGTGGGTATCTCCGCCGGCGCGCAGCAGCTCGCGTTCCCCGGCGCGCAGGGCTGGGGACGGTACGCCACCGGCGGACGCAAGGGCACGGTCTACCACGTGACCAACCTCAACGACTCTGGCAAAGGCTCGCTGCGCGACGCCATCTCGCAGTCGAACCGCATCATCGTGTTCGATGTCTCGGGAGTGATAAACATCAGCGACCGCCTCGTGTTCAAGTCCAACCAGTACGTGGCAGGACAGACGGCGCCCGGCGAGGGCATCACCGTCTACGGCAACGGAGTGTCGTTCTCCGGAGCCTCCAACTCGATAGTGCGCTACGTGCGCTTCCGCATGGGGCATAACGGCACGAGCGGCAAGGACGCGGCGGGCATAGCCAACGGGCACGACATGATATTCGACCACTGCTCGTTCTCATGGGGACTCGACGAGACCTTCTCCATAAACTGCAACAACAACGGCGACGCCTACAACATAACCATCATGAACTCCATAATGGGGCAGGGGCTGCTGACGCACTCCGCAGGCGGACTCATGCAGGCTGACTCGATAACCCTGTACCGCAACTTCTACTGCGACAACTCCACCCGCAACAACAAGATAAAGGGCTACAACCAGTACGTCAACAACATAGTCTACAACTGGAAGAACGGCTGCTACCTCATGGGCGGCGACTCCAACGGCTCGTCGTACGTCAACGCCACCGGCAACCTGTTCATCAACGGACCCGAGAGCGGCACGGGCAACGCCTTCACCAGCGGCAACGCCGACTTCCACATCTACGCAGCCGACAACTGGCAGGACAAGAACAAGAACGGCGCGCTCGACCCGTACGAGATTCCGCAGGGCGAATACGGCGGCGGACCCACCTTCGCCGACTCGCCATACCCGTATCCCGAGCTCGTGACCGTCGGCGCGCGCACGCTCGTCGACGACCTACTGCCCGACGTGGGAGCGTCGCTGCCATACCGCGACATGGTCGATGCCTACATGGTGCGCGAGGCAAAGACCTACGGCAAGGAGGGCGCGCTGCTCTCGAGCGAGGAGCAGCTGCCGTTCGGCACTCCGTCGTCGTGGACCACGGCGGCGTTCGACAAGCCCGCCGACACCGACGGCGACGGTATGCCCGACGCGTGGGAGACTGCCAACGGCTGCGACCCGTCGGTAGACGACGCAATGACGATAGCTTCCAACGGATACGCCAACATAGAGAACTACATAAACAGCCTCTCGCGCGACAACCGCACGCAGTACCTCCGCCAGCCGGTGCTCCTGAAGCAGTCGGCAGCCACCGACTCGACGGTGACGCTCTCGTGGTATGACTTCACCGAGGGCGAGGAGGCGTTCGTGGTGCAGAAGATAGGCGATGCCGACACCGTGGAGGTGGCGCGCGCATCTGCCGGCGCGGAGACCTGCACCGTCACAGGGCTCGAACCTGGCACGCGCTACAAGCTCGCGCTCGTGGCGGTCAGCGGGTCGCTGCGGTCGGAGATGAGCAACGTCGCCGAGTGCCTGACCCAGCCTAAGAAGGTGGAGATGGTCGACGTGGACAACTACGCCGCCGACATGACCTGGGGCTCGAAGACCATCGGCTTCTGGGACTTCGCACAGACGGTATGGAACGGCAACGCCGTGGCGTTCACCGACAATGCCAACGTGCTGTTCTCGCCGTCGAATACGACCACGGTCTTTGTCAACGACACCGTAAGCCCCAAGGCGATAGTCGTCAACGGCGGCGCGAAGCTGACCCTCCGCCAGGGAACGGGCTCCAACCTGGGATATATCTCCGGCACCACGTCGGTCAACAAGGCTGGCGACGGAGAGCTTGTCATGAGCGACGATGCCAACGACTATACCGGCGCGAACGTGCTGCACGGAGGTACGTTCTCGTTCTCGTCGATAGCCAACGGCGGCGTGGCATCAGCCCTCGGCGCGTCCATGGAGTACGCGCAGAACTGGATATGGGACGGCGGCACGTGGAACTACACCGGCGGCAACGCGTCGACGAACCGCAGCGCGCAGCTCTACAACGATACGGAGTTGAAGGTTAACAACGGCAAGACGCTCACCATGAACGGCTCCGTCACCGGACAGGCGAACGTCACCTTCGGCGGCAAGGGAACCATACGCCCGGGCAGCCCCGACTTCTTCCAGTATACCGGCGAGACCATAATGCAGGACGACGCGGTGCTCAGCCTCGAATACCTGTCGACGCTCACTACCGACAAGCACGTGTATCTCGGCAATGGCGGCAATACGTCGGCGCGCCTCGTGCTGCAAGGCGGCGGCTTCAAGTCCAAGGACTCGGACAACCACGGTTGCTCGTATATGTTCGACATCGAGGTGCGCAAGGCTGCCGAGGAGAAGATTTCCACCTTCACCGTCCATCGCAACTGCTCTATCAACTCGCGGGTCTATGGCGCTGGCGACTTGAGGTATGACATTCCTTACGTCCGCGAGTACGTTGCCGGCGACTGGACGCAGTTCTACGGCAGGCTCTATGCCAATGGAACCGGTACGGACAAAGACGGTTCGCAGCTCATGCTGACGCAGGACTTCAAGGGATTCCCCAACACTCCGATAACGCTGCAAGGCAACACGCGCGTGGTCGTGTGGGGCATAAGCGACGCTACCAAGCAGCTCGGCGGACTGTCGGGCGACGCCGGCACGTTCCTCAGCTGCGGTACGAAGAACAACACCTCGGCAAAGATGAAGTGGGTTGTCGGCTCCGCCAATACCGACGAGGTGTTCAACGGAGTGATAGACAACCGTTGTTCTGCTAACGGTTACAACGCCCATACGTCTATTGAAAAGGTGGGCACGGGCGACTGGACGCTCAACGGCAAGAACGTCTACGACGGCACTACCGGCGTTACAGGCGGCCGGCTCATCGTCAACGGATCGATAGCGAGCACGGCGAATCTCACAGTCGGCGACAACGGCACACTCGCAGGACGCGGCTCTATCAGCTCGCCCGTCACCATAAACGGAACGCTGGAGGCTCCCGTGTCTGGTTCCGACGGCAGCTATACCGTGGACGCGCTGACGTTCAAGGGCGCGGTGACTGCCAACAGCGCGACGCTCAAGGTCAACCTCGACAGTATCAGCGGAAGCCTTGCGGCAGGTACGGAGCTGAAGGTCATGAACCTCTCGTCTGCGGTGGCAGGCACCGGCTTCGCTGCCATAGAGCCTGTGCAGCCGGCTGTCGGATTGTACTGGGACACCTCACGCCTCGCGACCGAGGGCGTGGTCGCCGTGTCAGCTACTCCTACGGGCATATCGTCAGTTACGGCTGATGATGCCGGCGGCAGTGACGCTCCGGTGTTCGACCTTCAGGGGCGCAGCGTCGGCAATCCCTCGCACGGGGTCTATATCCGTAATGGAAAGAAGTTCATAAAGAAATGACATTCTCACACTTTAAGTCTATATCCCTGACGCTGTTGCTGGCTGCCGTGACGCTGCCGGCAACGGCTCAAGTGCGCAAGCCCGCGCCGTCGGACACTCCGCCGTCGATGATGGAGAAGCTCGACCGCGGGCTTGTCGTCATACCTATGGGAGCCACCGCCGCGGAGTCCGACAGGTTCTTCGTCTCGTGGCGGCTGCTTGGCACTGACGATGCTAATACGACGTTTACGATCCTGCGCAACGGGAAGCCGGCAGGCGGTTCCACCACCGATATGGGCGGCTCCACGTCAGCCACGGTCGGTGGCAGTGCCTCGGACGACTGGCAGGTGGTGACGCTCGTCGGTGGCGACAGCGTGGGCGTTACTCCGGCGGTCAAGTCGTGGAGCGGCTGCTACCTGCCCGTCCACATGAGCCGTCCCGAAGGCGGAGTGCTCGGCGGACGCGCCTACAGCTATGAGCCTAACGACTGTTCCGTGGGCGACGTTGATGGCGACGGGCAGTATGAGATAATAGTGAAGTGGAACCCCACCAACGCCCATGACAACGCCCACATCGGGCTGACGGGCAAGGTCTACATAGACTGCTACAAGCTCGACGGAACGCGGCTGTGGCGTATCGACCTGGGGCGGAACATACGTGCCGGCGCGCATTACACGCAGTTCCTCGTCTACGACTTCGACGGTGACGGACGCGCGGAGATGATATGCAAGACTGCCGCCGGCTCGATAGACGGGCGTGGCAACTACGTCAACCAGGCGGCTACCGACGCGGCTATCAGGGCGCAGGACAACAATGCCGACTACCGTTTCATGACGATGGAGGGCAAGAAGCTCGGAATGGTGCTCGACGGACCAGAGTACCTCACCGTATTCAACGGCGCGACGGGCGCGGCGGTGCATACCATATATTACAATCCCAACCGTGCGGGCAACATGGACGCATACGGCAAGTATCCGCCTTCGGACTTCTGGGGCGACGACTACGGCAACCGTTCCGAACGCTATCTTGCAGCCGTGGCTTATCTCGACGGCGCGGACGCCAATCCGAGCGCGGTGATGTGCCGCGGATATTACACCAAGGCGTACCTGTGGGCGGTCGGTTTCGACGGCGCGCGGTTGAAGACCAAGTGGATCCACGCGTCGGTGTCACGTACCGAGACACAAGTATATGACTCGGCATTCCATAAGGCAACCTACACGTATGGCACTAACACGTTTGGCGTGCCGGTAGGCAAGAACGGCGACTACTGCTATACGGCGTGGGGGCAGGGAGCGCACAGCCTGAGCGTCGGCGATGTCGACTTCGACGGCAAGGACGAGATAACGTATGGTGCCGCAGCCATTGACGACGACGGCAGGTTGCTTTATTCGACCGGGCTCGGACATGGCGACGCGCAGCATCTCGGCGACTTCGACCCCGACCGCCCGGGATACGAGTATTTCATGGTGCATGAGAGCAGTCCGTATGGATATGAGATGCGCGACGCCGCCACGGGGGAGAAGATTCTCTATGGCACGTCGTTCGAGGATACCGGGCGCGGAATCATGGCGGACGTTGACTCTGCTTGCCGCGGCGCGGAGTTCACATACGCGGCGCAGCCATACGCCTACGATATAAGGGGCGGCAAGATAGGGCGGTACTTCAGCATGAACTTCCGCGTGTTCTGGGACGGCGACCCGTACGAGGAACTCCTTGACGGCAACAGGATCATGAAGTACTCCGCGAGGAAAGGCTCCACCATGTTCACCCTCAACAGCAGACCGTTCGGCAGTTACGGCAATTCCGTGTCTTGCAGCGGCTCGAAGGCAACGCCGTGCGTGTCGGCAGACCTGTTCGGCGACTGGCGTGAGGAAGTCGTATGGTGGGACCGTGGCGACGCGGCGACACTCAACATATTCTCGTCGACCATTCCCACCGGCTACCGCGTGCCGACGCTGATGCACGACCACGTGTACCGCCTCGGCGTGGCGCATGAGAATGTCGCCTACAACCAGCCGCCACATCTCGGCTACTATCTTCCCGACTATATCGGCTCGTTCGGCGCAGGCAAATAGTCCTCGCGGCGAACTTTCTCAGGCTGCGCACGCCCGTTCATGGGGCAGGCGCAGCCTTTTTTGTGCCATGGGAATGCCGTTCCTGTGGTGTAATAGCGCCGTTCTCATGGTTCAAGAACACTGTTTTCGTGGTGTGAGAACGGCACTCTTGTGGTTCAAGAATGCCGTTCTTGTGGTTTATGACAATTGACGCACAACTTTATGACAATTGTCAAAGACCTTTGTGACGGCTGTCATAAACCATAAGTGTAGGGTTGTTGCTGTATGGGAAGAGCTTTCCTGCTCCACGAGAAGGCTGCGCTTGCTTCATGAAAAGGCTGTGGCTGGTGCGGGAATGGGCTGTCTTGAAAAACAGATAGGGTGGAGGCGACAAAAAAAGGAGGATGTGCCACACCGGTGGTGGCGCATCCTCCTTGATGATCAGTTATGTGATTCAGGAACGGGCGGGATTAGATAATCTCGCTCCAGTCTTCCTGGCTCTTGCGTATGTAGGTCTGATAGCGGCGCTTTGCAGCCTTCTCGGTCTCGGAGTAAAGCTCCTCTGCCTCCTCCGGACGAACCTTCTTGAGCGATGCGAAGCGCACCTCGCCGAGCAGGTAGTTGCGGAAGTTGTCCCAGTTAGGAGCCTTTGAGTCGAGCGTGAACGGATTCTTGCCTTCCTTTGCCAGCTCTGGGTTGTAGCGCCACAGGTGCCAGTATCCGCACTCTACTGCGAGAGCCTCCTCGTGCTGCGAGCGGTTCATGCCGCGCTTCTTGCCGTCGGCTTCCTTGCCCTTGATGCCGTGGTTGATACACGGAGCGTAGGCGATGACGAGCGACGGGCCTGGATAAGCCTCTGCCTCGCGGATTGCCTTGAGAGTCTGTGCGTTGTCGGCACCCATTGCGACCTGTGCGACGTAGATGTAGCCGTAGGTGGTCTCCATGAGTCCGAGGTCCTTCTTGCTGACGCGCTTGCCGGCAGCTGCGAACTGTGCGATTGCGCCGAGAGGGGTAGACTTGGAGGACTGGCCGCCGGTGTTGGAGTAAACCTCGGTGTCGAGCACGAGGATGTTGACGTCCTCGCCAGCAGCGAGCACGTGGTCGAGACCGCCGTAGCCGATGTCGTAAGATGCGCCGTCGCCGCCGATAATCCACTGCGAGCGCTTTACGAGGTAGTGGTCGAGGGTCTTCAGTTCCTTGGCGACCTCGCAACCAGCCTCTGCGTCCTTCTCGATGAGGGGCTTCAGCACGGCTGCTGCTGCCTTGGAGCCTTCTGCGTCGTCCTTGCTGTCAATCCACTGCTGTGCGGCAGCCTTGAAGTCGGCGGAAGTCTTGTCGTCGGCAATCTTCTCGTTGAGGAGCATCGTGATGCGGTTCTTCATCTTCTTGTTTCCGAGTGCCATACCGAGACCGAACTCGCAGAAGTCCTCGAACAGTGAGTTGTCGAATGCAGGACCCTGGCCCTTGTCGTTGGTGGTGTATGGTGAAGACGGAATGGAAGCCGAGTAGATAGACGAGCAACCGGTAGCGTTGGCTATCATCTGGCGGTCGCCGAAGAGCTGGCTGATGAGCTTGACGTAAGGAGTCTCGCCACAACCAGAGCAAGCGCCGGAGAATTCGAACAGAGGCGTAGCGAACTGCGAGTTCTTCGGGCTCTGCTTGATGTCGACGAGGTCTTGCTTCGACTTGACGTTCTTGACGAGCCAATCCCAGTTCTTTGCCTCCTCGACCATGTCGGGAGCGTCTACGTTGAACGGAATCATCTTCAGTGCCTTCTCGCCAGTCTGGCGGTTCACGCCCATGCAGACATCTGCGCAGTTGCCGCAGCCGAGGCAGTCGAGTACTGATGTCTCGATGCGGAAGTGCATGCCCTTCAGGGTCTTCGGAGCCTTCATCTCGAGCGTAGTGGCGTTGAAGCCTTCAGCCTCCTTGTCGTCGAGTACGAACGGACGGATAGCTGCGTGAGGACATACGAATGCGCACTTGTTACACTGGACGCAGTTCTCAGGATTCCATACCGGAACCATTGCCTCTACGCCGCGCTTCTCGTAGGCTGCCGTGCCGTTCTGCCATGTGCCGTCTACGGTGTCGTTGCGTACGAAGTCGCTGACCTTCAGGAGGTCGCCGGCCTGTGCGTTGATAGGACGTACGAGTTCCTTGACGAATGCCGGAGCGTCGTCCTCGTGCTTCTCGTCCTCTGGGAGGCTTGCCCATGCCGGGTCTACGGTGAGTTCCTTGTACTCGCCGCCGCGGTCAACGGCAGCGTAGTTCATGTTGACGACGTCCTCGCCCTTCTTGCCGTAAGACTTGACGATGAACTTCTTCATCTGCTCCACTGCGAGGTCTTCGGGTATAACCTTGGTTATGCGGAAGAACGCAGACTGGAGTATGGTGTTGGTGCGGTTGCCCAGACCGATCTCGCGTCCGATCTTGCTTGCGTTGATGTAGTATACCTTGATGTGGTGCTCTGCAAAGTACTTCTTGACGTGGTTAGGAATGAAGTTGATCAGCTCCTCGCCGTCGAAGATAGTGTTGAGCAGGAACGTACCGTTGTCGCGCAGGCCGCGTGTAACGTCGTACATGTGGAGGTATGCCTGGACGTGGCAAGCCACGAAGTTAGGCGTGTTCACGAGGTAAGCCGAGTGGATAGGCTCGTCGCCGAAACGCAGGTGCGAGCAGGTGAAGCCGCCCGACTTCTTCGAGTCGTAGGAGAAGTATGCCTGGCAGTACTTGTTGGTGTTGTTACCGATGATCTGCACGGAGTTCTTGTTTGCGCCGACCGTACCGTCAGAACCGAGACCGTAGAACTTGGCCTCGAACAGGCTGTCGCCGCCCATAGGAATCTCCGGTACTTCGGGAAGCGAAGTGAACGTAACGTCATCGACGATACCGACGGTGAAGTGGTTCTTTGGCTCCGGAAGCTCGAGGTTGTTGAACACTGCGACAATCTTCGCAGGAGTGGTGTCGTTAGAACCGAGACCGTAGCGTCCGCCAACGATGAGCGGCTTGCGCGGGTCGTCGTAGAGCGCGCTCTTTACGTCGAGGTACAGAGGCTCGCCCTCTGCGCCCGGCTCCTTCGTACGGTCGAGCACTGCGATGCGCTTGACGGTGTCAGGAATGGCCTTGCGGATAGCCTCGACAGAGAACGGACGGTAGAGGTGTACGGCAACCATGCCGACCTTCTTGCCCTGCTTTACGAGATAGTCGATAGCCTCGCGCGCAGGCTCTGTGGCAGAACCCATGAGGACGATGATATTCTCTGCGTCCTTTGCTCCGTAGTAGTTGAAGAGGTGGTACTCGCGGCCGGTAATCTTGGAAATCTCGCCGAGATACTTCTCTACTACTGCCGGTACCTTGTCGTAGTACTCGTTGCAGGCCGCGCGGTGTGTAAAGAATGTCTCAGGGTTCTCAGCGGTACCGCGTGTGACAGGACGCTCAGGAGTGAGCGCGCGGTCGCGGAAACGCTTGATGTAGTCCTTGTTTACGAGCGGGCGGATGTCCTCCATGTCCATCTCCTCGACCTTGTGGTACTCGTGAGATGTACGGAAGCCGTCGAAGAAGTTGA
>CAZGAT010000009.1:20964-81322 GCA_964523825.1 uncultured Prevotella sp. | reverse complement strand
GTGTCCCCGTTGTTTATGCTTATGCAAAGATACTAATTTTTTAGCTAATCACAACGAGATTGATTATCAAAGTCGAATTTGGCGAGTTGTTTATGCTTATGCAAAGATACTAATTTTTTAGCTAATCACAACAGAGATCGCCTGAATCGTAAAGATTCGAGAGTTGTTTATGCTTATGCAAAGATACTAATTTTTTAGCTAATCACAACTCCACTGACCAAATGCTGGGTAATACATATGTTGTTTATGCTTATGCAAAGATACTAATTTTTTAGCTAATCACAACACTCCATCACTGACTGATATTGAGCACGTGGTTGTTTATGCTTATGCAAAGATACTAATTTTTTAGCTAATCACAACACGATTCTCTTGCTATGTTTACCGCTTCTCGTTGTTTATGCTTATGCAAAGATACTAATTTTTTAGCTAATCACAACAGCCGATTACATATAAAGAAGTGTGTCCCCGTTGTTTATGCTTATGCAAAGATACTAATTTTTTAGCTAATCACAACAAATATCGTGAACAATTGAAGTCCCATTTGTTGTTTATGCTTATGCAAAGATACTAATTTTTTAGCTAATCACAACAGCCCATTACTTATAAGGAGGTAAGTCCGAGTTGTTTATGCTTATGCAAAGATACTAATTTTTTAGCTAATCACAACATGAGAATGACAGCACAGCAATTGCAGATAGTTGTTTATGCTTATGCAAAGATACTAATTTTTTAGCTAATCACAACACAATTCGCCAGAATCGTAAAGATTAGAGAGTTGTTTATGCTTATGCAAAGATACTAATTTTTTAGCTAATCACAACCAAAATTGCAGTTGATTCCGTCGGGTGCAAGTTGTTTATGCTTATGCAAAGATACTAATTTTTTAGCTAATCACAACACTTCCGGGTAGCTCTTTTTCAGCTTTGTGGTTGTTTATGCTTATGCAAAGATACTAATTTTTTAGCTAATCACAACGCAAAATTAGAGAAAATGTGAGTATTCACCGTTGTTTATGCTTATGCAAAGATACTAATTTTTTAGCTAATCACAACCGCACCGTACACAACACCGTGACCG
The DNA here is from genome assembly GCA_964523825.1 of uncultured Prevotella sp. Classification (GTDB taxonomy): domain Bacteria; phylum Bacteroidota; class Bacteroidia; order Bacteroidales; family Bacteroidaceae; genus Prevotella. The sequence continues at coordinate 80,242 of CAZGAT010000009.1, read as the reverse complement.
TTATGGTTGTTTATGCTTATGCAAAGATACTAATTTTTTAGCTAATCACAACAGATGATATCAGTACGAAAGGAACAGCCGCGTTGTTTATGCTTATGCAAAGATACTAATTTTTTAGCTAATCACAACAACCAAAAGGCGCAACAAGTACCTTAACGGTTGTTTATGCTTATGCAAAGATACTAATTTTTTAGCTAATCACAACAATCGCTCTAACTGATTCGGAACGTGCCAAGTTGTTTATGCTTATGCAAAGATACTAATTTTTTAGCTAATCACAACGGCTGTCCCTGCCCTTGTCCTTGAACGTTAGTTGTTTATGCTTATGCAAAGATACTAATTTTTTAGCTAATCACAACCAACCCAGTACGAAACAGACAAAAACCCCAGTTGTTTATGCTTATGCAAAGATACTAATTTTTTAGCTAATCACAACACAGCAGCAGAAATAACGTTAGCAGAAGAGTTGTTTATGCTTATGCAAAGATACTAATTTTTTAGCTAATCACAACGACTGTCGGCGTGCACTCTCCTCGGACTGGTTGTTTATGCTTATGCAAAGATACTAATTTTTTAGCTAATCACAACATAATCCTGTACTGTCTTCTTGTCTGTAAAGTTGTTTATGCTTATGCAAAGATACTAATTTTTTAGCTAATCACAACTGTACTGCACGGAATACCGCACCCGCCACGGTTGTTTATGCTTATGCAAAGATACTAATTTTTTAGCTAATCACAACTGACATTTGCAGCCGGTATGCCATTACTTCTTTTGTTCAGCCTTGGCTGAACGTTCATAGAGACCGATTACCTTTGCAATAGAATAACCGTTAGAACCACCGTTCAGAAAGGTAAGAAAGTGTAGCGACTAATCCTTATAATGGCTCCATTGCGGAATACGGTTGACTGGGGATTGACTGGAGACGGACTGTACAAGGAATTTTCCGCTTGCAGGCGCCAGAATCTAACGAATACATTTCTTAGGGTCTAACGAATGTATTCGTTACGGTCTAAGTAATACATTTCTTGCTACCTAAGGAATACAGTCGGTAGAACGCAAGAAAAACGTCCGTTAGAATGCATAAAAGATAATTGTTAGGAAGCAATGGAAACAGCCGTTAGACAGTACATATTAGTAACAGTACACGTTACGTTTCCCGTTTTTTCATTGTATGTCCGAATATAGCATACCTTATCTAAATGTACGACCGGATGTGTCTATAACGAAGCCTGCAAATTCAGCTACGCAAATAAAAAGACATAGGGGAATAGTGCCGGACAAAACAGAATTGACAAATTGGTATTCTATTGCCGTGTTCCAAGATCAATGCCTGAGATACTTAATTATATGGGATAACCCATCGGCAGAATTAAGTACGCACTTAGTTAATTCCGCCAACGGGTAAAGATACTAATCTTTTAGCTGTAACAACATATGTCGTTAGCTGCCACATAGAGAATCAGTTGTCAATGGACTTATAGAAGAACGCTACGAAGAAGCCGACAAGATAACAAAGATTATCAACGAAGAAACGGCAATATTGGAAGACGAAGAAAATAATTACGGCGAAAAGGTCGAACTTTGAAGATAATATTGTAATTTTGTCCCAATCAAAGTTATAAACCTAATGCAAACAGATACAACAAACTGATGGTTTTGCGACAATATAATAGACCCGACGGGCAGATAGGACTCCTTAAAATGGACTTTCCACGGGTATTCGTCCTTGTTAGAAACTATGGCGATATCTATCCCGGTACATTCGAAGAATTTAGGGACAATGTGGCGGAAGTAAACTTTTTCTCACCCTCTGAACGGCAAGAAGCAGACATAGACGATATTCTTACCGACGCATGGAACTTCCTTGCACTGGCGGAAAGGGAAGAAGAAAGCCGCGCCAATGAGTACCTTGGCGACATGGATTTGTGATTGCTTATGAAAGGACTTAGGACTAAGAATGGCTGCGAGGCAGAAACCAACGACGGCAACGTGAAGTATATCCTTCGCAAGGTTACAAGCTTCCCTGCCGAGGGTATGGAACAGGTAGTGTATAATTCGTTCTTGTTTATCCATACCGAAGGCAGCTCGTGGCAGCAGGCTAATAATGCCGGTGGCAGCTATATGTCCGTTGATGACTTCATACAAGCACTTGCCCATGTGCCAGAAATGTCACAAGCGTATAAAGAATTAACACAAATATAAACCACTTATCAAACTTATGGAATTATGAAACGATTTACTTATCTACTGATTGGATTACTCGCAGTAACAACGATGTTTACAGCCTGTTCGTCAAGTGATGATGACAACATAGAAAGGCAAGAAGCATTATATGACGTACAGTATAGCGATATTATATATACCTTTGAGAAAGGGCATAATATTGCTTATTATGAATATATGCATCCACAAGACAGCATGATTATCTATTGTTTTACCGATTATCGTGCAGCGGATACTACTTATGTACCAGATTCTTACAAAGAAGTTTTTTATCCTAAAACGCAGAAAAACAATTATTATAAGTTTACATACACTTTCTCTAATTCTTCTGTTGATATAACCTTTGACAATGGAAAGAAAGAAACAATACGACTAAAAAAAGACACACCAGACAGACCTATATATAGCAATAAGGTTTATTTTAACGAAAAGGCATTTTCCCCTGGTGCAAGTATATAGAATTTATAAAAGCCTACCCTCACAACATTGACGGGTAGGCTTCTTTTATCCCCGACGCTCTAACGGTCAAGGCGTGTGCTTATCGCAGTTGGTGTTTTTTAGTGGCTTTTTAGGCACACTATTTTTTTGTTTTCTAAAGCTTTACCCTAAGATGTTTATTTAACGACGACCGCAATTTATACAATCGTTGTTAATTCCCTTACCTTTGCACATATGGCAAAGGTAGAATTCAAGATAAAGGGCATTGAGGAGTTACAACAGAAGTTACTTGCAATGAAGCAAGCTGTTGAGACACGGCTTGACATAGAACTTCGTCAGCTCGGCGAGGAAGCCGTTACCCATGCCAAGGAGAACAAGGGCTATCACGACAGAACCGCCAACCTCAAAAATTCCATATCTTACGCCTTATACAAGGACGGCGAACCGCTTATACAGTCCGCAGGACAGATACCCGAACCCGACGCAACAAAGGAGGGTCAGTCGCAGGTCGAAGACAACCTTACTCGTTTTGCATCAGAGAACGGCGTTGTTGCTCCGAAAGGCTACACGCTTATCGTCGTTGCCGGAATGAATTACGGCGCACACGTTGAGCACAAAGATTAGTTTTGTTCGTTACCGTATATGGCATTGTACCTTGCCATAACACGATACATATTGAACAAGTCCATACGTTCCTTATAGTGAGCCATAAGGCGTAAGTAATCGCTTTCAGTAAGTTGCCTTGTTTTATGCAAAGATAATGTTTTCCAATGACATTCGCAACTTTGCAATATTATTTCGCATATGTGGTAATGACAGTAAAAAAGATAAAAGCTCGGATAATTGGGAATAGCGTTTATTTGCACGAATGCCACATGTGTTTAGGTGTCATTCATATTCTTTAATTATTTCGACATCTCTTAAAAACAAAGTGTCATTCTTGTCGTCAAGTAAATACAAATCAGTTCTCGAAGAACAACTATCATTAGAAAAATTAAAGATATTACTTCTAATTAGCTTCTTATATTTTACACCTTTGTAAATATAATGTTTATCAATGCTCAGAAAGATGGTGTCTTGTCCTTTTTCTTGTTTAATGCCCTTAAAGGTATATTTTGCTTTGCTCGGAACAATACCTTGCCCCAAACAAATAATTCCAATCAATGTAGACATTATTAATATAAGTCTTCTCTTCATACTCTCTTAAAGATAAGGATAAATCTTTTCTACAGACAAGATTATGGTTCAAACTTCAAGAACATATCCTTGAAGTTGATGATAGTCTTCTTGTTTTGGAGTACGGCGGCAATTCCTATATTGCCATAACAGTTATGTAGTCCCAGTTCGTCGTCCGAGCCCAGTATTCCTGCATCAAACCTTATGATATGGTTGTCGATTGAAAGATTGACATTGGGGAGCGTCTTCACCTCTTTCGTTGTCGCATATGCGTATCTTCCCTCGGAGATAGTGTCGGTGGCGGCGTTGGCATCTACGAATTGTCCGTATCTTTTATAGAACGGGGTATAGAGATTGCAGCAAGTATTGTCGGAATTGCCCGTGTCGAATAGGAAAGGCAGTCGGTCGCCGGAGTAGTCTGCCTTGACAAAGGCGTTGTCAAGCAGGTTCTGACCTGACGGCGGCATTTCTGTACATTGAACGGGGAAGACAAGTGTACTGTCCGGCATATTTATCTGTATCTCGCCGATAGCCGACATCACATCTCGTCCCAAGGCGGCATCGAATCCTATAAGGTCGAATATCTTATTGTTGCCGTCAAGTCCAACGTAAGCTATTATGTTGCGGATAGTAATGCCGCCTATCTGCAAGCTGTCGATATACGTCCTCAGTCCTTTTTGATTCTCGTTCATGGTTATAGAGTCTCCAATAAGTGGGAGCCCTTTGCTTCGCGCGAATTTCTCCGTAAGGAATGTCGCTCCAGCACCAGTGTCGAAAACGAATCGCACCTTTTCTCCATGAAGCACTGCTGGAACCATGATGGCGAGCGGCTTATATCCGGGTGTCTTTTCCGTGCGGCTTTTCATCCATGGCTCAATATGGGCGGTATGCCATTCTTGAAGTGCGAACCTCGTTTGAGAGTCTGCGTCCGGACGTGAAACGCTCATGGGCGGATAGGAACGAATGGAGTTTATCGAGTGCCAGAATCTTTCCATACCTTCAAACCCTTGTGCCGCGCCTTGACTCTTTAGCTGGTCAAGCACGCCGCTCAGGAAGTCTGCCGCGTCGGCATAGCGCCCCGATTTTGCAAGGAGTTGCGCCCGCAATGCCACAAAGCTAAGAATACCCTTTCCCAAATCAGACTGATGTTTGTCAAGCAGCAAGTCTAAGTTCTTGACAGCATCGGCGGTTTTGTTGGTATGAATGTCAATCATCGTCTCTGCCAGCAATCTTATAAAAGGACTTTGCAGCGAATCCTTTAGCAGCGGATACTCGTCTATCAACCCGAACCAGTCTTCATTGTTGATAGCGTCGGCAACGCGGTTGTCGGCTCCTTGCGCGCATATATTCTGAATGCAGGCAAAGGCAAGCAATAACAGGAAAAGAACTTTTTTCATCATAAGGTCAGTTTTACGACGTAAAGGTACAATTAATATGTGAAAGCTTGTTAGACTGTTATTTTTTTTAACAGTTTTTCTTGCGCTAATACAAGGCAAGACTATCACGAGGCATGGGGGATAAACAATATTTTATGACATGAACGCGGTCATGTCGCGGCTTCATAATGCGAGAGTGGGGCGGGGGTAGTCGCGGTCGGGGCGCATCACAGGCTGACTTCGCCCGCAATGCTACGTGTCATGAACGTGCGTATCAGGTGGGGGTCGTTATAGTGCGCCTGTAGGAACATCAGTTTGGTGACGGCCGCCTCTACCGTGGAGTCGTGTCCGCTGATTACGCCGGCTTCCTTGAGCTGATAGCCGGTGTCGTAACGGCTCATCTCGACGTTGCCCGTGACGCATTGGCTGATGTTCACCACGGTTATGCCGCGATAGGTGGCGTCCTTGACCAGCCGCAGCAGCCACGGCAGCTGGGGCGCGTTGCCACTGCCGTATGTCCGCATGACGATGCTGCGGAGCTCGGGCGCGTCGATGACGTGGCGGAAGATGTTTTCCTGTATCCCGGGGAAGAGTGAGAACACTATGACGTTAGGGTCGAGTCCAGTGTGGGGAACCATCGGAAGGTCGTAGTCGGGGCGGAGTATGTTGTGGTCGTGGAACGCGAAGTTGACCCCGGCATCGCACAGGTGGGGGTAGTTGAAGCTGTCGAAAGCGTCGAATCCGTCGGCATTCTGCTTGGTCGAGCGGTTGCCGCGCAGCAGCCGTCCGTTGAAGTATATGCACACTTCCGGCACCCGTGGTTTGCCGTCCTCATTGCGCTCTATGGCGAGCTCGAGACTTGTCATCAGGTTTTCCTTGCCGTCGGTGCGCAACTGGCCTATCGGGAGCTGCGAGCCAGTGAGTATGACTGGCTTCGTTAGGTTTTCGAGCATGAACGAGAGCGCGGAGGCGGTGTATGCCATCGTATCCGTGCCGTGCAAGACGATGAACCCGTCGTATCTGTCGTACTCGCGGGCTATTATCCGCACGAGCTGCGCCCAAAGCCGCGGATTCATGTCCGACGAGTCGATGATCGGGTTGAACTGGTATGTATCTACGATTGCGGGAAGGAGCTTCATCTCCGGGATTCGCTCCAAAAGGAGGTTGAAGTCGAAAGGCTCGAGCGCGCCTGTGCGCGGGTTGCGCCCCATGCCGATAGTTCCCCCGGTGTAGATGAGCAGCAGCCGCCCCGTCCTTTCTGTATTCGTCTCGTTCATAACGTCAATGTATTGTGTGTTGTGCGATTGTGTGCGTGCGCGATTACGTTATCGTTTTCGTGAAAAACGATGCAAATATAGTTAAAATGCACCAGTTATCAAAAAAAATAGCGTACTTTTGCAATTGCGAAAATTCGCAAACTATTTATACAAACAAAATCAATCTGACTATTATGAAAAAGTTCATGGACGAGAACTTCCTTCTCGACACCGAGACTGCGCAGTATCTCTATCACAACCATGCGGCGAAGATGCCTATCATCGACTACCATTGCCACTTGGTTCCACAGATGGTGGCTGAAGACCACAAGTTCAAGAGCATAACGGAGTTGTGGCTCGGCGGCGACCACTACAAGTGGCGTGCCATGCGTACCAACGGCGTGGACGAGAAATACTGCACTGGTACCGACACTACCGATTGGGAGAAGTTCGAGAAGTGGGCAGAGACCGTCCCTTATACATTCCGCAACCCGCTCTACCACTGGACACACCTGGAGCTGAAGACTGCGTTCGGCATCACGAAGCTCCTCGGGCCGGACACTGCAAAGGAAATTTACGACGAGTGCAACGAGAAGCTTAAGCTCCCTGAGTACAGCGCGCGCGGTCTGATGCGCCACTACAATGTTGAGTGCGTCTGCACCACCGACGACCCGATAGACGACCTGCACTGGCACAAGGTGTACCGCGAGACCAAGGCGGAGAACGATCCCCTCATGATTCCGGCATGGCGTCCCGACAAGGCTATGAACATCGAGAAGCCGGAGTACGCCGAGTACATCAAGAAGCTCGGCGAGGTTGCGGGCGTAAGCATCGGCACGTTCAAGGACATGATAGACGCCCTTCAGAAGCGTCATGACTTCTTCGCCGAGAATGGCGGACGGCTTGCCGACCACGGTATCGAGGAATTCTATGACGAACCTTACACCGACTCGCAGATTGAGACTATCTTCGAGAAGGCCATGCGCGGCCAGCAGCTTGCAGAACTGGAAATCCGCCAGTACAAGCACGCGTTCCTGAAGATATGTGCCGAGATGGACTACGAGGCAGACTGGACACAGCAGTACCACTACGGCGCAATCCGCGACAACAATAGTATAATGTACAAGAAGCTCGGTCCGGATACAGGCTTCGACTCTATCGGCGAGTTCAACACCGCGCGCGCCATGAGCCACTTCCTCGACGAGCTTAACCGCGAGCACAAGCTCACACGTACCATACTGTACTGCCTCAACCCATGTGCCAACGAGGTTATAGCCACCATGCTCGGCAACTTCCAGGATGGTTCGGAGCCAGGCAAGATACAGTTCGGCTCTGGTTGGTGGTTCAACGACCAGCTCGACGGCATGACGCGCCAGATGAACGCGCTGTCTACGCTCGGACTGCTCAGCCGTTTTGTCGGAATGCTCACCGACAGCCGCTCGTTCCTGAGCTATCCGCGTCACGAGTACTTCCGTCGCCTGCTCTGCAACCTGCTGGGCAACGACGTCGAGGCTGGCAAGCTGCCCAACGACCGCAAGGCTCTCGGGCGTATGGTCGAGGATATTTCCTACAACAACGCACGACGCTATTTCAAATTCTATTAATAAATATCCACTTTCAGCCCCTCCGGTCGCGGAGGGGCTTTTTTGCGACCCTTAATTTGCTCTTGTCGAAAATAACTTGTACCTTTGTGGCAATTTAACAAATCGGCAATTAATCAAAGATGAAGAAACTCCTTTTCGGTCTTATTACGTGTGCCTTTATATTATGTATGACTGGCTGCGGATCAAGCAAAAACGTTCCTTATTTCACCAACATAGACTCCATTAGCCTCGCCGCCTCGCGCGGACTGTACGATGCCCACATCATGCCGAAGGACGAGCTGACGATAACCGTCATCACCGTCGACCCGCAGGCGAGCGCGCCGTTCAACCTCTCCATACAGAATACCGTGGGAACCACGGGACAGCTTTCGTCGGGTACGGGCTCGTTGCAGGGCTACCTTGTAGACAACGACGGCTTCATCAACTTCCCGATTATAGGCAAACTGCATGTAGCCGGGCTGACAAAGGGCGAATGCGAGGACTTGATAAAGAGCAAGGTGCAGCCGTATCTGGCAAAGAACGAGAATCCCGTCGTGACGGTAAACATGGCAAGCTATCGCGTGACAGTCATCGGCGAGGTGAACAGCCCGAAGGTAGTGCCCGTGACGACCGACAAGATGAGCATAGTAGAGGCACTTGCACAGGCGGGCGACCTGTCGATATACGGACGGCGTGACAACGTGCTGCTGATTCGCGAGGACGCTCATGGCGAGAAGCACAAGGTTCGCCTGAACCTCAACGACGCCAACGTCATCAACTCCCCCTACTACTACTTGCAGCAGAACGACATCGTATACGTCCAGCCTAACAACGTCAAGGCTGGCAACGCCGGTATCGGCAGCTCTACGACTATATGGTTCTCATTTGTGAGCATAGTCACATCGGTCGCGTCGCTTCTTGTCAATATATTGAACTAGGCAAAACAACCAATAAAGTCAGAATACATACAGAGGGACATTAACAACAATGGAGAAAGAAATACACGAAGACTGCGGAGTGGCTCAGATCCGTCTGCTGAAGCCGTTGGAATACTACCAGCAGAAGTACGGCACGTGGATGTGGGCGATAAACAAGCTCTATCTGATGATGGAGAAAGAGCACAACCGCGGGCAGGAGGGAGCCGGCATCGCCGGGGTAAAGCTGGAGTCGGAGCCAGGGCACGAATATATGTTCCGCCAGCGTGCCGAGGGCAAGGACGCCATTACCGAGATTTTCGGCAACGTGCGTCGTGACTTCAACGACTTCCCGCCAGAGCAAATCCACAACGTGGATTATGCCAAGCAAAATCTTCCGTTCGCTTGCGAACTTTATATGGGCCACCTGCGGTACTCTACTACCGGGAAGCGTGGCCTTTCTTATGTCCACCCGTTTCTTCGCCGCAACAACTGGAGGGCTAAGAACCTCTGTATGTGCGGCAACTTCAACATGACGAACGTTGAGGACATATTCGAGCAACTTACCGAGCAGGGACAGCACCCGCGGATATACAGCGATACGTACATCCTACTCGAATTGATGGGACACCGCCTCGACCGTGAGGTGGAACGCAACTTCGTCGATGCCAAGGCGCGCGGACTTGCCAACCGGGACATCACGAAGTACATAGAAGACCATGTGGAGATGGGCAACGTGCTCAAGACAACCATGAAGGACTTTGACGGTGGATATGTCATCTGTGGGCTGACGGGCAGCGGCGAGATGTTCTCAATGCGCGACCCTTGGGGAATACGTCCGGCGTACTATTACCGCAACGACGAGATAGTCGTCCTGGCGAGCGAGCGTCCCGTGTTGCAGACCACATTCGACCTTGAATGCGACGACATACAAGAGTTGGCTCCGGGCGAGGCGCTTATCGTAAACAAGCACGGCGAGGTGTTACTTCAGCAGATTATACCGCAGCGAGGCGATGCCGCATGTTCGTTCGAACGCATCTACTTCTCGCGCGGTTCCGACAGGGACATCTATCGCGAGCGCAAGAAATTGGGCGAGCAGCTCACGGAACCTATACTCCGAGCCATTGGCGGCGATACCGAGCACACAGTGTTCTCATACATTCCGAACACGGCAGAAGTGGCATATTACGGTATGCTTGAGGGATTCAAGAACTACCTCAACGAACAGAAGATAAAGAGTATCGAGAGTCTCGACCACAAGCCCGATGAAGCGGAGCTGCGTCAGATCCTCCATCAGTATGTGCGTTCCGAGAAGGTGGCGTGGAAGGATATAAAGCTGCGCACGTTCATCACTGAGAGCAACGCCCGAAACGATTTGGCAAGCCACGTGTATGACGTGACCTATGAGAGCGTGCGCCCATACGAGGACAACCTCGTCATAATCGACGACTCGATAGTCCGCGGCACCACCTTGAAAGAAAGTATCCTGCGTATACTCGACCGCTTGCACCCGAAGAAGATAATCGTCGTTTCCTCTGCGCCGCAGATACGCTATCCCGACTATTACGGCATAGATATGCCGAAGTTGGAGGAATTCTGCGTGTTCCGTGCGACAATCGAGTTGTTAAAGGAACGGCACTTGCTCCACGTTATAGACGACACATACCATGCCTGCCGTCAAGAACTGGAGAAGTACGGCCACAGCAACAGCATCGTAAACCACGTGCAGGAGATATACAAGCCGTTTACGGTTGATGAAATCAACCAGAAGATAGTCGAGATGCTCCGCCCCGAGGGTGTAACGACACCGATAGAACTTGTATACCAGAGCATCGAGGGACTTCATACGGCAATTCCCGGCAACAAGGGCGACTGGTACTTCACGGGCAACTATCCGACTCCGGGCGGTATGAGGCTTGTCAACCAGGCATTTGTCAACTACATAGAGAACGTTTACCAGTCGGAAGCAAAATTCTGACCGTGTATTTAGCAACAAGAATAAAGTAAAACGCATCAACGTTGATACAAGACATGAGGAATGTTACATTAGAACTAAGCGACGGAACGCGGTTCCACGGCACGAGCTTCGGCTATGAACGCCCCGTCGCAGGCGAGGTGGTGTTCAACACCGCAATGATGGGTTATCCAGAGAGCTTGACCGACCCTTCCTATGCAGGGCAGTTGCTCACGATGACCTATCCGCTGGTAGGGAACTACGGTGTGCCGCCTTTCACATTCGGAACGGACGGGCTGCCGCTCTACATGGAGAGTGACAAGATATACGCGTCAGCTATCATAGTTGCCGACTACAGTGAGCAGTACAGCCACTGGAACGCTGTGGAGAGCCTTGGAGACTGGCTGAAGCGGGAGCACGTTCCCGGCATAACGGGCATTGATACGCGTGAGCTGACCAAGGTCCTGCGCGAGCATGGAGTGATGATGGGGCGTATAATCTTCGACGATGAGCCTCAGAACGTTCCCACTGCGGACTACGAGAGCGTGAACTTCGTTGACAAGGTATCATGCAAGGAGGTAATCCGCTATAATGAGGGAGCTGGACGGCGTGTGGTCCTTGTAGACTGCGGCGTGAAGGCGAACATCATACGCTGCCTTATAGTCAGGGGCGTGGAAGTGGTGCGTGTACCGTGGAACTACGATTACACAGACATGGACTGCGACGGGCTTTTCCTTGCCAACGGTCCTGGTGACCCGGACACGTGTTCTGACGCGGTAGACGTTATCCGCAAGTTCATGAGCCAGACCTCGAAGCCGATATGCGGAATCTGTATGGGCAACCAGCTGCTTGCCAAGGCTGCGGGCGCGACTATCTATAAGTTGAAGTACGGACATCGCTCGCACAACCAGCCTGTACGCCTTGTGGGAACGGAGAAATGCTACATAACTTCACAGAATCATGGTTACGCTGTTGATGCCTCGACACTTCCAAAGGACTGGCAGGAGCTGTTCGTGAACATGAACGACGGCTCTAACGAGGGCATCAGGCATACTTCAAAGCCGTGGTTCTCATCGCAGTTCCACCCGGAGGCATGTTCCGGACCAGTAGATACCGAGTTCATGTTCGACAAGTTTGTAGAGAAACTCAACGCGTGAGTTCCTTTATGGCAACCATGTAGGCTTGCATATATATAATGTACGCTCGTACATTATATATTGGTAGCACTTGGCGACAACAAGTCAACGATATAAAAGACAACAAGATATGAAAGACGAGAATATAAAGAAGGTTTTGCTGCTCGGTTCGGGCGCGCTGAAGATTGGAGAAGCGGGCGAATTCGACTATTCCGGTTCGCAGGCTCTGAAGGCATTGCTCGAGGAAGGCGTGAGTACGGTATTGATAAACCCGAATATCGCCACGGTTCAGACCTCCGAGGGCGTGGCTGACCAGATATACTTCCTGCCCGTGCAGCCATACTTCGTTGAACGGGTAATCGAGCGCGAGCGTCCCGACGGCATACTCCTGTCCTTCGGAGGGCAGACCGCACTGAACTGCGGTGTCGAGTTGTACCGCTCCGGCGTACTTGAGAAGTACGGTGTGAAGGTCCTTGGCACTCCGGTCGAGGCAATCATGAACACGGAAGACCGCGAGCTGTTCGTGGAACGGCTTGACGAGATAGACGTGAAGACCATTAAGAGCGAGGCTTGCGAGGACATCGACGCGGCACGCCGTGCCGCCGACGAGGTAGGCTATCCAGTCATAGTTCGTGCGGCATATGCGCTTGGCGGGCTCGGTTCCGGATTTGCCAACAACCGTGAGGAGCTTGACCGCATATGCGAGAAGGCGTTTTCATTCTCACCGCAGGTACTTGTAGAGAAGAGTTTGAAGGGATGGAAGGAGATAGAATACGAGGTCGTGCGTGACCGTTACGACAACTGCATCACGGTCTGCAACATGGAGAACTTCGACCCTCTCGGCATACACACTGGAGAGAGCATCGTCGTAGCCCCGTCGCAGACGCTCTCAAATTCAGAATACCACAAGCTGCGCGCCCTTGCGATAAAGATAGTGCGCCATATCGGCATAGTCGGAGAGTGCAACGTACAATATGCGTTCGACCCGCAAAGCGAGGACTACCGTGTCATCGAGGTCAATGCCCGCCTCAGCCGCTCGTCGGCGTTGGCAAGCAAGGCGACGGGTTATCCGTTGGCGTTCGTTGCCGCCAAGCTGGGCATGGGCTACGGGCTGTTCGAGTTGAAGAACTCCGTCACGAAGACGACGTCGGCGTTCTTTGAGCCTGCTCTGGACTATGTCGTCTGCAAGATACCGCGTTGGGACCTCTCCAAGTTCCGTGGCGTAGACAAGGAACTCGGTTCCTCGATGAAGAGCGTCGGCGAGGTGATGGCGATAGGGCGCAACTTCGAGGAGGCAATACAGAAGGGCTTGCGCATGATAGGGCAGGGTATGCATGGCTATGTAGAGAACCGCGAACTCGAAATCGACAATATCGAAGAGGCCCTCCGCGAACCTACCGACAAGCGCATATTCGTCATATCGAAGGCCATGCACCGTGGCTACACCGTAGACCAGATTCACGACCTCACGAAGATTGACCGCTGGTTCCTCTACAAGCTCCGCCACATCATAGACATCGACGAGCGGTTGAAGAAGCACAATGTGAACACGCTCGACCGCCAGCTGTTGCGTGAGGCAAAGGTATATGGATTCACCGACTTCCAGATAGCCCGCGCCGTGGGACTGGAACAGGAATACCACAATATGCACCGCGCCCTTCTCGTCATACGGCAGCTCCGCAAGACTTACGGAATACTGCCGGTAGTCAAGCAGATAGACACGCTGGCTGCCGAGTACCCGGCACAGACGAACTACCTGTACGTCACGTACGCCGGTGTGGAGTCCGACATAACGTTCCCCACCGACCGCCGGAGCGTCGTCGTGCTCGGAAGCGGGGCCTACCGCATAGGCAGCAGCGTGGAGTTCGACTGGTGCGGAGTGCAGGCTCTCAACACCATACGCCGGCAGGGCTACCGCAGCATCATGATAAACTACAATCCCGAGACGGTATCGACGGACTATGATATGTGCGACCGCCTGTACTTCGAGGAGCTGACTTTCGAGCGGGTCATGGACATTATCGACCTGGAGTCGCCCCACGGAGTGATAGTCTCTACCGGCGGACAGATACCGAACAACCTAGCCATGTACCTCGACGCGGAGAACGTGCCGATACTCGGCACCGCAGCCAGGGACATAGACAACGCCGAGGACCGCGCGAAGTTCTCTGCCATGCTCTCCCGCAACCACATCAACCAGCCGGAGTGGCGCGCGCTGACGAGTATGGCGGACATCGACGAGTTCGTAGCACGTGTGGGATTCCCCGTGCTCGTGCGTCCGAGCTACGTGCTCTCCGGAGCGGCGATGAACGTATGCAGCAATGAGGACGAGCTTCGCCGCTTCCTCCAGCTCGCCGCGAACGTCAGCGAGGACCACCCGGTGGTCGTATCCAAGTTCATAGAGCACGCCAAGGAGATAGAGTTTGACGCCGTTGCCAACCACGGCGACATACTTGCCTACGCCATATCCGAGCATATCGAGTTCGCGGGCGTACACAGCGGCGACGCTACCATACAGTTCCCACCGCAGAAGCTGTACGTCGAGACCGTGCGCCGCATCAAGCGCGTTGCGCGCCAGATAGCCGCCGAGCTGCACATCTCCGGACCGTTCAACATACAGTTCATGGCGCGTGAGAACGACATCCTCGTCATCGAGTGCAACCTCCGTGCGTCACGCTCTTTCCCGTTCGTCAGCAAGGTGCTGAAGCTGAACCTCATCGACCTCGCCACGCGCGTCATGCTCGGCGTACCGGTCGAGAAGCCGCACAAGAGCCTGTTCGACCTCGACTATGTAGGCATAAAGGCGAGCCAGTTCTCGTTCAACCGCCTCCAGAAGGCTGACCCGGTGCTGGGTGTAGACATGAGCTCTACTGGCGAGGTCGGCTGTCTGGGCGACGACACCAACGACGCGCTGCTGAAGTCGATGTTGTCCGTCGGAATGCGCATACCGGAACATACCGTGCTGCTGTCAACTGGCGGGGCTAAGGAAAAGGCGGAGATGCTCGACGCGGCAAAAACGCTCGCCAGGAACGGCTACAAGCTGTACGCCACAGGCGGAACCAGCCGCTATCTCGCCGAGAACGGGGTGGAGAACACCCGAGTCTACTGGCCGAGCGAGCAGGGACAGTCGCCGCAGGCATTGGAACTGCTGCACGAGCACAAGATAGACATGGTCGTCAACATTCCGAAGGACCTTACTCCACACGAACTCACCAACGGCTACAAGATACGCCGCGCGGCGATAGACCTCAACGTGCCGCTGCTTACCAACAGCCGGCTCGCCTCGGCGTTCATCACCGCGTTCACGAGTATGAAGCCTGCCGACATAGAGATTCGCGCGTGGGGAGAATACTAGTGCCAATGCGGTACACAAGTACCGCTTGGCAAATTAAGAGTTGGGAATTAAAAATTAAGAATGGTCGAGTAACTGTTCTTATGCGTAATTCTTAATTGTGAATTGATGATATGGGACTGCGCTCCGTCTTCCTGCAAGGGAGGTCGGGGCGCATTTCTTTTATGGTGCTTTCCAGGAAGTAACTTCTTACCCTCTGGCAAGTGACTTCTTACCCTCCAGGAAGTAACTTCTTACCCTGTAAGACATGACTTCTTACAAGTTATATAGTATTTTCCCACTGACGTTTAGAAAAAGTCTAAACTTGATACGGGTGGGAAATTATCATGTGCTAAAATTTGAGCTTAACCAATTTTGTTCTATCTTTGCAGCAAATATTATTATCAACTGAATAACAATAAAGCATTATGAAAGACTTAAAAGGAACAAAGACAGAGAAGAACCTCCAGGACGCGTTTGCAGGCGAGAGCCAGGCACGCAACAAGTATACCTACTTCGCAAGCAAGGCGCGCAAGGACGGTTACGAGCAGATAGCTGCAATATTCGAGGAGACGGCCAACAACGAGAAGGAGCACGCCAAGATGTGGTTCAAGCTTCTTGAGGGAGGCGAGATCAAGGACACGATGTCCAACCTGAAGGCGGCTGCCGAGGGCGAGAACTACGAGTGGACGGACATGTACGACCGCATGGCGCAGGAGGCCGAGGAAGAGGGCTTCACGGAGATCGCTGCCAAGTTCCGCATGGTCGGCGCGATAGAGAAGCACCACGAGGAGCGTTACCGCAAGCTGTTGAAGAATATCGAGGACGCGGTGGTGTTCAGCCGTGACGGAGACGCGATATGGGTATGCCGCAACTGCGGGCACGTAGTCGTTGGTCCGAATGCTCCGAAGGTATGCCCGGTGTGCAACCACCCGCAGAGCTTCTTCGAGCTTAAGGTAGAGAACTTCTAACGCGGTTAGTGGCTCATGGCCTTGAATACGAAGTAGAGTACTGTCAGCAGTAGGAACAGTACGGTGACGATAATGAGAAACCACATGGTTACCTTCAGGTACAGTGGTTTCTCACTTTTTTTGTGCCGTAGCGGTCGTATGCCCTCCGCGCGGACAGCCTCGCCGGTGCGTGCGTTGGAGCCGTCGGGCGGGGTGACGACGTTTGCCCTCGCACCGCAAAACGGGCATATGGCGTGGATTGTACTGCCGGGAACGCCGTCAACCATGTACGTGTTGCCACATTGGTTGCATCTTGTCTGATATTGCATAGCTGTCTTTGTTTTATGGTTTTCGATTCCTTGAAATGCGGAAGGAGCTTTAATAGAAGTCGTTGATTATTATCTGGTTCTTGTAGGCGAGCACCTCGACGTGCCGGAACTCCGTTATTCCGTGGGCTGCAAGGCGCACGCGATACCATCCGTCGTGGTCATGTATGACGGCGAGGTTGCGTGAAAGTTCTTCCAAGTCCCTTGTCCCGTCTGTTGAGATATGGAACCGCGGTCCGAGCAAGTCCCAGTCGATGCCCCCGTAGCCGCTTTCATCGGCTTTGCGGAGTCTCTCGTAGCATTGCTGCGACAGGTTGCCGGCATATTCCGTCGGACTGCCTTTTGAAGAAATCCACGTCGGTATGAACCAGTCTTTATAAAAGCTGGTTATGAACGTGGCTGCCGCCTTCTGCTCTGCTGCCGCCTCCCGTGCGGCTTGTTGCTCGGCTTCCTGCTGGTTGCGGAGCTGCATCAGCGAGTCCATGTGCGCCTTGTATGCGGCTTTGGAGGCACGCCGTTCTTGCTCGTCAGTGGCAACCTTGTGCCTGTAGGCAGCCCATGATCCTGCTCCGGCCGCTATTCCGAGTACGATGGCTAGCGTCACGAAGGCGGCATAGTGCTTCCCCTTGGACTTTGTTGGCTTGTTTGGAAGTCGGCTGTAAGCGTTGGCGGTATTGACGTATGGCAGGCTGACCGCCATCTTGTGCCCACAATTAGGGCAGACGCTCTTGATCGTCTGCCCCCCAATAGCCTCGATGCGGTAGCGTCTCCCGCAGTTGCCGCACGTCACCTCGTACTTCATGCCTATCCTAAATATTTCACGAGGATCTTGGCATAGCCGCTGGTACGCAGCTTCTCTATGCTCTTCTCACGTATCTGGCGTACACGCTCGCGTGTGAGTCCCATCTCCTCGCCGATTTCCTCCAATCCCTTTTCCTGTGCCTCTATGCCGAAGCACTCTTTGAGAATCTTCACCTCGCGTGGCTTCAGCACCTTCTCCATGACCGCGTCGAGGTCGGTTGCCATAGACTCGTGGTCTACCTGGCGGTCGGTACGCGAGTCCTCGCCAGACGCGAGCAGGTCAGCCATGGAGTTGGTGTCGTCGTCGGAGAACGGAGCGTCGATGCTCATGTGGCGGCTGTCAGCCTTCATCGTCTGCTGGATCTTGTCCTTGTCGATGTCGGTAAGGGCGGCTATCTCGTCGGCGGAAGGCTTGCGCTGGTTCTTCTGCTCGAACTTTGAAATCTCACTATTGATCTTTGAAAGAGCGCCAACCTGGTTCAGTGGAAGCCGGACCATTCGGCTCTGCTCGGCAATGGCTTGGAGAATGCTCTGGCGAATCCACCAGACGGCATAAGAGATAAACTTGAACCCGCGCGTCTCGTCGAATTTCTCAGCCGCCTTGACGAGTCCGATGTTGCCCTCGTCTATGAGGTCGGTGAGCGAAAGTCCCTGGTGCTGGTACTGCTTTGCCACGGAAACGACAAAGCGCAGGTTGGCAGCTACAAGCTTGTCCTTGGCCTTCTCGCCCTCGGCACCGCCTTTCCTTATCTTCTGCGCAAGTTCAATCTCCTCATCGAGTGATACGAGAGGTATGCGCCCAATCTCGACAAGGTACTTGTCGAGTGACTCGGTGTTGCGGCTCGTAATGCTCTTTGAAATCTTTAGCTGTCTCATGTTGTTAATCCTATCCTTTCCTTTTTACCTTTTGCAAAAACTATACCACAAACGTGAAAGTTATTGTTTTATTGCCCGGTACGGGCTGAAAGGCAACTTGAAACGCCTTGTCCCACACCACATTATTATATACGGCATGGGGCAAGGCGGTAAAGTTACTTGCACGTAGGGCACCACGGCTTCAGCTCCTTGAAGAAGTCGTGTCCCTTATCGTCAACGAGTATGAAGGCGGGGAAGTCCTTGACGGTAATCTTCCATATTGCCTCCATGCCCAGTTCGGGGTACTCTACGCAGTCGATGCTCGTGATGCACTGCTTCGAGAGCACCGCCGCTATGCCGCCGATTGTGCCGAGGTAGAAGCCGCCATGCTTCTTGCAAGCATCGGTAACTACCTGCGTGCGGTTGCCCTTGGCGATCATCACCAGCGAGCCGCCGTGGTCCTGGAACTCGTCAACATACGGATCCATGCGGTTGGCAGTCGTCGGTCCCATTGAACCACAAGGATAGCCTTCCGGAGTCTTGGCTGGTCCAGCGTACAATATCGGGTGGTCTTTGAAATATTGTGGCAAGTCATCGCCTGCGTCAAGGCGTGCTTTCAGCTTTGCGTGTGCGATGTCGCGTGCAACGATAATGGTTCCCGTGAGGCTTACACGTGTTGAGACAGGATATTTCGTTAGTTCGGCACGTACTGCGTCGATACCATTGTCAAGGTCAATCTCTACGCTCTTGCCCCTTTCGCCAGGCTTGCGGTATTCTTCTGGTATAAGTTCGGCGGGGTTGTCGTCCATCTTCTCCAGCCATACGCCGTCCTCGTTTATCTTGGCCTTGATGTTGCGGTCGGCAGAACAGCTTACTCCGAGACCTATCGGGCAGCTCGCGCCGTGTCGCGGCAGGCGGATAACCCGGATGTCGTGGGCGAACGCCTTGCCTCCGAACTGCGCTCCGAGGCCTATTTCGTGTGCTTTTTCAAGTAGTTTGGCTTCAAGGTCGAGGTCGCGGAAAGCACGTCCGGTCTCGTCACCAGTCGTAGGCAGTGTGTCGTAGTACTTTATGCTTCCGAGTTTTACGGTTAGCAGGTTGCGCTCTGCCGACGTTCCGCCGATGACGAAGCAGATGTGGTAAGGCGGGCATGCGGCTGTTCCGAGGCTCTTCATCTTCTCTACCAAGAAAGGAAGAAGCGTGTCTTCGTTCTGTATGGTTGCCTTCGTCATGGGGTAGAAGTAAGTTTTGTTGGCGGAGCCTCCACCCTTCGCT
Source organism: uncultured Prevotella sp. (assembly GCA_964523825.1). Lineage (GTDB taxonomy): Bacteria > Bacteroidota > Bacteroidia > Bacteroidales > Bacteroidaceae > Prevotella. Next base: position 60,645 of record CAZGAT010000009.1, on the reverse strand, counting down.
ACCATGATGAAGCGGTATTCCGCACCCTCCGTAGCCTCTATGTCGATTTGAGCAGGGAGGTTACAGCGTGTGTTCACCTCGTCGTACATCGTCAGTGGCGCATTCTGCGAGTAGCGGAGGTTGTCCTCCGTGTAGGTGTTGTATACTCCGCGTGACAGGGCTTCCTCGTCGTCGAATCCCGTCCACACCTGCTGTCCTTTCTCACCGTGGATAATGGCGGTGCCGGTGTCCTGGCAGAATGGCAGCACTCCCTTGACGGCTGCCTCCGCATTGCGCAGGAACTGCAAGGCGACGTATTTGTCGTTCTCCGAAGCCTCCGGGTCTTCGAGGATTGCCGCCACCTGCTTGTTGTGAGCACGACGGAGCATGAACTCGCAGTCATGGAAAGCCTGTTGCGCAAGCAGGGTCAGTGCTTCCTTGCTCACTTTAAGAATCTTCTTACCTTCAAATTCACTTACCGATACTCCTTCTTTGGTCAAGAGGCGATACTCGGTATCGTCCTTTCCAAGTTGGAACATTGGAGCATACTTGAATTCAACGTTCTTTGCCATAATGTTTTGTTAATGGTAAAAAGGTAAAGAAGTAAAAAATGACTTCGTACTTCCTTGCCCTTTACCTGATTAATTGATATATGTTAGTTGTTCTGTGTGTCATTACTTAAAGGTAAAAATGGCTTTCTACCCTTTTACCTTTTTTATTCTTGTCAATATCCGAATATTTCCTTTTGTGTAAGTCTCTTTATCGGTCCAATCTTTTCGAGCGACTTCATGTCGAGTTCTTTCTCGTTGCCGAGGATTATATAGCGATACGGCTTGTTTGATATGTTCTCGCGTCCGAAATCGAGCACGTCCTTGAGCGTAAGTTTAGGCAGTGTGTCGTAGACGACCTTGCGGATGTCGTAGTCGATACCGCGTTCTTTGGCTCCCAAGTAGACATTGAGAATAGCGAACTTCGTAGTGCGCGCGGTGGCATATGACTTCAATAGGCTCTGGCGTGCAAGCTCGAAACCTGCCTGTCGTTCGGGAATGGTGTCGAGAAGCGAGTTGAACTCACGAATGCAGTCCATCATCTTGTCGTTCTGCGTTATGATGTATGTGTTGAAGTATTCCTTGTCGCCTTTGCGCCATGGCAGATTGTAACTTGCCGAAGCTGAGTAGGCAAGTCCGCGTGCCTCGCGCAATTCTTGGAATACTATCGCGTTCATGCCGCCACCGAAGTACTCGTCAAACAACGTGGCAACAGCCTCGTTTTCCGGATTCCACTCACGGTTCTCGTTGTGGTATTGGATCATGTATATGTTCTTGGCATCATATGGTGCGATGTAAACCTCGTTTTGCTGTGTTGCTTCACGGGTGTAGCGGCGTGCCTCACCGATGGCAGGATTACGCTTGCTTGCGAACTTCTGCTTGCCAACTATCGAAGTCAGTTGTTTCAATGGCATCGGACCATAGTACATAAGCGTATAGCCGCCAAGTCCCTTTAGAAGGTCGAGTAGTTCTTGTGGATTGGTGTTCTTCAGCTCGTCTATGCTCATCCTGTTGAGGGTTGGGTTGTATTCCCCGTATTCTGCATAGTTCCGCAATGCGGAGAAGTTGGAGCGTTGGTTAGCCTTGTTGTCCTCGCGGCTCTTTTTCAGAATCTCTATAAACGCGTTGTAGCTTGTGGTGTCAGCCTTGGCATTCCAGATGTAGTCTTTCAGAAGTGCGAGGGCCTTTGGCATATTCTCGCTCAGCCCGCTTAGGGTGATACGGGTCTCGTTACTGTTGTTGTAAACGTTGATGCTATAGTCGCAGGCAAGTTGGTAGAAAGCCTTTTTAATGTCGTTTACCGACTTGCTTGCAGTACCTACGTAGTCCAGATAATCAGCCGCTACACTGATACGGTTGCTGCTTTCGCTACCTACTGGATAATAGAAGCTGAGGGTGAAGAGGTCATTGTCAGTGTTCTGCTTGTATAGTACTTCTGTCCCGTCTTTCATGTGTCCCTTTGTCAAGTCGCGCGAGAAGTCGAGGAACTGTGGCTGTATTGGCTCTACCTTTGAATCGACAATTGTCTGCAAGAAGTCGCTGTGTTTGTCGTTGTTGGTAGGTATCGGGGTGATGTGTGGCTTGTCTATTTTATGTATAGTCGTGTCGTTGCCCTGAAGCTTATAGACGCAGGCGTAGTTGTCGCCGAAATATTTGTTTGCAAAGTCAACGAGCTGTTGCTTGGTCATCTTTGCCTGACGGTCGAGGGTTCCAACTACCTGTTTCCAGTCTTCACCGTTGATGAACGCGTCCTTCATAGTTTCTACACGGTTGCGGTTGTTGTCAAGCCCACGTAGGAAGCCGAGCTTCTTGTTCGCCACCACGGCGCTGATGAGGCTCTCGTCGAACTCGCCACGCTTCAGCTTTTCGATCTCGCCGAGCATTAGGTCGCGTACTTCCTCAAGGGTCTGCCCCTGCTTTGGCATTCCTGCCAAAATAAATGACGAGTAATCGGTAAGTGTTTCGGCGAAACAATTAGCAGCCAGTACTTTCATTGGCTGGTTAAGGTCAACGTCCATAAGACCAGCCTTGTCGTTGTTCATTATATCAGACAGCAGGTCGAGCGTATCGGCTTGCAGTGAAGCGGCTCCGTCGAACTTCCAACCGAGCAATACGTTTTCAGACTCCAGACCTACCACGGTTGTATCTACGTGCTGTTTCAAGTCGGCGACAGGGGCATATTCTGGGCGTGAGAGTGTCGCACTTGGTTTCCACGAGCCGAAGTACTTGTCTATAATGGCTATGGTCTTGTCGTAGTCGAAATCACCAGCCATCACAATTGCTATGTTGTTTGGAACATAGTAGCGGTTAAAGTAGTTTTTGATATTGGTAATGCTTGGGTTCTTCAAGTGCTCCTGGGTTCCAATCGTAGTCTGCGTTCCATAGGGGTGGGTTGGCAGTAGCATCTTGCCCATGGCTGCCCACTCTTTGCGGCTGTCGCTTGCCAGACCGATGTTGTACTCCTCGTAGACGGCTTCAAGTTCTGTGTGGAAGCCACGGATAACCATATTCTGGAAGCGGTCTGCCTGAATGCGTGCCCAGTTGTCTATCTCGTTAGAAGGTATGTTTTCCGTGTAGCACGTCTGGTCGTTGCTTGTATATGCGTTGGTTCCCTGTGCTCCGATGGCGGTCATCATCTTGTCGTACTCGTTCGGAATGTTGTACCGTGCTGCCAATTGCGATATGGAGTCTATTTCATTGTAGTATGCGACACGTCTTGTAGAATCCTTGATAGTGCGGTACACTTCGAAGCGGTGTTCTATCGAGTCGAGTAGTGGACGCTCAGCTTCAGGATTGGAAGTCCCGAAGTGTGTGGTGCCCTTGAACATTAGGTGCTCCAGGTAGTGTGCTAATCCGGTTGTTTCGGCGGGATCGTTGCGCGAGCCAGTTCGTACGGCTATGTACGTTTGTATACGTGGCTTCTCGTCATTGCGGCTCAAATAGACTTTAAGTCCATTGCCTAGGGTGTAGATGCGTGCCCCCATTGGGTCGCCTGCTACTGCCTCATACTCGTATGTCTGCGCCGTGGCAGCCATGCTTGCCATGAACAGCGCGACAGAGGCGAGCAGTAATTTTAATGTTCTCATACTTTAGTCTTTTTATAGTAAATGATTATAAACATTTGTTATTCTTTTACTTTTTCAATAAAGTCTTCGAGGGTCGTTTGACGCACATCACCGAGTGAATACTCCTTCTTAGCGTCTTCTTCTACGGCTGTCTTCCATTCTGTTGTGGCTTCTGCATAGTCGCTCATTATACGTGATGCTACGGTCTCATCAATGTTTTTTATACCATAATAATTGGTAATAGTTCTGTATGCCCAACGCCATCTGTACACGTTATAGTTGGCTTCTATCTCGGCAAAACGGTCTGCAACATCCTGTATGGTCTCGATATTCCCCTCTCGAATGTCGTCAGCAAGCCGCTCTTCCTCGCTTTCCGGCATGAGTTGACCGCCGAGATCAATCCAGCGGCTCACCCCTACATTGCCTACAGGCTTGCCCTCGTAACCGTGCTCATGGGCTAGTTCAAGGCTCTCGCCCATAAACATACGCAACGCCATATCGTAGTAGTGTATGCCTTTCTTCAGCGAAGAAGCCTTTATGCACATGCCGTGGTAGTGGTATTCCGACGCGTCTTCGCCGTTTACCTTCAGTATATTCTCCAGTATGGCTTTCCCCCGCAGCACCTCGCCAATGGTGAATGGTGACAACCAGTCGTAATCAATGATGCTGTTGCGGCAGTTTTTCGGGCGCATATCACGTTTCTGCCATTTATTTATATCCCGGTATGTCCCTGCCGTGGTTATATTGCGTCCAGGCACAAGCCACATCTTGTCATCGCCCGAACCTATAAGATAAGAAAACGGTAGTCCGTCGGTGTGTGGGTGTTTCATTAGCTTTCCTATGACTACGGAGAAAGCCCCAATCCTCGCGGGCATGAGCGTGTATGAGCCGCTTGCCGTCTTTGTGCCCCGCTCGAGTACGCCCCAGTGTATTGGTCCCATCTTATAGGCATGGTTTGAGAAGTTTGTAGACGAGCCGGCATTGTAGAATGAGACTTGTGCGCCAATAAGCAGCGTCCCTTTGTGGTGGGAAGCTGAGTGTGGTCCGCAATATGCGGCGCACGCCTCGCCGTTTGCCATTATGGTGTTGGCGAAGAATATGCTTTGGGTGGCGGAGAATGCGTCTGTTATCTGACATGCCTCGCCCACAAAGCAGCTCTTGACTTTTGCTCCGTCGGTGATTGACGAACCACCTGTGACGACAGAATTATCTACGATAGCGTCAGTGCCTATGTAAACGCCTGAACGTCCGTTGCCGCAGATACTTGAGTCACTAATACGGGCGGCTCCGTTAACTTCGCACCCAGAATCGATTATGGTATTTATTATCTCGCCTGTGTTTATTATCTTTACACCGTCGCCAATAGTCCCTTGGTCGGGTATCGTGCGTTCGCTTTCCTCGCTTATCAGCCTCCTAATGGCGTTGCGTACGCCGTCATCATTTGAGTGGCGGAGCATGAATGATGCCAATTGGCTGCTAAGCCCTTTGAAGACCATGATGTTGCCGTCACCAGCTTCATTTAGTACGGCGATGAGGCTGCCCTCGCCATAACTCGCCCCCTCTGTAGTGGCAATCGTGGCAGTGTTGGCTATGTAGCAGTCCGAACCTATGGTGTAATTGCTGATATAGCAGCCTATATGCTCGATTAGGCTGTTGTTGCCAATGGTGACGTTACGAAGTGTTGCATCATAGATTCCAGAATGGCGTAGGAAGTCCCAAGTCACTTCAACATCGGCATTAAGTGCGCCTATGCGCACGATGCCATAAAAGTTGGCGTTTCGTACGTAATTGGTGTCGAACCCTTCTTTGGCTACTTCCACTTTTTGCCAATCCTCGGCTCTGCACCCATTGGCTTCAAGGGTGTTTATCTCTCCGGCGGTAAGTCTTCTGTATTCCATGCTTGGAGAAATTAAAGTTCTGGATAGAGAAAGTCGTTGTAAGGATACTTTTGAACGTGTAGTTCTCGAACACGGCGATAAAGCGTGTCGCGCAGTTCTTCGATGTTGTCGCCATGTTTTGCCGATATGAAAAGACAGCCGTTCGGTTCGCGTGCCATCCACGTTCGCTTCAATTCGTCGAGCGTGATATTTTCTTTTGTAGGTGGAGTGAGATCATCGGGCTCCTTGTTGGTCCAATGATAGTTGTCAATCTTGTTGAATATAGTCATTTGTGGCTTGTCGGCTGCGCCAATCTCCGTTAGAGTCTGGTTGACGACTTGTATTTGTTCCTCGAAATCGGGGTGGGAGATGTCAACTACATGCACTAATAGGTCTGCTTCTCGTACCTCGTCGAGCGTTGATTTGAATGAGTCCACGAGGTCGGTCGGCAGCTTGCGTATGAACCCTACCGTGTCGGCAAGCAGGAATGGCAGATTCCTTATTACAACCTTGCGTACTGTGGTGTCGAGTGTGGCGAAAAGCTTGTTCTCCGCGAACACGTCGCTTTTGGCAAGGAGGTTCATTATCGTCGATTTGCCGACATTGGTATATCCGACGAGAGCCACCCTGATGAGTCTTCCGCGGTTTTTCCGTTGGGTGGTTTTCTGTTTGTCTATTTCGACAAGCCGTTTCTTAAGTAGGCTCATGCGCTGTAGGATTATACGACGGTCCATTTCGAGCTGTGTCTCACCTGGTCCGCGCAGTCCTACAGATCCTTTGCCACCGCCAGAACCGGAACCGCCACCCTGACGTTCAAGGTGTGTCCACAGTCGTTGCAGTCGAGGCAACATATAGCGGTATTGTGCCAACTCAACTTGTGTCTTGGCATTGGCTGTCTGTGCCCTCATTGCGAATATGTCGAGAATGAGCGACGTGCGGTCGAGGATCTTTACTCCAAGTTCTTTCTCTATGTTGCGTATTTGCTTGGCGGAAAGCTCGTCATCGAATATTACCATTCCTATGGGGTCGTCTTCGTCGTCTTTCTGCCGTATGTAGTCGCGTATCTCTTCGAGCTTGCCCTTGCCCACATACGTGGTAGGATTAGGACCTCCTATGCGTTGGGTGAACCGTTTGACAGTAACAGCCCCGGCGGTGTCGGCAAGAAATTCCAGCTCGTCGAGATATTCCTTGGTCTTCGCCTCGTCCTGCTCTTGCGTTATAAGTCCTACAAGTATGGCGGTCTCGGCTTTGACCTCGGAAATAACAAATTCCTTCATTAGCTTTTTGATAAATATAATTTCTTTGCAAAGGTACAATAATTAAAAGGCGGTTCCAAATTTTCAACCTACTTCGCCAATAGTCATTCCGATTAAAATACGTTAAAAATCTGTGTTTTAAGTCGGCTGAGAATCGCCTTGAAATCACCAAATCATATTTTGTTATCAAATCCGCTATTCCCGAGTAGCTTTGTAAGTGTTTTGTAGTCAGTATGTTGATAAATTGTGGGTGAAATGTTCCCGACATGGATTGTTAATGCCGTATGGCGTTAATACCTATATTTCATACGACATAAAGATTAGAGGCGTACGTTGTTAAAAAGTTATGTCGTACGTCCTTTCGGTAAGACTCTATGGAATGATGTCTTCTAGTGTCAAGAGTCATGACTTTTTATGGCTGTTTTCGTTCCAGATTGTGATTTTTCGTCACCTCTTCCCGTTAACACCGCTTAACGTATAAACGTTGTTCAAAATTTGGAACCGCCTTTTAATTATTGTACCTTTGCACACTGTATAAGTGTAATTATTGCATTTAGCAAATTGCGTGATAACGACCTAATAAAAAGTATAACGAATCAAACGACCAAACCAAAACATGAAGGATTTTCTCAAATACGTGGGGGCGACCGTAGTCGGACTTTTCATAACCAGCATACTCGCTGGTGTGTTTTTCTTTATATCGCTTGTCGGAATGATAGTCGCTGGTGAAGCGACGGAGCCTGTAAAAGACAATTCTGTGCTTGTGCTCAACCTTTCGGGGCTGATGCAGGAGCGTTCGGAGCGCGACCCGTTTGCCGATCTTGGTGGAAGCCAGGTTACTATCGGTCTCGACGATGTCGTGAAATCTATCGATATAGCGCGCATGGACAAACACGTAAAAGGTATATACATAGAAGCAGGAGCTTTCGGAGCCGACTCTTATGCGTCGCTACAGGCTGTACGCAACGCGCTTGACGACTTCCGTAAGAGCGGCAAGTGGATAATTGCCTATGGTGACACGTATACACAGGGGGCGTACTACGTGGCATCGGCAGCCAATAAGCTGTATCTCAATCCACAGGGGCAGATTGACTGGCATGGACTGGCGGCGCAGCCTATGTATCTTAAGAATTTGCTTGGAAAGTTCGGGGTCAAGATGCAGGTAGCGAAAGTCGGGACCTATAAAAGCGCGACCGAGGCATATACCGCAGACGGAATGAGCGATGCCAACCGCCAGCAGACTACAGCCTACATCACGGCTGTCTGGAAGAACATCACAGCGGCTGTGAGCCGTAGCCGCAACATTTCCGAAAACCGCCTCAACCAACTTGCTGACAGTGTGGTGACGCTTGCAGATCCGCAGCAATACATAACGGCGGGACTTGCCGATTCACTCATATATACCGACCAAGTGAAGGACGCTGTCAAACGCCAACTCGGCATCGACACCGATGATGAGATAAACCAGGTGTCACCACGTGACATGATTGCCGCGGGCGATGATGACGGTGACGATGAGATCGCCGTCTACTATGCCTACGGCGAGGTCGTCGATGGTGCGATGTCTGGAATCGGTGGCAACCATTATATAGATGCGCAAACGGTATGCCGTGATCTTGAGGACTTGATGAATGACGACGACGTGAAGGCTGTCGTACTCCGTGTGAACTCTGGCGGAGGGTCTGCCTACGCTTCGGAACAGATATGGCACCAGGTGGCGGAACTGCGCAAGAAGAAGCCCGTAGTAGTGTCTATGGGTGGCATGGCAGCAAGCGGTGCGTATTATATCAGCGCACCGGCAAACTGGATCGTGGCTGAACCGACTACGCTGACAGGCTCGATTGGCATTTTCGGTATGTTCCCAGATATGAGCGGACTGCTGACGGAAAAGCTCGGATTGAAGTTTGATGTCGTGAAAACCAACGTGCATAGCGACTTTGGCACCACTACGCGCCCGTTTACTGACGAAGAGATGCGTTATCTTGACGCATATATCAATCGAGGATACCGCCTGTTCCGCCAGCGCGTTGCTGACGGACGTAGAATGAGTACTGCGGAAGTAGAAAAGGTTGCGCAAGGACACGTGTTCGCTGGACAGGACGCAATCAAAATCCGCCTTGTAGACCAGCTCGGCGGACTGGATGCCGCAATAGCCAAGGCTGCGCAACTCGCCAAGACAGACAGCTATTACACCACGTCGTACCCGGAGCCGATGTCGTGGGCTGATGCTTTGTTCGAAAAGGTGTCCCGTGGCAACTATCTCGACGAGCGGATTAGAGTAGAGCTGGGACCACTCTACGAGCCTGTGATGCTGCTCCGCAATATAGACAGGCGTGACGCTATCCAGGCGCGGCTGCCGTACAATTTGAATGTCAAGTAAACAGCATTTTCCGGCATTCAACTTTTGAAACAATTATGGAAGGCGACTACATAAAGATAAACCGCTGGCTGCGACCGTTGAGCTTTCTTTACGGTGTTGGTGTCGGCATTCGCAATCAGCTTTTCGAGCTTGACATTCTCAAGAGCCGGAGTTTCGCCACGCCGGTAATATCGGTGGGCAATATAACAGTTGGCGGTACGGGAAAGACCCCACATGTGGAATATCTTGTGCGCTTGCTTGAACAGGAATTTCGCGTAGCCGTGCTAAGCCGTGGCTACAAACGCCGTACGTCTGGCTACCGCCTTGCAACCTTGGAGTCTACTTCGCGTGAGATAGGTGACGAGCCTTACCAAATGAAGCGCAAGTTCCCCGACATCAGCGTGGCGGTCGATGCCAACAGGTGCCACGGTATAGAACGGATAATGAATGACGATTCTACAAGCGGAACGGGAGTGATAATTCTTGACGACGCTTATCAGCATCGCTACGTCAAGCCAGGCATCAACATTCTGCTGATTGACTATCACCGGCTGATAATGTACGACGAGTTGCTGCCCGCCGGACGGTTGCGCGAGCCAGTTGACAGTAAGAACCGCGCGGACATAGTCATAATAACCAAATGCCCGGGCGACCTCAACCCGATTGACTATCGGGTATTGACAAAGGCGATGAACCTTTATGCCTACCAATCATTATACTTTACCTCGCTTGAATACGGTGAGCCGTATCAATTGTTTGACGAGGGGCGTAATCAGCCAGACATAGTGCGTGACGCATATCTCCATGATGCCAATGTCCTTCTGCTTACGGGCATAGCCGGACCAAGGCAGATGATGGACGACTTGAGACCGCTTGTCCGTACTGTGACTCCGCTCACATATCCCGACCATTACGCTTTCCGCCGTCGTGACATTGAGAAGATAAACCGCGCGTTCGATGCCATGAAAGGCACACAGAGAGTGATAATAACCACCGAGAAAGACGCTACACGGCTCCAAACTGTAAGCGGATTGTCCGACGATGTGCGGCGCAGTTTGCTCGTCCTGCCCGTAGAGGTCAAATTCATGCTCGGTGGAGAAGAACAATTCAACGATAAAATATTAAGCTATGTACGAAAGAATTCAAGAAACGGCAAATTGGCTGAAAGAAAGAATGACGACAATGCCCCAGACGGCGATTATCCTGGGAACGGGGCTCGGACGATTAGCTTCAGAAATAGCTGACGCATACGAATTTCCATACAAGGACATTCCGAATTTCCCCGTGTCTACCGTTGAGGGACACGCAGGCAAGCTCATCTTCGGCAAGCTCGGTGGCAAGGACATTATGGCAATGGACGGACGTTTCCACTACTATGAGGGTTACTCGATGAAGGAAGTCACGTTCCCCATACGCGTTATGTACGAATTAGGCATAAAGACACTGTTCGTAAGCAACGCCTCTGGTGGGATGAATCCGGATTTCAAGATAGGCGACCTGATGATTATCGATGACCACATCAACTTGTTCCCAGAACACCCGCTGCATGGAAAGAACTTTCCCACGGGACCGCGCTTTCCCGATATGCACGAGGCTTACAACCACAAGTTGATAGAGCTTGCCGACGGCATAGCTAAGGAAAAAGGCATCGAGGTCAAGCACGGAGTGTATGTGGGAGTACAGGGACCGACGTTTGAAACGCCGTCAGAATACCGCTACTATCACCTTATCGGTGGCGATGCCGTTGGCATGAGCACCGTGCCAGAAGTAATCGTGGCGTGCCATTGCGGTATAAAGGTGTTCGGAATCTCCGTAATTACAGACCTCGGAGGCTTCGACGTGCCCGTAAAGGTGAGCCATGAGGAGGTTCAGCAGGCTGCCGATGCCGCACAACCGCATATGTGCGACATATTCCGCGAGATGATAGCGCGCAGCTAATTCCATATTATGGACTGATACATCTGACTTTTCCACATATTTATATAGTATAGGACTAAAGAATGGAAATAAGGGAACTTGGTGAGTTCGGACTTATCGACCGTCTCACCAGCGATATAGGCAATAAGAACGAAAGCACGGCTGTGGGCATTGGCGACGACTGCGCCGTTTTACACTATCCTGGCACAGAAGTGCTCGTAACGTCGGACATGCTCATGGAGGGCATACACTTCGACCTCGTATATACGCCCCTTGAGCAGCTGGGCTACAAGGCCGCTATGGTGAATATAAGCGACATCTTCGCAATGAACGGTACGCCACGGCAGTTGGTAGTGTCCATTGCCATCGACAAGAGACTCAACGTCGAGGATGTCGAAGCTATATACCGTGGATTACGGCGCGCGTGTGACAAGTGGGGCGTTGACATCGCTGGTGGCGACACCACGACATCGCTGACGGGACTCGCCATTTCGATTACCTGTATTGGCGAGGCACGCAAGAACGACATCGTATATCGCCACGGAGCCAACGAGACCGACCTCGTATGTGTGTCGGGCGACCTCGGATCGGCGTATATGGGGCTGCAAATCCTCGAACGGGAAAAGACAGTCTACTACCAACAGATAGACGATTATAACAATAAGGTGAAGAAAGCCCAGCAGGATGGTGACGAGGCTGCGCTCAACGCCATTCGCGCAAGGCGCAAGCAAGTCGAAGAGTTCGAGCCGGATTTCGCAGGCAAGGAATACATCATAGAAAGGCAGTTGCAACCCGAGGCGAGGGGCGACATCATAGAAGCCCTGCGTGAGCGCGGAATACGCCCGACGGCAATGATTGACATCTCCGACGGACTTTCTTCCGAACTGTTCCACATCTGCAAGCAGAGCCATTGCGGCTGCCGTATCTACGAGGACAAGATACCTATCGACTATCAGACGGCATCTACGTGCGAGGAGTTCAATATGAACCTCACGACCGCAGCCCTCAACGGCGGCGACGACTACGAATTGTTATTCACCGTGCCTATTGGCGACCACGAAAAGCTCGCCGGGCTTGAAGGCATACACGAGATAGGCTACATCACCAAGGAAGAATTGGGCAAATATCTCGTTACTCGTGACGACAAGGAGTTCGAATTGCAGGCACAAGGGTGGAATCCTTTGAAAAAATAGTTGGAGGGTTAACGTTTTATATGCCAAAGACTTAGAAAAGGCAGGGAAAATAATCGGCAAAAAAGCCCTGGAAATATTTGTGGGAACCGATTAAATTCCCTACCTTTGCACTCGCAAACAAGAAAATGGTGCCTTAGCTCAGGTGGTAGAGCAATGGACTGAAAATCCATGTGTCCTTGGTTCAACTCCAAGAGGTACCACTCCTCCTTTCATTAGGGCGGTTCTCTAACGAGGCCGCTCTTTCTTTTGCCCCATAAGGCGGCACTCAATCTCAAAACAAGCTTTAATAAAATCAAACAGACTGCGGACAATCTGAATGGTATGTCCGCATTCATGGCGCATACGCACAATAAACCACGATTTCCCACGTTTTATTATCATGATGAAGAAGTTTGCCTTGACAAATAGCCGCGCCGTGTCGATACGGCGGATGGCGGCATTGGCAACGGGCGGGGCTGCGCGCCTGGAAAGTTCCGTCTTGTTAGTGCTGGTTCTGGTACTATCATTAGTCCTCGGAGCCTGTTCTGACGATGACTCGTTCACAACGTCGCCGTCGCACATGCTCACTTTCTCCACCGATACCATATCCCTTGACACCGTTTTCTCGCGTATACCGACAGCCACACGCACGTTTTGGGTCTACAACCGTTCTGGCGACGGGCTTCGCTGCGCCAGCGTCAGACTCGAGCGGGGCAACCAAACCGGTTTCCGCGTCAATGTAGACGGAATATACCTCGGCAGTTCGCAAGGATTTCAGACCAACGAGGTCGAAATACGCGACAAGGATTCCATACGTGTGTTCGTCGAACTGACCTCCAACGCCAACAATGCCGAACCCCCGCAGCTACTTGAGGACAACCTCGTGTTCACCCTTGAGAGCGGTGTAGAGCAGAAAGTCAATCTCCGGGGCTATACGTGGGACGCGGACATCTACGGGCTTCTTGAAATAAAGTCTGACACGACCATATCAAGCACCAAGCCCATCGTTATACAGCAGGGGCTCCGTGTCGACTCTGGCGCGACGCTGACTGTCGGCGCTGGCACCACACTCTACTTCAGCCAGCAAGCCGGCGCGGATGTCTACGGGCGGCTCGTCGCCGAAGGTACACCTGGCAACGACGTGGTCTTCCGTGGCGACCGTATAGACAGAATGTTCGACTATCTGCCCTACGACCGCGTGCCAGGGCAGTGGCAAGGTATAAGGCTCCACGCGTCTTCGTTAGACAACTCCCTCAATTACACCGACATACACTCCGCCTACGACGGCATCGTGTGCGATTCGTCCGATACAGGGCGGCTAAAGCTCAAAGCCGCGAATACCACGATTCACAATTGCCAGGGCTACGGCGTAACCGCCACCAGTTGCATGACGGATTTCTACAACTGCCAGATAACCAACACGCTCCGTGACTGCGCGGCATTCTACGGAGGCAGCGCGACCCTGCGCTATTGCACCATAGCCCAGTTTTATCCGTTCGACTCCGACCGTGGTTCCGCCCTCTATTTCGCCAACCAGAGTGGAACGGAGCCTATGCCTTTGGCGCGTTTTGACGTAGTCAATTCGTTGATAACCGGCTATGCCGATGATGTAGTCACGGGCAGTATCAATCCCGATGCCGGTGCCGCCTATTCCTTTGCCTACTGCATTTTGCGGACCGTGCGCCCTGACACGGCGCAGGCGGCACATTTCTCCAATGTTGCCTTTGAAGACATCGAAGATACCGCCGCCATAACATCGACCCGCCACTTCCGCGACATCAATGCCTCGCGCCAATACTACGACTTCCACCTCGATTCGCTCTCTACGGCGATAGACTCGGCGCTCGTCATCGACGGTTACGGCGCGACCGACCGCGACGGACGGCAGCGCGACGCGCGCCCCGACATAGGCTGCTACGAATATGTCGGGGAAGAATAACACATAAGACAACAAACACTACACGCATATGAAACAGATAGACCTAAGCATAACGATTGGGTACTGCCAGCCCGACGAACTGTCCGCCGACGACCGCCAACTAGTGGAGCAAGCCAAGGCTGCCACAGCCAACTCGTATTCACCCTACAGCCGCTTTGCCGTAGGCGCGGCACTGCGCCTTGCCGACGGCACCGTGGTTACCGGAGCCAATCAGGAAAATGCCGCCTTCCCGTCCGGACTCTGCGCCGAACGTACCGCCATCTTCGCAGCGCAGGCGCAGCACCCCGACCAGGCCATAGACACCATAGCCATAGCCGCGCGCAACGCTGTCGGACTCATGCCCAAACCCGTCGTACCTTGTGGCGCGTGCCGGCAGGTCATGACCGAGATTGAGGACAGGTACCGCCGCCCCGTGCGCATACTGCTGTATGGAACAGAGGGAATCTACGTCATTCGTTCCGTCAAGGACATACTGCCCTTGAGCTTCATAGGCAAGTCAATGGAGTAGGGTAGCCGATATTTTACCGCAAAACGTGCCGGGCTTCAGCTTAGGCACGTTTTTTGTTGTCAAAAAGTTGACATTATAATAATGATAGGAGGAATGGAAATATGGCATTTATTGATTACTACAAGATTTTAGGCGTAAGCCGGGATATTCCACAGGACAAGGTGAAAGCCGCTTACCGCAAGCGGGCTAAGCAGTTCCACCCTGACCTTCACCCGAACGACCCAAAGGCCAAGGCGAAGTTCCAGGCGCTTAACGAGGCTTACGCCGTCATCAACGACCCCGACAAGCGCGCTAAATATGACAAGTATGGCGAACGCTGGCGCGATGCCGACGTGTTCGAGCATGCGGGAGGCTCTGCCGGAGCATCGGGCTACTCCGGATTTGGCGGAGGCGACCCGTTTAGCGGGTTCGATTTCAGCAGCTTCGGTGGGGGAGGGGGCTTCTCCAGCTTCTTCAACGACCTGTTTGGCTCGTCAGGGCGCTCGTCAAGCCGCACTCGCAGCTATGGTTTCGGGCGCCAGAGCACGGGACAGATGGAAGCCACTGTCAACATCGACCTGTATACCGCCCTGCTTGGCGGAGACGTCATCATACAGTTGAGCAGTGGAAAGAAGATAAGGCTTAAGATAAAGGCTGGAACGCAGAACGGTACCAAAGTGCGGCTCCGTGGCAAGGGCTACGACCGTGGCGACGGCACCTATGGCGACCTTATCATCACCTATCACGTCACGCTCCCCGCGCTGAACGACCGCCAGCGGCAGCTGCTCATGGAGATGCGCGCAGTCGGATAGGCGGAGGCTATTTGGCGTTGCTCTTTCCGAGCGCGCCATATACGACCTTGGCGACCATGGGCTTGCTCGCCTCCTCGGTCAGCCCGTGTCCGAGCCGTCCGTAGATGAACGGAACCTCAAGCCCCTTTATACAATAGTGGGTTATATCCGCCACCAAATCGACATCGTCAATGTCGAACTCTCCGTCCGCCTTCCCCTCGGAATAGACCTTGCGGAACAGCTCTATCTCGTCGTCGTCGAAATTCTTGCGTACCTTTTCCACCATCCATATGTTGCGGAAAAACTCTGCCCGCAGGTTGCCGTTGCGCATCACGGTCTCCTTTATCATGCTCAGATGCGTATATATCAGCTCGATAATCTTGTCTTGGGGCTTGGTCTTCTTGGCTGCGACCTCGTCAAGCTTGTCGCTGAGACGTTCAAGCTCGCCCTCGATGACGGCATAGTACACATCTTCCTTACTGTTGAAATAAGTATACAGCGTCCGGCGGCCCTTTCCGCTCGCCTTGGCTATATCGTTCATCGTAGTGTTGGCTATTCCGTTCTTGGCGAACAACTGTCTGGCCACATCTACGAGCGTCTGCCTTGTTTTCGATATTGACATAAGCTATATTTCTCTATTGTTTACACTCCGAGCCCGTCTGCACACGGCGGACATCATGTGCAAAAGTACGCGATTTATATGATACTGACAAATTAATTAAGATTAATTGCACATCAATCGCGCCTGTGCATAGTTTCGAGGCACGGGCGGAAAACCACTATAAAAGTCTTGTCATCGGCATTCCGCGTTGCCAAATTCGGTGGTTGCGCCCCGCTTTCTTGTTAAACTAACGTTAAAAAGCGCAATTATGTGCCGCGATATTTTGCAGATACGGATAAAGTCACTACCTTTGCACCCGCAAACAAGAAAACAATACCGCGGAGTGGAGCAGTTGGTAGCTCGCCAGGCTCATAACCTGGAGGTCGCACGTTCGAGTCCTGCCTCCGCAACAACGAAGCTTGAAGACATCTGTCTTCAAGCTTTTTTTATTTTGCGATAATCTATGTTTGTTTTCTCCCAACCTGTGGCTGCATAAAATGAAAGTAGCACCTACTTTCAATCAAAGTAGACGCTACCTTCAGCGTAACTAAGCCCTACTTTCAACCAAAGTAGGCTCTACTTTCATCGAATCCAGGCTCTACTTTCACTCAAAGTAGCCCCTACTTTCAATGAATCTAAGCCCTACTTTCAATTAGGGTAGCCACGGTGGTGGTGGATTCCTACCTCAAGTCGACGATTTCGGCACTGGGTGCCTTGCTCGCTGTGAAGCGGAAGATGTTGTCCGAGAGCGACTTACGGCTGAAGTTGCTGATCTTTATCGTAGTCCAGCCCGAGCGTTGGCGAATCCGCACGGAGGTCGGCACGTATCCCTTGGTGAGCTGTATGACGGCTTCCTTGATGGTCTTCGACGAGTTGGCTGCGGTCATGCGCACGGTGTAGCCGCCGCGTGTGACGGTCTGCGATAGGTTGTAGCCATTGCGGTACAGCGTCAGCACGGACAGCGGGTTGGCTGTCGCCGACGAGCCTGTCCCGGCGCGTTGCACGGTCACCTCCTGTGTCGAGCGGGCGTAAGTCCACTGCGTCCGCCCGTCGTTCCAAATCTTTCCGGCGCGTGTCTCGGCGTAGAACTTGCTACCTTTTATATATATGGTGCCACTCTGACCGCCGAGCGTGCCGCCCGAGGTGGAGAAGCGGGCTGTCGCGCCCTTGCCCGCGCTTGTTATCTGTGCCGCCGCGCGGTCGAGTGTCTGTCGTGCGGTGGATTGTGCGTGTGACAGCGTCGGGATTGCGGCTATCGCTATCCCGACAAACAATTTGAATAGTCTGTTCATGATGATTATAAGTGTGTGGTTTAGTTGCCTTTGATTTGCGAAATGAGGCTGTCAAGCGTGGATTCGTCCTGTATGAGCACCTCGCGTGGCTTGGCGCCGCGTGCTTCGCCTACGATGCCAGCCTGTTCGAGCATATCCATGAGCCGTCCCGCACGGTTGTAGCCGATGGCGAACTGACGCTGTATCTTGCTTGTGGAACCCTGCTGCGTGAGTACGACCATCCTGGCTACCTGTTCGAACAATGGGTCGAGGGTTTGCGCGTCGATGCCCTCGCCTGTGCCGCCGGCAGCGTCGTCTGTTGCCGGTTCGGGGATAACGAGCGGCTGGACGGGACCTGGCTGTTCGGCGATGAACTTGGTGATAGCCTCGACTTCGGGCGTATCGACGAACGCGCACTGCACGCGCGTCGGCTGTCCGCCGTTCTGATAGAGCATATCGCCGCGTCCTATGAGCTGTTGCGCGCCGAGCGAATCGAGGATTACGCGCGAGTCTATGCCCGAACCGACGCGGAACGCGATTCGTCCGGGGAAGTTCGCCTTGATGGTACCCGTTATTATCTTGGTGGTCGGTCGCTGGGTGGCTATTATCATGTGCATACCCACGGCGCGGGCGAGCTGCGCTATGCGTGTGATAGGCATCTCTATTTCCTTGCCGGCGGTCATTATAAGGTCGCCGTACTCGTCTATGACGATGACTATGTACGGCATGTACTCATGCCCCTCGCGCGGGTCGAGCTTGTGGGACAGGAATTTGCGGTTGTACTCCTTGATGTTGCGTGCTCCAGCCGCCTTCAGCATGTCGTAGCGCCTGTCCATGAGCGTGCAAAGCCCCTTCAGGGTCTTTACCACCTTCTGTACGTCGGTGATTATCGGCTCGTCCTCGTTTTCCTCGAGCGAGGCCATGTAACGGTTGGCTATGGGTGCGTAGACGCTGAACTCTACCTTCTTCGGATCTACGAGTACTATCTTCAACTCGTTGGGGTGCTTCTTGTAAAGCAGCGACGTGATTATGGCGTTCAAGCCTACGGACTTACCCTGACCAGTGGCACCTGCGACGAGCAGGTGCGGAATCTTGGCAAGGTCAGCCATGAACACCTCGTTGGTAATGGTCTTTCCGAGCGCGATCGGCAACTCCATTTTCGCTTCCTCAAAGCGGCGGCTGTTGATTATGCTCCACATTGAGACGATGTTGGCGTGCTCGTTCGGAACCTCTATGCCGATTGTGCCCTTTCCCGGCATGGGGGCTATGATACGTATGCCCGTCGCCGCGAGCGACAGGGCTATGTCGTCCTCAAGGTTCTTTATCTTCGATATGCGTATGCCCGGGGCAGGCGTAATCTCGTACAGGGTTATGGTCGGTCCGATGGTCGCGCTTATGGAGGAAATCTCCACATCGAAACTGTGCAGCACCTTGATGATGCGGTTCTTGTTGACTTGAAGCTCCTCATTGTCCACGTATGAGGTCTTGCCGTCCGAGGGATATTTCTTAAGCAGGTCTACACTCGGGAAATGCCAGTTCGTAAACGGTTCGCCCGGGTTTATCGGCGTCATCTCCACCTCTCCCGCCACGGTCTTCCCCGTCGCCCGTTCGTCGGCGTGCGACTGGTCAACCTCAATCGCTATGTCGCTGCCGTCAGACTTGGTGCGGTTGGCTACGGACTTGCTGCCATGGCTGCCGTCACGCGGCTCATCGTCGTCGCCAGTAGACACGCCGAGGTCGATAGGCTCCGCCACCGGCTCGCCTTTGAGGATAGTTCCGTCGTCGGCAGCGTCGTCTTCATCGTCGTCAGTGTCGGCATTCTTGCCATACAGCGTCGCGTCGTCGAGCGTCGAGACACTCTCGTCGCCATGCTTGACGGTGAACGTTATCTTTCTTGTGAGGTAACTGATTGGATTCATCAGCTTGCCTACCACGGTTATGGTCTCGGAAGTGAGGTAGGTAAGGAAGGCGAGAGCCACGATGACCAGCACTGCCACCAGTCCGGGCGAGCCTATCAGCCCTTCGAACCACTGGCACATGTAGACTCCGTGGCCGCCGCCGGGATTGAACACCTGGTCGCCCATAAGTGGGGTGAGGAATTTGGCGAATGTCACCGACATCCATATCATGACTAACGCCAGGCAAAAGAACCATTTGGCGAGGCTTACCCTTGGGTATGCGCCCATGCACTTCAATCCCCACAGGAATATGAATACGGGAATGAAGAATGCCGGTATTCCGAAGCACTGGCGGATGAGGAAGTCGGAGAGGAGCGCGCCGAGGCTGCCGCAACTGTTGGCGAACTCGTGCGTACTGTTCATTACGTCGCCCGGGCGTAGGTCGCGCACGAGGCTTTGGTCAGCCGCTCCGGTGGTGAAATAGCTGATGAATGCGATTATGAAGAATATGGCCACGCACAGGAGTACGAAGCCGAATACGAAGTTTGTCTTGTCGTTGATTATATTGTCGAGTCCAATCGCCTGGCTAAAAGTCTTGCCTTGGCGTTTGGCGGATTTCTTTGCCATGTGTAGTCTGATTAATTAGCTGCAAAATTAATAAAAAAGCGGTGAAACCTCCCAACAAGTCGGCTTTTTTTTCTACTTTTGCACCGCTATATGAAAATGCTCCATATGACAAAAACCATATATACCAAGTTTGACAAGTCGAAGATACACACGCTTCCGCGCGAGCTGTTCCCGGGTCGCATCATCGTGGTGACTACCGTGGCTGACGCAGAGAAGGCTGTCAGGTATCTTCTGGCGCGCCCCATGCTGGGACTGGACACGGAGACGCGTCCGGTGTTCCACCGCGGGCAGCAACACAAGGTCGCCCTGCTGCAAGTCTCCGACGAGACTATCTGTTTCTTGTTCCGGCTCAACCGTATCGGTATGCCGGAATGCGTATTGCAGCTGCTACGTGACACGACAGTGCCCAAAGTCGGGCTGTCGCTGCACGACGACATACTCATGTTGCACCACCGCGCGCCGTTCGCCCCTGGCAGATTCATCGACATTCAGGACCACGCCAAGGAATTGGGCATCGAGGACATGAGCCTCCAAAAGCTGTATGCCAACATATTCGGGCGGAGAATATCGAAGCGGGAGCAACTTTCGAACTGGGAGCGCGCCGAACTGACCGAACAGCAGCAGAGGTACGCAGCCACCGACGCGTGGGCTTGCATACAGTTGTACGACGAAATGCTGATGCTGAAGGCGACGGGCGACTATCGCCTCGTGGAAACGAGCCATTCGGACGACGCCGTGGCTGAACCTGTCGCGGCATCGGCTGCGCCTATACATTAATATAATGATGACAAAGTACAAGACTATAACGCTGAAGAGGGGAAAGGACGCAAGCCTGCGCCGTTTCCACCCATGGATATTTTCGGGCGCGATAGCTCGCGCCGAAGATGGCATCAACGAGGGCGACACCGTGCGCGTGGTGGCTGCCGATGGCGGGTTCCTCGCCGTGGGACACTGGCAGATAGGCTCTATCGCGGTCCGTGTGCTGTCCTTTCAGGACATAGAGATAGGCGGAGAGTTCTGGCGTGAGCGTCTGCGTCGCGCTTGGGAGGTGCGCCAGGCGATAGGAGTAATTCGGGAGTCGGACGACCAGGTGGCTGGAAATGGTGGAAACATAAACACTACGTTCCGGCTGGTGCATGGCGAGGGCGACAATCTGCCGGGTCTCGTCATAGACGTATATGGCGACACTGCCGTGATGCAGGCCCACAGTGTGGGTATGCACGTAAACCGTCAGGCTATAGCCGAAGCGCTCGTGGACGTGCTCGGCGACCGCCTTCATGCGATATACTATAAGAGTGAGACGACGCTGCCATTCAAGGCAAACCTCGGGCAAGAGAACGGATTTATCTACGGATCGACAGAGAACAACATCGCCATTGAGAACGGATTGCGCTTCCATATAGACTGGTTGAAGGGTCAGAAGACAGGATTCTTCGTCGACCAACGCGACAACCGCACGCTGCTTGAACGCTATAGTCGCGGCCGTTCGGTGCTGAATATGTTTTGTTACACCGGAGGTTTCTCCGTTTACGCCATGCGTGGCGGTGCGAAACTCGTTCACTCCGTTGACAGTTCCGCAAAGGCAATCGAGCTTACGCGTGAGAACGTCGGGCTTAACTTCCCCGGCGACCAGCGTCACGAAGCCTACTGTGAGGATGCGTTCAAATACCTTGACGAACATGCCGACAAGTACGATCTGATAGTTCTTGACCCGCCAGCGTTTGCCAAGCACCGCAAGGCGTTACACAATGGGTTGCGCGGATATACGCGGTTGAACGTGAAGGGATTGCAGCGAATCAAGAGCGGCGGCGTGCTGTTCACGTTCAGTTGTTCGCAGGTCGTGACCAAGGATAACTTCAGGGAAGCCGTGTTTACGGCGGCGGCACAGGCGGGAAGGCGCGTGCGCATACTGCATCAGCTTCATCAGCCCGCCGATCATCCGATAAACATATACCACCCGGAGGGAGAATACCTGAAGGGGCTCGTACTGTACGTCGAGTAAGCCGATGAATATAGACACCCGGATATTACATCGTGGTGCGCTGTACCTAAGCGCGCTGTCGGGTGGTGCTGACAGTACCGCCTTGTTGTTGCAACTTGCTGCGGGTGGCTACAAGGTGGAGGCGGTTCACTGTAACTTTCACCTTCGTGGTGCGGAAAGTGACCATGACGAGGAGTTCTGCCGTCACCTTTGCGAGACGAGGGGCATACCGATTCATGTAGTCCACTTCGACACTACGGCTTATGCCGCCGCGCATCACGAGAGTATAGAGACTGCCGCGCGCAACCTGCGCTACGATTACTTCTTCCGGCTTGCCGCCGACATGGGTGCACGTGGCGTTTGCGTGGCTCACAACATGAACGACCAGGCGGAGACACTTATGATGAACATCGTTCGCGGGGCGGGACTGCATGGGCTGACTGGAATGAAGGCAGTCACGGTGCACCATGTGGAATCGATGACGGGCAATGACGGACAAGGTACAGCTGACATAGAGCTGCTCCGTCCGATGCTTGGTGTCCGGCGCGGCGAGATAGAGCAATATCTGATAGGTATTGGGCAGACATGGGTGACGGACAGTACTAACCTTGAGGCTGACGCGACACGAAACAAGTTCAGGTTGCAGATATTGCCGATGCTGGAGCGCATAAATCCATCGGCAATCGACAACATATCCCAAGCCGCATCACGACTTGCCGAGGCGGAGCGTATGTATGACGATGCCGTAAGCCGTTCGATAAAGGCCGTAATGTCGAAAAACGGGACACGGATAGATATAAAGATGCTTGAAAGGCAGCCTTCTCCAGAGGCTGTACTATATGAGATAGCACGCCGTTATGGATTCAATGGCAAGCAGGTTGCCGACATTATGAACCACATTTCAGCCAATTCTGGCACGACATGGAGAAGCTCCACCCACGAGCTTGTAGTAGACCGGGGGAAGATTATCATAGCCGAGGGCACAGAATCGCATGAATTCAAAATGGTTATTCCAGAAGATGGGAACTATGTCGTAGGAAATAAGCGCCATCTTCGGCTGAAGGTAGTTAATTGGAATAGCATAAGCGAGGTATTGAGGAACCCTAACACCGCTTGCCTGGACGCAAGCGGCATATCGTTTCCACTTACATTGCGCACATGGAAGGAAGGAGATCGCTTCGTTCCGTTCGGAATGACGGGCAGGAAGCTTGTAAGCGACTTCCTTACCGATAGGAAAATGTCCGTTGTCGACAAGCGTAGACAGCTTGTACTTTGTGATGCGCGTGGGAGAATAATATGGGTTGTCGGTATTCGTCCCGACAACCGCTTCAGAATAAGTGAAGCTACGACGCGATGCCTCGTATGTAGGTTTGAATAGCGAGTGCTTCCTGCTTACAACTTCATGATTTTGACGAACATATCCGTAGAGTAGCGCATGACTTCTGTGGGTTCATCACGGAAAATGCCGAATATAGCGGAGCCGCTTCCCGACATTTGGGCATAAGCCGCTCCCATATCGTACAACCTTTCCTTGACTGCGCGCAACTCTGGGTGACGGTGGAACACAGGTTCCTCGAAGTCGTTGCGTAGCTCGTCGCGCCAAGTGTCTATCGGCTGGCGAACTACCATGCGGCAGTTCTTATCCGGGGTGCGTGGAGTGATGGTTCTGTACGCATCCGCCGTAGATACGGTGATATTAGGGCGTACCACGGCGAGCCAGTAGCCGTGCAGGTTGCCACTTTCCGCATCAGCAGGTTCGAGTATATCGCCGATACCGGTCGCATAGGCAGGTTCCGCGTTTATGAAGAACGGACAGTCGGCACCAAGTTGCGCGGCGTACCGCTCCATTTCGGCATTGCCCATGTTCAGTCTGAACCGTTCGTCGAGCAGCTTTATCATAAACGCACCGTCGGACGAACCTCCGCCGAGTCCGGCTTGCACTGGTATGCGCTTGTACAAGTGGGCGTGGATTCGGGGAATGTCGAAGTCAGCCGCTATAAGGTTGTAGGCGCGGACAACGAGGTTGTCGGTATCGCTGCCTGTGGCGAAACCGCCCGTGACGTGAATGTCGCAGTTGCCGGAGCAAGGGAAACGTTCGTCCATTTTCTTGATTTCCAAAACGTCGGTCAGGGGGATTGGATAGAACACGGTCTCTATATTGTGGTAACCGTCAGGACGTTTGCCCACGACATTAAGTCCAAGGTTGATTTTGCTGCATGGAAACGTTATCATAGCTTAATTTGTTTTATGTGAATGTAGACGCAAAGTTAAGAAAAAAATCCGTCGGACTAAACGTGTACGGAGTTTTTTTGCTAACTTTGCACGGCATAGAAAAATAGGACATGCCAGATAATAACAACCGCAGACCACCACGCCGCCGCTCCCAAGCTCCAATCGACAACAACTATGGGCATCTCCAGCCACAGGCAGTCGAAATAGAGAAGGTTGTGCTCGGCGCGCTGATGATAGATAAGGATGCTTTCACCGTTGTTTCTGAAATCATCCACCCCGAAACATTCTACGAACCCCGCAACCAGAAGATATATCAGGCGATACAGACCCTGAACATGAGTGAGAAGCCCGTCGATATTATGACGGTGACAGAGGAGCTTAAGAGGGAGGGTACGCTTGAAGATGTCGGAGGACCGGGCTATATAGTAGAGCTTTCGGGTCATGTGGCAAGCTCTGCCCATATAGAGTACCACGCGCATATACTGCAACAGAAGTTCCTTGCGCGGCAGCTAATCCAGTTCGCCTCGATGATAGAGACGGCTGCGTTCGATGAGACCGTAGATGTTGACGATTTGATGCAGACTGCGGAGGGAAAACTCTTCGAGCTCTCGCAGAAGAACATGTCGCAAGACTATCAGCAGATAGACCCAATCGTAGCAGAGGCGAGCGAAATTTTGCATAGGGCTTCGAATACCAAGGGACTTACTGGCGTTCCAAGCGGCTATACCGAGCTTGACCGCATCACTGCGGGCTGGCAACCGTCCGACCTCGTCATCATTGCCGGTCGCCCAGCCATGGGTAAGACCTCGTTTGCGTTGAGTATTGCCAAGAACATAGCTGTTGACCAGCGTGTGCCAGTCGCTTTCTTCTCTCTTGAAATGAACAGCGTCCAGCTTGTCAACCGTATCATATCAAATGTATGCTCTATTTCTGGAAGCAATATCCTTAGTGGCGATTTGAGTGATGACGAATGGAAGCGGTTTGACACCGAGGTTAACAAGCTTAACGGCGCACCGCTCTATGTTGATGATACGCCGGGATTGAGCGTGTTCGAGTTGCGCACCAAGGCACGCCGCCTCGTACGCGAGCATCAGGTCAAGGTCATTATGATTGACTACCTACAGCTTATGAATGCCAACGGAATGCGCTTCAACAGCCGCCAGGAAGAGGTGTCTACCATATCACGTTCGTTGAAGGGACTTGCAAAGGAGCTGAACATACCTATACTTGCGCTGTCGCAGTTGAACCGTACAGTCGAGCAGCGCGACGGAATTGACGGTAAGCGCCCACAGCTTAGCGACCTTCGAGAGTCGGGAGCCATCGAGCAGGATGCCGACATGGTGTTGTTCGTGCATCGTCCGGAATATTACCATATATATCAAGACGGCAACGGCAACGACCTTCATGGCAAGGCGCAGATAATCATAGCCAAGCACCGTAAGGGTGCGACCGCAGACGTGCTTTTGAACTTCCGTGGCGAGTACACGAGGTTTGCCAATCCTGAGGACGACGATTTCGCTCCAATGGCTGGAGGTGCTGGAAGTATGGCTTTTGATGGTGGAGGCGAGATTATGGGCAGCCGCATGAACGGCGGTAACGACTCTGTCGGTGGCTTGCCTGACGATGTCGACCTGATAGGGCAAGCGCCAAGCGGTCCACCACCATTCTAACAACGGTTTCGCCCGCTGGCTTTGGCGTGTCAAGATGAAGTTGGCGGTTCTCTATATTTCAGCAAGACAATGAAGAAGTACTTTATATTATTGGCTGCCTGTCTTATGACGGTGTGTGCCGGCGCGCAGCGCGTATCGATTCTCGGCGACTCGTACTCGACGTTCGAGGATTTCATGACGCCTGCCACAAACGAGTTGTGGTACTATGCCAAGAACAACCCGACAAAGACTGACGTCAGCCGCGTGGAGGATACGTGGTGGTGGCAGCTTATCCACGACAATGGAATGAAACTTGAGGTGAACAACTCATACAGCGGCGCGACAATCGGATATACCGGCTACAACGGCAACGACTATTCACGCCGCTCTTTCATTACCCGAATGCGCGACATAGGCAGTCCCGACATTCTTCTTGTTTTCGGCGCGACCAACGACAGCTGGGCTGGCGAACCCGTCGGCGAGTACAAATACGCTGATTGGCAGCAGGGCGACTTCTATACGTTCCGCCCGGCAATGGCTTACATGGTGAACTGGATAAGGCTGCACCACCCGAACGTCAAGGCATACTACATTATCAACACTGGCTTGCGCAAGGAAATAGCCGAGTCGATGAAGGTGATATGCGACCACTACCGCGTTCCGTACATTCAACTTGAGAATATCGACAAGAAAAGCGGTCACCCGTCGGTGAAGGGCATGAAGTCCATTGCCGGGCAGGTTGCTGAGGCAATAAACAACTGAGGAAGGAAACTGAAGGCTATGCAGGCAATGATATTCGCGGCGGGACTTGGAACCCGCCTGAGACCACTGACAGACCGGATGCCGAAGGCACTGGTGGAAGTCGGAGGCAAACCTCTGCTTTACCACGTAATAACGAAACTCCGGCAGTCGGGATTCGACCATATAGTGGTCAACGTACATCACCATTCCAACCAGATTATAGACTATCTTGGCTCAAATGACTTTGGAATAGACATAAAGATTTCCGACGAGACAGACAAGCTTCTTGACACTGGCGGCGGACTGAAGAAGGCGGCACGCCTGTTCCGCAGTGGCGAACCGGTGCTGATCCACAACGTTGACATTCTGAGCAACGTCAACCTGCGGGAGTTCTATACCGACGGCGGCACTATGCCGAACTACGGTTCCGACACTCCGCTCGAAGCCGCTGCCACTCTGCTCGTGTCGTGGAGGCGGACGAAGCGTTATCTGCTTTTCGACAGCGGTATGAGGCTCGTCGGCTGGACGAACATAGAGACGGGCGAGGTGAAAAGCCCGTTCCGCTGGCTGCGTGAGTTCGGCGCGGAACACCCGGAGGAGTTCACTTCGCTGCCCGGGCACCATGACAACATCACGGTCGAGCACCGCTTGCTTGGCTATGGGCGCGCGACGCTGCAAGCCTATGCGTTCTCCGGCATTCACATGATACGGCCGTCGCTCATCAACCGTATGGATAAGTATCCCGACGCGTTCCCGATTATGGACTTCTATCTTGACAATTGCTCGACGAGTCTGATAAAGGGCTGCATGGCGACGGACTTACGGCTCCTCGATGTCGGCAAGATTGACACGCTGAAAGCCGCCGACGACTTCCTGCGTGACAACCAGCCGGGGGGAGCAGCCTGACACTGAATATCAATTCTTCCAACAGGGAAGACCTGAAAATAATCATTTCAACAATGCAACAGAAGATCATTATTTTAGATTTCGGCTCGCAGACGACGCAGCTTATCGGCCGTCGTGTCCGCGAGCTTGACACCTTCTGCGAGATCCTGCCGTACAACAAGTTCCCCAAGGACGACCCGAGTGTCATCGGCGTGATACTTTCCGGCAGTCCCTATTCCGTACACGACAAGGAGGCTTTCAAGGCAGACTTGAGCCAGTTCGTCGGACGGCTGCCGGTACTCGGAATATGCTATGGCGCGCAGTTCATAGCCAATACCTATGGCGGCAGGGTAGAGCAGGCGGGAACCCGTGAGTATGGGCGTGCCAACCTGGAGTCTGTCGATACGGGTTCCGCCATTTTCAAGGGATTCGATACGGGCTCGCAGGTATGGATGAGCCACGGCGACACCATTACCGCCATTCCCGACGGGTTCAAGGTCATCGGATCGACCGCCGACGTGGAGAACGCCGCCTTTGCCAACGAGCAGGAGCGTGTCTGGTGCGTGCAGTTCCACCCCGAGGTGTACCATTCGGCGCAGGGCACGCAGCTGCTCCGCAACTTCGTCGTAGACATCTGCGGCTCGCGCCAGGAGTGGAGTCCGGCAAGCTTCATCGAGTCCACCATTGCCGAACTGCGCCAGCAGGTAGGCGGCGACCGTGTGATACTCGGACTTAGCGGCGGTGTCGACTCAAGCGTCTGCGCCACGCTCCTCCACCGTGCGATAGGGCAGAACCTGACGTGCATATTCGTCGATCACGGAATGCTCCGCAAGAACGAGTACCGGAAGGTGATGGACGCCTACACGGGACTTGGGCTGAACGTCATAGGTGTTGACGCGAGCGACAAGTTCTTCAAGGACTTGGAGGGCGTGACCGACCCGGAGAAGAAGCGTAAGATCATCGGGCGCGACTTCGTCGAGGTGTTCAACGCCGAGGCGCAGAAGATAACCGACGCAAAGTGGCTCGCGCAGGGAACGATATATCCCGACCGCATAGAGTCGCTGAGCATAACCGGCATGACGATAAAGAGCCACCACAACGTAGGCGGACTGCCGGATGACATGAAGCTCCAGCTGTGCGAGCCGCTGAAGTGGCTGTTCAAGGACGAGGTACGCCGCGTCGGCTACCAGCTCGGGATGCCCGAGAGGCTGATAAAGCGTCACCCGTTCCCCGGTCCCGGACTCGCCGTGCGCATTCTCGGCGACATTACTCGTGAGAAGGTGCGCATTCTGCAAGATGCCGACGACATATACATCGAGAAGATGCACGACTACAAGATGGACGACGGCACTGAACTCTACGACCACGTGTGGCAGGCGGGCACGGTGCTCTTGAGCACTATCCGTTCCGTCGGGGTCATGGGCGACGAGCGCACGTATGAGCACCCGGTGGCCCTGCGCGCCGTTACGTCGATGGACGCGATGACAGCCGACTGGGCGCATCTGCCGTACGACTTCCTTGCCGACGTGTCTAACGAGATAATCCGTAAGGTGAAGGGTGTCAACCGCGTCTGCTACGACATCAGTTCGAAACCGCCTTCAACTATTGAGTGGGAATGACCGCCCACTGCGGGCTCAAGCCGCATGGTCGGGCTTGATTTGCAGGCAGGCTGCCGTGACTTCAATTGTCGCAGATGCCTCGTGATAGATAATACAGCCCTTCCGCATCAGTTGCGGAAGGGCTTTTTCGTGTCCGTGCGTCATTGTCATGTGGATTGCAGGTGACTTTGCCGGACTTCATGCCCGCCTTATTGTATTTCACAAAAGTCATTTCATCAATTGACAAAAGTGAAATGTTTTAGTGACAAAAGTCATTTTTTATTTTCACAAAAGTCAATTTGTTTAATGACAAAAGTCACTTGAATAAATGACAAAAGTCATTTTTTGGCTTTCGTTTGATAGAATGTTGGATTATCGAGGAGGGAGTGTCGGATCTCTGCGGTGAGGCACAAAAAAATCCCGGCTTGAATGCCGGGATTACGGTGTTCTGGGGAAATTGATGTAGTGTGTCGAATGTAGGACTTGCGCCCTGCATGCTTGCAGTGGCGTTCGGACTATCGCCGGCTCCTGCGTTGGTGGTTGTTCTGGCGGTTGCGGCTCTGTTGGTTGTGACCGTGCCTGTCGTTTGCCTGTCGGTCGGCGTGCCGGCTACCCTGCTTGCCGTGATTGCGCGGACGGTCGGGCGTGCTGCCTATGGCTTTCGGGTCGTAGTGGGCGTGGGGGTGGCGGTTGCCGTTGGAGCCTTTGCCTCCGCTCTTGCCGTATAGTTTCTCGATGAGGTCTGGACGACCGATACGCCGCAGCTCGTGCTCGATGTTGTGGCGCTCCTCGGGCTTGTACCAGAAGAAGAACTGCCGCTGGGCGAGTTTCTCGCGCGGAGTCTTGGCGGAGAACACTGGTTCGAGCGTATAGGGGTCGTAGCCGCTGTACCATGTTTCGGTCGAGACGGTCATCGGCGTTGGTGTGAAGTCCTGCACCTGCTCGAGGTGGAAGTCCATGTCCTTGGTGAGTACGGCGAGTTCTGCCATGTCCTCCTCGTGGCAGCCCGGGTGCGACGATATGAAGTATGGGATTATCTGTTCGCGTAGGTTCTCCTCCTTGTTGATGCGGTCGAAGATGCGCTTGAACTGGTAGAACTGCTGGAACGACGGCTTGCGCATCAGCTTCAGCACGCGGTCGGACGTGTGTTCCGGGGCGACCTTGAGCCGTCCGCTGACGTGCTTGACTATCAGCTCGCGCGTGTACTGTTCGGCGGCCTTGTCGCTTTTCTCGTCGCCCGTGCGGTGTAGCAGCAGGTCGTAGCGCACGCCGCTGCTGACAAAGCTTTTCTTGACTTGTGGCAGCGCGTCGACGGCGTGGTATATGTCGAGCAGCTTAGAGTGGTCTGTCATGAGGTTCGGACATATCGCGGGGTTGATGCACGACGGACGCTTGCAGTGCTCGCAGGCGCGCTGGTTCTTGCCGTGCATTCCGTACATGTTGGCTGACGGACCGCCGAGGTCGGAGATGTAGCCCTTGAAGTCGGGCATGCTGACCACCTGCCTGACCTCGCGCATGATGCTCTCCTTGGAACGGCAAACGACGAACTTGCCCTGGTGCGCCGATATGGTGCAGAAGGCGCAGCCGCCGAAGCAGCCGCGGTGGAGGTTTATCGAGAACTTTATCATTTCGTACGCCGGAATGGTCTTCCCTCGGTACTTCGGGTGCGGCAGTCGCGTGTATGGTAGGTCGAAGGCCGCATCAAGTTCCTCGGTTGTCAGCGGCGGGTACGGCGGGTTGACGACGGCGAACACCCCGTCGACGCCCTGTATCATGCGCTGGGCGTGCATCTTGTTGGCTTCTTCCTCGACGTGGCGGAAGTTCTCCGCCTCGAACTTCTTGTTTTGCAGGCATTCCTCATGGGAGTGCAGCACGATGTCGTCCTCGCGTATTCCGCCGGGAATGTCGTCTTCCTTGCATAGGTAGACCGTCTGTGGAATGTCCTTTATGTCCTTGATGTTCCTTCCTTCGGCGAGCGCGTCGCACACGTCTACAGTGTTCTTCTCACCCATGCCGTATAGTATCATGTCGGCACCGCTCTCGCAGAGTATGCACTTCTTGAGCTTGTCTTGCCAGTAGTCGTAGTGGGTCAGCCGGCGCATGGAAGCCTCGATGCCGCCGAGCAGCACCGGCACGTCGGGGTAGAGCTTCTTCAGTATTTGGGTATAGACAATCGAGGGATAGTCGGGGCGCATGTCGTGGCGTGAGTCAGGACTGTATGCGTCGTCGTGGCGTTTGCGCCGGTTGGCGGTGTAGCGGTTCACCATCGAGTCCATGGCGCCTGGCGACACGGCGAAGCACAGGCGCGGTCGTCCGAGCTTCTTGAAGTCGCGGAAGTCGCCGTGCCAGTCGGGTTGCGGCACGATGGCCACCTTGTAGCCGTGGGCTTCGAGCACGCGTCCTATAACCGCCGCTCCGAACGAAGGGTGGTCTACGTATGCGTCGCCGGAGAAAAGTATTACGTCGAGCTGGTCCCAGCCACGTAGTTCGACTTCCTTCTTAGTCGTCGGAAGGAAGTCGGTAAGCATATATCCTCTTTGTCTTTGTTCCATTAGTCAGTTACGTTGCTGTCGTCGGGCGCCTCGTCCCCGTCCTTGTGTTCGGCAAGCCACTGCTTATAAAGCGTGACGAGGTTCTGAAGCCCGATGGCTTTCATGTTCTGGTTGTAGATTACGTCGAGGCAGAGGTCGAGCAGGTCGTTGTCCCTTACCGTCGGCGACTCAAGGAGCGAGCGCACGTTGAACTTCAACTTGTCGAGCACCTCCTCGTTGATAATTCCGTTAGAATCGACAAGTCCGTCGAGCAGTGAGTACTTGCGCAGTGTTTCAAGATGCTTGTCGCTGATTTCTATGCTCCGTGTGCCGGAAGCGTTGGCTGTGATTTTAGTCATATTCGTAGTTTTTTGTTAGTTAATGGTTTTCAATTGCTTCTATTTTGTAAGGAACGCCATGATGCCGCGGGCAATGGCGTTGCGTGTATTCGTGTCTTTGATGCATTCCAGCGGAAATCCCATTACGAACGTCTTGCAGTCGCTGCCGTCGTATGCCACAGCCGCGCTCGTTCCGTCGGCGTATAGCATGGCGCAGTAGGCGTTGCCTACGGGCGACAGTATGTCGGTGGCTACGGCAGCGTAGTGGTCTTCGTTGAGCGTGCGCCAGATGTCAGCCTGTGTGCCCATACCGCTGACGGTAGTGTTTACTTGGTCGCGGTTCTGACCTTCAAACTTCACTTTCAGCACGTCCGACAGGAACGCCGTCTCGCCGTCGGCTGTCATGTCGCTGCCGATGTACGCTCCGCTGACGAGCAACCGCCCGCCACTGGCTGTGTAATCTTTGAGTTTCTGTTGCAGCTTCGGCGTAAAGCTCTTGTATGGAACGAGCGAATGACCGTCGTTTTCTTCCAGTCCGAGTATCATGTCGACGGCATCGTAGTCGGTGAGTCGTACCGTGCCGTTCTCTACCGCGTCGGCAGAACAGCTGACGATGTTGTATCCTCCGGCAGAGCTTATGGCGCGGGCGTGTTCGGTCGCATAGTCGAACGTGTTGCCTGCGATGAATGTTCCTGCCAGTTCGTTGCCGCCGTAGCCAAGTGCCATGCTGCCGTCCTTGCCCATTTGCGACTTGTCGAAGTTGGTTTGAAAACCGTTCCAACCGGCATATAGTCCATACGGTACGCCAGGGTCGTTGTTGAAGTCGAATCCCTGCTCCATGTCGTTGTCGATAATTGCTGGCGAAGAAAGTCGGTGGAAGTTGTTGACGATGAGGATGGTCTTGCGTGCGTCTTTGCGGTATCCTGCCACAAGTTCCTCGGTCGGGAAGCTTTCGCCGCCCGCGTTTGCCGCCGTCACCTTGAACCGGTAAAGGTTTCCTGGTTCGAGGTCAGCGGCGTAGCTCGTCGCATTTACCACCGTGCCATTGTCGAAATTGCCGTTGTTGACAGCCGTATACACGATGTAGGACGTTGCTCTGGCAGTGCTCTCCTGTGGGTCGCTTACGGGTTGCCACCGCAGTTGCAGGCGGTTCTTTGAGATAAAGTGTGCGTTGAAGTGGTCGGGTGGGAGAGGTTGGACAGTGTATGGTGTGTTGTGAAGTCCGGCAACGTATTTCAGTACTTCTTTGTAAACTGCGCGTCCGAGGGTGAACTTGAAGTTCGGGTCTTGCCCAAGCTTCATGTCGTTGAAGTTCTGGTGCGACAGTATTTCGAGTATCGCCGAAGGTACTTCCGGTCGGCGGCACTCGCTATAATTCTTGTCCCAAACTCCACGTGTAGTCCAGTTTATGTTGAACTTCGCTTCCAAATCATTCTTGACTTGGCTCACGAGTCCTTGTGCAAAGTCCTTTGATACTCCGCGGGACAGTCCTGAGTTTAGCTCGGTATCGCCCTTGTAGTTGGTCATACAGATGCCGAGCGTGCCAGTGAGGCTGCCGTCATTGCTGAATCCTGCGTCGCTGTGTAGGGCCAGCGACAATTCTATTGGCACGTGTTTGCCTTCTTGGTAAGGCACGTAACAGCTGCCGCCGGCGAGCCAGTTCGCCATCAGCGAGCGGCAATTTATGTCGTCGTTGTAGTCGTTCTCACCATGGAACGTGCTCACAACGTCTCGGGGTGCGCCGTACCACTGCGTGCTGTACCGTGCACCTTCAAGGCAACGGGGCAGTCCGCTGGTTTCGCCGCCACGCTCTATGTTGCCCATGCCTCCTCCGAAACGGATTGCGTCGGTAGTCACTATGCCCTTGCTGCCGCTGTGGTTGGTTACCACCACGCGGTTGAACTCGCTGCTCCCACGGTCGAAGTTGAATGTGCCGAGATACACCCATGTGCCTCCGCCCATTTGCTGATTGACACGGAACGTTGTCTGCTGCCCCTTGTGATAAACTATGTATTCGGCATCGTCGATGCTCTTCTTAACTGTCTGGTAGCTGACGTAAACTGCATAGCTTCCGCTTTGTGGAAAGTTTGGTTGGTAAATGGCGTATGCCGTATTCTTTCCTTTGGTAGTCTTTACTTTTCTTGCTGTACCACTGGCAAATGGATTCTCTCCATCGGAATAATTGCCATTATGAAAGGCGAATCCAACAGAGGCCGTCGCTGACCAGTGTTTTGAACCTCCTTCAAGGTAGCCTTGGCGGTTGCCGTCGTTGTCTACAATCACTTCCTGTTTCTGCCAGTCACGCTCTCGTGGTGTAAAGACGACGGATCCGGCGTTTTGAAGCATAGGAATGACGTATGGTATTACAATGGTCTGCGTGTACAAGTCTTCTGTCGTGCCGAACAGGTATGGACGTTGCCATTGCCACGAACCTTTCTTTTGGTCGTAATATCGTCCGTGGCTTGCCCAGATACTTATGTGCCGGTTTTGAAGTCCGTTGGTTATATTAATAGGTCGTGACGCATTGGCTACCCACGGCTTTCCGGAGTAATTTATAGTTCCCCATGAGGTAAGGGCTGTCTGGCGTACGTTTTCTGACTCACGCGCAATGTCTTGAATTCTTTTCCCGTCCGAGATAATACTGATGTCGAACTTCCTGTATTCCGATGGCAGAGCCTTCTTGACGGCCTTGTACAGTCTTGTCGCTTCTTTCTCACTGAACTTGCTCCGTGAAAGAGCATCGTCCATCTTTATCGTCACCGACTCCATGTTGGCATCGATCTCGTATGACATCAGCCTCGGACTACTGCCGAGCCCGAGCTTGCGATAGTCGAAGTTGGCAAGTACCGCTTTTATATCGTCGCCAATGTGCAAAGACTCCGTACTTTGCGCACTTGCCGTTAGAAGCGACGACGCAAGCAACAAGGCTGCTAATACTCGTCTTTTGCTCATTCTATATCTCTCCAATAGTGAATTTCTCAGGGTGCCGTCCTTTGAAGTCCTTGAAATACAACTTTATCATGCGCATGTCAGAATCAATGTCGCCAGACGGCATAATGCTGGTGGTACTCTTTATAAGACGTTTCTCATAGTCGATGCCATAAAGCAGTATTGGAATTTCCGCCTTCTGTGCAATATAGTAAAACCCCTTTTTCCATTCTGGATTAAGCGAACGCGTTCCTTCGGGCGTTATGCATAGGGCGAATCTGTCAGCCTTTTCTGCGCATTCGGCGAGTTGGTCGGTCATCCTCGTGTGCTTGCTTCGGTACACGGGAATGCCGCCCATATGCCTGAAAAGGCTGCCGAGAGGCCAGAAGAACCACTCCTTCTTCATGAGGAAGTTTATCTTAAGCCCTTCGGCACGTGAGTATAGTATTCCGAGTATGAAGTCCCAGTTGCTGGTGTGTGGAGCCAGGCAGATGATATACTTGTCGGGGTGGTCTACGGTAACGTCCTTGACCCACCCCATGCATCTGTATAATAGCCAACGGCAGAGTCGCTTTGTCATTATATTTGTATGTCTTTAATGGTATGTACGCTTATTCGAGTGCCAATATCTGGTCGATGAACTCGGTTGCTTCCTTGTTGAAATCGCGCACGAGAGTCTTGTAGTATGCCCTTTGCGGCATTCCTGGCTCGGGGTGTGATACTCGACATATGAAGTTGTTGTGGGTAGCAACGATAGATGTTAATAACGCCTCGCCGTTCTCTTGCTTCTCTTTATCACTGTAAAGAGTTGCACTGGCACACTCGGTAAACAGCTCTGTACAAACGCCATGAATGGCTTTCTTGAGGTTTCTTTTGTTCGACATAATGTATGGTTGTATGTTGTTTTAATTAGATTGACGGTCAAAGATATGAATAATTCTCCAAAAGGCTTGTCAATATTTCAAAAAAAACACATCGAAGCTGAATTTAATAAGGTTTGGTTATTGTTTGTCGAATAAAAAAAGTACTTTTGCAATACAATCGTTCAAATATAGTAAAGGCTTTTACATTGCCTCTGATATAGACTCGGACTAACAATTGCAAACGCTCAATCTTTATACTTTAAGTATACTAACAACTGTAATTAATACTAATAACTACCCACGATAATGGAAAAAAGCAAGTTAGAGAAGATACGTTCTTCATATAAGCCGAAACTGCCAAAAGCCCTTCAAGGCAATGTAAAGGCGGTAGAGGGTGAGCCCACACAGAGCGTGAAGGACCAACAGATAATTAAAAGCCTGTTTCCAAACACTTATGGAATGCCGCTCGTCGAGTTCGTACCAGGTGACGAGCCTGTGCAGCATGCTATGAATGTAGGCGTGATACTGAGCGGAGGTCAGGCTCCTGGCGGGCATAACGTCATATCGGGACTGTTCGACGAGATAAAGAAACTCAATCCCGGCAACAGGTTGTTCGGCTTCCTCATGGGTCCCGGCGGCCTTGTGGCTCATGACTATATGGAACTTACGTCAGACATAATCGACGACTACCGCAATACGGGAGGCTTTGATATAATTGGCTCAGGACGTACAAAGCTGGAGACAGAGGAGCAGTTTGAGAGGGGGCTTGAGATACTTGAGAAGCTCAATATCAAGGCTCTCGTTATAATAGGTGGCGATGACTCCAACACCAACGCCGCCGTACTTGCTGAATACTACAAGGCTCATGGCTGCGGCATACAGGTTATAGGCGTGCCGAAGACTATCGACGGCGACCTGAAGAACGACCAGATAGAGACAAGTTTCGGCTTTGATACAGCCACGAAGACTTACAGCGAGCTGATAGGGAATATCGAGCGTGACTGTAATTCTGCCAAGAAGTACTGGCATTTCATAAAGCTCATGGGGCGTTCGGCTTCCCACATCGCGCTGGAATGCGCTTTGGAGACGCACCCGAACATCTGCCTTATATCGGAGGAGGTCAGGGCCAACGACGATTCGCTTAACGATATTGTTGACTATATATGTAATGTGGTTGCAGACCGCGCCGCCCGTGGAATGGAGTACGGCGTAGTCCTCATACCGGAAGGGCTCATAGAGTTCATACCGGCAATAGGAAGGCTGATAAGGGAGCTTAACGACCTGCTTGCCGAACATGGTGACGAGTACCGGAACCTCGACAAGGGCGAGCAGCGGCAGTACATATTGAGCCATTTGAGCAAGGACAACGCCAACACGTTCGAGACGCTTCCTTATGACGTGGCGCGCCAGTTGAGCCTTGACCGCGACCCTCACGGCAACGTGCAGGTGTCGAGTATCGAGACCGACAGGCTCATCTCGCGCATGGTGGCGGCAAAGTTGCGCAAGTGGAAGGAGGAAGGAAAGTACAACGGGCATTTCCACACGCAGCACCACTTCTTCGGTTACGAGGGCAGGTGCGCCATTCCGTCCAACTTCGACGCCGACTATTGCTACGCGCTCGGCGCAAGCGCGGCACAGCTCATTGCCAACGGCAAGACGGGCTACATGGCGGTGGTGAAGAATACCATAGCCAAGACTGACGATTGGAAGGCTGGCGGAGTGCCGATAACGAGCATGTTGAACATGGAGAGGCGCAATGGCGAGCTGAAGCCTGTCATCAAGAAGGCCATGGTTGACCTCAAGGGCAAGCCATACCTGACGTATAAGGAACACCGCGACGAATGGGCGAAGGATACGTGCTTCGTCTATCCCGGCGCGATACAGTACTTCGGACCGAGTGAGATAAGCGACAAGCCGACCATAACCCTCAAACTCGAACACGAGAAATAACGCATGAGCGGCAAGCCCGGACATACAAAGAAGGTGGCTGCGTTCCTGAACCACTGCCCAAGGTGGGTGTTGTGGTTGTCGGGGATTGCGCTGGTCGCTTTGTATGTCTGGGCCTTCTATTCTTTCTTTGTCAGTCCGACGGGCTTCCGGTGGCGCGCAATTTACGGCGACCCGCATTATCCCGACGGCTACGAGATACGCGGAATAGACATCAGCCATCATCAGGGCAAGATAGACTGGGACCGCCTGCGCAACGCGATGATTAACGGATCGCCCGTGCGTTTCGTCATAATCAAGGCGACGGAGGGCAGCCAGTACGTTGACGAGAACTTTGAAGACAACTTCGACCAGGCATTGGAGAATGGATTTATCCGCGGGGCTTACCATTACTTCAGCATACGGTCGTCTGCACGCTCGCAGGCTTATTTCTTCTTGTCAAAGGTGAAGCTGGAGCAGGGAGACCTTCCGCCGGTACTCGACGTAGAGCACAAGCCGGCGGATATGAGCACGGAGGACTTCCAGCGCGAGGTGCTCGCGTGGCTTCACATAGTCGAAGACCGCTATCAGGTGAAGCCCATCATATACACTTATTACCGATTCAAGGACAAGTACCTGTCCGACGAGCGCTTCAACGGCTATCCTTACTGGATAGCCCACTACTATGTCGACAAGATGGAGTACAAGGGCGAGTGGAAGTTCTGGCAGCATACCGATGCCGCGAGGCTCCCCGGCATCAAGGGATATGTCGATTTGGACATATACAACGGCAGCTTCTATGATTTGCGCCAGTTACTCATTCCCGACATTCCGACTGACAACGGCGACAGGGTGGACACCTTTGTCATAGACGAAGATTCTGTTGACGAGCCGGAGGATTGATAGCCTATAAAGCAATACAGTATCTTTTGAAGGGCAAAATATACTGTATTGCCCGGCAAAAGTTATTGTTTTGCCAGGCAATAGTGCCTCGCCCGCCAGACGGCTGTATTTCACCCGTCTGACGACTCAGCCTCATTCCTTCGACGAGTGAGCCTGATTCCTTCGACGAGTGAGCCTGATTCCTTCGACGAATGAGGCTCATTCCTTCGACGAGTGAGCCTCATTTGTTCGACAACTGTGCCTCAGTTGTCACGTGTGTTTTATCCTTTTGATAATTACCTGTGTTCCAGTACGATGCAAGCCCAGTCGCTTTTGGACTTTGTGACAGTTACTTTCAATCCGAGAGTGCCCGCCTTGTCGGTCAGCGCGGGTATGTCCTCCTCGTAGAATCCGCTCATAATCAACTTCGCGTCAGCGTCCATCACTTCGACGAACGCGCTCATGTCGGATAAGAGTATGTTGCGGTTGATGTTGGCAAGTACCACGTCGAACATGCCGCACACGTGCGACAGCACCCCGCGGTCGCCCTCGAAGACTTCTATTTCCACGCCGTTTAATTGGGCGTTGTGCTTGGCGTTCCTCACGCTCCACTCGTCGATGTCGTAGCCGACGACCTCTTTGGCTCCGCACTTTGCGGCAACGATGCCGAGAATGCCCGTTCCGCACCCGCAGTCGAGCACCCGCTTGCCGTCCAAATCCATGTCGAGCAGCGTTTCGACTATCATCTGCGTGGTCTCGTGGGTGCCCGTTCCGAACGCCTGCCGTGCCTCGATGCCGATGCTGAGGACTGGCGTATGCGGCACGCCAGCGGCTCCTTCCGGGTCTTTCTGGTGCTTCGCGTCATAGATGACGCACCTGTCCCCGATCACTATCGGGTCGAATCCGTTGTTTTCCCATGTCGCGTTCCAATCCTCTTCGGGCACTTCTTCCATCTCGTAAGTAACCTTTACTCCCGGAAAGGGGAACTCCCCGAGCGCGCTGTCGAGGCTCTCCTTGTCGAACAACTCGACCTGTACATATCCCCTCAAGCCCTCGCCGGTCTCTTGGAACGACTCGAAGCCGGCTTCGCCGCACAGCATGGAGACTATGTCGCGTGCGTCTTCCGTGTCCGGGTCTATATGGAATGTCGCTTGATAGTATTTCATTTTTTAATGCCTTTTATCCATTATCTGTCCTGCAATCTGCCACGATGAGGACTTTGTTCAGCCCGCCTGGCGCAGTCAAACTTTCTGCAAAAGTTTTACCAATGAGCGCAATGAATCTCCAATTCAAATTGCCGAGTGCAGTTAAACTTTCTGCAAAAGTTTTACCAATGAGCG
>CAZGAT010000009.1:0-20864 GCA_964523825.1 uncultured Prevotella sp. | reverse complement strand
CAATTCAAATTGCCGAGTGCAGTTAAACTTTCTGCAAAATTAAAAAAAATAGGGAAAAACCTACTACGTATTAGGGAATTTCCGTACATTTGCAGTGTAAGTTAAACTATTTTTGCAGCACTGAAAACAGCTGGATTATATAAGGAAACAAAAATAAAACGGACTAAACTATGAAAAGATGGATTCTTCTTGCAGTCCTAATGACGGCACTTCCATTGGGAACAATGGCTCAGGACGACCTCTATTTCACTCCGTCGAAGAGAGAAAAGGGGAAAGTAGAAACGTCACGGGAGACCTATGCCGACGGTCGCCCGACATTTTATAGCGGCAGCGACCGCGATGTGGACGAGTACAACCGCCGTGGAAGCTTTGGCAGCTACTACCAGAAGATAGGCTCAGACTCGCTGGGCAACGACATCATACAGTTCCATGCCGGCAACGGGCAATATCCCGACTCGCTGGTTCTCGATACCATCTATCCCGGCTCGCAGCAATATTACGCCGACGGCGATGACGATTTCGCTTATAGTCGCCGTATGAGTCGTTTCGACAATTACTATGGTTGGTACGACCCATGGTTTGATGGCGTTTACGCCTATGGACCTTATTGGGGCGCGAGCTGGCGTTGGGGCTGGTATGATCCATGGTTCTATGACGACCTGTATTGGGGCTATGGCGGTTGGTACGGCTGGTATCGCCCGTGGCGTTACGGCTGGTATGATCCATACTATTACGGTTGGGGCTGGCCAGGAGTCTATGCCGTAGGCGGTCAC
This sequence comes from uncultured Prevotella sp., assembly GCA_964523825.1. Lineage (GTDB taxonomy): Bacteria > Bacteroidota > Bacteroidia > Bacteroidales > Bacteroidaceae > Prevotella. The sequence goes on along the minus strand of CAZGAT010000009.1, from coordinate 20,091 downwards.
AGCGGTACGCGCAACCACTGGGATTACAGCGGACGAGGCTACAATCCGACCGGCAGCCGTTATGTGCCTGCGCATGGAGGTTATTCCCGCAATGGCGATTTCGGAGGCTATCGTGGCGGAAACACAGGCACGCAGTTTGGCAATACTACCGCCCGCCGCGCATGGACTACAGGAACCCGCTCTTTCGGAGGGGCACGCACGGTTGACGGCAATCGTAATAACAACAATACGAACATACAGAACCGCACCTACGACAACCGCACGTTTGGCGGTAGCCGCAGTACGGGCTCGTTCGGTGGCAGCCGTAGTGGCAGCTCATTCGGAGGTGGTTCGTTTGGTGGTAGCCGTGGAGGTTCGTTCGGTGGCGGCGGAGGCGGTCGTTCGTTTGGCGGACGCAGATAGCCGATAGGAGTTGAATGAAATAACCATTACTATAAATATAACCATAAGACTAAAAAGTATGAAGACCAAATATGTATTGAGCGCGTTGGTACTGCTGGCATTGCCGGCAACCGCCCAGGAAACTTACGAGAATGCGAAGATAGCACAGCAGGACTTGAACGGAACCGCACGCTACGTCGGTATGGGTGGAGCCATGGAAGCCCTTGGTGCCGACATCTCTACAATGTCAACCAACCCTGCCGGTATCGGACTTTTCCGCCACAGCAATGCCAGCGTGAGCGCTGGCTTCGTAAGCCAATATAACGGGCATACGTTTGACGGTGCCGACAAGACAAATGCAAGTTTCGACCAGATAGGCTTTGTAATAGCCACGCGTTCAAGGAGCAATTCCTTTGTCAACTTCGGCTTCAACTACCACAAGGGGCGCAACTTCGACTATATCCTCAACGCTGCCAACTCGTTGAATGGCGCGTCGCAGAACAAGCAGTCATATATAAAGAATGTGATAGGCGACGAGCGTAACGGCGGTTTCTACATAGACCAGAACACTGACGGAACGTATATAGGTTATGCTAATGAACAGTCTGAATACACCGCATATACATGGAGCCAGATAGACTATCTGTATTGGAACACCGTTATCCCAGATGCGCAGAATGGCGGAACGCCGTATTACTATGAGGCCGATGGCTACAATTTCGACCGCAAGCACACCGGCTACATAGGCAACTACGATTTCAACATAAGCGGAAACGTCAACGACCGGTTCTATTGGGGTATTACTTTCGGTGTAAAGGACGTACACTATCATGGAATAAGTCAGTATGACGAGGCTATGAGCAACTACGGAGGCGGTGTCGGAGTATATGACGACCGCAAGATAACGGGGACAGGGTTTGACGTTACCGCTGGTGTTATTGTCCGTCCTATAGAGGAATCTCCTTTCCGCTTCGGCCTCTATGTGAAGACTCCTACATGGTATGACCTCACGACTGACAACTACACAACCATTGCAAATAACATTGCGTCGCAATATGGCGGAACCTACGATACAGGGCGTACCTATAACTCTTACGATTTCAAGATGACGACTCCTTGGAAGTTCGGCGTCTCCCTCGGTCATACTGTCGGCAACTGCCTTGCCCTCGGCGCGACATACGAGTATGAGGACTACGGTACATTGAAGACACGTGTCAACGATGGCGTTGTCTATGATTATGACTACTATTGGGGATATAGCGATGCCTATGAGTCAAGCCATAAGGATCGTGTAATGAACGACCATACGAAGCATACTCTCAAGGGCGTAAGCACGTTGAAGCTCGGTGCCGAGTACAAGCCGATAAGCAATCTCGCAGTCCGTGTCGGTTACAACTACGTCAGTCCTGTGTTTGAGGAAAGCGGACAAAAGAACCCGCTGCTTCAGTCCAACGGCACTTCATATCAAAGCTCAACCGACTTTGTCAATTGGAAGGGAACGAACCGTGTGACTTTCGGTGTAGGTTATCAGATTAAGAAGTTCAATATAGACCTTGCATATCAATATAGTAGCCAGAAGGGCGACTTCTATCCGTTCTCGAATACGTCGGCATCGTACACCGATGCTACGACAAACCAGACAGTCACGGTCGATAACGGCGCAACCTCAACCGAAGTGAAGAACAACCGCGGACAAGTATTGCTGACCCTCGGTTATCAGTTCTGACGCTATACATTATATAATATATATACCTCATTTTTGCCAATGTATTGATTTGGTAAAATCAAAGTATTGGTTTCATTAACGCAAAGCATTGATTCACCCGAATCAATGCTTTGCTGTTTTTATTCAATTCTGCCATATCTGTCAGTCCATGCTTGCCAAATTTGTCATACACCGTGCGCCCTTTGTCAGTTGGCACGGTTTTCGTAGAGTCGTAGGCGAAATTAAACACGTAATAATTTAAAATCATAAATTATGAAAATTCAACCATTAGCAGACAGAGTGCTGGTATTGCCGGCAAAAGCTGAGGAAAAAGTAGGTGGAATCATTATCCCTGACACAGCAAAGGAAAAGCCACAGCGTGGCAAGGTCATTGCCGTTGGCGAGGGGACAAAGGACGACAAGATGATCCTTAAGGAAGGTGATGAAGTCCTTTATGGAAAATACGCTGGTACAGAGCTTGAGAACGACGGTGAGAAGTACCTCATCATGCGCCAGAGTGATGTTCTCGCAATACTCAAATAATATATAGACTTTAAAAACAAAAAACTTAAATAACAATGGCAAAGATAATCAAATTCGATACAGACGCACGCGAGCTTCTTAAGAGCGGCGTAGACCAGTTGGCGAATGCAGTGAAGGTGACTCTCGGTCCTAAGGGACGCAATGTAGTTATCGAGAAGAAGTTTGGCGCACCACAGATAACCAAGGACGGTGTAACCGTAGCCAAGGAAGTAGAGCTTGAGGACAAGTTCGAGAACACTGGCGCACAGCTCGTCAAGAGCGTAGCCAGCAAGACTGGCGACGATGCCGGTGACGGTACGACTACTGCAACCATTCTCACACAGGCTATCGTAAACGAGGGCTTGAAGAATGTAACTGCCGGCGCAAACCCGATGGATCTGAAGCGTGGTATCGACAAGGCCGTTGCCAAGGTCGTTGACTATATAAAGAACAACGCCGAGGTTGTAGGCGACAACTACGACAAGATAGAGCAGGTCGCAACAGTATCTGCCAACAACGATCCAGAAATCGGCAAGCTCCTTGCTGACGCTATGCGCAAGGTTTCCAAGGACGGCGTTATCACTATTGAGGAGAGCAAGAGCCGCGACACACATATCGACGTTGTCGAGGGTATGCAGTTCGACCGTGGCTATCTGTCAGGCTACTTCGTTACCGATACCGACAAGATGGAGTGTGTAATGGAGAACCCATATATTCTCATCTACGACAAGAAGATTTCCAACATCAAGGACTTCCTGCCTATCCTCCAGCCGGCAGCAGAGAGCGGTCGCCCATTGCTCGTTATCGCAGAGGACGTAGATTCTGAGGCTCTGACCACACTTGTCGTAAACCGTCTGCGTGCCGGTCTTAAGATTTGCGCAGTCAAGGCTCCTGGCTTCGGCGACCGCCGCAAGGCCATGCTTGAGGACATCGCAGTGCTTACTGGCGGTGTAGTCATCAGCGAGGACAAGGGTCTGACGCTTGACAAGGCTACGCTTGAGATGCTTGGCTCTGCCGAGAAGGTGACTATCACCAAGGACAACACGACAATCGTCAACGGTGCTGGCGAGAAGCAGAACATTGCTGACCGCGTGGCACAGATAAAGAACGAGATTGCCAACACTACTTCTTCTTACGACAAGGACAAGCTGAAGGAGCGTCTCGCCAAGCTCGCCGGTGGTGTAGCCGTACTTTACGTAGGTGCAAACTCCGAGGTTGAGATGAAGGAGAAGAAGGATCGTGTTGACGACGCATTGTGCGCAACGCGTGCCGCAACAGAAGAAGGCGTAGTAGTTGGTGGCGGTACGACATATATCCGCGCACAGGCTGAGCTTGCCGACCTCAAGGGCGACAATGCCGACGAGCAGACCGGTATCAACATCGTACGCCGTGCTATCGAGGAGCCGCTTCGCCAGATTGTTGCCAATGCTGGCGGCGAGGGCGCAGTAGTCGTAGACAAGGTTCGCGCCGGCAAGGGCGACTTCGGCTACAACGCACGTGAGGACAAGTATGAGGATTTGCGTTCGGCAGGCGTTATCGATCCGGCAAAGGTTGCGCGTGTGGCACTTGAGAACGCTGCATCTATCGCAGGCATGTTCCTGACGACCGAGTGCTTGATAGTAGACAAGCCAGAGGAGAAGCCTGCTATGCCGGCAGGACAGCCAGGCATGATGTAAGTCAGTGAGACTTAACAAGTTGACAATGCGCAAGTTATAGCCTTGTTTGCAAAGTCAGCTTATCAAATAAAAGGGGCGATTGTTTAAATCGCCCCTTTTTCGTGTAAAAAGTAGAAAAATTACAATTATTTTCTCAAAAATATTTGCTTTGTATTTTTATTCTTCATATATTTTCACCATGAAAATAAGACAATGGGACTGATAAAGTTTGGAAAAGATATATTATTTTTTTGATTTGTTTTAGTAGATTAGTTTTTAAGTAGTTTGTTTTTGGAAATCGGACGTCGTGAGACATCCGATTTTTATTTTGCCCTTATGCCAATCTTCTTTGCCTTTACACTTAACATTCAAGCTCCGATTACAGTATTCCGGTCTGCCTGTCGCTATTCTCCAGCGTGCGGTTGATGTCCTTGTAGCGTCGTCCGTTGTTGATGCGCCACGAGAAGCCGACGAACACTGCATTGCCGCTGTCACTTGAGCGTATGCCCATGTCCTTGTGTATGTACCGGCTGACAAGTCCGCCATGGAGTGTCCGCGGATTGCTCTCAAACGGGTGCAGCCACGTGAGGCTCACCTGGCACTTGCCCATTCGGTAGCTGCACTTCAGCTCGGTCATCGCCTCCTGGTGGCTCCACGATTCTCCCTCCATGAACTTGAAACCGCTGTCGGCATACGCAAGCAGCGACCACTTGCCGAGGTAGGCCTGGACGGTTCCGCCGTAGAGCCACGACGTGAGGCAGTGGTTGTAGTCGTCGCCGCGGTTGAAGTACCGGAATATGCCGCCGTTGAACGTGGCGGTGAGGCGGTCGGGTATTATGTCGTAGCTCGTGTAGTCCATTGCGTACAGCATGTTGACGTGCGGCTGGTTCTTCTGGATATATAGGAACTGGTCGTCGGCAGTGCGCTCGTAGCTTGCCATGTTGACGTTGTGGTTTCTCCGCCACTCGAGCAGCACCTGCGTGTACAGCCGCGGATTGGAGTATGACAGCCTCACGTCGTGGGTCATCGTGCTGTTGGGCTTTATGTCCGGGTTGCCGACAGTCCATTCGAGCGAGTTGGTGCGTATGCGCGTGTCGCTTATCATGGCTATCTGCGATATGTGCTGCGAGACCTCGAACGAGTAGCTTACGCTTATGGGTCGGGATATGTTGTAGCTCACCGTAGCCTTGGGGCGGAAGAACCAGCGGTCGTACCCGGCACCGCCCTGGCTGTAGCGGGCGTTGCTCACTCCGAGTCCGAGCGTGTAGCCAACCGCGTGGTACCCGCCCGCGGGCAGGCTGCCCTTCAGTTGCGAGAACAGGTAGAGCGTGCTGTTGTGCATGGCGGTGGTTGCCGACGCGTCGCCGGAATATACGTTGCGGGTGTACTTCGTCTGGTGGTTCACTCCTGCCGAGATGGTGAAGGGCTTGAGGCGGTTCTCGTATACGGCCTCGGACGTGAGCGACCACGTGTTGCCGTCGACGGCGTAGGCGTACGGTGTGCCCTCGTCGTTGTAGTGGTACTGGTCGGTGGCAATGGACGTGCCGACGACGTTGGCTGTCAGCGACTGATGCGTGCCGAGGGTGTGGTAGAAGTACAGGTCGAGCACGGGCGAAAGGCTCTTGTCGCGGTCGCGCTGGAGGGTCATCACGCCGTCGGTGCCCGTCTCGGTGAAACGCCGCCGTCGCCAGCTGCCGGGATCGTGGCTGAAGTCGCCCGTCAGCGTGGCTTGGAAGACGTAGCTCGCCGAGTCGGCGAGGTTGTACTTGAGCTGTACCTCGTTGGTGAAGCTGCGCTCCCGGCGTGCGGAGTCGGCGCGGCTGATGTAATGGTGCGTGCCGTCGCTGAGCCAGTAGTCGGCATTCTCGTGATAAAGTCTGCCGCGGGTGTCGCTATATCCGAAGTCATAGCTTAGCGACAGTTCCGAGTTGCAGCGGTTCCAGCGGACGAACGCCATGTCGTCGCCCTGCCATTTCGTCACGGCGTTGCTCAGGCTCGTGCCTATGGAGTAGCCGGAGTCGGTGCGCCGCGTGCGTATGTTGATGACGTAGCCAATGCCTTCGCCATAGCGCACGCCGGGATTGTTGATGTACTCCACGTTGCGGACGAGGCGCGCGTCGAGCGACATCAGTTCCGGCTTCGTGGCTATGGCTCCGTTGATGCGTATCTGCACGCCCTTGTTGTCAATCGCGCTTATGGCGTGGCTCGTGGCGTCGACGCGTATCATCGGCATTCGCATCTTCTCGAGCAGGCTGTAGCCGTCGGGCGACGAGGCGCGTTGCCGGTCGGTGGGGATTATCAGCATTCCGTCGGAACGGGTGACGATGCGCGCCGTGGTCACCTCAACTTCGTTCATGCTTACTGCCGTGTCCTGCTGGGCGTATGCGGCGGTTGCCGCTATCATGGCGGCGGCGAGCAATAAGTTCCTTCTCATGTTTACCTTGTCTTTAAGCTGCGCAAGCCGTTGGTCATCGCGGTTTGCGCGCGGTCGTCTATTTGGTTGTACGCGACAAAGGTAAAAAAAACAAACAACTATACGTTATATTATATGTTAAAAAAGACACATCGGGACGGCAATTCCGAGATTGCCGCCCCGACTGGGAGTGTGTTCATGGTCGATTGTTGTGCGAATACAGTCGCGCTACCGTGTGGTTGACGTACCGGTTACGTGTCCGTACCTGTCCTTGTAGGTCGTGGTGGTAGTCCGTCGCGTCGTGCGTGTCTGGCTTGTTCCCGTTATGTGTCCGTAACGGTCCTTGTATGTGGTCGTCGTTCCGTTGCGGTCGTTGCGTGTCGCGCTCGTTCCGGTCATGTGCCCGTACTGGTCCTTGTACGTCGTGGTGCTGTGCCCGTTGCCGCCCTGGCGGGTGGTTGCCGTGCCGGTCACGTGCCCGTACCTGTCCTTGTATACGACAGTCTGGTTGCCGCGCCGGTCGGTGGTGGTCGTCGCCGTACCCGTCACGTGTCCGTAGCGGTCGCGCTGCGTCTCCACGGTGCGGCCTGCCTGTGCGCTGGCGGTAATTGCTGCCGCCATGAGCAATGTGATGAATAGTGTCCGTTTCATAGTCCTGTTGTTTTTTAAATTCTTATGCAAAGATACACCCTTTCCGCCCTGCTTCCAATGGGAAAATGCCTACCGTGCCGTATGGATTCCCCTATTCTCGCCTGTGCTGGTGCCTGCCCTTCTTTATGATAACGCCAACTCTCATCGAGAATAGCGTCTGTTCGTGATGTGAATACCGCCTTCTTATGGTCTGTATACCAACCTCTTATGACCCAGCTCCCCACATCTTGTGAATGTCCGTCAATTGTCAGCCATATGTCCGACACGTGTCAGCCAACTGTCCGTCACGTGTCAGCCATATGTCTGACACGTGTCAGACGTTCACAACACCACATGATTTGCATCACAAAAGGTCTGTTCCCACGTCACAAGAAGCCACAATCCGACCCACGAACAGGTACTATACAGCCACGATCCGTGCGCCATTTCCGCCACGCGCAGTGGCTGCGCCGTCCGTGTTATGCGTGTGGAGAGGAAATAAAGTCGGTATGATGTGACACTGTTCGGGTGTTTTTTCCTAACTTTGCGACAGTACTTAACAATAAAACAGACAAGCTTATGGCGTTAATCTATTGTAGGCACTGTGGTCAGCAGGTAAGCGACCAGGCGCAATTCTGCCCGCATTGCGGCACGAGCCTCGCCGTCGTGCAGAGGCAGAGGGAGTATGAGGACATCGAGACCACCGACACCGGCTATGAGAACGAGGAACTTCTGGCACGGCTCACCAACATCGTAATGGCGATACTGTGCGTCCTCGGCGTGCTTGTAGCCATTGGCGGATTCATCTGTTTCTTCATTCCCACGACGGAGTATATGCCCTCGTCATCGAAGACTGTGCTCATCATCAGCGGCATCTACCTCGTCATCTTGGGCGGGCTGACCGTGCTCCTTGCCTATATCCTGAAGGCGAAGATGTCGATATTCATAAATATGAGCATCAACCTCCACGAGATAAACCTCAAGACCGCATAACGCTCATGCTGAACATACATTGTCCCGAATGCGGCGCGGAGCTTCCGCCTTCGACTACGGTATGCCCCCGTTGCGGCTATCCGATAAGGAAGCCGCGCCCGCAAGCCAAATGGCCTGACGGCAGACCTCGCCGCGAGTTCCGCGAAAGCCTCACGCGCAACAGCGTGTTCGGCAGGTACGTCGCCGCCACGTTCTGCATCGTCGTTATCCTCCTCGGGCTGACCGTCTTCATCGGTTACATGATAATGGCGTAGGGTGGGGGATAGAAGACTTTGGTAATTTCCCCAAGGGGAAACAAAAAGCGAGGGGAGGAACGCCGTCACGGCGCGCCTCCCCTCTTTCGGTTATAAAGCTAATGGTATCGTTGCAGTCCGCGCGGTGGCGGACTGTGTGGGTTTATGCTGCGACGGCTATCCAGTCGTAGATGTACGAGCAGATGCCGAACAGGAGTATTCCCGTGGTGCAGAGCGCGAGCGCGAGTCGCGTGTTGGAGTCGCTGCGGAATGTGGGCAGCGGCGTGTCGCTGTGCTTGATGTACATAGCCTTGACTATCTTCAAGTAGTAGTAAAGGCTGACTACGGTGTTGACCAGGGCGATGAACACCACGGCGTAGCTCCATGCGCCGAGCGTGGTGTGTATGTCGGCTCCGTTGACTCCGGACATGAAGACGAAGAACTTGGAGAACATTCCCGCGAACGGTGGTATGCCGCCGAGTGAGAACATGGCGAGCGTCATGAGGAACGACAGCTTCGGGTTGGTCTTGTAGAATCCGTCGTAGTCGTCGATGTCGGTCTTGCCGCCGTTGTTCTGTTCCACTACGGAGATTATGGAGAACACCGCCATGTTGGCCACGATGTAGATGAGTACGTAGTATGAGAGCGCGGTGACGGAGTTTGCCCAGCTGTTGCCTATTGCGGCGAGCATGATGTAGCCTGCCTGCGATATTGAGCTGAACGCCATGAACCGCTTTAGCTCGCTCTGGCGTATGGCGAAGAGGTTGGCTACGGTGATGCTCAATACTACGACTATCATCAGGAGTACGTGCCAGTAGCGTGTCATCGGTGCGAATACGTGGAAGAGTATTGCGAGCAGTGTGAACGCCGCGGCTCCCTTGGATATGACGCTGAGATAGCCGGTGACGGTCGTCGGCGCGCCCTGGTATGTGTCGGCTGTCCAGAAGTGGAACGGCACGAGCGAGATCTTGAAGCCGAGTCCGCTGAAGAAGAACACGAGTCCCGTGACGGGCAGGAGCATTGCGGAAGCCTTGCCGCCCATGAACACGGTGGTGAGCTTTGCCAGCACGTCGCTGAAGTAGAGCGAGCCGCACGCTCCGTAGATGAAGCTGATGCCGTAGAGCATCACTCCGCTGGAGAACGTGGCGGTGAGTATGAACTTGGCCGCGCCCTCGGCACTCTCGTTGCGCTTCATGTCGAACGCCACCATCGTTGCCAGTGGGACGCTTGCCATCTCAAGTCCGAGGAAGAACATCAGGAAGTTGCCCGCGCTCATCATGACGAACATTCCGAGCAGGGTGGAGGTGATGAGCATGTAGAACTCGCCTTCCTTGCCGCTCTTCTCCGCCCAGTCGCGGCTCTGTATGACTACGATGAGCGAGCCGAAGGCAAGTATCGCCTTCATGACGTTGACCGCAGCCGACGTTACGTACATGTCGCCAAAGGCGTTGGCTGCTTTCAGTGGCAGCAGGCATACGAGCGTCAGTGCGAAGAACATGATGCCGACGAGTGGGTTGAGCCACCTGCGTTCTGCCTTCTTCGCTGAGGCGAAGTCTGCTATGAATGTAATGATGAGGATGGCAACGAGCACTGCCTCCGGTATCATCTTTAAGAAATCTGTATAGTTCATCTTTGAGTTTCTTACTTTCTTAGTCTTTGAGTTCCTTGGCCCTTGGGTTCTTTCAAACTTGTGGGACTTGCAAACTCGCCAACTTGTCTATTACATATTTGCCAATGCTGAAACAGCCGGCGCGTTAGCGATTATTGTCTTGAATATAGGAGCTACGGCATCGCTGATGATGTTCTGGAAGAACAGCGGGCAGAGGCCGAGTCCTGCGACACAGAAGATTAGCCCGCCGACGGCGAGACGCTCGTCCCACGTTGCGTCGTGCAGTTCGTAGAACTTCTTGTTAGGTATCTTCTGATAGAGAATCTTGCCGACAACGCGGAGGATGTAGACCGCCGTGATGACGATGGACGTACACGCTATGATTGTAGCCACGCGGTGGAACGTTCCGGCGTTCTGGAACGAGCCGACGAAGATGGTCATCTCTGCGACGAAGCCGGAGAAGCCCGGCAGTCCGAGGTTGGCAAGACCGGCTACGACATAGGCTACGGCAAGGAACGGAATGACCTTCATCAGTCCTCCGAGCTCGCGGACATCACGCGTGCCGGCGCGGTGGTATATCATACCGATGACTGCGAAGAAGAGTGCCGTCATCAGTCCGTGTGATAGCATCTGGAGTATTGCGCCCGTTATGGCGGTCTGCGTCATCATCAGCAGTGCGAAAAGCACCATGCCGCAGTGTGACACCGATGAATAGGCGTTGATGTATTTGAGGTCGGTCTGTACGCAGGCTGAAAGCGCGCCGTAGACGACTGATATGCAAGTGAGCACGAGGAACAGCGGAGCCCAGTGCGCGAGTCCCTCGGGCATGATGAACATCGCTATGCGCAGGCAGCCGTAGCCTCCGAGCTTCATCAGCACTCCGGCGTGGAGCATGGAGACTGCCGTAGGCGCGCTGGCATGACCGTCGGGCGACCATGTGTGGAATGGGAACAACGCTCCGAGAACGCCGAAGCCGATGAACACGAACGGGAAGAAGACTATCTGTGCCGTCTTGTTCATGTGCATATTGGCAAGGGCTGTAACGTCCATTGTCGTCGCGCCTGTGAAGTAGTAGATGCCGAGAATGCCGAGAATGAGCAGCGAGGAGCCTCCCATGAGCATGAGGGTCAGCTTCATCGCGCTGTATTCCTTAGGACCTGTCCCCCATACGCCGATAAGCAGGTACATCGGGATAAGTGCCACCTCGTAGAACATGAACATTGTGAACATATCGGTAGAGATGAAGAACCCGAACACTCCCGATGCCAGGAGGACGAACCACAGGAAGTACTCTTTCTTCATCGGCTCCAGCTGCCATGAGGCGAACGTTCCGGTGAAGACTATTATCGCGCTAAGGAGTATCATGACGGTCGAGATGCCGTCAACGCCTACGGCGAAGTCTATATGCAGCGGAGCGAACCATGTCACGCTGTTGGCAAGCAGCATCGCGTCAGTATTACCTGCATTGCGCTGCTGGACAAAATATATTGTAAGCCAGATGGCTGCTGCGAGCAACAGTGTCGCTCCTGTTGCCATCACACCACGAACCTGATTGTCGTTCCTTGCCATCCACAGGCCGAGGAGCATCAGGACTGGAATAATCACGAAAATTGTTAATATCCAACTCATTGTCTTAAGTCTTTGAGTTTTTGAGTTCTTAAGTTTTTTAGTTTCTTACAACTTATAAAACTTACAATCTCATAAACTTATATCATGCAAAGTAATACTAATGTTAATGCTACCGTACCCGTGATGAACCACACGGCATACTGGCGTACGTCGCCGCTTTGCCATGGGCGTATGCTTTCGCCGGCCTCGTTGGTTCCCCAGGCAAGGAAGTTGAACGTGCCGTCGATGACGTGGCGGTCGAACCATGCGATAGGTATAGAGAAGCAGGCGAATACTATCTTGTGGGTGAAGAACTGCCATGCGTCGTCAATATAGAAGCGGTTGAGGGCAGCCTTGTGGAGTTTCGGGAACTTGTTTGCCAACGCGTCGGCAACAGGCTGCGTCTTGCCGGCGTACATCCATGTAGCCAGTGCAAAGCCTATCGTAGCGACGGTGAGTGAAATCCATGCAGTAGAACCGAAGTGGAAGTGCTGGAGTGCTATTTCCTTAGAAGCACCGTCAAGGGTTACGAAATGACCGAAAGGAATCCAGCCAGCCACGCAAGATATGATGGCAAGGAACACCAGCGGTCCCCACATCACGAATGGAACCTCTGCCGGCTTGCGGCGGTGTTCAGGATCTTGCTCATAGTAGCTGTTGCCCCAGAAGATGACGTAGTAGAGGCGGAACATATAGAATGCCGTCATACCGCTGACGAGCGTCATGAACCAGCCGAGATACGGTGAGAAGTGGAAGCAAGCGTCTACTATCTCGTCCTTGGAGAAGAAACCTGCCAACGGCCAGAAGCCGCTTATGGCGATTGTTCCGATAAGGAAGCAGATGTTCGTGATAGGCATATACTTGTGAAGTCCGCCCATATACTCCTTGAAGTTGGAACCAATGATGACGATTATCGCGCCAGAGCAGAGGAACAGGAGTGCCTTGAACATAGCGTGGGTGAATAGGTGGAACATGGAAGCCATGTAGCCTACGCTGCCCTCACCAGTAGTTGCTGTAACTACGCCGAGAGCTACGAGCATGTACGCAATCTGTGATATTGTGGAGAACGCAAGTCCGCGCTTGATGTCACGCTGGCAGCAAGCTACGCTTGCGGCGTAGAATGCGGTGAACGCTCCGATGTATGCTATATAGTGCAGCGTGTTCGGAGCGTACTGAATCCATATAGGCATAAGTGCGGCAACCTGGTATACGCCGGCAACGACCATCGTAGCTGCGTGGATAAGCGCGCTGACAGGTGTTGGACCTTCCATTGCGTCAGGCAGCCAGATGTGCAATGGAAACATTGCCGACTTGCCGGCACCACCGATGAACATTAGGAATAGTGCCGTCGGGAGTATCCATGCCGCGCCTGGAAGTTCGGTTATGAGCTTCGGGTCGGCTGTGAGGTCGTAGTTGAACGTTCCCGTGTAGAAGCTGTAGAACAGAATACCGATAAGGAAGAACAAATCGGCGAAACGGGTAACGATAAAAGCTTTCTTGGAGGCGTGGACTGCGGCGTGCTTCGGATAGTAGAATCCGATGAGCAGGTAGGAGCAGACACCCACAAGCTCCCAGAACATGTACATCTGGAAGATGTTGGTAGCCACTACGAGTCCGAGCATAGACATCGTGAACAGTGACAGGAATGCGTAGAAACGCTGGAATCCCTTTTCATAGCCTTCTGCCTTGTAGTTCTCGTCACGTTCTGCCATATAGCCGAACGAATAGATGTGAACCATGAACGACACTGTGGTGATGACTATCAGCATCATCACCGATATAGGCGTAAGTCGGAAGCCGATGTTGAATGTCAGCAGTTCGGTGAACTTCAGCCATGTGAAGTTGAATACGGTGACGGTAGGATAAACGCCTTGCCCTCCGTCAAGACGTCCATTGACGACATGGAACGTCTCCCCCATGGCGGTGTACTCTCCAGTATAGAAGAAGTAGTGGTACGCCGTGTAAAGGCTTAATCCGAAAAGTACTACCAATACGCAGGTGCCGATTATTCCGGCAACCTTCTTAGGCATCTTCATTCCCAACAGACCGAGCAAGAGGAAGCTCAGGAACGGGAGAAGTAGTATCAAAAATGCGTAATCAAACATAATCTACAAAAATTACCATTTCATGTTTTCAATACTGTTCACCTGGTCGCTGTGGAAATGACGGTAAACATTAATAATTATAGCCAACGCTACGGCTGTCTCTGCCGCGCTTACTCCGATTGAGAATAGCGTGAAGAACATGCCTTCGTATCCGTCGGGGAAGAGCAGGCGGTTGAATGCCGCGAAGTTTATATCGACGCTGTTGAGCACAAGCTCTATTGAGATGAGCATTGCTATCAGGTTGCGGCGTGTGACGAATCCGAACACACCAATGAAGAACAGCAGTCCGCTAAGTATGAAGAAATATTCTATCTGTATCATTTCGTTTCCTCCTTCTTCTTGTTGATGTTCAGTATTGCGAGTCCTCCGATTATACATGCGAGCAGGAACAGCGATATGAACTCGAACGGCAGTACGTAGCCGTACTTGTCGGCACTCATGAGCGTGGTGCCGATAGTGTCCATGTCAAGTTCGTCTGCCAGCGCGTCGCTGTCGACGACCTTCTGTATAAAGGCGTTCTTAAGAAGCACTACCGCAACTGTTGCAAATCCCGCGAGGGCTATTGCTGCCGCGAGAATGGTCTTCTTGCCGAGCCAATGTTCCTTCATGCCCTGCAGTGTGTTCTTGTCTACAAGCTGAATGGCGAAGATGTACATCATCGTTATGCCTCCAGCGTAGATGCTTATCTGTGCCGCGCCGAGGAACGTATAGTCGAGAACGAAATAGAGACCTGCCACAGAGAACAGCACGAAAAGCAGTGCAGTGGCGGCGCGCATTATACGCTTTGTTGTAACACAGAACACGGCAGAGGCCAGTATCACAACAGCGAGAATTACAAATATAATTAACCTTGCCATGTCTATTATTTTGTTTTAGTGTTGAACGTTCCTACTTCCCATTTGGCACCGCCGTCGATGATGTTTGGCAGTGAGCCGCCGTCGTAGACTTCCTTGTCGAGATGCAGCACGAGCTTGGAACGGTCGAATACGGCATTCTCGAAGTCATTGACGAAGTGTATCGCGTCAAAGTTACAGGCGTTGACACACAACTGGCAGAACATACAGTCGCCGAGGTCGTACTGGTAGTCGTCGAGAACCTTCTTCTTGCGTCCCGTCTCAGGATCCGCCTCCATGTGCGATGTGATCTTTATCGTGTCGTTCGGACATGCCTTTTCGCACATCGTGCAAGCGGTGCATTTGTAGTCGCCGACTTTCAGTCCGCGCTTCTGGATTTGCGGATCGTTGAGTTCTTCTTCCGTAACGCGCTTGAATACCAGACGGCCGCGATGACGCTTGGCAACATGCAACGTTGTCTTACGGTTCTCCGGATACTGTTCGGTAGTCTTGGGAGTGAAGTACTCCTTCATAGTTACCTTCAGTCCTGTGGCAAGTGTCTTCAATGCACTTCCCACTTCGCCGAAATATGATTGTTTCTTTTCCATTTCCTTTTTGTTTTGGTGTTATCCCCTTTTACCCATTGCATGTGAATGTTAGACCGAATGTCACGCAGACAACCATCAGCACGATGATGCACAGCGACAGTGGCATGAGGTATTTCCATTCAAGTTTCAGAATCTGGTCGACGCGCAGGCGTGGGAACGTCCAGCGAATCCACATCAGCAGGAACACTACTATGAATGTCTTACCGAGGAACCAGACTATGCCAGGTATGTAGTTCATGATATTGTCGAAGCCCTCTATACCTATATTAATAGGTGCCCAGCCTCCGAGGAACACCGTTGTGGCGATACCACTTACAACAAACAGGTTCAGGTATTCCGCAAGATAGAAGAATCCGAATCCCATACCGGAGTACTCGGTGTGGTATCCTGCCGTAAGCTCGCTTTCGGCTTCCGCAAGGTCGAACGGACCGCGGTTTGCTTCGGCATTGCCTGCTATACAGAATACGAGGAAGGCGAGTATTGCTGGTATGTGTCCCTGGAATATAAGCCACTGCCAGGGACCGGTCTGTGCTTCTACGATGCCGGAAATCTGCATGGTTCCAGTAAGTATCACGGCTGCTATGAGACACAGTCCGAGCGACATCTCATAAGATATTAGCTGCACTGCTCCACGCATTGCCGATATGACGGAATACTTGTTGTTGGAAGCCCAGCCTGCCATGAATATGCCCAGCACGCCGATAGAGCTTACGGCCGTAAGGAGGAATATGCCTACGTTGAAGTCGAGCACGTTCCAACCCTGGCTCCAGGGAAGGAAAGAGAAAGTTCCCACGGATGCTATGATTACGAGGAACGGAGCTATGCAATAGAGCAGCTTGTCGGCTTTGTCGACGAAGAATATCTCCTTGATGAGCATCTTCAGCACGTCAGCAAACACCTGCAACGTTCCCCACGGACCTACACGCATAGGTCCGATACGGCATTGGAAGTATGCGCATACCTTGCGCTCCATGAAGATGAGTATGATAGCAAGTGTGGCGTATACGGCAAGTATCAGCACACCGACAATCACACATTCTATCAGTACCGTCCAGAAGTTCGGTAGTCCGCAAGTGTTACGGAGCAAGTCATCGAACATCTGTGGCAAATTGCTTAATATATATTCGTTCATAATGAAATGCAAAATTCAGAATGCAAAATTCAAGATTATGATTACTTTACGATGTTGATCTCTTAACGGTCGAGGTCTGGAATTACAAAGTCTATCGACGCGCCTGTGGCTATGAGGTCTGCAATCTTCTGCCCGCGAAGCATCTTGTCAAACGCTCCAGTCAGTGTCAGTCCCATTGGACGCATCTTCACACGGTACGGACTCTTGTCGCCACGGCTGTCGAGATATACGCCGAACTCGCCGGCACCGCCTTCGACGGAGAACCACCACTGTCCTTCTGGAACCTTGATGATTGGCTTCTGCTTGATGTAGAATTCGCCCTCTGGTATGTTGTCGATAAGCTGCTCGATGATGTTCAGGCTCTGATACATCTCGTTGATGTGAATCATGTATCGCGTCATTGAATCACAGCCGGTGCCTGTTATTTCTTTCCATTCCACCTTGTCGTACAGGTCGTATGGATGGTTCTTGCGGACATCGTTATGCCAGCCAGCCGCACGTCCGGCAGGACCTGTGACGGCATAGTTGACGCAGTCCTCCAGATTCATGTATCCGACACCTTCGAGACGCTGGTGCGTGATGACGTTGTCGCCGAACACGTCGAGATACTCCTGTATCATCGGGCGCAGGTACTTGCAGAGCTTCTTGGTGTTCTCTACAAAGCTCGGGTCGATGTCGTCCTGAAGTCCGCCTATCCTGTAATAGTTCTGAATGAGGCGTCCGCCAGTAGTCTCCTCCATTACGTTGAGCACGTGCTCGCGGTCGCGCATACAGTACAGGAACGCCGTAAGTGCAGAAAGGTCTTGCGCACACGTGCCAAGGAACAGCAAGTGGTTGTCTATACGCTGTAACTCGTCCATAATGGTGCGTATGTAGCGTATGCGGTCGCTAAGCTCTATGCCCATAGCCTCCTCTATTACTCCTACGAGAGCGTGGCGGTGGTGCATTGCGCACAGGTAGTTCAGTCGGTCGGTGAGTGCCAATGTCTGTGGATAAGTCATTGACTCCATCATCTTCTCCATACCGCGGTGTATGTAACCGAGATGCGGGTACACGCGCTTTATGGTTTCGTCGTCGACGACAGTCTGAAGGCGCAACACTCCGTGAGTGCTCGGATGGTTAGGTCCGAAGTTCATCACGTAGTCGTTAGGTCCGAAAAGGCGGTGCTTCGTCTCTACGAGCTCTCCGCGGTCGTTGAGGTTCCACTCCGAAGTCCAGTCAGTTTCCGGCTCGTCTGTCATAGGGAACTGGTTGTGCTCCGGACTCATATCATAGTCCTTGCGCAGTGGGTAGCCTACGAAGTCGGTGCGCAGGAACAACCGGCGCATATCCGGGTGACCGAGGAACTTGATACCGAGGAAGTCATAGACCTCGCGCTCAAGCAAGTCGGCTGCACGCCATATATAATATGTGGTGGGAATTACGTAGTCATCACCAATCTGCCGCGCCATTTGCTTTACGCTTATGCGCTCGTGCGTGTCGGTGTTCTCAAGAATGTATATGCAGCCAAGACCTTCTTCCTTGCCGAAGTCTTCGCCGATAATGGTAACAAGGTAATCGAAATGTTTTTCGTCCTTGAGCTTCGTCATCTCTTCCTTGAAGGTGTCGAAGCTGAATTCTGTATATTCTAATTTCATTTTACCTTATTGTTTGTTAGTCTGATTAGCTTCTTCCTGTTGGCTCGCAGCATCGGACTTAAGTTCATATTTGTTTGTTCCAGGCTCGGCATTGTCGAGAGCGTCAAGCTCTTTGCCCAGTTTCTCAACGTCAGCTTTGTTTGGCGATTGGCGTACGATTATAGGTTCTTTGTTGCCAATCACCGCGCCGGACAGGTTTTCATTGCTTATGCCGTGAAGACCGCCGAGACCCATTGAAAGTTCCTTTTCCTCCTTGGTCATCTTGTGGTTTGCTCCGCCAAAGAACTTCTCAACCTTTACCTTGCGCTGTAGTTGCATCATACCATAGAGGATTGCCTCTGGACGTGGAGGACAGCCGGGGATATACACATCGACAGGTACTATCTCGTCAATTCCGCGCACCACGCTGTAACTCTTCTTGAATGGACCGCCGGATATGGTGCAGCCGCCTACGGCTACTACATATTTCGGTTCCGCAATCTCATCGTACAGACGCTTGAATACCGGTGCCATCTTGTTCGTTATGGTTCCGGCACACATGATGAGGTCTGCCTGGCGTGCGGAGTTACGCGTCACCTCGAATCCGAAGCGTGAGAAGTCATAACGCGCGCAGCCTACCGCCATGAACTCGATACCACAGCATGAAGTACCGAACGTCAGAGACCAGAGAGAGTTGGAACGCCCCCAGTTGACAAGCTGGTCGAGAGAGCCTACCACTACGTTGGTTCCGCCCTCGTTCAGTTCTTGCGCAATCTTTTCGAGAGTGTCGTTGTCCTTGAAC
Organism: uncultured Prevotella sp.; assembly: GCA_964523825.1. Lineage (GTDB taxonomy): Bacteria > Bacteroidota > Bacteroidia > Bacteroidales > Bacteroidaceae > Prevotella. The sequence continues at coordinate 1,246 of CAZGAT010000009.1, read as the reverse complement.
TCATCGTATGGAATAGCCTTTATGGCTGGTTTTCTTACTTCCATTCAAGTGCTCCTTTCCGCCAGGCGTATGCCAACCCCAGCACTAATACCAACATAAAGAAAAAGATAGAGAAAAGCATTGCTCCGCCGTTGTCTTCAGCCAACGAACCGAATACCGTCGCCCATGGGTACAGGAATACGGTCTCCACATCGAACATCAAGAACAGTACGGCAAACAAGTAATAGCCTATGTGAGATGGCAACCATGAGCTTCCACGCGTAGGTATGCCACACTCGAAAGGCTCGCCCTTTACCGGGTTATACGACCGCGGACCAACAAGCTTGGCAATGACGTATGCGCCGACAACCAGCACAACGGCAGTCAGTATAACGGTAATAAACAGTGTGTAATACATAAATAATTATTGCAACAATTTTAATCGTGTGTTCGTTATCTGGTTCAGCTCTCGTGCTGAAACGGGTGCAAAGTTACAAATTAATATTTAATAAGCGATTTAAAAATCCCGAAAAAACGCCTACTATTTTGCGAGGGAAGAAGTGTGGAAAATGAAAAGGGAGAAATACACGCCGCAACTTGATGAAGATGCGGTCGGTATTTCCCCCTGTCTGGCAAATCTTGTTGAATCATTATGTGGTCTATATCTTCTTTACGAGCCGGTTCAGACCGTCAAGATGCTCCTGCCACTGGGTTATCTTGCGGTTTATCTTACCCTTGTCCAAGTCCATAGGGAATACAGAAGGATTGTCCCTCTCGTATTCAAGCAGCTTTATGTATTGCTCTACAAGGGCTATCTTCTGCTTGACGGTCTTCTTCTTCGGATAGCCGCGCTTGGCAGTCTCCTGGTCTATCTGGTCTGCCACTTCGTTGATTTCATTGCCGACCTGCTCATACTCCGACTGCCATTTCAAGTATTCGCTGTTCAGTCGCAGGTTGTTGTTGGTGACGGCGGTGACATCACTGTCGTTGGCTATTGGCTCGTATGTCGATACTTGTGCGGAGGCTACTGCCGAGATGCTCGCAAATGACAGTGCCAACAATAGTGTCTTTAGGGTTTTCTTCATAATAATCTGTTTTATAGTCAGTTGATTTTTTTATCATTGCAAATATAGGCAATTCCGCTTTATGCTGCGATAGAGGACTGCGATTTTATACATCTTTAACGATACTCCATGCCGAATATTCAAGCTTGTTCCACATGAACTATGTTGTCGGCAAACGGTGGCAAACGGATGCAAATAACTGG
>CAZGAT010000008.1:0-81897 GCA_964523825.1 uncultured Prevotella sp. | reverse complement strand
GTCGTCGCCGATAAGCTTGCGCTTAGGATCGGTAGACAGTGTGGTCTTACCTGTGCCGGAAAGTCCGAAGAATATAGCAGTGTTCTCACCGTTCATGTCGGTGTTTGCAGAGCAGTGCATTGAAGCGATGCCGCGGAGTGGGAGGAAGTAGTTCTGCATAGAGAACATACCCTTCTTCATCTCGCCGCCATACCATGTGTTGAGGATAACCTGCTCCTTTGTAGTCACGTTGAAGACAACGGCAGTCTCAGAGTTGAGTCCAAGCTCTTTCCAGTTGCCAACCTTTGCCTTTGAAGCGTTGTAGACGATGAAGTCCGGCTCCTGCTCAAAGTCTGCTTCAGTCTTAGGGCGAATGAACATATTGGTTACGAAGTGAGCCTGCCATGCTACCTCAACGATGAAGCGGACCTTCATACGGGTGTCACGGTGTGTACCGCAGAAACCGTCAACGACGTACAGCTTCTTGTTTGACAGCTCTTCCAAAGCGAGCTTCTTCACTGCCTTCCAAGTCTCCTTGCTTGCGCGGTGGTTGTCGTTATGGTATTCCTCGCTGTCCCACCAAACGGTGTCGTGAGAGTTCTCATCATCAACGATGAACTTATCCTTAGGCGAACGACCGGTGTAGATACCTGTCATTACGTTCACTGCGCCAAGCTCTGTCTCTTGAGCCTTGTCGAAGCCAGTGAGTCCCGGCTTTGTCTCCTCATTGAAAAGCACCTCGTAAGAAGGATTGTACAGAACTTCGGCTGTGCCGGTCTGAATCCCATAGGTGGCTAAAACTGATTTGTCAAACTTTGCCATTTCTTGAAATGTATTTTAAAGTTGAAATTTAGTATTCTTGCGTTTGCCTATTTGGTTGTCGGGCGCAAAGTTACGTATTTATTCGATTATTGCCAAACAGCCGACATGAAAAAAAACACAACTTGCATTAAGTCAAGGTTAAAGAAATAAAAAATGGTTATCCCTTGTTTATTTTTGCTACGTGCACTTGACAAATAACGAATGGATTTTAGTACTTTTGCAGGCTGGTATTGACGGGCTGCGATAAGCCCGTCAATTTGTACAAAAACAGAATTGAATAAAACATGAAAGTTGTCAATTTCTCCGAGAGCAACAGCATCATCAACCAGTATATGGCTGAGATACGCGATGTGGAATATCAAAAGAACCGCCTCCTGTTCCGTAACAATATAGAACGGATAGGAGAGTTCGAAGCTTTTGAGTTGTCAAAGACGCTGGACTACGAGGCAAAGGAAGTGGCTACTCCGCTTGGAATAGCACGGGTAAACGTTCCTACCGACAAGATAGTCCTTGCTACGATATTCCGTGCCGGTCTTCCTTTCCACAACGGCTTCCTAAAGGTGTTCGACCATGCGGGAAACGCGTTCGTCAGTGCGTATCGTGACTATAAGGACGAGGAACGTCATGAGGTGGGCATACATGTGGAATACCTTGCAACTCCGAGCATCGACAGTAAGAACCTTATCATTGCCGATCCGATGCTCGCTACGGGTGGAAGTATGGAACTTGGCTACCGCGCCTTTGCTACCAAGGGGACACCTAAGCGCATAGACGTTTGCTGTGTGATAGCTACGCCAGAGGGTATCGACCATATCAAGAAGACGCTGCCCGACGACAAGACTACGATATGGTGTGCGGCTATCGACCCCGGCATGAACGAGCACAAGTACATAGTTCCCGGCTTCGGCGATGCTGGCGATTTGTGTTATGGCGACAAATTGTAAGGAAATTCTATGAGACATGCCCTTTCGTGGCTTGGCGGCATGGCGTTGCCTTGCTCGTCGTAACGCTTGCTGTCAATCCCCCATGTTTCTTGGTAAAATACATTCTCGTCCCAATAGAATAACTTTTTCAACTGTGCCATTTTATACGCGGAAATGGCAATAGGAGCCTTGCCCATATGCTTTAGCAAGTCTGTTGGTGGCGTGCTTTCGTCTATTGCTGTGGCGGTGAACGAGAAGTCTTCTTCGGAGTCTTTGGCGTATAGTATAAGTCCCGGGAGCCCGCATAGTTTCCACGGTCCGTCGCTTATGGCAATACTTGGAGTGTAGTATGCTGTCCACTTCCTGCCACGATATTCGGTAGTGGCTTTATATGCCTTGCGTCCGAGTATTATGGTGTCTTCGTCAAAGAGCGTCCAATCATATTCGGGCATGGGTTCCTCGTAAGAATAATAATCCACCACCTTGTCTATGACGGTTATCCTGCCGTTCGCTGGACCGTTCTTGAATACGAACAGGCTCGTATGTCCAATTAAATCCTCGCGTTTCCATAATTCAATTGCAGTATACGGACTTGCACCGCATATTGCAAGACTGTCCGAGATGAAGTTTTGACGGTATTCATTGTAGCAATAGAAGCACGATGCGCCGTCGTTCGTGTGCAGCGTATTTTCACACGTCATTTCTTGTCCGCCTTCTATTAGGCGGAATGTCGTCATGTAGGTGACGCTCACTCCATAAGTCAGTGTCTGACAGGCAATGAGCAATATTGTTAATGCAAACTTGTTCATATTGCAGAAAGAGAAAGTCCCGATAATTGTCATCTTGATTATAGTTCTCTTATCCGTCGGTCGAAGTCTTTTGCGCCGCCTTTGGAATTGAACAGCCGCGAGAGCATACGGCTGCGTACGTTGGTGACACGTTGTGGCGACATCTGCATCAATACGGCAATCTCTGATGGCTGGAAGCGCAGGCGTATTAATTGTATTAGGTGCTTGTCGGTTTCCGTCAGATTCTTGTTCTTTGCCAGAAGTCCTACAAGTGCTGTGTCGTGGTTCGCTGTCAAGTCGTTGAGCGCAGTCCAGTCGTCTGGTTGGGCACTGCGTCCTGTTGCTGCAATCTTGTGTAGGTGTCGCGATACGGTGGAGTCGAGTAGCTCACGCTCAATGTTCCAGGAAACTTTCGCGCGTCGTTTGAGCCTAATCCGATACACTATGGCTATTGCTGAAATTATGACGGCAAGCACAAGTATCGAGGCAAGTGTTATTAATAATGTGATCTTGTGTTGTGATTGCTCCTCGTTCGCTTTCTCGTCAAATTGCCTCTGTACTTCTACTACTTTCGACATGACTTCGGCAGACGGCTTGTCGGCATAAAGGTCGTTGAGCAAGCGCGACAGACTTAGCGTGTAAGCCTCTGACCGCTCTATGCCGTTATCGTCCAGTAAATGTGTCAGTGCGTTTATGGCTATGTCGCTGTTGTTTGAGTTGGAAGCCATAAGCCACATATTTCTTGCAGCTTCAGTATTGCCCCGTATTTCTATTATCTCAGCCGCTAAACTTGCCGCACGGCATTCAGGCTCGTATGGTTGCGCGCGTATTAACTCGTTTAGTGCGGTCGTTGTGTCGTGGTTTAGTATGGCATACATTCCTGCTGCCGTATGTGCGCAGGCCTGTGCTTCGTCCGATTTGCCACCTGTTTCCCTCATGCGGCTTGTTATCATGCGTAGGCTGTCGGACGCTCTTTTTTCATAGTAGGCAATGGCGAGCTTGTAAAGCGCGTGTATCTCTGTGCCGTTGTTTCCGCAGGTGCGTGCGGCATTGTATGCCGTATTGTAATCCTTTATTTTTTCTTCCATACGCCCGGTCATGTCGTTCAAGTCGCCGAGTGCAATGTAGAGGCGTTGCTGCAATTGCGGCTCGCCGCCTATGTCTTGCTCGCGCGTACGCATAAGCCATAAGGCTGCATTGTCGTATTGCCCCTCGTCGTAATAGCATAAGGCAAGCATCAGCATGGCGCGTGCCGTACGCTGCCTGTCGCCTATGCTGTCGAAGAATCCGACGGCTGGCTCTATCCACGATTCATCGGTGAACGTCATGCCCGCAGAACGTGCCGTTTCGGAATAAACAAGCACGTACAGCATACTGTCGGCACGTGTCGTCATCGAATCTTTCCACTCGTCGAGCTGTCGCAACGCCGTATCCGCATTGCTTTCTGCCGATTGCTCTATGGCAAGCATGTGTGGGCTGTATGGAGATTTCTGCATACAACCCACAATTAACAATACAGATAATATAAAAGGTAGTTTTTTCATCTGCGGTGGCGCGTGCGTGCTTTCTTGAACTTGAAGTTGAATGGAACGTTTACACTTACAACTGTAGGCACTCCGTTCTTTGTCCCTGGATTCCATTTGGGCATCAACTTTATTACTCTGGCGACTTCCTTGTCCATTGCCGCCGTACCATGCCTTACTATTTCAATATCGTCGAGGCTGCCGTCCTTTTGGACGTTGAACCGCGCCACCACGACGGCACTGATGCCTTTCTGCTTGTCAGCTTGCGGATACTGTATGTGCTTGGCGATGAACGTGTACATGGCTTCCATGCCTCCGGGGAATGTCGGTATTTCGTCGAAGTCGTTGCCTTGTACTGTCGTTATGTCCCCGCATTCACTGAGAGCGAAAGAGGCTTTTGTGGAAATCGGATTGGTGGCATTGGCAGTCATAGCCGTGCTTATGGCTATGGTGGCGATAAATAGTCTGATAGTCTTCATTGTCGTAACGTTTAAAAGGTTTGACTTATCTTGTCCGGACGCTGCAAAATTACTCAACTACCAGATTACTTCCAAACAAATCATTACACCATTTTACATCACATGCCACAATGTACGATTGTGTCGCCTATCTTATTTGCCCGTGTTTCCATGGAGACATAAAAAGGCATCACGAAACGGATTCCATGATGCCCATCACCTAATTAATATAATAGTTGTGTCAATACTTGAACGAGCTTCCGCCGAGGAACTCTCGCAAAAGGCTCGTAGGCGGCAGTGAGCGTGCTGGTATAGGGTGTATGTAGCTAAGGAATTTTCGCAGGCGGTATGCCTCGGAATATTCCTCGCAGTTCTCCGGCACCATTTCAAGCACAGGCTCCGCCTGTTGCTTTATCACGGCCAGTTCGAACAGCATGGCGGTGTTGAACATTACGTCGGCATTCTCCTGATAGGGGAATATCCACTTGTTCTCACCGGTGCGCACGCTCGGCCAGCGGTGAATCGTATCTTTTGCAGACGCGCCACGGTACTTGTTGTCGCGTATTATGCGGCGTAGCAAACGGTTGTCGGTTGTAGGTATATAGTTGTGCTCGTCGAGAAGTATCGTTGTCAGTGCCGATATGTAGACCTTGAATTTCTTGTCGTCGGGAATCTGTGCCGTCAGTTCCGGGTTCAACGCGTGTATGCCTTCCATGACGAGTATCTGGTTGTCGGCGAGGCGGAGCTTCTTTCCACTCCTCTTGCTTGTGCCCGTCGGGAAGTCATACTTTGGAAGCTCGATTTCCTCACCACGGAACAACGCTTGCAGATGCTCATTTATAAGAGGTATGTTCAGAGCGTAGATACTCTCGTAGTCGTATTCGCCGTTTTCGTCTTTTGGAGTCTTGTGACGGTCTACGAAGTAGTCGTCGAGGGAAATCTGCACCGGCTTTATTCCGTTGGTAAGCAACTGTATTGACAGACGCTTGCAGAACGTTGTCTTGCCCGACGACGACGGTCCAGCTATGAGGACCACGCGTGTGCCCTTGCGATTCGCTATGGTGTCGGCTATCTGTGAAATCTTCTTCTCCTGCAAAGCCTCAGAGACGTTTATCATGTCCGTCGTGAGACCTTGTTCTACAGCCTCGTTGAAGTCGCCGACGGTCTGGATGCCCATGATCTTCTGCCATCGGTGGTGTTCCTTGAATATGTCGAACATCTTGTCCTGGCGTATCAGTGCGCCTAATTTCGACGGGTCGTCCTTGTCGGGAATACGGAGCAGAATGCCGTCATAGTATTTCTCGACGCCAAAAAGGTACAGATATGAAGTGTTGGTGAGCAGTGAGCCGTAGTAGTAATCTACGTAGTCGTCGAGTTCGTAGTATGTGGTGTATAGCTTGCCGGCACTGCGCAGCAGCTTGACTTTTGCTTGGTCGCCACGTTCCTGGAACATCTTTATGGCGTCTTCGGTGGGCACCACGAACCTCCGTATAGGAATCTTTGCTTCTATTATCTCCTGCATACGCCGCCGTATGCGCTCCACGTCCTCAAGCCCTACGGCGTGCCCTATTTCGAGGTTGCAGTAATATCCGTTTGAGACGGGTATGTCGATGACGACTTTCGATTTGGAATACAGGTCGTGTACCGCCTTGCACAGTACGAAGAACAGCGAGCGCGTGTAGTTGCGGAGCCCGCTCGAAGTACGCAAATCTACATATTCGAGGTCTTTATTGTTGTATATGCGGTAGTGAAGTCCCTCCACCACATTGTTTACCTTGCAGCTGACTGGACCATATTCCATTTTGATGTCAGTCATGGAAAATATTTCAGAAAGTGTGCTTCCCGTTGGGACGTTTAGCGTTTTTTTATTATTTTTGCAACGGATTTGTATCATTTGTTTCATAAGTGCTACGATTATGTTTGACAATACAGACTGTTTTACGGCGTCATACGGCTTGTTTTATGGCGCGAAACGTATGCTTTCGCAAAGATACGAGTTTTCCAGTTACTTCCAAAACAAACTTGACAAGATTTCACACAATATCCTGTTAAGGACATTATATTAAACGAAATAACAACCCAATGGCAGTTTATTTTATCATTATCATCGGAGCCCTTGCCTTGCTCATATATGGCATGAAGGTCATGAGCGAGGCATTGCAGAAGATGGCAGGTTCGCAATTGCGTCACGTCTTGAGCAAGATGACGACCAACCGAATATCGGGCGTGTTTACCGGTATGTTCACAACAGTTGCCGTACAGTCGTCAACAGCTACGACGGTCATGACGGTGTCGTTCGTCAATGCAGGGCTACTTACTCTGACACAGGCAATATCCGTAATCATGGGCGCCAACATCGGCACAACGCTGACGGCATGGATAATGTCCGCCGGGTTCTCGTTCAACATTACCACGCTCGTATGGCCTGCGTTCCTCATAGGTCTGCTGCTTATATATTCCAAGAAGCACCGTTATATTGGTGACTTCATATTTGGCGTGGCGTTCATGTTTTTCGCATTAGGCACGTTGAACCAGACGGGCAAGGACATGGATCTGGCGCACAATGCCGGGCTTATACAGTTTTTCGGCAGTTTCGACCCCAACAGCTACGGAACCATACTGCTGTTTCTCATTATAGGTACGGTGCTTACGTGTATAATCCAAAGCTCCGCCGCGCTTATGGCTATAACGATGGTCCTGTGTTCCAGCGGAGTACTGCCAATATATCCAGGCATAGCCCTTGTAATGGGTGAGAACATAGGAACGACGCTTACTGCCAACCTTGCCGCCCTTACCGGTAATACGGAGGCGCGGCGTGCGGCCTTTGGACATTTCTTTTTCAATGTTTTCGGAGTATGCTGGGTGCTAGTGGTGTTCTATCCCTTCGTTGACTTCGTATGCTCGCTTGTAGGTCTTGATCCTCATGCCAAGACGCAGAGTGCCGTCCGCTTGAGTTTCGCGCTTGCCGCATTCCATACTTGCTTCAATGTGGTGAATACGGCGGTACTCCTGCCGTTTGTTAACCAGATAGCCAAGGTCTGCTGTATGGTATGGAAGCCGAAGGCAGGCCGCGACGAGGACGACTTCCGCCTGCGCTTCATACAGGCTGGCATTATGAAGACTCCGGAACTCTCCGTGCTGGAGGCGCAGAAGGAAATACACTCGTTCGCCATGCGCATACAGCGCATGTTCCGGATGGTAGAGGAGCTGCTCGGCGAGACGGACACAGACAAGTTCACCAAGCTCTTCTCGCGTATAGAGAAATACGAAGGCATATCCGACAACATGGAGATAGAGATAGCGAAGTATCTCGACCAGGTCAGTGACGCACATCTTAGTGACGAGACCAAGGACAAGGTGCGCGCCATGCTGCGTGAGATAAGTGAGATTGAGAGTATCGGAGATGCCTGCTACAACATGGCACGGACAATCAACCGCCGCGTCAAGGGCAAGGAGGACTTCACCGACGTGCAATACAAGCACATACACGAGATGATGCAACTAACCGACGACGCGCTTACGCAGATGAACCACATACTCGTCGGTCACAAGCAGGACAACGACATAAACAAGAGCTTCAACATAGAGAACGAGATTAACAACTACCGTTCGCAGTTGAAGAGCCAGAACATCAATGACATCAACGACCACAAGTATACCTACGCCATAGGCACCATGTACATGGACTTGATACAGGAATGCGAGAAGCTTGGAGACTACGTGGTCAATGTCGTAGAGGCGCGTATGGGCGAGAAGCAGCGTGGGGCGTAGCAGTCCCGTGCAGTTTTGACGGAATGATTACACTGTTTGAGACGGAATATTTCCTTTGCCCATAAGGAAATATTCCGTCTCACTATAAGGAAATATATCGTTTGCCTATATTTATTGTGTATTTACAGCAAACGGAAAAATAATTGCCCTTACATGTAGTTTTTAGCCATGTATGCACGTCTAATGTGTGTATTCAATTCTTAATGATTATGGAAGCAAACGACAAAGAACGACGGTTCGCCCGCCTTGTCAACGACAGCAAGAGCACGATATACACCGTGTGCTACATGTTCTCGAAAGATGAGGACGAGGTGAACGACCTGTTCCAGGAGACGCTTGTCAACTTGTGGCGTGGATTCGCCTCGTTCGAGGGACGCAGCGATGCCCGTACGTGGGGCTACCGCGTGAGCCTTAACACCTGCATATCGGCTGACCGCAAGAAGAAACGTCGTGGGAAGAAAGTTGCTTTGGATATGAGTGTGAACCTTTTTGAGGACGATGATGCCGAATCGCGCCAGGTGCAGATGCTGCGCAAGCGGATTTCACGCCTTGCCCCTTTTGACCGTGCGATAGTCCTGTTGTGGCTTGAGAATATGAGCTACGACGAGATAGGCAAGGTGGTAGGCATATCGACGAAGAATGTCTCCGTCAGGCTTTACCGCATCAAGGAACAACTGAAGAAACTGGGTGATGAGTGACAGGTATTGGGTGTTAAATGTTGGGTGGTGATTATAACTATCCGGCTTATTAAAAACAAGAAAACTACAAAAGGAGAATAATTATTATGGCAACTCAGAATAACGAACTCGAAGTGTTGCGCCAGCAGCTGGCGATATTCAATAAGAAACTTGAAGGACAGACCATAGTCAACGACCGGTTGATGCGCGAGGCTATGAAGGGAAAGATGTCGTGGATACGCAATCTCGTATGGGCGGAGATTGTAGCCGTGCCGTTCCTCGTGATACTTTTCGCTGGCATGGCAACGGCGTGGCACTTGTCCTACTGGCCTGTGGCGTTTCTGGCAGTGATGCTGATTGTGTCGGTGGTGTTGGACTACAAGATAAACATCATAGGCGACCGCGCCTACTTGCAGGACAATCTTGCCGATACTGCACGCCGGCTGGCGCGCATGAAGCGTCGCCGCGTCATCAACGAGGCGGTGATGGCTCCCGTAGCCATAGCGTGGGCGGTGTGGTTCCTATACGACATATACAGCCGCACGCCGGCAGAGGGAGAGATGCACGCCATGCTGTCGGGCGGACTCATAGGCGGATGCGTCGGAGTAGTCATAGGCGGCGTGGTTGCGGTCGTCATAGTCCGCAAGATGCAGAAGACCAACGACGCGGTTATCCGCCAGATAAACGAGCTGGAGAATGATGACATTCTGACGGTGGATTAGTTAAAATATAGCAAATCACGCATGAAAATGCAAGATAATGTTTTATTTTACCTACCTTTGTGCGTGATTTTGTCACATTGAGGCAATAATGATACAAAACAGGCAAGGGCGGGACTCGCTCCGCCTTGCCGTAGTGCTTGCACAGCTTGATGTTATTTTTTTATTCATTATTATACAATCACAAACCTAATCGAAAAATGAAATTGAAACAATTTCTTTCAGTAGCGTTTATGTTTGTCGTAGCCGCAGCGTCTGCGCAGCAGATGCCGCCCGTCCCCGTTGACAAGAACGTAAGGATTGGCAAGCTCGACAACGGACTCACCTACTACATCCGCCACAACGAGTGGCCGGAACACGTGGCAAACTTCTACATCGCACAGCGTGTAGGCTCCATCCAGGAGAACGAGGAACAGCGCGGACTTGCCCATTTCCTTGAGCACATGGCTTTCAACGGCTCCGAGCATTTCCCCGACTCGACATTGCTTGAGTTCACCCGCGGGCTCGGTGTAGAGTTCGGCAGCAACCTCAATGCCTACACGAGCATCGACCAGACCGTATACCGCGTGTGCGACGTGCCCACCGCACGCCAGAGCGCGCTCGACTCTTGCGTCCTGATTCTCAAGGACTGGTCGAACGGACTTACGCTTGCTGACGGTGAGATCGACAAGGAACGCGGCGTTATCCACCAGGAGTGGCAGCTGCGCTCGTCACCAGCGATGCGCATATTCGAACGCATACTTCCGCAGCTGTACCCAGGTTCGAAGTACGGCGTGCGCCTGCCTATCGGACTGATGTCGGTCGTTGACAACTTCAAGTACAAGGAACTGCGCGACTACTATCACAAGTGGTACCGTCCGGACAACCAGGCTATAATCATCGTGGGCGACATCGACGTAGACCACATGGAGAACCTGATAAAGCAGCTGTGGAAGGACGTGAAGGTTCCGGCAGGCGCGGCACAGGTCGTAGACGAGCAAGTGCCGGACAACGACAAGGCCATCTACATCTTCGACAAGGACAAGGAGTTCCCGTACTCCAACATCAGCATAGCCATGAAGCACGACGCTATGCCAGACAGCCTGAAGGGCACCGTGGCTTACTACATCAACGACTACATGAATACGCTCGTGTCGATGATGTTCAACCAGCGTCTGCGTGAGGCGACGCTGAAGGCTGACTGCCCGTTCACTTCTGCTTCTGCTTACGATGCCGACTATATCTATTCGAAGACCAAGGACGCGTTCCAGATTGAGGCGAACGCCAAGGAGGGCAAGGACATTGACGCGCTGAAGGCTGTCTACCGTGAGGCGCAGCGCGTGCGCCAGTTCGGATTCACGCAGGGCGAGTTCGACCGTTCCAAGGCGGAGATCCTGTCGCAGTACGAGACCGCGTACAACAACCGCAACAAGATAACCAACGCGCAGTTCGGCGACGAGTACCGCGACAACTATCTTGAGAAGGAGCCTATACCGGGCATAGAGTGGGAGTACCAGATGATAAGCCAGCTTGCCAACATTCCGATGCTCGGTGTCGAGGCTGTCAATGAGTACGCCAAGGAGCTTATCTCCGACAACGACACCAACCTCGTAGTCTACGAAATGGCACAGGATAAGGCGGGCAAGGCCTACCCGACGACCGACGAGATGGCGGCAGCCATTGCCTCCGTACGCGCCGAGAAGCTCGAGCCTTACGTTGACAACGCTAAGAACGAGCCGCTCGTAGACGAGGTCAAGCTTCCGAAGCCGGGCAAGATTGTCAAGGAGACGGCAGACGACAAGCTCGGATTCAAGACCCTCACGCTCTCCAACGGCGCGAAAGTGGTGTTGAAGAAGACCGACTTCAAGGACGACGACATAGAGTTCACCGCGTCGTCGTGGGGTGGACGCAGCCTCTACGGGGCAGCCGACTTCTTGAACTTGAAGTACATCAATACAGCCATCGGCTCGCTCGGCTTGGGCAACTTCACCAACTCCGAGCTGACAAAGGCACTCTACGGCAAGCAGGTGTCTGTGGGCATGGGAGTAGGCAACGAGTCGCAGTATCTCGCAGGCTCTACGACTCCGAAGGACCTGGAGACACTTATGCAGCTCGTCTACCTCCGCTTCACGGGGCTTCAGAAGGACCAGGAGGCTTACGACGCAGCCATACAGCGCGTACGCCTGCAACTCCAGAACAAGGACCTTACGCCGGAAAACGTGTTCTCTGACTCGCTGACGAATACCATATACGGCGGCCAGCCGCGATTCACTCCGAACAAGGTCGAGGATCTCGACAAGATAAGTTACGACCGTATGCTCGAAATCGTCAAGGAACGCTTCTCTAAGCCGGGACAGTTCACGTTCTACTTCGTCGGCAACTTCGACGAGGCGACAATCCGTCCGCTCATCGAGAAGTACATCGCGTGCCTGCCGTCGAAGGGCAAGGCGGACAAGTACAAGCCGTTCACGACTTTTGTCGGAGGCGAGAGCGTAAACAAGTTCACCCGCAAGATGGAGACTCCGAAGGCCATAGCGTTCGACCTCTACCACATGCCCATGGCATATACGCTTGAGAACAGCGTGGTAACCGATGCTGCCGGTCAGATTCTCTCGATGGTGTTCCTGAAGTCTATCCGCGAGGACGCAAGCGCGGCTTACTCCGTAGGCGCGGCAGGCGGGCTATCCAACACGTTCGGCAAGGGCGTGGCAGTGCTTCAGGACTACTGCCCGATGGATCCGAACAAGGTCGACGAGGCTCTCGCGCTGCTCGTCTCCGGGCTGAAGGACAACACCGTAAAGGTCGATGCCGACAAGGTCCAGAAGGTCAAGGAGTATATGCTCAAGCAGGCTGACGAGGACGCCAAGGACAACAACCACTGGATGAACATACTCTCCGAGTACGTGAACTACGGAGTGGACTTCCAGACCGGCTACAAGGACGCGGTCAACGCTATCACGCCCGAGAAGATAGCCGCATATCTGAAGGCTCTCGTCGCCGCAGGCAACCATGCCGACGTGGTTATGACGCCGGAGAAGTAAGCGCGCCTTTATACGAGGCTTTACGCAATATGGGGAAACAGGCAGCTCCGTTCTTGGGGCAGCCTGTCTCCCCTTTTTTATTGTACAACTCCGCACCCGTCACCCAACACCTGCCATTTTGCTCGTCAATACCAATGGTGTTGTTCATCAACACCCTTCATGTTGCTCGTCAACACCAATGGTGTTGTCATTCGCCACCAGCCTGCTCGACGATAGTCAGAATCGAATGGGACGATAGTAACTATCGAAGGTCAAGATAGTCAGAATCTAATGGTGCTGTCGGATGTGCCACATTCGACGCTCGAATGTAGTACATCCCACGCTCGAATGTGGCACAGTCCACAATGGAATGTACTACGGTCCATGAACAAGTGTAGTACAGTTGTCGAAGGAATGTAGTACAGTTGTCGAAGGAGTGTAGTACATTCGTCAGGCAAGTATGCCACAGTCAGGTATTTAATAAAGTCTAAAAAACAAAGTGTCGCTTTGTTGGCTGTGTTAAAAACCGTAACTTTGCACCCCAAAAGCATTTAAGCAAAGCATATTATGTCATACTTGTTTTCTTCAGAATCGGTGTCGGAAGGACACCCCGACAAGGTCGCCGACCAGATAAGCGACGCGCTCCTCGACCAGTTCCTTGCCTACGACCCCGACGCGCGGTGCGCCATTGAGACGTTCAACACCACCGGCCAGGTGATGATAATGGGCGAGGTGCGCTCCTGCGAGTACATCGACCTCCAGAACATCGCCCGCCAGACCATCAACAAGATTGGCTACACCAAGGCGGAATACCAGTTCGACGGCAACTCGTGCGGAGTGCTTACGGCAATCCACGAGCAGAGCGACGACATCAACCGCGGTGTCGACAATGGCGACGACGACAACCAGGGTGCCGGCGACCAGGGCATGATGTTCGGCTACGCGTGCAACGAGACCGAGAACTATATGCCCGTGACGCTCGACCTGGCACACCTCGTCATGCGCACGCTCGCGCAGATTCGCAAGGAGGGCAAGGTCATGCGCTACCTCCGCCCCGACGCGAAGTGCCAGGTGACGGTGCAGTATAGCGATGACAATATACCCGAGCGCATCGACACCATAGTCGTATCGACGCAGCACGACGAGTTCGCCGACGACGCGACGATGCTCCAGACCATTCACCACGACGTGGTCAACATACTCATTCCGAAGGTCAAGGACCAGATACATTCTGCCAAAGTGCTCTCGCTGTTCAACGACGACATAAAGTACCTCGTCAATCCTACGGGCAAGTTCGTCATCGGCGGCCCCCACGGAGACACAGGGCTGACGGGGCGCAAGATCATCGTCGACACATACGGCGGGCGCGGGGCGCACGGTGGAGGCGCGTTCTCCGGCAAGGACTCGTCCAAGGTTGACCGCTCGGCAGCCTATGCCGCGCGCTACATAGCCAAGAACATGGTGGCTGCGGGGATAAGCGACGAGGTGCTCGTGCAGCTTGCCTACGCCATAGGAGTGGCGGAGCCGGTGAGCGTCTACGTCAATACCTACGGGCGCAAGCACGTCGATATGTCCGACGGTGAGATTTCCGCGAAGATAAAGGAGATGTTCGACCTGCGTCCGAAAGCCATAGAGCGCGCCCTCAAACTGCGCCAGCCGATGTACTTCGAGACTGCCTCCTACGGCCACATGGGGCGCAAGAACGAGGTCGTCACCAAGACGTTCACGAGCCGCTACCACGAGCCGAAGACCATCGACGTGGAGCTGTTCACGTGGGAGAAGCTCGACCAGGTGGCCCGCTTGCGTGAGGCTTTCGGTATAAGATAACGTAGAGAGCCGCGCAGCCTAATGCCACAGAACTGCTTGTTGTTACGCTCAAGAGCGAATGCCGCGGACGGTTTCGCCAAGGGATTCGACCCGCTGCACGGGAAGTACCTGCTGGACGACACCGTGGAAATATCTATGGCGTATCGTGAGGAGGGGCTGATGGGCGACGAAGTGCCCTACAGCCTGAGCAGCGACGATACCATAGGCGTAATCCTTCTGGGCTGTTTCCTGTTGGGAACGCTTGCCATATCGTTCTCCCGTAGGTTCATGTTGAGGCAGGTAAAGAACTTCTTTTACGTGCCGCGCAGTGTTGCCGACATGACGGAGACGGGGTATGAGAGCAAGGTGCAGCTGTTCCTCGTCGCACAGACCGCGCTGACCGCCGGCGTGTTCTACTACCTGTTCTCGCGCGCATGGTTCGGCAACGATTATTCGTCCCGCCCGCAGCTCGTGGCTATTGCCGCGTTCACAATAGTCTTCCTCATCTATTTCCTGGTAAAAAGGATAGCGTCCGGCATAGTTGACTGGACGTTCTTTAGTGCGAAAAATAATGACCAGTGGGATAAGGCGTGGCTGTTCCTGACCGCCAGTGAGGGGCTGCTGCTGTTCCCCGTGCTGCTGTTGCAGGTCTATTTCGTTCTGCCTCTGCGTACTACGGCGATTTATGCCGTTTCGGTTCTGATTCTGGTTAAATTGCTATCCCTTTACAAGTCGTACGCAATCTTTTTCAAACGCAAGGGCGGGTTTGTGCATAATATTTTGTACTTTTGTGCCCTTGAACTGGTACCGCTATTGACGTTAGCTGGTATTTTGGTAATAACAGGAGATTATTTGAAGGTAAATTATTAAGACACCATGGTAAAAAAGATTCTGATTTCCCAACCTCAACCGAGCAGTGACAAGTCGCCGTACTATGATTTGGAAAGGGACTTTGGCGTAGAGCTTGACTTCCGTCCTTTCTTCAAGGTCGAAGGAATATCCGCAAAGGAGTTCCGCCAGCAGAAAATCAATCCGCTCGACTACACCGCTGTGGTGTTCACGTCGCGCCACGCCATAACCAACTATTTCAACCTTGCCAAGGAGATGCGCGTCACCATACCGGAGGATATGAAGTACTTCTGCACCATCGAGGCAATAGCGTTGTACATTCAGAAGTTCGTCCAGTACCGCAAGCGCAAGGTGTTCTTCGGCAAGACGGGCAAGATGGACGACTTGCTGCCTACGATGGTGAAGCACAAGACGGAGAAATACCTCGTACCGCTTAGTTCGGTGCACAACGATGATATAAAGAACTTGCTTGACTCCAAGCATCTGAAGCATAAGGAGTGCGTCATGTACCGTACGGTGAGCAACGATTTCACCGACGAGGAGAAGGAAAAGTTCAGCTACGACATGCTTGTCTTCTTCAGCCCTACCGGCGTAAGGGCGTTGCTTAAGAACTTCCCCGACTTCGTACAGGGCGACATAAAGATAGCCGCTTTCGGACCGGCTACGGCACGCGAGGTGGAAGCCAACGGACTGCGCCTCGACCTTCAGGCTCCTACAAAGGAGTTCCCGTCGATGACGCTCGCCTTGAAGGACTATCTGAAGAAGAACAAATAAAGCAGTGGCCTATGCCGTTGTCGTCACTCACATTGTCGAAAGAAGAGCGCCTGCATGGGCGTACAAGGGTGGACGTGCTCTTTGCAGGCGGTAAGAGCCGCTCTATGGTGGCTTTCCCGTTGCGTGTGGTGTATAGGATTCACGACCGTGAGGGACTCGGACCGCAGGCGGCAATGCTCATATCGGTTCCGAAGCGTATGTTCAAGCGCGCAGTGAAGCGCAACCGCGTAAAGAGACAGGTGCGCGAGGCGTTCCGGCGTAACAAGCATATCGTGCTTGACGCGTTGCTTCGTGGCGAGAAGTTCGATACCGCCGTCGATATGGCGTTTATCTGGCTTGACGACAAGCTGCATGACTCCGCGGAATTGGACGGTAAGGTCTCAGGATTGCTCACACGTATAAGCGAGAAGTTATGAACGTACTGCGCCGTGCCAACGGCAAACTGATGCACGCCTTGTCGTGGTTAATGGTACAGCCGATAGTCTTCTACCAGAAATTCATAACGCCATATACGCCGCCTTCATGCCGGTTTACGCCGACGTGCTCGGAATATGCAAGGCAGGCGATACTGAAGCACGGTCCATTCAAGGGAATGCTTCTTGCCGTGTGGCGGATATTGAGATGTAATCCATGGGGTGGCAGTGGGTACGACCCAGTGCCGTAAGTTGTCCTCGGACGAGGCGCCCCGCAACATAGATTAACGTGCGGCAAGGTATAAATTGTAGAGCCGTTTGCCGTGATAAATTGGAACAGGGGTTGGAAACGACAAAGGACAATCCCCGTTATTTCTAAAAGCTTAAAGAAATGAAGAACTTTGTTGAAGAACTGAAGTGGCGTGGAATGCTGGCGCAGATTATGCCGGGTACAGAGGAGTATTTGCTTAAAAACCGTACTTCCGCATATCTTGGCACAGACCCGACCGCCGACTCGTTGCACATCGGTCACCTGTGCGGTATCATGATGTTGCGCCATTTTCAGCGTTGTGGACATAAGCCCTACCTGCTTGTCGGGGGTGCTACGGGCATGATTGGCGACCCGTCAGGGAAGAGCCAGGAACGCAACTTGCTCGATTCCGATACGCTGTATCACAACCAAGAGGCTATAAAGAAGCAGGTGGCGCGTTTCCTTGACTTCGACAGTACGGAACCCAACAAGGCGGAACTTGTCAACAACTACGATTGGATGAAGGATTATAAGTTCCTCGACTTCGTGCGCGACATCGGCAAGCACATCACCGTCAACTATATGATGGCAAAGGAAAGCGTACAGCAACGACTTAACGGTACAGCGCGTGACGGTCTTTCGTTTACCGAATTTACCTATCAGCTCATTCAGGGCTATGATTTCCTGTACCAGTACCAGCACTATGGCGTAAGGCTTCAGCTCGGTGGCAACGACCAGTGGGGCAATATGACTACCGGCACGGAGCTTATCCGCCGTACGCTTGGTAATGAGGCTGAGGCGTTCTGCCTGACCTGTCCGCTGATAACGAAGGCTGACGGAAAGAAGTTCGGCAAGACCGAGAGCGGCAACGTATGGCTCGACCGCAACCGTACCACTCCGTACGCGTTCTACCAGTTCTGGCTTAACGTCACCGACGAGGACGCGGCACGATACATAAAGATATTCACCGACCTCGACAAGGATACTATCGACGGGCTGATAGATGAGCACAAGCAAGATCCAGGTCGCCGTATCCTCCAGCGCAAGCTTGCAGAAGAGGTTACGACGATGGTTCATTCAAAGGAAGATCTCGATATGGCAATCGCTGCGTCGAACATACTTTTCGGCAAGGCAACAAAGGATCAGCTCGCCACTCTCGATGAGGCTACACTGAATGATGTGTTCAAGGACGTTCCCCACTATGACCTTCCGAAAGACCAGTTGGGACAGCCTGCCGTCGAGGTGTTCTGCCGTGAGGGGTGGAGCATATTCCCAAGCAAGAGCGAGATGCGCAAGCTCGTCAAGGGTAATGGCGTGAGCCTGAACAAGGAAAAGCTTACAGCGTTCGACCGTCCGATAACTGCTGAGGACTTGATAGACGGCAAGTATCTGCTCGTCCAGCGTGGAAAGAAGAACTATTCGCTTATCACGGTGAAGTAACGTATATTATGGATATTGTAGACGCCTGGCTGTGACAACACTTGCCGGGCGTTTTAAGTTTTGATATTAGATAAATAGCAGCTTATGAAGAAGGTACTCTTGACGTTGCTGATGCTTGTCGTCAGTATGGCGGTGGTGGCGCAGAACCGTCCGAAGATCGGACTCGTGCTTGGTGGAGGCGGTGCGAAAGGCGCAGCCGAGGTCGGTGTGTTGAAGGTCATAGAGGAGGCCGGTGTGCCGATAGACTACATTGCCGGTACTAGCATAGGCAGTATTGTAGGCGGACTGTACTCTGTTGGGTATCGCTCGGCAGATATAGAAAAGATGTTCACGTCGCAGCAGTGGAAGTCACTGCTCACAGACCGCAACGACTCGCTATCGCACAAGCTCTTCGCTCGTGACAGCCTCGGTGTGAGGTATGTGCTTGGATTCCCCGTCCGCAGGCATGGGACGGTAGAGGAGGATACGCTACAAGGCGTGTTCAAGGGCAAGAAGATACTGGTGCTGCTCGACTCTATGGTTCGGACGAGTCCCGTGGCAACGAGTCAGGGCGGTATCAGCCGCATACCGTTCCGCTGTGTTGCGGCAGATGTGGCCCATGGGCAGTTCCGCGAGATTGTCCTCAATCCTGATAGCGATGCCCTGGCAGTCATAATGCGCTCGAGTATGGCTATACCCGGGGTGTTCAAGCCCATGGCGTTGAACGGCAATGTGCTTATAGATGGAGGCGCGTTGAACAATCTGCCAGTTGACGTATGCCGTCAGATGGGGGCTGACATCGTGATAGCAATAGACCTTCAGCAGAACAAGCATGACGACTACAAGTCTCCGTTACGTTTCCTAAAAGGCAACAGCGGGGCTTCTTCATGGCTTCGCGACCGTCCCGACATAGCCAAATACAACGAGATGCGCACACAAGCCGACATATACATCAACCCCGATTTGGGCAAGTATGATGTCATGAGCTTTAAGGAGAAGGCTATCACGGACATGATAGCAATGGGTGAGGAAGCCGCGCGGAAGTATTATGCTGAGCTTGTGGAAGTGGCAAAGAAAGCCAGTGGCGGCAAGAAGGCGGTGAGGCACCGCCGCGGCAGGCGTAGATAACCTCCACTTGAATGGGATATTATGTCCTTTTGGCAAGAAGAAAGATCTTCATGGAGAAATAGAAACTCTCCATGGAGAATGCGTCAACTCTCCATGAAGAAAATAAAATTCTCCATGGAGAATTTCCCCTAAGCGTTGCGGCATACGAAGTCTATGGTCGTGAAAGTCACGCCGTCTGCTTCTGCAACCACTTTCGAGCGTACGGTGATTCCGTCGTCCTCTATTCTGTTTATCACGAAATCGACCTGTCCGTTCTGTTCGGGCGAGAGTATGCCGAAGTAACGGACGTTCTTCACTTCCGATATTTCGAGCTTTCTGTTCGTTAGCTCCTCCACGAGCTCGCGGGCGGTTTGCAATATGCACACGCCCGGTGTTATGGGATTGCCGGGGAAGTGCGCCTTGTATATGAAGCAAGACGGATTCAGCCGCAGTCTGAATGTTGTAGCCACGTCGCCGTCTTGGCGTGATGTTATATTATAAAGGTTGTCTTTCAGTACCATAATATAATGTTGAATGTATAATGCGGAGTGTTGAATAGGGGCAGGCTTGTTCTACAATCAGCCTTTTACGGCTAACTTGATTTGCCCTTGCGCGAGCTGCTTTCCGTTTGCCGTTATGGTAGCCATGGCGAGAGTGACCCCCATGATGTCTTCCATGATGTCAATGCGTGTGGTTATGGTATAGCCGGCAGCCGGATGTCCTGTCACCTTCAACTTCCTTACTGCTCCGATAACCCCGATTTGCACCCCTTCGTGCAGTATGTACTTGTTGGTGTAGCCTATTCGTGCGGCGCAAGTCTGGGCTATGTTCTCTATCATGCCTGCCGAGCTGAACTTGCCGTTGTCTACAAATATATTGTCGGACTTGATAACCGTTTCGGAGGTAGTGCTCTCGTTGTCATATCCGATGATGCTGCCAATCATGACGAAAGGCTCCTGCTGCGGCAATAGCGTGTGCACGTCGATTGAGCGCAGCAGCTCTTCTGTTGGTTTCTTGTAGTCTGTTGTCATTGCCTTGTGTTTTCTTTTTAGTGCCGTAACCATGCCTCGGGATTGAGCTTGGCTGTCTCCTTGCGGAGCTGGAACTGCAATATTCCGTCGCTGGAAACGTTGCCTATGTTCTGTCCCGTGCTTACTTGTTGTCCCTTGTGTACATGTACGGAGCCGAGGTTGGCATATACGGTGATGTATGCTCCATGGCGAATCATCACTACCGACGTGCCGTTGAAACTGAATACCGCGCTAACCTCGCCACGGAATACGGCGCGTACGCCAGCTCCCGCGCCACCCTTTATGTTGATGCCGCTGTTGCTTAGATGTACATTGTTCAATCCTTCGACGTTGTAGGAGCCAAAGTGGTTGACTATCTTTCCGCCCATAGGCATTGGCAGTCTGCCACGGTTGCTTGCAAAGCTTCCTGTCAGCGCACGGTCGGACGAGCTCATCGCGTTTGCCGCGGCATCCTCGTTGCGGCTTTCTTCCGCCGCGCGTGCAGCCCTCTGGCGTTCTACGGCAGCCTTGCGTTCTGCTGCCTGACGTGCGGCTTCGGCCTCCCTCGCTTCCTGGTCGGCCTTTGCCTTGCGTTCTTCGGCTGCCTTTGCCGCTTGTTCCGCACGCTGCCTCTCGGCAGCCCGGCTTGCCTCGCGTGCTTCTGCTTCAGCCTTACGCTTGGCTGCCTCTGCTTCAGCCGCACGTTTGCGGGCCTCTTCCTTTGCACGGGCTTCGCGTTCGCGTGCCTCTGCTATGCGCCTTGCATTCTCTTGTGCCGCCCGTTGCGCTGCTGCGCGCTTGCGTGCTGCCTCCGCCTCGCGCGCCTTCCTCGCTGCTGCTTGCGCCGCCGCCTGCGCCCGGGCCTCGGCTGCCGCGCGCTGGCGGGCTTTCTCTATCTCTATGGCTATGAGCCTGTCTATCTTCGCGTCGAGTTGTGCTTGCTTCTGGCGTTGCTTGTCTATGACTCCTTGCAGGACTATCTGGTCTTGCTGTAGTGATGCTACGATGTTTTGCTGTTCGACTTTCGAACTTTCCATCTGCGCGTGTACTGTACGGTTCTTGTATAGTAGCTTTGACTTCGAGCCACGCACGTTCTGTAGTTGCACGTGCTTCTTGGCAACGAGTTCCTCCTGCTGCTTCAGCAGCTCGCCCTGCGTGCGCTGGTAGGCGGCGTATTCGCGTACGAAACGCAACCTGCGGTACATCTGTGTGAGGCTCTTTGCCGAGAAGATGAACATTATCTTGTCCTGTATGCTGCGGTGCCTTGCCATGTATCGCATGGACTCTATGAACTTCTCGCGGCGTTCGCCGAGTTCCGACTCGAGTGTGGCTATCTGTCCTTTCAGTACTCCTATATTGGTGTCGATGCCCTTGATGTCGTGCTGTATGGTGTCGATGCTGCGTTGCTTGCTGTCTATGTCGGCACTAAGGGCTTCAATGCGTGTTAGCCGCTGCTTGACATCGGCTTCGGTGGCGTTATATTGTTGTTGCTTGTTGCGTATGTCCTGTTGCAGCTTCTTCTTCTGTTGTTCCAGTCCCTTTATCTCCGTGGTCTTGGTGTATTGTGGCTGCTTGGTCGTGCGGCGGTTCTGGTTCTGGTTCTGGTTGCGTGTCTGCCGTGTCTGTTGCTGCCGGCTGTTCTGCCGGGTGTTGCGCTGCGTGCCGGCAGGCTTGGTGGTTTCTTTCTTTTGTTTCTTGGGCTGCTTTACAGTTGTCGTAGCGCGCCTGTTGCCTCCGTTGGTACTACGCTGGGCATAGTTCGCCAGTGGAAGGAGCATTACGAGCAAAAAGAGTAGGAGCTTTTTCATTGTGTCTTAGAGTCTCGTGATTTTCTTCAGTAGTTCTTCGGCACTCACCTGGCGGTACTTGTCAGATACGGTTGTCTCCGCTTCCCAGTCGCCCGACGTGGAGATGCTGTTGATGTGAATGCCCAGCTTGATGCTTCTTGCCTTGCCGTCGGCAGGGGTCGTGATGCTTATAGTGTAGGTATGGGGGAACTTTTTTGAGCTGAAGTCCTTGAAGTCGGAGTAGTCCCACGTAACCGTTGACGTCCCGTGCGTGCCGCCCGTGTATGCGATACGTGTCTGGCTGATTAATCCGTCGGCACGGTTGGCAGTCCATGTATAGGCGAGCTTGCCGCTGTTGAGTGTGACCGGCACTTGTGCGGAGTTGCCGCTGATGCCGGCTTTGAACTCGCCGAGGTCGGTGTAGCCCACTGACTGATGTCCGGGAAGGTATAGCCGGTTCCAGAAAAGTGATTGGAGGGTGTAGAAGTCGGTACCGTTCTCGCGGAGGAAGTCTATGCCGGCGTAGTCAGCCCTTACGTATTCCTTGTGCATACGGTCGATGAACAGCACGTGGTCGCGCGTGAACTCTATGCGCGCAGCCTCGCTTCCGATGATTGGAACCTGTGCCGACAGGCGCACGACCTGGTCCTTCCTCATGCGCAACTGCCCTGGTACGGACACCGTTCCGCCTCCGTTCTTGTAGAGGGTGAACGTCACCGATGCTACGATGTTCTTCTGATACGACGCATTCTCGTTGACCTTGTCGAGGAAGTCGATAGTGGCACGGTCGTCGTTTGCCTGCCTTGCCGCATTGGCTGTCGCCGCGGGCTTGCCCGATGTGCCGCCGTTGGCATCCTGTACGGCCTTGTGTGATCCGCAGGATGTGAGCGCCACGGTAGCGGCGGCTATGTATAATGTTGTCTTGATGTTCATTCCTTGACGTATTTCTTAAGCTTTATCTTCTTCTGGAGCACCGCGCTGGCGTTGCCGTCGGCTGCCGCCTTGTTCCAGTATTCCATTGCCTTTGCTGTGTCGCCATTCATCGAGTATATGTCGCCGGCGTGTTCCACGACCACGTTGCTTAGTGTCGAGTCGTTGGCTATGGCGCGGTCGATGTAAGCTTTGGCTTCGGCGTACTTGCCCTGCATGAACAATATCCATGCGTAGGTGTCCAGGTATGTGCTGTTCTCCGGCTCCTTGTCGATGGTCTTGCGGCTCATCTGCTCTGCCTTTTCCAGGTCGCGGTCGAGCTCGCTAAGGTAGTACGCGTAGTTGTTGAGCGCTCCGATGTTGTCGGGCTTCCATTCGAGGCACTTGTCGTATGACTCGAACGCGAGGCTGTCGTTGCCTTTCTCGTGGAGTATGTCGCCCATGATGGCGTAGAAGTCGCTCACGATGTCGGGATCGCTGTCCTTGTTTATCTGCGTGACGCCCTTCTCGAATGTCTCCAGCGCGCGGTCGTTGTCCTTCTTCATGTAGTGCGCCAGCCCCTCGAAGTAGTAGAACGCCATGTCGTCGGGGTTGTATTCCTGTCCGGGGTGGGCAATGGTTATCACACGGTCGTAGTCTGCCGACTGCCAGATGTCTTGCAGGAGCAGGAGGCGGGCGCGTGAGTTGTCCGGCTCTATGGCGAGGGCCTGCTCGTAAATGGAGTCTATCGCCGCGGTCGGGGCGTTGTGTATGGTCAGGTAGGCTGCCTTCATTACGTATATGTCGGCGTTGTCCTGGGGTGTGGCAAGGACCTTGTCGAACAGTCGGAGCACTGCCGCCGTGTCGCCGTGGTTGCGCTCGCTGTCGAGTACTGCCTGCCTAATGAGCGACGACTTGGTGTCGGTGGCAATCTCTGGGTTGCCGAGCAATTGCTCCATTAGGCTGTTGCGCTCTTTCAGATTGCCCTTGTTGGAATAGTAGTCGAGCATCGAGAGCTTGGCTGCGGTGTTCTGCGGGTCTGCCTTTATGACCGTATTTAGTTGCCGTAAGGCTTCTTTAGGACGCTTGTTCCCCAACAGCCAGTTGGCATACATGATGCGGTAGTTCGGGTCGTTGGGCTTTTGCCCGATAAGCCTCTTTAGCTCTTCCTCTTGTTCTTTCTTCTTTCCCTGCTGCTCGTACACCTGCATCTTTGTGAAGGATATGCGGTCGCTGCCGCCTTCGATGGTCTCAAGGTGGTTGAGCATGTCTATCATCTTGTCGTAGTTGTTCTGTGAGGCATAGAGCCGGAACATGACCGTCACCACGTCGGGGTTGTTGTGTTGCAGGGCGTAGAGCCTTTCATAAGTCTTTATGGCTGCCGGATAGTCTTTAGTGGTCACGTAGAACTGCCCCAGCTTTTCAAGGTACGTGGTGTTCTTCGGGTCGAGCGACACGGCCTTCTCGAATCCTTTGCGTGCGAGAGAGTCGTTGCGCAGGGTTACGTAGTATCCGGCTATGTTGTAATACGCCCCAGCCGAGCGCGGATTTATCTCCAGGGCGTGGCGGTACAGGTCGAAAGCAGCCGAAAGATTGCCCGCCGCTTCCTGGTTGGCAGCCTCAAGATAGAAGTAGTCGTATCTCCGCTGTGTGTCGTATGAAAGTCGTGCCACCGTAGAGTCCGCCTGCTGTTGCGCCGCTACAGGAACTACGATTGCCACTGGCAGCAGCATTGCCGCAAGCGTGTGGATTATGTTTTGATATTTGTCTTTCCTCATCTTGTATCCTAATATGCGTACCGCTTCATTGTGGGAGAGCCTTTCCTGCGTTGTGAGAAAGCCTTTCCTGCGTTGTGGGAGAGCCTTTCCTGCATTGTGGGAGAGCCTTTCCTGCATTGTGGGAGAGCCTTTCCTGCGTTGTGAGAGAGCCTTTCCTGCGTTGTGAGAGAGCCTTTCCTGCGTTGTGGGAGAGCCTTTCCTGTGTTGTGAGAGAGCCTTTCCTGCGTTGTGAGAAAGCCTTTCTTGTGTTATGGCAAAGCCTATTTCACCCCCGTGTGCCCATAGCCGCCGGTACCGCGCTCGGTGTCGTCGAGCTCCTCGACGGTTACGAACTCGCCCTGTTCGTGGCGCGCTATGACCATTTGCGCTATGCGCTCGCCGTCGTTTATGACGAAGTCCTCGGCCGAGAAGTTTATGAGCAGCACCATGACTTCGCCCCGGTAGTCGGCATCGATGGTGCCCGGCGTGTTCAGGACGGTTATGCCGTGCTTCAGCGCGAGTCCGCTGCGCGGGCGCACCTGTGCCTCGTATCCTTCGGGAAGGGCTATGTGCAGTCCTGTGGGAATGAGCCTGCGCTCCATGGGATGGAGCGTTATCGGACTGTCGATGTTGGCGCGCAGGTCCATGCCCGCGCTCTGGCTTGTGGCGTAGGCGGGCAGTTGCTGGTGACCGTTGTTCACTACTTTGATAGTTACCATTGTAAGTTTGTCGTGTGTGTATTGCGCTTTGCCGTCGTATGGGAAGCGCGTGTTACCTTATTTATTTAGTGTGCAAATTTAATGATTTCTGCCCATATAACTGAATTTTGGTGTTGGAAAAGCATAGATTTAGCCAAATTTAATTACTTTTGTGGCTTGAACTGAAAGCACTTTTGAACATGGACTGGAACCAACTTATATCGAACAAGCGGCTCGGACAGGAGGAACGGCACCCGCAAAGGCACGACGACCGTTCGGAATTCAAGCGTGACAGCGACAGGCTTATATACTCCGCGCCGTTCCGAAGGCTTCAAAACAAGACACAGGTGTTCCCGCTCCCCGGCTCGATATTCGTACACAACCGGCTTACCCACAGCCTTGAGGTGTCCTCGCTCGGCAAGTCTCTCGGCGATGACGTCGCCCGCGCCCTGATGGGGAGGCACCCGGAGTTGCGGGGAACGCTGTTCGAAGAAATCGGGACGATAGTACAAACGGCAGGCCTCGCCCACGATATGGGCAATCCGCCGTTCGGGCACAGTGGCGAGAAAGCCATACAGACGTACTTCACCGAGGGGCGCGGATTGTCGTTGAAGGATCGGGTGTCGCCGCGCTTCTGGTCGGATATAACCCACTTCGAGGGTAATGCAAACGCCTTCCGCCTGCTCACCCACCGCTTCAAGGGACGGCGCAAGGGTGGCTTCGTCATGACTTACTCCACGCTCGCCGCCATAGT
Organism: uncultured Prevotella sp.; assembly: GCA_964523825.1. Classification (GTDB taxonomy): domain Bacteria; phylum Bacteroidota; class Bacteroidia; order Bacteroidales; family Bacteroidaceae; genus Prevotella. The sequence continues at coordinate 55,705 of CAZGAT010000008.1, read as the reverse complement.
CAAGTATCCGTTCAGTTCCATGAAGGCTGGAAAACATGGCAAGTTCGGCTTCTTCGAGCCGGAACAAGAGTGCTTCCGCCGCATAGCCGACGACTTGGGGCTAATATGCCGTGACGCAAGTGCCGACGGTTTGTGCTATGCCCGCCATCCCCTCGTATACCTGACCGAGGCTGCCGACGATATATGTTACGAGATAATGGACATCGAGGACGCCCACAAGCTGAAGCTGCTGTCGTTCGACGAGACTGCGGACTTGCTCCTCGGATATTTCGACGAGGCTTCCCGGCGGCATATCTTCGAGCGTATCGACGAGGAGGGCGTTGCTGATGAGAACGAGAAAGTGGTCTACATGCGCGCCTGCGCCGTGGGATTGCTGGAACGGGAATGCGTCAACGCGTTTGTAGAAAACGAGGAGTCAATACTTGCCGGGACTTTTGAAGGCTCGCTCGTAGACCATATTTCCGAGCCGGCACGGTCGGCATACCGCCGCAGTACCCGTGTGTCAGTGGAGAAGATATACGGTTCCAAGACCGTGACGGACGTGGAACTTAGCGGCTACAAGATAATGGAGACGCTCATGGATGCGTTCATAGGAGCCGCGGTAAGCCCCGATTCCTACCACTCCAAGCAGCTTATCCGCCGTGTGAGCAGCCAATATGACATCGAGAGCGACGACCTTGAGACGCGCGTCATGGCAGTCGTTGACTATATCAGCGGCATGACCGACGTGTATGCGCTTGACATCTATCAGAAGATAAACGGCATATCGCTTCCAATCGTATAACGCATAATCAGTTATGAAGACATTTCCCGACTTGATGAAGGGCAAGAAGATACTCTACGTACACGGCTTCATGTCGGCTGGCAGTACGCATACGGCACAGATACTCCGTGACTATATGCCTGGTGCTACGGTCGTCGCGCCCGACCTGCCGATACGTCCCGCGGAGGCGATGGAGCTGCTCCGTAACGTCTGTGACACGGAGAAGCCAGACCTGATAATAGGAACGTCGATGGGGGGAATGTACACCGAGATGCTTGCAGGGTTTGACCGCATATGCGTCAATCCTGCTTTCGAAATGGGAGACACGATCAAGGAACATAACATGATAGGCAGGCAGACCTATCAGAACCCCAGACAGGACGGCGTGCAGGAGGTAATCGTCACCAAGGCGTTGCAGAAAGAGTATAAGGAGATAACCTCGCATTGCTTTGCCAACGTCACTGATGACGAACAGCGGCGCGTGTTCGGACTGTTCGGCGACAAAGATCCTGTGGTGCATACGTTCGACATGTTCCACGAGCACTATCCGCAAGCAATCCGGTTCCATGGCGAACACCGTCTCGTAGAGCCTGTGGTATATCATTACGTTATGCCTGTAGTACGCTGGATTGACGACCGCCAAGAGCAGCGCGAACGCCCTACGGTGCTTGTCCATTGGGATACGCTTGCTGACGATTACGGTAATCCGCGGTCGAGTATGCACAAGGCGTACGAGTTCCTGCTGGACTCGTACAACGTATATTTCGTAGCTCCGGCTCCAACCGACGACCACGGGTTCATAACCAGGGCGCAGCAGTGGATAGAGGAGTACATAAGCGCGCCTGCATGGAACCACATAATATTCAGCAACCAGCCGCAACTTGTGTATGGCGACTACTTGGTATCGTCGCGGCACGCTTCCGAAAGCCTTGGAACGGGCATAGAGTTTGGCAGTGACGAGTTCAAGACGTGGGAGGAAGTTATAACTTTCTTCAGCCGCCTTGGCGGGCAATAATGTAGTGGAAGATTAAAAATGCAGGTTAGGGATTGCCCCCCTTGCCTTCAGGCGTTGGGGATTTGCCTTCCGCATTTTATAAAAAGGCATAAAAAAAGGACTACCGCCGTAGTCCAACCTTTGTTAACCTTAAATCTAATACTATGAAAAACACGCTGCAAAGATATATAATGTATTGGTTGCTTGCAAGTTAATCGGAACAAATGTGTGCGCAAACTGCACATTTCTTGACCTGTGTCAATATTGTTGTCGTGTGTTAAATATACTTTGGCAAGTGCAAACAAAAGAAAAGAAAACTTCGCTCGGGAACTTTTTTCGGCTTAAAAGTTTCGCCATTTGGAAAACTCTGTCTATCTTTGCAACCCAAAGAAATACGTAGAAAGAATTTAAGGCACGGGATTCCGACATAGAGGCAATATGTTGGAATTCTTTGTTTTTTGTATCTTTCCCAAGGTTGATTTAACAATATAAACGATAGGATTATGGCATATATGTCACAAGAAGGCTACGACAAGCTCGTGGCTGAACTCAAACGGCTGGAGTCCGTTGAGCGTCCGAAGGCTTCTGCCGCAATAGCGGAGGCTGCCGACAAGGGAGATTTAAGTGAGAATTCGGAATACGATGCGGCAAAGGAGGCCCAGGCTCACCTTGAAGCAAAGATTAACGATATGAAGATGACTATCGCACAGGCTAAGATTGTCGATATGTCGAGGTTGAGCACGGACTCGGTGCAGTTGATGTCAACCGTCGATATGACCAATCTCGCCAATGGGCGCAGTATGAAATACACCATCGTAAGTGAGAGCGAAGCCAATCTGAAGCAAGGGAAAATCTCCATAAAGACACCGATCGCGCAGGGACTGCTTAACAAGAAGGTCGGCGATGAGGTCGAGATAAAGATACCTCGCGGCGTGTTGAAGGTGAAAATCAACAGCATAAGCATTGACGCATAGTATTAACTAACGAAAGGATAATTATGGCTACACTGTTCAGTAAGATTGCCGCTGGCGAGATTCCCAGCTTCAAGTGTGCCGAGGACGAGAACTTTTACGCCTTCCTCGACATCAACCCCGTAGTAAAGGGACATACCCTCGTAGTGCCGCGCAAGGAGGTTGACTATATCTTTGATATGGACGATAGGGATATTGCGGCATTCGAGGTGTTCGCAAAGAAGGTGGCACGTGCCATACGTGCGGCGTTCCCGTGCCGCAAGGTGGCAGAGGTGGTGCTCGGCCTCGAAGTCAACCACGCCCATATCCACCTCCTGCCAATCAACAGTGAGGCTGATGTCGACTTCCACAAACACGTGGAAGTGACAGATGACGAACAAAAGGAGATAGCGGAAAAGATATTCGGCGAATTCAAGAAGTTGGGCTGATTAACTATTATTTTAGCCTTATATTTTGTTCGCCGGGCTTTCTTCACTATCTTTGCACAAACAAACAATTGTAATGAAAACCAACTATGAACTCCGTTATGCCTCTAACCCTGAGGACGCAAAGCATTATGACACCCGGCGTTTGCGGCATGATTTCTTGATAGAAACACTGTTCGCACCCAACGAAGTAAATATGGTGTATTCGATGTACGACCGTATGATTGTTGGTGGGGCTATGCCAGTAGGCGAGGCGTTGTCGCTTGAGGCGATAGATCCGTTGAAGGCTCCATACTTTACGACCCGTCGTGAGGTTGGTATATATAATGTAGGTGAGGGCGATGGCGTAGTCCGCATAGGCGACGAGGCTTTCACGCTTGGTTATAAGGAAGCCCTCTATATAGGTCGTGGTGACCGCGAGGTAACGTTCGATAGCGTTGATGCCAAGCACCCAGCCAAATTTTATTTTAACAGTACTACTGCTCATGCGGAATATCCATGCCGTAAGGTTACGAAGGCTGATGCGGTGAGCGTGCATATGGGCTCGCTTGAGATGTCAAACGAGCGGACTATCAATAAGATGCTCGTAAACCAGGTGCTGCCTACGTGCCAGTTGCAGATGGGAATGACCGAACTTGCAACAGGCTCGGTGTGGAATACGATGCCTGCGCATGTCCACAGTCGGAGAATGGAGGCATATTTCTATTTTGAAATCCCTGAGAACCAGGCAGTCTGCCACCTTATGGGCGAACCGTACGAAACCCGCCATATTTGGATGAAGGGCAATCAGGCAGTGCTGTCGCCAGAATGGAGCATTCATTCTGCTGCGGCAACGCACAGTTACACGTTCATCTGGGGTATGGGGGGCGAGAACCTTGACTATGGAGATCAGGACGTGTACGAGATAACCGACTTGAAATAGGTGGCACTTTTGTGGTTCGGAATCACACAAACCACAATGCCCGTTTATAAGCAAGGATTTCATTAGAACACTTATAACATAAAAACTAAGATACAATGGACACTTTTTCTAAGAATTTCTCACTTGAGGGTAAGGTAGCCCTCGTTACTGGTGCCGCTTACGGTATTGGTTTCGCCATAGCAGAGGCTTATGCCAAGGCTGGCGCAAGGATAGCTTTCAACTGCCGCAGCCAAAAGCACATGGATCAGGCCCTTGCTGACTACAAGGCAAAGGGTATAGACGCAAAGGGCTATATCTGTGATTGCACAAAGGAGGATGAGGTAAAGAAGATGGTTGCCGACATCGAGAGGGAACTCGGAACTATCGACATTCTCGTCAACAATGCCGGAATCATCAAGCGCATACCTATGGAGGAAATGTCGGTTGAGGACTTCCGCCAGGTCGTAGACATAGACCTTAATGCTCCGTTCATAGTCTCAAAGGCGGTGATACCGGGCATGAAGAAGAAAAACCACGGCAAGATTATCAACGTTTGCTCTATGATGAGTGAGCTTGGACGCGAGACAGTGTCGGCTTATGCCGCAGCCAAGGGTGGTTTGAAGATGCTTACGCGCAACATCTGTTCTGAATTCGGGCAGTATAATATACAGTGCAACGGTATTGGTCCGGGCTATATTGCTACTCCGCAGACAGCTCCTTTACGCGAGCGTCAGGCGGATGGTTCACGTCATCCGTTCGACAAGTTCATCGTCAGCAAGACACCGGCTGCACGTTGGGGAACTCCTGAAGATTTGATGGGACCGGCAGTATTCCTTGCAAGCGATGCCAGCGATTTCGTAAACGGACATATCCTTTATGTTGACGGCGGCATACTCGCTTATATTGGAAAGAACCCTTCTGAAATCAATGATTAAGTGATTGTTGATAAGCGTATAAAACAATAAAGGGCGAACCGTACGGTTTGCCCTTTATTATGATAATAATTTACGATTACTTGTTTACAGCATCAGCGAGCTCTGCACCAGCCTTGAACTTTGCAACCTTCTTTGCTGCAATCTGAATCTTCTGCTTTGTTGCAGGGTTGATACCCTCGCGTGCAGGACGCTCTGCTACGGCAAATGTACCGAAACCGACGAGCTGAACCTTGCCACCCTTTGCGAGTTCGTCCTTGATAGCTGCAACAGCAGCGTCTACTGATTTCTTTGCGTCTGCTTTGCTGAGACCTGCGCCTGCTGCAATAGCGTCGATTAATTCTGTTTTGTTCATAATTGATGTTTATTTTTGATGATTTAAAGGTGTTATTTTAGTTTTCGGGGACAAATATACTTGTTTCGTTTTAAAAACCAAACAAAAAATCAAGAAAAATGAAGAAATAACCCTAAAAAAGTGCTTTAAAAGGCGTTTTTAGGCTCTGTGAGAGGTTTTTTTAGTACTTTTGCGACGTTAAAAATGATAAAGTGATTTTCAATGCGCAATCTCCCCGTAGTAACCAAGAGTCTGCTTGTTATAAACGTCGTGATGTTCCTTGCCACGGAGCTTCTTGCCATACGTGGCGTTGATCTTACAGGGTCGCTCGGACTGCACTTCTTCAAGGCTTCCGACTTCCACTTGTATCAACTTGTAACCTATATGTTCATGCATGGCAATTGGATGCACATAATCATGAACATGTTTATGTTGTGGATGTTCGGCATGGTCATTGAGAATGTGTGGGGCTCGCGAAAATTCCTTTTATATTACATCGTTTGTGGCGTTGGCGCAGGACTGTGCCAGGAACTTGCCCAATACGTACAATATATGGTCGAGAACCTGCCTGCCTATCAGTTCGTCAATGTCGGCGGTACGCCTATTATAATGGACGCTTACCTGAACATGATGACTACCGTAGGAGCTTCTGGAGCTATTTATGCCGTACTGCTTGCCTTTGGAATGTTGTTTCCCGACGAGCGAATGTTTATTATTCCGATACCAATACCTATAAAGGCAAAGTGGATAGTCATAGGGTCGGTAGCCATAGAATTGTTCTCGGCTATCGGAACTTCTGGCGATGGAGTGGCGCACATGGCTCATCTTGGCGGTATGCTGTTCGGATTCCTGCTTATAAAATACTGGCAAAGACACCCTTATAGTAGCTCTGGTGACTTTGGAATAGGACGCGGACAACAGTTCTTTGACCGGATGAAGGACTCTTGGGAGCGGCATACGACTCATACCTCACGTAATGGTGGAGGAACGAAACTTAAATTCCATTACCGTCCGAATACAGAGGCGCGCCATGAAAGTGATTGGGATTACAATGCCCGCAAGAAAGCAGAGCAGGATGAGGTAGACCGCATTCTCGACAAGATACGCCAAAGTGGTTATGACAGCCTTTCCGATACGGAAAAGCGCAGACTGTTTGAGAGCAGTAAGCAGTAATGAAAATAGCCAGGACATTCTTGCGCGTTGTCACGCTTGCCAATATCGTTGTGATACTGGCATCGGTCATATGTGGCTATTCCGACCGCATAGATCCGCGCGCGCATGGCGTGATGGCTAATTTCGGCTTGGGCTTTCCAGTCTTTCTCGTACTTAATATGGCATTACTTGCCTTTTGGCTGTTGTTCCACAGGCGCAAGGTCTGGCTTCCTGTAGTGGGAATTCTGCTGTGTTGGAGTCCTATACGGCTTTACTTCCCTATAAACATTCCAGAGACTCCGCCCCAAGGGGCTATAAAGGTGTTGTCATTCAACGTATGGATGTTCAATACCTCCGACCTGCCTGCTGGCGAGGTGAATCCTATTGCCGACTACATAGCCAATAGCGGTGCCGACATAGTGTGCCTTCAGGAGAGTAGTTGCGATCAGGCACACCGCCAGGGTATCGACTCGCTGCTCGCATCTGTATACCAATACCGTGATACGGTACAAAAGGAAGGAATAGGCGGTGATGTACTTTCGCTTTATACCCGATTCCCGATACTGCGCCGCGAACGTATACGATATGAGTCGAATACAAATCTGAGCGAGGCGTACATACTCGACGTAAACGGTAGCCGCGTGCTCCTTGTAAACAACCACTTCGAGACGTCAGGTCTGTCGCCCGACGATAAGGCGAACTTCCGCGAATTCGTACATGGTGGTATGCCTGCCGACTCCACGCGTAAGGAGTCCGCCACTATCTTCGACAAGCTCGCTGTCGCTGCTGCAAAGCGTGCGCCACAAGCAGATTCCGTACATGAGTATATAGAACGTTGCCGCCGTAGGAAGATGAGCGTCATAGTGTGTGGCGATTTCAACGACTCGCCCATATCCTACACCCGTCGTCGTGTGGCTTCTGGTTTGACAGATTGCTATGTCGCATCAGGAATGGGCGCAGGCTGGTCGTACCATCATGACGGCATACGTGTGCGCATCGACAACATATTTTGCTCCAATGAATGGTTGCCATATGGCGCATTCGTTGACAAATCGATAGGTTGGTCAGACCATTATCCGATAGTCTGCTGGCTCAAACGACAAAGGTAAACACCATGCCGTATGGCCGGCAGCTCGTTTTTTTTACTCCTTACCTTGTGTCAAAGCCAATATTTGCTAACGATAAATTTTCCAAACTGTGAAAAAATAACTATCTTTGCACGCTATATTTAATTAATGTAAAAGATAATATATCAAACCAGTAAATAAAAAATGCAAAACAAAGGATTAGTAATTTGTATTACCGTCTTACTGACACTGGCGAGCATCTTCTATCTGTCGTTCAGTGTGGCTACAAGCTACTACGACAGTAAGGCTGCGGAGATTAAAGACCCTATTGCTCAGCAGGATTACAAGGATTCTGTAAAGTACTTGGGCATTTATTCTTATCAAAAGTGCCTGGAGACCCAGATAGGACTGGGTCTTGACTTGAAGGGCGGTATGAACGTTATCCTTGAAATCTCGGTTCCGGACGTAGTCGATGTGCTTGCCGACCACAAGGTCGATGCCGCATATCAGAAAGCTATGGACATTGCCAAGAAAGAAGAGGAGAGTTCTCAGAGTGATTTCATTTCCCTTTTCGTAGATGCCTACCACAAGGTGGCTCCAGGGCACAAGCTTGCGGAAATCTTTGCTACGGAACAGTTGAAGGGTAAGGTGAGTACGCAAAGTTCTGATGGCGATGTCGTCAAGGCTCTCCGCGAGGCTGTAAACTCTGCCATCGACAATTCGTATAATGTGGTACGCAACCGTATCGACCAGTACGGAGTCGTACAGCCGAATATCCAGAAGCTCGAAGGACAGGAAGGCCGTCTCATGGTTGAGATGCCGGGAATACGTGAGCCTGAGCGTATGCGCAAATTGCTGCAAGGCTCTGCCAATCTTGAGTTCTGGGAGACTTGGGATAATAGTGAAATCAGTCCGAAGCTCCGCGAGCTTAATTCCCGCCTTGCCAACAATGGAAAGGAACAGGCTGACTCTACCGCACAGAAGGCAGAGAAGAAGCCCGCGCTTGCCAACCGTAACGCAAAGAACAATGCGCTTCAGGCAAGCGATGCGGAAAAGAAAGCCAACCCGCTTATCTCCCGTCTCCAGCTCGCTCCGGAAGGAAGCCTTAGTGTAGTCGGCTATGCCAACGCGCGTGATACGGCTGCAATCAACAAGATGATATATTCTCCGCTTGCCAAGCAGGTACTTGGTTCTGATGTCAAGCTTCTGTGGAGCGCAAAGGCAGCCGATGGCTTCCAGCAGAAGAATATATTTGAACTTCACGCCCTGAAGGTTACGACTCCTGATGGTCGTCCGAAACTTGAAGGCGACGTGATAACCGACGCTAAAGACCAGTTCGACCAGTACAACAAGCCAGAAGTAAGCATGACTATGAATGCTGAGGGCGCACGCGAGTGGGCTGCCCTGACTAAGGCAAATGTCGGCAAGGCTGTGGCTATCGTACTTGACGGAGTAGTATATTCCGCACCTCGTGTCAATCAGGAGATTGATGGCGGACAGTCGTCAATCAGCGGCAACTTCACTATCGAGGATACGAAGGACCTTGCCAATACGCTGAAGTCTGGACGTATGCCTGCTCCTGCAAAGATTGTACAGGAAGAGGTCGTAGGTCCGTCGCTTGGCGCACAGTCAATACAGCAGGGTCTCATCTCGTTCGTTGTCGCATTCGTGCTGCTCATGATTTACATGGTTGCAATGTACAATGTCATTCCCGGTATGCTTGCCAATGGCGCGCTTATCGCCAATATCTTCTTCACGCTTGGTATCTTGGCTTCGTTCCAGAGTGCACTGACTATGCCAGGTATAGCCGGTATGGTGCTTACGCTTGGTACCGCCGTCGATGCCAACGTGCTTATCTACGAGCGCATCAAGGAGGAACTCCGAAAGGGCAAGGGCATGAAGCAGGCTGTACATGCTGGTTATGCCAACGCATTCTCCGCTATCTTCGACTCAAACCTCACGTCACTCATTACGGGTGTCATTCTTCTCTTGACGGGAACAGGACCTATTCGTGGCTTTGCTACTACGTGGATCATCGGTGTCATCATATCGTTCTTCACGGCAGTGTTCCTCACCCGTCTCGTATATGAGACCAAGCTCAATCATGACAAGTGGTTGAACATCAAGTTCTATACTTCTGTAAGCAAGAACATGTTGCAGAACACCCACTTCAATTTCATGGGCATGTGGAAGAAGAGCTTTAAAGTCTATGCTGTTGTCATTGCCCTGTTCATAATCAGCCTGGCTGTACGTCATTTGAGCATGAGTATCGACTTCACTGGTGGACGCAACTACGTCGTCGCACTTGAGAAGCCGGTAGAGGTAGAGCAAGTACGCACCGTACTTACCAACGCTTTTGTCAATACCGTAGGTGACGATGCAGGCAAGCTTGCCACTACCAATGTCATTGCACTTGGTACCGACGGCAAGACTATCCGCGTCTCTACCAACTACAATATCGATTCTAACGACCCGTTGGAGGATGACCGTGCCGAGACGATACTTTACAACGCCTTGAAGAAGGCAGGATTCGTATCGCAGGCAAGTGTTGCGGCATTCAAGAACCCGGACATTCGCCAGGGTGGTTCAATCATCAGCTCGGCGAAGGTAGGGCCTTCGATAGCGAAGAATATAACCTACAACGCTTTCCTCAGCGTCATCTTCGCCATCGTATGTATCTTCCTCTACATCTTGCTTCGCTTCCGCAATGTCGGCTTCTCTACCGGAGCGATTACGGCTCTGATTATCGATACTGTCGTCGTGATAGGATTCTTCTCCGCATGTTACGGCTGGATAGGCTTCTCGCTTGAGGTTGACCAGACGTTTATCGGAGCTATCTTGACGGTTATCGGTTACGATGTCAACGACTCAGTGGTCGTCATGGACCGTATACGTGAGAATTTGAAGTTGCATCCTAAGGGCAACCTGCAACATATATTCAACGAGTCTATCAACGAGACCCTTGCACGTACCGTCAACACTGGTGTGTCTACGCTCATCGTGCTTCTTGCTATCTTCGTATTGGGTGGTGAGAGTATACGCAGCTTCTCGTTCGCAATGATTATCGGTGTCGTCATCGGTACGTTGAGTTCGATATTCATCGTGTCGCCTGTGGCTTACCTCGTTCTTGGTAAGAAGATTCGCAAGCATCACGAGCTGGAGTATTCGCTCGACGAGGTGAAGGCATAAACACCACGGCTTCGACCTTCGGTTTCATTCGTTAGAATGAGCCGAAGTACAAGTCGAAACAATATAAATAGGGGCGGAAAACATATCGTTTTCCGCCCCTATTCTATATCCATTAAAATATCTTGAATGTCAGTTCTAAAACTCCTAACTTCTAATTTCTAACTCCTAATTCCTAACTCCTAACTAAGTCAGATGTATTTTCCTCCGAGCCGCAGTTGCAGCTCGTTGACGTACTTGCGAACCAGTGCCGACGAATCCCCTTTCTTGCAAATGAACAGCACGTTGTCCTTTTCGGCGACGATGTATCCGTCAAGTCCGCTGATTACGCCTATGCGGTCTTTGGGCAGTTTCACCACATTGCTGTGCGAGTTGTCAAAAAATGCCTCAGAGTCTACCACGACGTTGTCGCCATCAACCTTGCTCATAGCCTCGTATATGCCGTGCCATGTGCCAAGGTCCGCCCACCCGAAGTCGCATTTCTGTACGAACACGTTGTCGCTCTTTTCGAGTATGCCGTAGTCGAGCGATACATTGGGATAAGAAGGGTAGTGTTCTTCCACGTATTCGTTTTCCTCTTCCACGTTCCAGTCGGGTCTTAGCTCGTCAAAGCTTTGGAACACTGCCGGCAAGAATGAGCGCAGGCATTTCATCAAGTATCGGCAGTTTGACAGGAACAGCCCCGTGTTCCAGTACCACTCCCCACTGTCTACGAACATCTTTGCGAAGTCCCGTTCTGGTTTTTCCGTGAATGCCTTTACCTTATATATATCGTCCTCGCCAGAGTGTTCGCCTATCTGTATGTAGCCGTAGCCAGGTTCGGGGCGTGTAGGTTTTACGCCCATTGTAAGCAGCCGGTCGTGTTGCGCCACGAACTCAAGACCTTCGAGTATGTTTGCCTCGAAAGCGTCTTCCCTCATCACAGCCTGGTCGCTTGGAGTGACTATCAGGTTGGCATCTGGGTTAATGTGCATTATGCGGTGGCAGGCCCATGCTACGCTTGGAGCCGTATTGCGGTGTACAGGCTCTGCCATGATGTGGTTTCCGTCGATGTCTGGCAGTTGTTCCACTACATAGTGCATATACTGCTGGGTGGTGTTGACGTATATGTTTTCCTTGGGTAATATCTTGGCAAAACGTTCGTAGGTTTGTTGCAGTTGCGTGCTGCCAACGCCGAAGAAATCGAGAAATTGTTTTGGTTCCTCCTCGCGGCTGCAAGGCCATAAGCGTCTGCCTTTGCCTCCGGCGAGGATAACGCAGTAGTTGTTTTGTTTGTTTTCCATTTCGTATCGAAAAAGAACAGTCTTGTTTTAGATTAAGATTATTAACAGTCACAAAGATAGACATTAAGCAGTCATCTGCCAAATGTTTTTATCTTTTATACTATTCTTTTTGATTTTTTGCCATGGGCGTTTCCTCAGACGGTCATTTCCCGTGTGAGTATGCTTTCGAGCTGTTCTGCCGAAAGCCTGAGCTGGAACTCTCCCTTTATGGCTACGCTTATGCGTCCGGTCTCCTCGCTGACCACTATCGCTATCGCGTCGCTGTCCTGTGATATGCCCATGGCTGCGCGGTGGCGTAGTCCGAGTTCCTTTGGTATGTCGGTCTTGTGGCTCACGGGCAGTATGCAGCCTGCCGCACGAATGCGCTTGCCCGATATTATCATCGCGCCGTCGTGTAGCGGAGAATTCTTGAAGAATATGTTTTCTATGAGCCGTTGGTTGATGCGCGCGTCAATCTCGTCGCCCGTATCGGCGATGTCGTCGAGTGGGGTAGAGCGTTCTATGACTATCAGCGCGCCTACCTTGCCGCGTGCCATGCTCATGCACGCCATGACTATAGGCATGATAGTCTCCTTGTCGGCCTCTTGCTCTGCCTCGTTGTGGAAGAAGCGTATTATGTTCTTCACCTTCTGGTGTGCGCCGAGATTGTACAGGAAATGGCGTATCTCCTCTTGGAACAGCACTATTAGACCTATTACGCCGACTGAAACGAGCTTGTCGAGAATACTGCCGAGCAGTTTCATCTCGAGTACCTGGCTTACGAACAGCCACAGCAGTACGAACACGAGTATTCCATAGAACACGTTGAGCGACCGGCTCTCGCGCATCAGCCGGAATATGTAGTACAACATCAGTGCCACAAGCACTATGTCGATAATGTCCTTTATGCCAAACTCGAAAAACATTCCTACAATTGATATTGACTATTTGCAATTGATAATTATGACTTCATCAGCTTTTCTGAACGAAGGCAATCATAATTTTCAATTATCCATTTTTAATTTTGAATTAAGCTCTACGGCTTCCACCGCCTCACGCACGTCATGCACGCGCAGAATGTCAGCCCCGCGTGTGAGTGCCAGTGTGTTTACAACCGTTGTTCCGTTGAGGGCTTCGTCGGCATTGGTGCCAAGCGTCTTCCAGATGAGCCGCTTGCGTGATAGTCCCGCAAGTATCGGCATACCGAACACCTTTAGCTTGTCCTGTTCGCGCAGTATGTCGAAGTTCTCCTGTATGGTCTTTCCGAATCCGTAGCCCGGGTCGAGTATTATGTCCTTCACGCCGAGACTTTGCAGTTGCGCCACCTCGCGGCTGAAGCCGAGCACCATGTCGCGTATGTTCGCCTGTACCGACATCAGTATGTACGGCACCTTCAGCCGTCCCATCATTCGGAATATGGCGGGTATGCCGCCGTTAGTGGCGTAGTCCTCTTGCAACGGCGTATCTACTATTCCCGTTATGCCTCCTTCCGACACATCGTTGATGATGTCTGCTCCATACTCCTCGACAGCCATACGTGCTACGTCCGGGCGGTAGGTGTCTATGGATACGGGCATGTCCGGTTGCTCACGCCTAACTATCGGCAGAGCCATGCGCAACCGCCGCATCTCTTCCTCCTGGCTCACCTCGTCTGCGCCAGGACGTGTGGAAAACGCGCCTACGTCTATTATCCGTCCTCCCTCATCGGCTATCTGGTTCGCCCGTTCGGCTATCTCGCTTTCCGTCTGCTTGCGGCTGCCGGCGAAGAAACTGTCCGGAGTACAGTTGAGTATGCCCATGACCACCGGCTTGTCGAAGCTCATCAGCTTCCCGTGTACGTTTATCGTGTATGCGTTTTTGTTCATCTCCCGTGTATGTGTCTTTATAATATTGTTACGAATGGCTGCCTTGCCAGTAGTCGCAAATGGCAGTTTTGTCCATTTGTTGCAAAGTTACGCAATGTTTTTGTAAAAAGTCCTTTTTGCGTGCCGAAAAAAGCGGGTGTGTCTCTTACAGCCTGCCACTACGATGATGAATCGTTCGACCAACTTGTATGTCTTACATGCTCGGCGACACCTTCCAGGGTCGAAGGCTGTTCATCAGCACTCGTCCCTGCGTCAGTCCTTCTGACATGACGCAGGGTTATCCAAGCGGTGACCTCTCCGAGGTCATACACGCCTCGCCATGTTGGATAATCCTTCATTAAATAATTTTTCATCGGCGGCATGCCGACTAATTCTTCATTACTCATTCAACACTCAACATTGATATCCCCTCGTGCAGGGGCGGACCTTGTGCCCGCCCGATTGCCTTGGAAAGGCAAATGCTGTCTGTTGGGGCATACTAATGTATTACCAAACACATACTAATGTATAGCCAAATACATACTAATGTATAGCCAAATACATACTAATGTGTTTGCCAAGACATACTAATGTGTTGCCCGACGCATACTGATGCGTTTTTTGAACCTGCAAGGTTCACCGCTTTCGCAACAACGTGTCATGTCGAAGACTGACGCGTGGGACACGCATAAGTCGTAGGTGTGAAACAGTATGACAGCATAAAAACGTCAACAACATTACGGAATACGGTTGACTGGGGACGGAATGACAGCGGACTGTACAAGGATTTTTCCGCTTACAGCCGTTAAAATCTAACGAATACATTCCTTAGGGTCTAACGAATACATTCGTTACGGTCTAAGGAATACATTTCTTACAACCTAAGGAATACAGTCGGTAGAATGCAAGAAAAACGTCCGTTAGAATACAAGAGATACAGCCGTTAGAATGCTTGAGAAACAACCGTCAGATTGTAATATATATTCTCCATTTGTGGCATCAAAAACTTTGCAAAAGTCATTTCTTTTTCTCGTTATATTTGCGTACACGGCAAATTAATCTGTTTTTTATGTGTAAAAGGGTTGTAGTTTTGGGAAAATTTACTTAGCTTTGCAATTGAGTTGCAGATTTTAACAAAATCTGGCGGCTCAGACATCGATGGATCGGGTCTTCAAGGCAAGGGAATATCGTATTATTCCGCCACCTTTGACCCGGAAAGGACGTTTACGAACGTTATCTTCTAGTCTCAGACTTCGCAACTTTGAAACTACTCAGAAGATAAGGCAACTGAACGTCCACGTTGGGTGTATTGTATCTATACCTTTCATGGTATGGTTTATAATATCCTTTGGCGTGGGCTTTTGTGTTGCTTATCCTGAGTAGGGGCAATGCGAAGGCCTGAGACTGGGATAAGCAAGTACAGACTCCCACGTCTTTTTTATTTCCACTACTTTATTGTTGAACAAGCCTATAGGGGGCGAGGCTAAAAAGTGATTAGACGTTTATGATTAAAAAGACACTTATTGCAATGGCTGTGCCTCTATTGCCAATCAAGGCGTTTGCAGCAGGTCCGGCGGAAATCGTTGACTCGTTTATTGCGCCTGCCGTAGTGGCGGCAATAGTTGCCGGTATCGTTTCCTTGATGACGGAAAGGAGGAAGACATTTGCCGATACTGTCACGAAAGTCAGAAATGACTACATAAAGGAACTACGGCAGACGGCAGCAGAGATATGCGCAACTTCATCATGTAATAAACAAGAAGAGGTAAAGGACGATACGGATTACTATAAGCTGTTGTTTATGCTCAATCCGAACAAGAGTGATGCGGCGTGGGAGGCAGACATCATAAGGCGGCTGAAAGAGCTGCGTATGGCTGGTGCGGGCGATAGAGAAGAAAAACTGGAAAGATTCGTCAGAGTTATGCAGGCTGACCTTGCGTTGGAGTGGCACGGCATGATGGCGGAAGCTAATAAGGGTAATTTGAATGAAGATGAAAAACAAAAAATGCGTGCTGATTTCTTGTATCAGCTATATCAAGAAGAACAAAGAATCTATGAACATAAAAATCAAACAAATGGAAAATAAACTCCTCAGCTTAATAAATTTCGTCCTGATTATTTTAACAGCGTCTGCCATTGCGTGTTTGTTCGTTTCGCTGTGGCAGAAAAAATGGGACTGCGATAGTTGGCTGCTTTTTGCAACAATAGTTTTTGGGCTCATAGGAATCTACATCGTAACCATGATTAGAGGTGACAGAACGATGTCAAAGGAATATGCCGACAAGTTTGCGGAGATAAAGAAAGAGATAGAAAGGGAAAACAATAATAACCAAAAGTAATAATCGTATGAAACACAAACTATCATGTACAGCATTGCGATTGCTGATGCTGGTCACAATAGTGCTGACTGCCATTCCGTTTGCAGCCCAGACGACATTCACCCAGGACGGTTTTACATTCCAGACCTTGAATTCGTCGGAGGTGAAGATAACTGGGACATCGCTAAGTAGTGGCGACCTCATTATTCCTGAAGAGACGGAGTACAATGGTGTAACCTACAAAGTCGTCGAAATAGGGAGGCAGGCATTTTATAAAAAATATAATTATAACAAATTCACTTCGGTGACCTTCCCCGAAAGCCTTAACAAGATAGGTGATGAGGCTTTTCTAAATAATTATAATTTGACCACAGTCTCATTCCCGTCACATCTGCAGTCGATTGGGGAATCTGCTTTTGGAGCATGTCGTTCCCTTAAAGAGGTGAACATTGAGGATGTGGATACCATAGGGGAAAGAGCTTTTGAAGTTTATTATAGTAGTTCTACTTTTCGGAGTTCCTTAGAAAGGATAAGTATAAACAAATGTAGATTGATAGCGTCGCAAGCATTCTATATTTCTAATGATGTAGATGCTTATAATGAGGCAAGTATTAAAAATCTTGAGGTGTATATTGGCAGTGGAAGAATAGAAAGTGATGTCTTTCTTAATCAGAAAAATTTAAGAAAGCTGACCCTTGGTGATGGCGTGACTTATATTGGCAGGAGAGCTTTCCAACATACCCTTAACTTGGAAAGCGTGACTATCGGCAATTCTGTTGACACTATTGCAGTGTTGGCATTCAGCGGGTGTAGCAAAGTCCAGTCACTGTCCATTCCCGCTTCGGTAACCATGATAGGACAAAACGCGTTTTATGGTTGGACATCATTGAAAGACTTGTCGATTTCCGACGGCGACAAGCCTTTGAAGATTGGGTATGCCTCTACAAGCAGCAGTCAATACGGCATGTTCCAGCAATGTCCGCTTAGCAGCCTTTATATAGGCAGGAGCGTGACTTATACGACGTACCCCAGTTTCTACAAGATAAAGACGTTGAAAAGCGTGGAGTTCGGCGGAAAGGTTACGTCTATTCCTAACAGGCTGTTTGCCGATGACGACAGTATAGCCGTGGTGCGTGCGCCATGGACGACTCCGGTCAGCATCAATGAAAATGTGTTCTCCGACAATGCATACAGCAATGCCACGTTGTACATACCGAAAGGCTCAACCGACAACTACGAGCAGGCAACGGGATGGCAGAAGTTCATCAGTAAAGACGACGGTAGAAGCGGGCAAAGCATAACATGGGAGCAGGACACGGTGACGGTCGGTATTGGAAAGACGCTGGCTCTGACTGCGACCGCAAGTTCTGGCGAGGCAGTAACCTATTCGATAACAGACGGTGCTGACCTCGTTGAGCTGGTACAGATGGACGGCGGTATAGGGCTGAAAGGCTTGAAGGCAGGTTCTGTCACTGTCAAGGCGGAGCAGGCTGGAAACACCGACTACAAAGCTGCTGAAGCAGTAAGCAAGGAATTCACTGTCGTAAAGAATGACCAGGACATCTCGTGGGCATTGGATCAGTCGTCTTATTACGTCGGCGACACAATATCTCTCGACGCTACGGCATCGTCGGGGTTGGATGTCACTTACAGTTTCCCGAAAGGCGGCGATCTGGTAAGCCTGTTTGAAGAAGGCGGCAAATACAAGGTCGTTTGTTTGAAAGAGGGAACAGTAACCATTCAGGCTTCCCAGTCAGGCGATGATACGTTTAATGCGGCAGCCGAGGTAAGCAAGGAAATTTCTATCGGCAAGTACGCCCAAAGCATAACATGGGACAACCAGCCGATTTCGCTTTATGTTGGCTCATCGGTGCCACTTACCGCTACATCGTCGTCCGGTCTTGCCGTCACTTATGAGATAACCGGTGGCAGTACCAACGCTACAATCGAGTATGGCGACAGTACTTATGTATTGAAAGGTTTAAAGGCGGGAACAGTTACCATTACCGCCAGCCAGTCTGGTAATGACACATACAATAGTGCCGGGACGGTCTCAAAGTCTTTCATCATAAACAACCAGCTGTCGCAAACAATTACATGGACGAGCCTGCCTCCAACGTCTATAAATGTAGGCGACAGCATAACTCTGGAGGCAGTATCATCAGCTTCGCTGCCCATAAGCTATTCCGTTACGGAAGGCTCGGATCTTGTCGAGGCAAAGGTAGACGGAACGACATTTGTTGTAAAGGCTTTGAAGGCTGGTACAGTTGTCGTTACTGCCACTCAAAGTGGCAGCGATGCTTACTCGCCTGCTGAAGTCACTTCAGAGTTTAATATTGTCAAACGTTCGCAGTCCATCACATGGACGAGCCAACCTCCAACATCAATCAACGTGGGCGACAGTATAACTCTGGAGGCTGTGTCATCAGCATCGCTACCTGTAAGCTATTCCGTTACGGAAGGTTCGGAGCTTGTCGAGACCAAGGTAAATGGAACAGCATTGGTTGTAAAGGCTCTAAAGGCAGGTACAGTTGTCATTACTGCCACTCAAAGTGGAAACGATGCTTACTCGCATGCTGAAATCACTTCTGAGTTTAACATTGTCAAACGGTCGCAGTCCATCACATGGACATTGGATCAGTTGTCTTATTACGTCGGCGACACAATATCTCTCGACGCTACGGCATCGTCGGGAATGGCTGTCACTTACAGTTTTCCGAAAGGCGCCGATCAGGTAAGCCTGTTTGAAGAAGACGGCAAATCCAAAGTGCTTTGCCTGAAAGAGGGAGCAGTAACCATTCAGGCTTCCCAGCCAGGTGATGATACGTTTGGCGCGGCAGCCGAGGTAAGCAAGTATATTTCTATCGGCAAGCACGCCCAAAGCATAACATGGACGTGCCAAGCACCAACGTCAATCAGTGTAGGTGACAGTATAACTCTAGAGGCTGTGTCATCAGCTTCGCTGCCCATAAGCTATTCCGTTACGGAAGGTCCGGATCTTGTCGAGGCAAAGGTAGACGGAACGACATTTGTTGTAAAGGCTTTGAAGGCTGGTACAGTTGTCGTTACTGCCACTCAAAGTGGCAGCGATGCTTACTCGCCTGCTGAAATCACTTCAGAGTTTAATATTGTCAGAAAGGAAAAACGACCCCAGACCGTCACATGGACGAGCCAAGCACCAACGTCTATAAATGTAGGCGACAGTATAACTCTGGAGGCAGTATCATCAGCGTCGCTGCCCATAAGCTATTCCGTCACTACAGGATCTGATCTTGTCGAGACAAAGGTAGACGGAACGACATTGGTGGTGAAGGCTCTGAAGAAAGGTACGGTTGTCGTTACAGCCACCCAAAGTGGAAACGAGGATTATGCGTCCGCTGAAATCACTTTCGGGCTTAGCATCATTAAAGGGAAGAAACAGACTATCACTTGGAACCAGTCCATAGAGGCACTTGTAGGACAGACTGTAAAGATGACAGCCACTGCTTCTTCTGGATTACCGGTTGTTTACGACAAGTTCCGACCCCAATGGAGCGGTGGATGGCCAGATAGTGAAATCCATGGCGACAGCATTACCTTCACGAATGCAGGGGCAAGGCTTATAGTCGCTACGCAAGCTGGGAATGAAGAATATGAGGCAGCCGAACCAGACACGCTGTTCTTCAACGTGCTGAGGCAAGATGAGGCGGACGGACTGATGTATATAGACGGTATATATTACAAGTACACCGACGACAGCCACACCGCACTCAAGGTGGTACGTGGATATAAGAGCTATCAAGGAGAGATCGTTATACCTGACGTTGTGGACAGCCTTGGGCTGCCTGTAACAAAACTGGAAGATAACGCTTTGTATTCGCAATATAGGTTGCGTTCGATCGAAGTTAGTAATAATGTAACAGAATACGGAAGCGAAGCACTGGGTAACAATCCGAACTTGGAGAAACTCGTTCTACCGGCAAATGGCGCAAGCCTTCCGGATTATCTGTGCAATGAAGATGCATGGCTTAAGGAAATCCACTGCCGTTCGACCGTGCCGTATCCTGGAAACACGTATGTATTCGATGCTGGAGATTCTTTCTATGAAAACTGCGTACTGTATGTTCCCACGGGAACTATGGAGGCGTACAGGGCTGCAGATCCATGGAAGAATTTTATCCATATTGTAGAAGAGGAACCTACAGGAATAAAGGGCGTTACTGCTGTTGAAAGTTCCGACGGCTATTGGTACACGCTGCAAGGTGTCCGCCTTACGAAACGACCGACGGTTAAAGGCGTATACATACACCATGGCAAGAAGGTCGTGATAATGAATAGATGAGTTAGGCAGTCCGAACGCTTAACACTGATATGATACACCAGCGATTGTAAATTCACAAGGAGTTTGCAGTCGCTGTTGTCTTTCTAGAATGTTATGATATTTTTACGATATTGCCAGTTGGAAACGGTTTTATCCTGCTTTTAGTAAGTTGTGTCTTGTGTTTCGCTTTTTATTATTTAACTTTGCATAAACAGTTGGATATATAATGGCAAACAACGAGATACAATTCTTACTATACAGTCTTCTTGATGAGGAGGGGAAGATACAGGTAGTAATAAAGGACGAGACTATCTGGTGCACGCAGAAGGCAATGGCACAGTTGTTCGGTGTTGGTGTACCGGCAATAAGCAAGCACTTGAAGAATATTTTTGAAGAAGGAGAACTCCAAAAGGAAGTGGTTGTTTCCAAAATGGAAATAACCACTCAACATGGCGCAATCAAAGGGAAAACACAAACTACGAGTGTCGACTTCTATAATCTTGATGCCATTATATCCGTAGGCTATCGCGTTAATTCTACGAAGGCAACACGGTTCAGACAGTGGGCTACAAGGGTCTTGGGCGAGTACATCAGAAAGGGATTTGTGTTGGACGATGACAGGTTGAAACAGGGGAATGCCGTATTTGGAAAAGATTACTTCCGTGAATTGCTTGAGAGGGTGCGTTCCATTCGGGCAAGCGAACGGCGGATATGGCAGCAGATAACCGACATCTATGCGGAATGCAGCATTGACTATGACAAGAACTCACAGACGACACGGAAGAACTCTCCAAATGGAAGAATATTGAAGTCTGACGTGTCTGTTGCCAAGAACTATCTGTCAGAAACAGAGATTAGGAGGTTGGAACGAGCTGTAACCGGATTCTTTGATTACATTGAAGACCTCATTGAGCGTGAGAACACTTTTAACATGTCACAGCTCTCCGACAGCGTGAACAAATTTCTGACCTTTCGCAACTATGAGATACTGCCCGACAAAGGTAAAATATCTGCAGCGGAAGCTAAGGCGAAAGCCGAGCAAGAATATGACATCTTCAATAAGACCCAGAAGATTGACTCCGACTTTGATAAAGAGGTTAGAGGCATGTTAGGCGACAAATAGTTGGTTATAGCCAGACGCTAATAACGCTATTAACGTCTTTGAAAAGAAAAATCCCTTGTAAATCGACGATTTGCAAGGGATTAAATGTTTAAAAGCGTACCCAGACTCGGGCTCGAACCGAGATGAGTTGCCTCACTGGTGTTTGAGACCAGCGCGTCTACCTATTCCGCCATCTGGGCTAAGAAGAATAACGAATGAAAGCCGGTGGATAGCGTGAAGGAACGTGGTTCCTTGTGGCTGATTGCCAATCACGGCTTGTTTAACTTGCGTGCAAAGGTACAACAAAAAATCGGAATACCAAGTTCAATGACGATTTTTTGTTGCATTATTCTTCCATGAACTTCTTGGCGGAGCGGAGCTGGTGGCGCATTACGCTTAGGAACTGCTGGGTCTCCTGGAGTACGTTTAGGTATACCATGTCGACCTGGAGGCTCTTGTTGTCGGAGCTTGTCTGCATACGGTTGAGGTGCTGCTTTCGTATGGCGGATATGCGGGTCTTGCACGTGTCCGCCTCGGCGAGTATGCCGCGGTACTGGTCGTAACGTCCGGTGTCAATCTCGGAGCAGCTCATGGTCATGAGGTCGTTGACGGAACGGCGCACTGGCTCGTACTCTTTGATGTACGCCTCGGGCACGGGGTTGAAGTTGTTCTCGACGTGCTCGCGTATGGGGCTGAGCATACGCCGCAGGGTGTAGACGAACTGCTGGTCGCTGTTGGCACCGACGTGGAACCACGTATTGCGCTCTATGGCTATGTCGCGTGGCGACTTCTTGAGTCCGAGCAGTTCCTGGCGGCGCAGTTTCTTGAGTATGTCGTGGGTCTTGCGTAGGCTCTTGTCGGCGTGGCGAAGCTCCTTGACGTTGCGGCTGGTGAAGGCGTCGAGTATGAGGTTGTACTCGTCGAGCGCGTAGCGGCACGTCCTGCCCTGCGTGTCACGGACGCGCTTGCGGAGTATCTCCCATACGAGTTCGGGGTCGCGTGTGCGCATCATGAGCCGGAAGCCGTCGTCGGACTCCTTGGCGCGCGCCTGCTTCTTCTTGTACTGGCGGTTGCTGCGCCACAGGAGGAAGACTACGAGCACGATGAACGCGCCCTCGATGACGAATCCGCCGAACCACATGCAGAGGCAGACCACGGCGCAGGTGACGAACGCCACGCCTGCGGTGATGAACCAGCCGCCGATGACGCTAAGCACGCCCGTGACGCGGAACACCGCGCTCTCGCGGCTCCACGCGCGGTCGGCGAGGCTCGTTCCCATTGCCACCATGAACGTGACGTAGGTCGTGGAGAGCGGCAGCTGGTGGTTGGTGCCGAAGGTGATGAGCATGGAGGCTATGACGAGGTTGACGGCGGCACGCACCACGTCGAACGCCGCACCCTCCGGAAGGGGGGAGCCGTCTGTATCAGGTCCTTCTCCGCTAACGTCGAAGCGGCTGTTGACCCACCGGCGCACCCTCGCTGGGAACAGTCCCGCCGTCCAGTCGACCACCGACTGCGAGAAGCGCACAATGGCGCGGGCGGCGCGGCTGGAGCCGAACATCTCGTCGCCCTCGTCCTGGCGTGACAGGTCTACGGAGGTCTTGATGACGTTCTGCGCCTTCTTCGACGTAGCCATGGCGACTATCATCACGAGTCCCGCCGCGAGCAGGTATGCCGACGGCGTGCGCGCGCTCGACATGAGCGACTTCATCATGAACGTGTCGGGTGTCAGGCTCCCGGCGTTGAGCGTGAAGTCCTGGTACGAGTCCAGCCCTGCGAGCGGCACGCCGATGAAGTTGACGAGGTCGTTGCCCGCGAACGACATGGCGAGGGCGAACGTGCCCATGAGCACCGTGAACTTGAATATGTTGACGTGCAGCAGGTGGAGCACCTCCATGACCGCCGTGGATATTATAAAGGTATAGAGAAGGAGCATGTCGGTGTTGGCGTCGATATAGCCGCGCACGCCGGCGGGCACGTACGGGCTGCCGCCGATGCCCTTCATGAAGATGAAGTACGCCAGCGCGGTGAACGCCACGCCGCCGAACACCGCCACGGTCCAGCGGCTGTGCCGCCGGTAGTTGAACGTGAACACCACTCGGCTTATCCACATCACCACCATGCCCACGACGAACGAAATCGCCACGGAGACGAATATCGCGATGATGACCTGCAACGCCTTGCCCGAGTTCAGCAGTTCGGCATAGTCGAGGCTCCCGTCGGACATCACCTTGAGGAACGCCAGCATAGCCGTGCCGCCGAGCAGCTCGAAGACCAGCGAGACGGTCGTCGACGTGGGCATTCCGAGCGTGTTGAACACGTCGAGCACTATCACGTCCGTCACCATGACGGCGAGGAATATCGTCATCACCTCGCGGAACGAGTAGTGCTCAGGCACCATGATGCCGTGGCGCGCCACGTCCATCATGCCCGTAGACATGACCGCCCCGAGCAGCACGCCTGCCGAGGCTATGAACAATATCGTGCGGAACCGCGCCACGCGCGCTCCGACTGCCGACTGTAGGAAGTTTACCGCGTCGTTGCTCACGCCCACGAACAGGTCGAACACTGCCAGGCAGAGCAGGAACACGACGATGCACAAATACAGAGTTTCCATTGCGTTTGGAATGTTGGTTTTCTATTATTGTCTATTGAATGATGAAGCGTATCTCCGATTCTTGATTTTCCACGCCGCAAAGGTAGGCAACGGGTGTTACAATCGTGTTACGCCCGCGTTACATCTCCGTTAAACATCGTTGGGGAGAGTGGCTGCCCGGACAGTCGAATGTGCCGGTATCGAACATCAACACAGGCATACATTAGAACTGCTGACACGTGTCAGCAGTTCGGTTGACACGTGCCAGCATATCGGTTGACACGTGTCGGCAATTCGGTTGACACGTGCAAACAGTTCATGAATGTGGCTGATTTGAAAGTCAACAGTGCCTCTTTTGAATATCAACAGAGCCTCGTTCGAATGTCAACACTGGCTCTTTTGAGAACTGTTGACGATTGTCAGCAGTTCGGTTGACGGTCGTCAACACATCGGTTGACATTCGTCAACAGTTCGGTTGGCATATGTCATCACATCGGTTGACAATTGTCAACAGTTCTCTGATGAGGCACTCTTGAGGCAGAACTGTGGCACTCTTGACCCTCGGAAGTGGCACTCTTGCCTTGCCGAAGTGGTGTGGTTGACATTGGAGTCCGGCACTTACGGGCATGAAAAAAGCCACCTGGTCTGGTGGCTCCTATGGAATTATCCCCGAAATCATATCATATCTTCTCAATCGCATCACTCCGTCTTGTCCTCGCCCTCGTCTAACAGGCAAGCGTGAAGTCGAAGCGTAGTCCTCCGCCGGGATTGTTGGCTACGGCGATAGTCCCGCCGTGCACGCGGACGGCGTTCTTCACTATTGCGAGTCCCAGCCCCGTGCCGCCCATCTTGCGGCTGCGCCCCTTGTCGACACGGTAGAAGCGTTCGAACAGCCGTGGCAGGTGCTCGGGCGCGACGCCCACGCCGTTGTCTGCGAACGTGAACCGCCACACACCGCCGTCCCTGCGGGCGGCGAGGCTGATACGCGCGCCCTCTCCGGCGTAGGCTATTGCGTTGTCGGTCAGGTTGCGGAATATGCTGTACAGCAGGCTCTGGTTGCCGCGTATGGCTATAGTGTCGGGTATGTCGCACGCCATGGTCATCTTCTTCTGTCCGAGGCGCAGCTGGCTCTCGCGCTCCACGGCGCGTATGATGTCCGCGAGGTCTACGGTGTCGAACGTCATCATGGCGGCTCCGTCGTCCATGCGGTTGAGCGTCGACATGTCGCCGAGCAGCGAGGCGAGCCGCTTGCTCTGGGCGTAGCACCGCCGGAGGAACAGCGCGCGCGTCGCGTCGTCGGTCTTCGGGTTCTCGAGTATCGTCTCGAGGTATCCCTGTATGCTCGCCACGGGGGTCTTCAGCTCGTGGGCTACGTTCTGCGTGAGCTGCCGCTTGAGCACGTCCTGCTCGTGCTGCGTCTTCTGGAGCCGGAGGTAGAGCTTGACGATGCGTTCGGCGGTGTCGCCGAGCTCGTCGTTCGAGAATCCCGAGAGCTCGCCTGCCTCGACGTGCCCGCGGCTGTCGGCGCGCGCGGCGAACTCGTTGAGCTTCGTGATGTTGCGTCCGAGCCGCCGGGTGAACTGGTAGAGGACTATCGTCAGCACGACCATGATGGCCAGCGCGAACCATATGTAGTGCTGGTCGGTCTGGAGGTTCTTGGCGAGGTCGACGTTGTAGGGCAGTGCCGAGCGCACGATCATGCTGTCGGCGGGATAGTACGTGGCGCAGTAGAAGTAGTCGTGGTTCATGGTCGAGGAGTTGCGCTCCACGGTCGAGCCGGTGCCGTGGCGCAGTGCCTCCGCTATCTCGGGGCGGCCGGAGTGGTTGCCCATGGCGGCGTAGTCCTTGCGCTGGTTGTCGTACGCCACGCGCCCGTCGCGGCGTATCACCGTCACGCGCAGCCCGCCGGTCCCGTGGCGGCGGAGGAACGCGTTAGCCGTCCGCTCCGACATACCGCCGCGCTCCATCGAGTCGTGCATACGGTCGTTGAAGTCCTGGAGCCTGAGCGAGAGCGTGCCCACCTTGTACTGCCGCTCGCGGTATTGCTGGAAGACGATGAACGCCACGGCGAACACGAGGAACAGCGACAGCACGCTCAGGTACAGCTTCGTGCCTATGGTAATGCGCCTGTCCATGGTCATGCGTCGAAATAATATCCGAATCCGAGACGGGTGGTGAGGTTGCCGGCGTAGGGACCCATCTTCTTCCTCACGCGGGTTATGTTGACATCGACCGTGCGGTCGGACACGAGCACGTCCGTAGGCCAGATGTTGCGTATCAGCTCGTGGCGCGAGTATACGCGTCCGGGGTGTTCGAGCAGGGTGCAGAGTATGCCGAACTCCGTGCGTGTGAACGGCACGCCGGTACCGTCGACCGTCACCGTCTTGCGGTCCATGTCGACCTCAAGCCCCTTGAAAGCCAGCTTGTGGCGAGGCTCCGCCACGGCTTCGGTGTTGTTGGCGCGGCGCAGTACGGCGCGTATCCGCAGCAGCACCTCACGTATCGAGAACGGCTTGGATATGTAGTCGTCGGCACCGAGGTTGAAGCCCGTAATCTTGTCGTTCTCCGTGCCCTTGGCGGTGAGGAATATGATAGGTATGTGGCTCGTGGCCTCGTCGTCGCGCAGGCGTCGCGCCACGGCGAACCCGCTCATTCCGCCCATCATCACGTCGAGCAGTATGAGCCGGTACTGGGCGGGATCCATCGCCAGGGCTTCCTCGCCCGACGTGGCGGTGTCTACCGTGTAGCCCTCGGTCTCAAGGTTGAACTTCAGTATCTCGCAAAGGTCTTCCTCGTCGTCTACGACCAGAATCCTGATGTCCTTGTTTTCTTCCATTTTGTTGCGATTATGTAGATTCGACTGGCAAATATATAAATTCAATTGCAAAATAACGACTTTCCTTTTTCTTTTCTGCTTCAACCGTGTTACAATCGTGTTACATTTGTCGCAGCGATGATGTGACGACAAGGTGATACGATGATGTGGCTCATCTTGTCCTCCTGTTGTAGCATCGTCAAATTGCGCTAAAAATAAACTTTTATTAGCTTTTCGCTTGCAAGTTTCACAATTGTTTCATAAATTTGCATCAGAGAGACTGAAACCGACCTTTATACAACATGCAGCACAGCCTCAGACGAAACGAGAGAGAAACCCTTTGATATTAACAGAACGAAACCAAAAGACTACCATTATGACAACATTCATCTCCAAGACACTGAAGACCATAAGCCTCGTTCTGCTTATGCTCGTCCTGTCAGTCACACTGGCAAGCGCACAGAGTACGATAACCCGCCAGAGCAAGAAGGTGACGAAGAAGCCTTCCACCGGCACAGTACACAAACAGACCGTCAAGCCGTCTACGCAGCGCAGGACTACTACGCAGCGTCGCAGGACGACGACACCACGCCGCACTACCACTCCTCGCAACAACTCGACCGACGATGACGATGATGCCGATATGCGCGACTACAAGATAACGAGCGACTTCGAGTGCTACGGCAAGGTGCGCGACTATACCGACAACGCCATTGCGCTGAAAGACCTCAAGGACGCTATCGACCGCCACGAGACCGACGTGTTCTCGTCGTGCATAACCGACAATACGGGCGTTATCATCTTCGGTTCCGGCGGATCGGGCAACGGATACTTCACCTGCTCCGGCGTGCCGACGGCAATGTCAAACGCGCTTAAAGAGATAAACAACGACCGTTATACCATTGAAGATGCCTGCGTGACCGATGCCGGCTACTGGTGCATAATATATAATGGTGGACGCAACTATCGCGGCAAACTTCCCGACGGGCTCCAGAGCGTGCTCGACGCGCGCCTGTCAGAAGGCGACAAGCTCTGGTCGGTGTCGATAACCGAACAGGGATACTACGCCTACGTCTCTGAGAAGAAGTACGGCGCGAGCCAGGAGATAGACTCAAAAACTATGGAAGTGGCGCAGGATGTCTATGGCGAGGCCCTCTCGGTGTGCATCACTGATTTGGGCTGCCTCGTAACCTGCCGCAAGGGCATATTCTTCTGGAACATTCCGTCGAACCTTCCAGAGAAGTTCAAGGAACTTGGCTTCGAGCCTAACGTGGTGCGCTACACAGACAGCGGCACATACATAGCCCTCGACGGCAAGGGACACTACGCCTACTGGATGTAGGACGGTTCCGGCATTGTGAACGGCAACACACATTATATATAGAGTAACACTAAGACCAAATGGACAAAATAATAAACGGAGCACTTGCCACCGGCACCAGACTGCAAGGTGGCAAGTTTACCATAGTAAAGGCGTTGGGACGTGGAACCACCGCCATTACTTATCTTGCGACTACCAAGCAGTACATAAAGGGCGAGATGGGGCAGTTCGACGTCAACGTCAACGTCGCCATAAAGGAGTTCTTCCTCAACAACGAGTGCAAGCGCAACGACGACACGACGAGCCTCTACATCATCAACCCCAACAACGCGCAGAAGGTGGAGAAGTTCAAGCGCGCGTTTATGCGTGAGGCAGGGCGCATCTCCACGCTGAACCACCCCGGGATAGTCCACGTGCTGACGACATTCGAGGAGAACAATACGGCGTACTACGTAATGCAGTATATCGGCGGCGGTTCCATTCGCGAGACTATCGACCGTGAGGGCGCGTTGGAACCGGAACGTGCGTTCCGCTACGCGACCGAAGTGGCTTCCGCGCTTGCCTATATGCACTCGCACAACATGTGCCACTACGACATCAAGCCGGGCAACATAATGCTCTCCGACGACGACCATGCAATGCTCATAGACTTCGGCATTGCCAAGAACTACGACAACAGCGGTCAGGAAACGAGCACCACGCCACCTGGACTGACAAAGGGATTCGCGCCACTCGAACAGTATACGTCCGTACAGCAGTTCTCGCCGAAGATTGACGTTTACAGCATCGGTGCCACATTATATAATATGCTCACAGGCACGATACCGGCGGAACCGTTCGAGCGTGCCAACGGTCAGCCGTTCCAACCATGTCCCGACGGCGTGCCGCAGTTCATGTGGACGATAGTTGAGCGTGCTATGGCTGTCAGCTCCAAGAACCGTCCGACAATGGAGGAGTTGCATCAGATGATGGTCAACCGCAACGCCAACCTTATAGACGAAAGCACTTCGTACATGAACACTGGCGGACAGCCTGCCCAGCCACAGCAAGGATTCGGCAATCAACAAGGTCAGGGGCAACAACAGCAAGGTCAGTGGCAGCAGCCTTCAAACGGAGGACAGCAACAGCCTTACCAGGGACAACAGCAAGGACAATGGCAACCTAACGCCAACCAGAATGGTTATGGTGGTCAGCCTTACAATCAGCAACAACAGCAAGAAGAGCCGTACCCATACGACGAGGATACGGACAACGGTACAAAGAGGCGTACGGTAATCAGCCTTATAGCCGGCTTTGCCGTCGGACTGGTAATAGTCATCGCCGTTTACTTCCTGTTCATAGCCAAGGGCAATGGCTCTACGGGTTCTGACGCTGCGGCTGCCGACACGACTGCCGTCGACTCTACGGCTGAAGCAACTACCATATACGACTCGAAGGGAAAGCCGATATACACGTACACTGGCGAAGTAAAGAACGGACAGCCGCAGGGCAAGGGCACGGTGAAATACATCAACGATCCGGACAAGCGCGTAGAGTATGTGGGCGGATTCGTCAACGGACTGCGCGAGGACACTAACGCCACGCTGCGCTATGCCAACGGCGACTCGTTCATAGGCTCGTTCACGGCCGACCGCTTTGAAAAGGGAGTGTACACAGTCAAGCAGACTGGCGAATACTTCTCTGGAACGTTCAAGAACGACCAACCATGGAACGGCGCATGGTATGACAAGAACAAGAACGAGATAAGCAAGGTCGTCAACGGACAGACCAACTGACGATGCTACGACTAACAAATTACTATACCGACTGGAGGCAGGCAAATGCCGCCAGCCGGTTCTTTTTATAAACTATCTACAAAAACATGTATTCTAAACTTAACACGATCGTACTGTTATCATGTACATTGCTATTCGGTTCATTGCCGGCAGGCGCGGTGGCACAAGCTGCCTTGCTGTCCGACAACGACACGGCGACGACAGACTGGCGCATGAACCTTCAAGTAAACGAGGTGAACCGCCTGCCCGTGCATACTGACTTCTTCGCTTACGAAAGCTACGAGGCTGCTATGAAAGGCGACAAGACCGCCTCTGACCGATACCTTTCCATAGAGGGATTGTGGAAGTTCAACTGGGTGAAGGACTACGACCAACGTCCGACCGACTTCTATTCCACAACCGTAGACGACTCCGAATGGGCAACGATGCCTGTGCCGGGAATATGGGAGATGAACGGATTTGGCGATCCGGAATATGTCAATTCCGGCTTTGCGTGGAAGGGACACTTCAAGGGCAAGCCGCCATACGTGCCAGTGAAGGACAACCACGTCGGTTCCTACCGTCGTACGATTACCGTCCCAAAGAGTTGGCGTGGGCGGCAGATAATAGCCCATTTCGGCTCCGTCACGTCTAACATCACACTGTACGTCAACGGCAAGTTTGTCGGTTATGCCGAAGACTCCAAGGTCGCGGCTGAATTCGACATCACTCCATACGTACGCACCGGCAACAACCTCATTGCCTTCCAGGTGTCGAGGTGGTGCGACGGCTCGTGGTGCGAGGACCAGGATATGTGGCGGCTGTGCGGAGTGGCACGCCATTGTTACCTCTACAGCCGTGACCAGAAACGCCATATTGACGACATTCGTGTCGGACAAGACCTCGTCAACGACTATCATGACGGACGAATCACGCTTGACGTAAAGTCGAAGCAGATTCCCAACGCAATGCTGTACAGTCCAGACGGCGAGCTGATAAGGCTGCAACCGGATTGGGAACAGGACGGCGAATGGTGGCATCTGACCGACACCATACCGGGAGTGAAGCCGTGGACGGCTGAAACGCCGTCGCTCTACAAGCTGATAGTCTTCAACGGACTGACGGAGAAAGACGACCACACGCCAATAAGCGTAGGCTTCCGCCATATAG
This sequence comes from uncultured Prevotella sp., assembly GCA_964523825.1. Classification (GTDB taxonomy): domain Bacteria; phylum Bacteroidota; class Bacteroidia; order Bacteroidales; family Bacteroidaceae; genus Prevotella. The sequence continues at coordinate 24,498 of CAZGAT010000008.1, read as the reverse complement.
AAATCAAACGGAACAAGGACGGTATAGAACAGCTGACGGTCAACGGCCAGCCAGTCCTCATAAAGGGAGCCGACCGCCATGAAATGGATCCGGATGGCGCATACAACGTTCCCGAACGCCGTATGCTTGAGGACGTACAGTTGATGAAGCAGTTCAACTTCAACGCCGTACGCACGTCGCACTATCCCACTGATCCGTACTTCTACGAGCTGTGCGACAAGTACGGGCTTTACGTCGTAGCCGAAGCCAACCAGGAGAGCCACGGCTTCGGGTTCAACGGCAAGGATAATGACACGCGTCCTATCGTAAGCGAGCCTTTCGCAAGGCAGATCTTCGAGCGTAACCGCAACAACGTAAGCATAAATTACAACCACCCGTCGGTCATCATATGGAGCCTCGGCAACGAGACCGCCGACTCCAAGAACTTCGCGCGTGCCTTCAGCTGGATTCGTGAGAACGACCCCTCGCGTCCGATTCAGTTCCACCCGGCACGCAAGGGTGACGACACGGAGATATTCTGCCCCATGTACATGAGCCAGCACGAGAGCGAGAAATATGCCGCATCGACCGACCCTGCCGACCGCAAGCCGCTCATACAGTGCGAGTATTCCCATGCCATGGGCAACTCTTCGGGAGGATTCAAGGAGTATTGGAACCTTATCCGCAAGTACCCGAAGTATCAAGGTGGATTCATTTGGGATCTGATTGACCAGGGACTGCGCCGCAAGGTGGTGAAGAACGGCATTGAGAAGGAGGAGTACAGCTATGGCGGCGACTATAACAGCTACGATCCGTCGGACAACAACTTCAACTGCAACGGGCTGTTCTCGCCAGACCGCAAGCCGAATCCGGAAGTATGGGAAGTCAAGTACTTCCAGCAGAACGTGTGGGCTACGGCTACTGCCGACGAGGTGCGCCGCGGAATAGTCAACGTTAGGAACGAGAACTTCTTTACCGGTCTCGGCAACGTCCGCATGACGTGGGCGATGACCATAGACGGCGACACCGTGCAGACTGGTTCAATCGACTCTCTCGACGTACAGCCGCAGCAGACCCGGCAGTACCGGCTGCCGATAGACAACACCCTGCTCAATGTCGGCAACGCCAACGCGCGGCTGCCACACCTGCGCAAGGGCGAGTGCTTCGTCAACATAGACTTCCGGTTGAAAAACGCAGAACCGCTGATACCAGCAGGGCACGTCGTCGCTACGGCGCAGATAAGGCACGGAGAACTCGGTATCAACGACAGCGTTCCAGTGGACGAGACTGCCAAGGTGAAGTTCACGAAGAAGACCATGACGGCGCAGGGTGCCGACTTCTCCGTGACGTTCGACAAGGCTACGGGATTCATCAACTCATACGTCTACGCGGGCAATGAAATCTTCGGCAGCGGGGGCAACCTGCGCCCGAACTTCTGGCGCGCTCCTACGGACAATGACTTCGGCGCGAAGCTGCAAGAGAAATACGCCGCATGGAAGAACCCCGCAATGAACCTCACGTCGATAAAGGTCGTGAAGGGCAAGCGCGGACGCGACGTTACCGTCAACGCCACGTACGATATGCCCGAGGTGGCAGCCACGCTGACCATGGCGTATACAATAGACAACCGCGGGGGCATCGCCGTCAGCGAGAGAATGGCGTTCGACTCCACCATGAGGGCGGAGAAGAAAGTGCCCGAGATGTTCCGTTTCGGTATGCAGATGCAGCTGCCATACAATGCCGACAGGAGCGAGTTCTTCGGGCGCGGACCCGTAGAGAGTTATTCAGACCGCAAGGAATCGCAATGGGTAGGCGTATACCGCCAGACCGCCGACGAGCAATTCTATCCTTACATACGTCCGCAGGAGACTGGAACGAAGACGGACATACGCTGGTGGAGGCAGACCGACAATTCCGGCGCGGGCATAGAGGTTGCGGCCGACAGCCTGTTCTCCGCGTCGGCACTGCACTACGACATCGAGATGCTCGACGACGGCGAGAAGAAACACCAGCGTCACCCCGCCGACCTCGCCAAGTCGAAATATACGGTGCTGTGCTTCGACCTCGAGCAAATGGGTGTAGGGGGAATAAACTCATGGGGAGCCGTGCCGTTGGAGGAGTACCGCCTGCAACCAGTTGGCCGTGAGTTCAGGTTCACGATACGTCCGATTAGGAAATAACACGCTGTGAGGCTGTCGTGTCAAAGGTTTTCCAACGACTCCAAAACGTTGCTATATTAACGCCGAAACGTTAGTATAGTAACGTTGCGGAGTTAGTATAGTAACTCTACACCGTTAGTATACTAACTCTATACCGCCACTATACCGCCATTTGCGGGCGTGGACTTCGTTTCAATATTTTTCCAGAGCAACTGGTTGGCGGGCTTTCCCCAGGGAAGGTCCGCCAACTGCTTTCCGGTAGTCCATGGAGTCTTGGAGCATTCTTCATGAAGAATCAGAGAAGTCTTCATGGAGACTTGTGGAAAAGTCCATGGAGAAATAAAAAAAGTCCATAGACTTTTTCAGAAAGTTTATGGACTTTGCTATACGTTTCTATGCTTACTTCTTGTCCGCGCTGAAGACTACGGGCAGGAAATACTGCGCCTGTACGGGCTTGCCGTCCTTTGTCGTCGGCTTCCAGTCCGGCATACGGTTGATCTCGCGCACGGCTTCGGCTTCCATTTCGGCGGTACATCTTTCGACCACCTTCTGGCGTTCTGCACTGTCCAGTTTCGCAAACTTCTTCTCGTTGCCTATGGCGAAATCTTCGACGCGCACGACCTCGGCACCGTTCACCTTGCCGTCCAGCTCGACGGTAAAGCGGCACACCACGCGCCCCGAAGCCTTGTACCTGCGGACGGTCATCGGCGTGACGTGGTTGTCGTCCATATACTTGCCGAATGCCTCTTTGCCTCCAGGGAACATTACTGCTATCTGTCCCGTCGTCAGCGTCGGCTTGGATATGGCGCGCAGGTACTTGCGCAGGCGGTCTATGCTCACCGTTCCGAGCACCACCTTGCCCTGTGGGTCTATCAGGTACATTGTCGGTATCCAGTCGACGTGGTACAGCCGGTCGATAGTCGTGGCACGCTTCCACTTCTTCAGCTCGCTGACCTGCGTCCAGTACATCTTGTACTTGTTCCAATAGCAGTCCACCCACGCGTCGCGGTCGGTATCGAACGATATGCCGACGAAGCTGACGTTCTGGCTGCGGAACTCGTTAAAGAGTTCCTTCATGGCGGGAATGTCCTTGCGGCAGTCGGGGCACCACGATGCCCAGAAGTCCAATACGACATACGATCCACGGTATTCCGACAGGCTGATCTGCTTGCCGTCGGCGGTGGCGAGGCTGAAGTCGGGAGCCTGTACGCCCTCTTTCAGCAGGTTCTTGCCGTATTTCAAGTCGAGCGAATCGTCAGAAACGACCTGCGCCTTGCATGAAAGCGCGATAACGAATAACGCGAATAACAATATCTTCTTGCTCATGCCTGTTGACGTTTGTGCTTGTTTTCGTCTACTAACAACCAAATTAATGCGACCACGGCTATTATGACCCCGGTTATAGATGCATATAATAATCCCATATTCCTATTTGTTTTTTATTGAACGTATGAAAGCCAGACCTATCGACATCATTATTATGGTACTCAACAATGCCGTTACAAGTATTACAGGCTTGCTCAATTGGTCGAACATCGACGATATTGCCACTGCCGTAAGCAGATACTTCGCAACGTCAAGCAGCCAATCACCGAGTTTTTCCTTCATCTTATCACTCATGATGCAAAATTAGTCCATTTTATTTAAAGCCACAAGTTTTCCGATTGGAAAAGCTCCGCGAGCCACTGGTTCATATCTTTTCAATCCTAAGTACTTGGTCGCAATAGTCCACGACTGCAGGGCGGTGGGTGATGAAGATTACCGTCTTGCCCCTCTTCTTGAGCACGTTGCCGAGCAACTGGCGTTCCGTCTCAGGGTCGAGGGCTGATGTCGCCTCGTCGAACAGCATTATCGGACGGTCGCGGAGCAACGCGCGGGCTACCGATATGCGCTGTGCCTGACCTTCGGACAGTCCGCCTCCCTGTTCGGAACACTGTGTGTCGAGACCGTCGGGAAGGTCGAACACGAAGTCGGCGCACGCCTTCGACAGCGCGTCGCGCATCTCCTCGTCGGTAGCGTCAACCTTGCCGAGTCGCAGGTTCTCGCGTATCGTACCGCTGAGCAGCGTGTTTCCCTGCGGCACGTAGACGAGGTTCGCCCTCAGCCTCGCGCCCATCTCACGGCATTCGTGGTCGTTGTACAGTTCCACCGTGCCGGTTTTTGGGTGCAGCAGTGCAAGAATCATTCGCACGATAGTCGTCTTTCCCGCCCCAGTCTCGCCAAGTACGGCAGTGCATGAGCCTGGACGGAAGTCAAAGTCGAGGTTCTCGATGACGTTGCCGTCGGCATCGTCGTAGGCGTAGGAGACGTTTTTGAACCGCACTCCGCACGGAGCGTCGAGCACGACAGGCTCGCCCTGTTCCTCAAGCGGGTCTTCCTCAAGCTCCATAAGCCGCTCGGCGGCGGTGAAGACGCTTACGAACTGTGGCACGAGCTTGGTCAGCTGGCGTGCCGGATTCTGTATTCGGTTGACAAGTTGCAGGTATGCCGTCATCTGTCCGAACGTCAATAGTCCTGCCGACATCTGTACTGCTGCCCACAGGAACGCCACGAGATAGCCGAGAGCGAAGCCCATGTTCATCACGAGGTTGCTGAACACGGAGAAGACCGTGCGCCTGACGACCTTCCGGCGGAGCACGCTCTGCGTGCCTTCGAGCTTGTTCACGGCGATGTCGTCGCTCTCCAGCGTCTTTATAAGCATACGGTGCTGTATCGTTTCCTGCAATACGCTCTGCACCTTGGAGTCCTGCGTGCGTACGTCGCGGGTCAGACTGCGCATCTGACGGACGTATATCTTGCTCACGACGACGAACAACGGTATCATGAATGTTATCACGAGGGCGAGCCGCCAGTCCATATTGCAAAGGTAAACGAACGCTCCGGTGAACAGCGCGAGCGTGGACAGCGCGCCGGGGAGCGTCTGCGTGAGGAACGTCACGACGTTGTTGACGTCGAACTCCAGCCTGTTGAGTACGTCGCCGGAGTGCCGCGACTCGCGCCCGTGCCACTCCGAATGGAGCAGGCGGTCGAGTATGCGCTGCTGCATACGGTTCTGCGCCTTTATGCCGAGCAGGTTCTGCACCCATATCCCGGCTATGTTCAATGCGAAATCGCACAGTATCAGTCCGCCCATAAGCCCGACGGCCCGGTAGATGTTGCCGCTGGCGGCGTGGGAAGCCACGTCTATGGCGTGCTGTACTGCCCACACTGACGACAGCGACACGCCGACAGATGCCAGTCCGATAGCCGCGTTGAGCGCAGCCTGGAGCCTGTTGCCGCGCCAGGCGCGCCACAGCCAGCGTAAGATCTGCCCCGACGTGTAGTGCATTTCCGGCACTTTCAGCCATTCACGTATATAGTCCAGCATCGTCTATTGGTTATTGTCCTTGCCCCACATCATCTTTTCACGCAGGTTCTTGTAGTACTGCTTGCCGAGCCTCTTTACTATATGTATGTGGAACGGAGCCTTGCGTATCGTCACACGGGTGCCCTCGTGGAGTTTCTCGGAGCGTCCGTCGATGGCTATTAGGAAATTGTGCGAGCGGCTTTCCACGCTTAGTTCCACCTTTACGTCGTCGTTTATGACTATCGGACGGATATTGAGCGAGTGCGGGGCGACAGGTGTCAGGCACAGTACGTCCGTGGTCGGAGTGATGATTGGACCTCCGTTTGACAGCGAATAAGCCGTGCTGCCCGTCGGCGTTGACACAATCAGCCCGTCGCCCTTGTACGTCGTGAGGTATTCGCCGCCTATTGCGGCGCGTATTGAGATCATGGACGCCATGTCGCGCTTCAACAACGCCACCTCGTTGAGGGCGTATGGATTGCCTTCAAGTTGCCCGTTGGCGACCACGGCCTCTATGACCGACCGCTCGACGAAGCGTATCTTGTGATTGTAAATATCCTCAATGACTGCGCCGACCTCGCCAGACGACACGTCGGCAAGGAATCCGAGATGTCCCAAATTGATGCCTACGATTGGCGTATCCTTCCTTCCCACGCGGCTTGCGGCACGAAGGAACGTCCCGTCGCCGCCGAGCGAGATGACGAAATCGGCATCAAAGTCATATCCATCGAACACTCCGGCAGGCTCGACAGGCATCTGCCCCACGCTGACGAGGTAGTCGTAATAAGGTCGGTCGACGTATATCTCCGCATCATGGTGGCGCAACGACGCGAACACATCGGCTACCGCACGCATTCCGCGGGGCGAATATTCATTGCCGAAAACGGCAAAGCGAAGTTTCTCTGAAGGCATATTTTCCTGCGATTTAATAATCTTTATGCGCCAAAAGGACACGAAGTCAACATTTATTCGTATCTTTGCGAATACTATTGGCTCTGCAAAGATAGAACAAAAGCCAAAGAACACAAAACAAAACAGCTCCTTTTTGTCGGTAAAACATACTGTTTCACCTCGTGAAAAAGCCTGTTTTATCCGCAGGAGGAAACTGTTTGGGACACGGCCCGCGACAGGTCGTACATCATATTATACGCAAAACTCAACTAAAGACACGACAATATGGCTAAAGTTTATGAATTCCTCGCAAACGGATTCGAGGAGATTGAGGGACTGGCAGTGGTTGACATACTGCGCCGCGGAGGCATCGACGTGACGACGGTAAGCATAACCGGCAAGCTCGAAGTGGAGACATCGCACGGCATTACAGTCCTCGCCGACAAGCGGTTTGAGGACTGCGGCGACTTCTCCGATGCCGACATGCTGCTCATTCCCGGCGGAATGCCCGGTTCGACCAACCTCAACGCCCACGACGGAGTGCGTGACGCACTGCGCCGCCAGTATGAAAGCGGCAGGCGGGTGGGCGCAATCTGCGCCGCGCCTATGGTTCTCGGCTCGATAGGAATACTTGAGGGAAAGCGTGCCACGTGCTCTCCGGGGTTCGAGAAGTATCTGACAGGCGCGACGTATACAGGCGAACTGTACACCGTCGATGGCAATATCATCACTGGCGAGGGACCTTGCGCCACGCTGCCGTATGCATACAAGATTCTGTCTTTCTTCATCGGGGAGGACAAGGTCAGGGATTTGCAGGCGAAGATGCAGTACACGCACCTGATGAACGGCTGATGTTGCGCAAGTGCGGTAACCCATTCTAATTATCAATCATAAATCAACATGAACTACATGATAGTCGTTGCCGGTGGCAAAGGCACGCGCATGGGCGGCGACACGCCCAAGCAGTTCCTGCCAATCGGCGGCAAGCCTGTGCTGATGCGTACTCTCGAACGGTTCCACGGCTACGATTCCGACTTGCGGTTGATAGTAGTATTGCCGAAAGACCAGCAGGACTATTGGCGGAAACTGTGCGCCGACAACGCCTTCGACATACCGTACGAGGTCGCCGACGGCGGTGCCACGAGGTTTGAATCGTCCAGGAGCGGACTCTCGCTGATACCCGATGATGCTGAAGGCTACGTCGGATTCCACGACGGAGTACGCCCGTTCGTATCGGAAGAGACCATACGCCGCTGTTTCGAAATGGCGGAGGAAGAATACGCTGCAATCCCCGTCATGCCGGTGACGAGCACGTTGCGCTTTGCCGACCCGCGTGGCGGAGGGTACAATGTTGACCGTTCGCGGTTCCGCGAGGTTCAAACTCCGCAAGTATTCGACATTTCATTGGCACGGCAGGCATTCAACCAGCCATACAGGGAAACCTTCACCGACGACGCTTCGGTCGTCGAGAGCCTCGGTTGCCGCGTCGCCATGGTCGAGGGCAACCGCGAGAACATCAAGATAACGACCCCGTTCGACCTTGAAGTGGCTGAGGCGATACTTCGAAACGGATAGCGGCAGGCAGTGACGGCTGCCGGTCCGCATCATTCTCCATTTACAACCAACAGATGACCGACATACTCCAACAGGACATAAAGTTCCTTCCCGGCGTGGGACCGAGGCGCAAGGACATTCTAAGCAAGGAGCTTGGAATATCCACTTTCGGCGACTTGCTGGAGTATTATCCTTATAAATACGTTGACCGCAGCAAGGTTTACACCATCAGCGAGCTTTCGCCCGACATGGCGTTCGTACAGATTTGCGGCGAGATATTGAGCTTCGAACAGACGGTTCTAAGCCCGCGGCGCAAGCGTCTGGTAGCCCACTTCGCCGACGGCAGCGGCATTTGCGACCTCGTATGGTTCAATAGCGCCAAGTATATGCTTGAACACCTGCGGTTGCACACCAAGTATGTCGTCTTCGGCAAGCCTGGTGCGTTCAACGGGCGCATACAGTTCACCCACCCGGAGTTGGACGAGGCCGACAAGATAGTGCTCGACAACATGGGTATGCAGCCCTATTACATCACGACGGAGAAGATGAAGAAGAGCGGACTGACGTCACGCTCCATTGAGAAACTGACCAAAACGCTCCTCGCCCGCATCACCGACCCGCTGCCGGAGACGCTGCCGCAGTTCATAACCGCGCCGCTCCATCTCGTCAGTCGTGACGAGGCGATGCGCAAGATACACTATCCCAAGTCCAACGAGGACGTGAGGCAGGCGACGATGAGGCTCAAGTTTGAGGAGCTTTTCTACGTCCAGCTCAACATTCTCCGCTACGCCAGCGACCACAGGCGCAAGTATCACGGCTACGTTTTCAAGCACGTCGGCGAGCAGTTCAACTGGTTCTACAAGCACAATCTGCCTTTCGAACTCACCAATGCGCAAAAGCGCGTCATGCATGAGATACGTGCCGATATGCGTTCGGGGCGGCAAATGAACCGCCTTTTACAGGGTGACGTCGGATCGGGCAAGACGCTCGTCGCGCTGATGTCTATGCTGATAGCCATCGACAACGGCTATCAGGCGTGCATCATGGCACCGACGGAAATCCTCGCCGAGCAACATTTGCAGACCATTCGCGGCTTCCTCGAAGGAATGCACATACGCGTCGAACTGCTGACGGGGATTGTGAAAGGCAGGCGAAGGCAGGCTGTCCTCGACGGACTCATAGGCGGCGAGGTCAACATACTTGTCGGAACGCACGCCATAATAGAGGACAACGTGCAGTTCCGCAGACTCGGTCTCGCCGTCATAGACGAGCAACACCGCTTCGGAGTGGCGCAGCGTGCGAGGTTGTGGACCAAGAGCCTCAATCCGCCGCACGTACTCGTGATGACGGCAACGCCTATACCGAGGACGCTGGCGATGACGATTTACGGCGACCTCGACGTGAGTGTAATCGACGAACTGCCTCCCGGACGAAAGCCGATAGTGACAATCCACAAGTACGACGACCAGATGACGAGCCTCTACCAGGGCATACGCAACCAGATAAACAAGGGACGGCAGGTGTACATCGTGTTCCCGTTGATAAAGGAAAGCGAGAAGTCCGACTTGAAAAACCTTGAGAGCGGATACGAGAGCCTGCTGGAAGTATTCCCCGAATTCAAGCTCAGCAAGGTGCACGGACGCATGAAGGACAAGGAGAAAGAGGCGGAAATGGCGAAGTTTGTCAGCGGAGAGACGCAGATGCTCGTAGCCACCACGGTCATAGAAGTGGGCGTAAACGTGCCCAACGCCTCTGTAATGGTAATCCTCGACGCGCAGCGTTTCGGGCTAAGCCAGCTCCACCAGTTGCGCGGACGTGTAGGGCGTGGTGCTGACCAAAGCTTCTGCATACTCGTCACCAGCCGCAAGCTGACCAAGGAGACGCAGCGGCGCATCGACATAATGTGCGACACCAACGACGGCTTCCGCATTGCCGAGGCGGACTTGAAGCTCCGCGGACCCGGCGATTTGGAAGGGACGCAGCAGAGCGGCATCGCGTTCGACCTCAAGATAGCCAACATCGCACGGGACGGGCAGCTCGTACAGATGGCGCGCGACGAGGCGCAGAAGATTATCGATAGCGATCCTACATGCACCAGTGTGGAGTACAAGATGCTGTGGGACAGGCTCGCAGTGTTAAGAAATACTAACGTGAATTGGGCTGCCATTTCTTGACTTAAAGCAACCGCAAGTACTTTAAACACGTCACTTGCGAAAGGTAACACGGTGGTAATTAACGCTTTCCGTTTGCGTTAATTCCAAAATAAAAACTGTTAAGAACGTAACCTTTTCGCAATTATTTTATTAACTTTGCAATGTACAAATAACAAATGAGGGTCTTCCGTATTGTTCATCACTTGTTGTTTGGCATTGTATTGGGGCGACAAACTACTAAAACCAGTTCCCCGTTACACCTATCGGACAATTAAACTGAAACGCATGATCAAAAGCAAAATAAGAAATCTCGCATTGGCATTATTTGCCTTTACCGCAATACCTTCCACAGCACAAGATCTAATAGCCCGCCAGGCACCCGTAGACAGGCGCAGCGCGGCAGCCGACACAATAGTATTCGAGGCTCTCCGCCATCGTGAGGACATGGAGAACCCGTCAGCCGACCTCTATCCGACATGGGACAACCGCTACGCCCACAAGGCTACGGCTATGCCCGACGAGTACCGCATCGACCTGCGCGGCTACTGTATGCCTACACCGAGCCGCGTCGTAACGAGCAACTTCGGGCGGCGTTGGGGTCGTAACCACCAGGGACTCGACATAAAGGTATATATCGGCGACACCATACGCGCGGCTTTCTCCGGCAAGGTGCGCATCGTCAGATACGAGGCGCAGGGCTACGGCAAATACGTGGTCATACGCCACAACAACGGACTTGAGACCATCTACGGACATATGTCCCGCCAGCTCGTACGCGAGAACCAGTACGTGCGTGCCGGACAGCCGATAGGACTTGGGGGCAACACGGGACGTTCCACTGGTTCCCACCTGCACTTCGAGACACGTCTCTGCGGCGTGGCACTCAATCCCGCGCTCATGTTCGACTTCCCCCACCAGGACGTTACGGGCGATTTCTTCACCTACCGCAAGGCAACCGTAGCCCGCGAGTCGGAGCGTGCCACAGCCGCACGCGGCAAGGCTGCCAGCCCGGGATATTCCAAGGAGAACATCCAGGGCAACGGACGACCGCGCAACGCTACACGCCGCGACGTGGCAGAACCGCAGAAGCGCGACAACGAGACCGCAAGCGGCAATCCGCAGATGCGGTACTACCGCGTGGAAGCCGGCGAAACGCTTGAGACCGTGGCTGAGAAGATGGGCGTAAGCGTCGAGACGCTGTGCCGCCTCAACCACTTCGGACGCTATACCGTAGTCCGCAAGGGGCAATTGCTCCGCTACTCATAATCACGGCTAATGCCGCCAGTGCCCAAAACGGCAATGCGCAACAGCCCATAAATTAGCGGCATATTTTATAAAGACAGGCAAACAAGAAAACAAACAACCAATATAAGCATAGGCAAAGCTCTGCGTCTCTTCGGAGGTGCGGGGCTTTTTTCGTGCCCGTCACTAACGTCTCATTTTTGTCTCTCCACTAAAATATGCCGAACCGTGAACGCCAGTTCGCTACTTGCCTAACCAAACGCCACAACTCATCGTCAAGACTTTGTAAAATGACAAAAGTAAATTATATTTTGACTTTTGTCACTGAATCGATTGACTTTTGTGAATGAAATAAATGACAAAAGTCATTTTTATTTTGACTTTTGTCACTAAAACAAATGACTTTTGTGAAATATATCAGTGACTTTTGTCATTAAATCAAATGACTTTTGTCATTTTATAAAAGTTCGTCGGGAAATCTGCACGGGGCTTGGATAATATGAAAAAACATTCGGGAGTGAGGAAGGAGGTCATTCGGAATAGGAAAAGGAGCATTCGGGAGGGGAACGAAAAAGCCCGTTGCCATCGGGGCAGCGGGCTGGAATAGAGTTTCGACAGGTGTCGTGTATGTGCGGAAAACAAGCGGACGGCTTGGAAAATGGCGGAGGACTATATTTCCGCGCCGTCGAGGAGAGCGATGTACGTCGGCAGTGCCTTTTCTATTTCCGAGATGAAGATGAACTCGTCGGCGGAATGCGAGCGCGACGACTCTCCGGGACCTAATTTGAATGACGGGAACGGCATCAGCGCCTGGTCGGAAAGCGTCGGCGAGCCAAAGGGCTTCATGCCCATTGCGGTGCAGCGGCGGACGAGCGGGTGCGACGGGTCGATGCGCGACGACTGGAGGCGGAAGCTGTGGGCGGCGACGTCGCTGTGGACGTGCTCGCGGATGATGTCGAACACCTCGCTGTTCTTGTACAGCTCGTTGGTGCGCACGTCGATGAGCATACGGCATTCGTCGGGGACGACGTTGTGCTGCGTGCCGGCGTTGATGACCGTCAGCGTCATCTTTACAGCTCCGAGATAGTCGCTGACGCGCTGGAACTTGTAGTCGCGCACCCACTCGATGTCGGGCAGGGCTTCGTATATGGCGTTCACGCCCTCGTCGCGTGCGGCGTGTCCCGACCGTCCGTGCGCCGTCATGTCGATTACCATCAGTCCCTTTTCGGCAATGGCTGGCTGCATACCTGTCGGCTCGCCGACCACCGCCACGTCGATGTGCGGCAGTTCGGGCAGTGCGAGGCTTATCCCGTCTGCGCCCGACACTTCCTCCTCGGCTGACGCGAGGTATACGAGGTTGTACTTCTGCCGGCGTGCCGTCAGTATTCGGAACGCTTGGAGCAGCGTGCACAGTCCGCCGCCGCAGTCGTTGGAGCCGAGTCCGTAGAGCCGTCCGTCCTCGACGGTGGGTGTGTATGGGTCGCGCGTCCACGAGCTGACGGGCTTCACGGTGTCGATGTGGGCGTTGAGGAGTATCGTCGGCCGTTCGTCGTCGAAATGCGGGTCTATGGTCCATACGTTGTTCTTCAGCCTGCGGGTCTCGAGTCCGTAGCCCTCGATGCGCCTCTGCATCACGTCGGCTGCACGCTCCTCGTCGCGGCTCGCCGACGGAGTGGCTATCAGTTCCTTTAGCAGGTCTATGGCTTCACGGGTGTATTCTGCAAGTTCCATAATCATTGTAAGTCTCATTGTTTCAGCCGCAAAGTTACTCCATTGTTTCCAAACGATGAAACGAAAGGTTCAAAAGCTGGAGGGCTCGACCAAAAAAAGTAGCGTTTATTTTGTATTTTCTTTGCTTTTCACTACTTTTGCAAAAGTAATAAAAACACACAACTTATGCAGACCCAGTGTCATCTCTCTATCCTCATACACGAGCAAGCCAAGAAGTACGGTTCACGCACCGCGATAATATTCCGCAACTTCGGCTCGGAGAAATGGAAGGAAGTGTCGTGGAACCAGTTTTCGGCACGTGTCAAGCAAGTTTCCAACGCATTGTTGAACCTCGGACTAAAGCCGCAGGACCGCGTCGCTGTGTTCGCGCAGAACTGCATACAGTACCTTTATACTGATTTCGGAGCCTATGGCGTGCGTGTCGTCAGCATTCCGTTCTATGCCACAAGCTCCGAGCAGCAGATACAGTACATGGTCAACGACTCCGGCGCGCGCGTCCTTTTCGTTGGCGAGCAGGAGCAGTATGACAAGGCGCACCGCATCTTCGCGCTCTGCCCGACGCTTGAGCGCATCGTCATCTACGATCCGAGCGTGCGCATCAGCACCCACGACCCCAACGCGCTGTATTTCGAGGACTTCCTCAAACTCGGCGACGGACTGCCACGTCAGCCGGAAGTCGAGAAACTGTGGGGCGAGGCTTCGATGGACGACCTCTGCAATATCCTCTATACCAGTGGCACTACCGGCGACAGCAAGGGCGTGATGCTGTCTTATGGACAATACGATGCCGCGCTGAAGGCCAACGCCAAATGCGTGCCTGTGGGCGAGAAGGACCGTGTGATAGACTTCCTTCCTTTCACCCACATATTCGAGCGTGGCTGGGCTTACCTGTCATTGTCGGTCGGAGCGCAGTTGATAGTCAACACCTATCCGAAGGAAATACAGCAAAGCATGCGTGAGACCCACCCGACATCGATGTCGTCGGTGCCGAGGTTCTGGGAAAAGGTGTACATCGCCGTGAAGGACAGGATGGATCATTCCAACCCCGTCCAGAAAAAGATATTCTATCATGCGCTCGCCGTCGGAAGGAAGTACAATATCGAATACCTCAGCCACGGCCGCCGTCCGCCATTGGCGTTGCGGATGGAGTACGCGGCGATAAACAAGAGCCTGCTGAGCATCGTTCGCAAGCAGCTCGGACTCGAGCGTCCAAACATTTTCCCGACGGCTGGAGCGACGGTCTCGCCCGAAGTCGAGGAGTTCGTCCACAGCATCGGAATAAACATGATTGTCGGCTACGGACTGACCGAAAGTCTCGCCACAGTCAGCTGCGACCACAAAGGGGAACCGTATACTATCGGCTCCGTGGGACGACCGATTGACGGGGTGGAGATAAAGATTGGCGACAACAACGAGATTCTTCTCAAAGGTCCGACCATCACCAAGGGCTACTACCACCGTGACGAGTTGAACGCCCAGACGTTCGATGCCGACGGCTTCTTCCACACTGGCGACGCAGGCTATCTCAAGGACGGCGAGCTTTATCTCGAAGAACGCATAAAGGACTTGTTCAAGACCTCCAACGGCAAGTACATCGCGCCGCAGTCGCTTGAAGCCAAGTTGCTCGTAGACAAGTATATCGACCAGATAGCCGTCATTGCCGACAAGCGGAAGTTCGTCAGCGCGCTCATCGTGCCGGAATTCCGAATGCTCGAAGAATATGCCCGCGCCAACAACATTCCGTTCGCGTCGCGCGAAGACCTGTGCGCCAACCAGCGCATACACGACATGATAATGGAGCGTATAGAGACGTTGCAACAACAGCTCGCGAGCTACGAGCAAATCAAGCGTTTCACGCTCATCGCCCACCACTTCTCTATGGAGAATGGCGAGCTGACAAACACCCTGAAGCTAAAGCGCAACGTCATCAACAAGAACTTCAAGGACGTGATAGACAAAATGTACGAAGATTAACACAGACAATGATAACAGCAGATCAACTAAAGGACGTCTTGCAACGCACCGACGCGCTGCAACGTTATCTTAACATTGACCAGAAGAAGGTAGAATACGAAGAAGAACAACTGCGCACCCAAGACCCGCATTTCTGGGACGACCCGAAGGCGGCGCAGGCACAGATGAAGAAGGTCAAGGGCATTGAGAAATGGCTCAAGGGTTACAAGGCTATACGCACCATGGCTGACGAGCTTCAGCTTGCGTTCGACTATTACAAGGAAGACTTGGTGACAGAGGAAGAAGTCGACGCGGACTATTCAAAGGCAATCAGCGCAATCGAAGACCTTGAATTGAAGAATATGCTGCGCAAGGAGGAAGACTCCATGGACGCTGTGATGAAGATAAACTCCGGAGCCGGAGGCACCGAAAGCCAGGACTGGGCGCAGATGCTCATGCGTATGTACACCCGTTGGAGTGAGGCTCACGGCTACAAGGTCACCATAACCGATATGCAGGAAGGCGAGGAAGTCGGCATAAAGAGCGTAACCATGACTATCGAGGGCGGTGAATACGCCTACGGATTCCTCAAGAGCGAGAACGGAGTGCACCGCCTTGTGCGTGTCAGTCCGTACAATGCACAGGGCAAGCGTATGACAAGCTTCGCGTCGGTGTTCGTAACTCCGCTCGTTGACGACACTATCGAGGTGTATGTAGATCCGGCGAAGGTTAGTTGGGATACGTTCCGCTCGTCAGGTGCCGGCGGTCAGAATGTCAACAAGGTTGAGTCTGGTGTCCGTCTGCGCTACCAATACGAAGATCCCGACACTGGCGAGAAAGAGGAAATCCTCATCGAGAACACCGAGACGCGCGACCAGCCAAAGAACCGCGCCAAGGCAATGCTGCTTCTGAAGAGCCAGCTCTACGACCGCGCGCTGAAGAAGAAGCAGGCTGAGCAGGCTAAGATTGAAGCTGGCAAGAAGAAGATAGAGTGGGGTAGCCAGATACGTTCCTATGTTTTCGACGACCGACGTGTCAAAGACCACCGCACAGGCTATCAGACATCAGACGTTGACGGTGTGATGGACGGCGATATTGACGGCTTCATAAAGGCATACCTCATGGAGTTCCATGACAATTAACATAAAACTTGAATATAAACTAAAGACTGAAAGCTATGAGTGAAAGAAGCAAGATCCGCCGCAAGGCGCGCAATGAAAGGCAAGAAAAGCAGGCTAACAAGGTTATCAACTGGATATTCGGAGTGCTTGTCGCGCTTGCGATAATATTCATGATAGTCATAACGCTTAACCAATAATGAGCGGACTGGAAATAGAACGCAAGTTCCTCGTGCATAAGTCCATGGACTGGAAGCGTCACGCCACGTCCGTGAGCCATATCCGGCAAGGCTATTTCGATTCGGTCAACACCGTGCGTATCCGCATACGTGACGACAAGGCATACCTTACTATAAAGGGACCTTCACGCAATGGTGGCATGACGCGTTATGAGTTTGAGAAGGAAATCACCCTCGATGAGGCCCGGCACCTGCTCGACCTGTGTGAACCAGGCATCATCGACAAGCACCGTTATCTCATACCCATCGGCGGACATACGTTCGAGGTGGACGAGTTCCATGGCGACAATGATGGGCTTGTCATGGCGGAAGTCGAACTTTCAAGCGAAAGCGAGCCGTTCACCCGCCCCGATTTCATCGGAATGGAGGTGACTGGCGACCGCCGCTTCTACAACAAGCATATGCGCCACGACCCGTTCAAGCTTTGGCGCGGAACCTTACCACAAGAATACCGATAGCCAACGCCAGCGTAGAGCCGATACCGTCGGCTACGAAGTCGAGCCAGTCTCCACTGCGCACTCCGCCAGTACATGTGGCTTGCACGATTTCGACCAGTCCTCCCATTAACACAGGCAACAGCCACTCCCACAATAACAGTTGTGCGGGAGTGGCTTTTTTGTTTGCGCGAATATACTCGAAGCCGACCACTCCGCTAAGCACAAGGTACATTACTATGTGCGTCCACTTGTCTATCATGCTCACGTCGCTTAGCGGTGTCTCCGGAATAGGAATGAGGCAGATAACCCAAATAACCACTACCAACAGCGTCGTCAGCGGATAATGCCTTAAAAAATATCGCATACAATCTATGTTTGGTTACAATAACGGTGCAAAAGTAGATATTTTTTTATAATTTTGCAGCCAATTAAACGGTTTTATTAATGTCACAAACAGAACGCGCTAATTTCGGAAGCAAGATTGGCATGGTGCTCGCCACGGCTGGCGGAGCCGTAGGACTTGGCAACGTATGGCGTTTCCCATATATGGCTGGGCAGAACGGCGGCGCGGCTTTCATCATCATATATATAGGTTGCATATTACTTTTGGGTATGCCGTGTATGCTAAGCGAGTTCATCATCGGACGGCACGCCGCTTCGAATACGGCACGCGCCTACGCCAAACTTTCCAACGGCACGGCGTGGAAATGGGTCGGCTTTCTCGGAGTATTGACAGGACTGCTCATCTCCGGCTACTACGCCGTAGTCTCGGGGTGGTGCCTCGAATACGTCTTTGCCACGCTTGCCGGACAGATGCACGGCTCGCCGGCATACTTTCAAGAGTTCTTCAACGGCTTTGCTTCCAACCCTTGGGAGCCTATGGTATGGACAGTCGTCATACTGCTGATAACCCACTTCGTCATAATCCACGGCATACGTGACGGTATAGAGCGTGCTTCAAAGATAATGATGCCTACGCTGTTCGTCCTGCTGCTCGTTATCGTAGTGTCGAGCTGCCTCCTTCCTGGAGCCGAAGCAGGCATAAGCTTCCTGTTCAAGCCGGACTTTTCCAAACTCACGAGCGACGTATTCCTAAGCGCGCTCGGGCAGAGCTTCTACTCGTTGAGTATCGCCATGGGGTGCATATGCACATACGCGTCCTACTACACACGCCAGACCAACCTCGTCAACACCGCCGGTCAGATATGCCTCATCGATACCATGGTCGCCATACTTGCCGGGCTGATGATATTCCCGGCGGCATTCTCCGCAGGTGTCAATCCAGACAGCGGACCTTCGCTCATCTTCATCACCCTGCCAAACGTATTTGAGAAGGCTTTTGGCGGTATGCCGGTTGTCGGAATCGTCATATCGCTTGCCTTCTACGTGCTTCTATCCATGGCGGCACTGACATCATTAATATCACTCCACGAGGTCAGCACGGCGTTCTTCCAGGAGGAACTGCACGTAAGCCGCAAGCGCGGTGCTACTATTGTCACCGCCACGTGCGTCGTTATCGGCTTCTTCTGCTCCATGTCGTTGGGACAGTGGGACTTCCTTTCCATAGGCGGCAAGAGCCTGTTCGACATCTTCGACTTCGTCACCGGGCAGATATTCCTGCCTCTCGGCGGATTCCTCACATGCCTGTTCATCGGGTGGTACGTTCCGAAGAAGCTCGTACGCGACGAGTTCACCAACTGGGGCACTCTGCGAGGCAGCCTTTTCGGTGTCTACTACTTCCTTGTCCGCATCGTCTGTCCGCTGTGCATACTCGCGATATTCCTTCACCAATTCGGACTGATTTGACATGGAGCGCAGGGCAAACTTCGGCAAGATAGGCGTTATACTTGCCACGGCAGGCAGTGCCGTCGGGCTTGGCAACATATGGCGGTTCCCGTTTATGGCGGGGCAGAATGGTGGTGCTGCGTTCATCATCATCTATTTCGTCTGCGTGTTGGCATTGGGCGTTCCTGGAATGATAGCCGAGTTCGTAGTCGGCAGGCACGGAGCTTCCAACGCCGCTCACGCCTATCAGTCCTTCCGACGTGGCAAGGCGTGGGGATTAGTCGGACTACTTGGAGTTATAACGTCTACTATAATACTTGGCTTCTATGCCGTAGTTGCAGGGTGGTGCCTGCAATACCTGTTCGCCTCTATCTTCGGATTCATAGGCAGTGGAGCCGATGGGGCGAAAGAGTACTTCGCCAACTTCTCAACCAACCCGTTTAAGCCGACGATATGGGCTGTTTTATTCGTCGTTATGACCCATTTCGTCATAACGAAAGGCGTTCGAAAGGGCATCGAAAAGGCTTCTAACATACTCATGCCGACATTGTTCGTATTGCTCGTAGTAATCGTAATCGCGTCGTGCTCGCTGCCAGGTGCTGTCAAGGGAGTTAAATTCCTATTCCACCCGGACTTCTCGAAACTCACCCACGACGTGTTCCTCGACGCTCTCGGACAGGCATTCTTCTCGCTTAGCCTCGGTACGGCGTGCCTTTGTACCTATGCGTCCTATTTCAGCCGTGGCACCAACCTCGCGCGGTCAGCCTTCCAGATAGCATTACTCGACACCCTCATCGCCGTACTTGCGGGACTGATGATATTTCCCGCCGCATTCTCCGTGGGTGTCAATCCCGATAGCGGTCCTTCCTTGATATTCATAACACTGCCGACGGTGTTTGACAAGGCGTTCGCGTTCCTTCCGGGACTCGGCTACGTCATATCCATACTTTTCTATGCGCTGCTGGTTCTTGCCGCATTGACTTCGACAATCTCCATGCACGAGATAGGCACGGCGTTCTTCCGCGAGGAACTGCATATCCGACGCTCGTCTGCCGCAATCATCGTCACTACCATTTGCAGTACGATAGCCGTCTTGTGCTCGCTGTCGTGCGGAGCGGTAGGCAGCCTCAATGTTTTGGGTATGCCGCTACTCGATTTCTGCGACTATCTTACGGCGCAGTACCTCCTTCCCACAGGCTCTATACTGACGTGCGTGTTTGTAGGCTGGGTCGTTTCGCGCAAAACCGTCAAACAGGAATTCACCAACTGGGGTACGGCTTCCACACGCCTGTATCCAGTATGGCTGTTCTTCGTCAGGTTCATCTGCCCCCTGTGCATCATTGCCATATTCCTCCACCAATTCGGACTGATATAGCAACCTATCCCAACTTATAACTCTCAACTCTTAACTCCTAACTCAAAAAACTCCTAACTCATATGCATTTGCGTGACCTATTCCGCCTTTCCAAATCTGACCGTCAGGTATTCATGTTCATACTCTGCGCCATCGTCGGCGCGCTTGTACTCATCGTCTATTTCGGCGGACAGGAAACGTCAACGCCATTTACCGAAGCCGACAGCATACAAAACACCCGCGACCACCGACGCTATGGCGGTTATCCCGACATTGCTCCACGTCCATACGAGACTGCCGACGGACGCACCGCCGAACTGTTCGCCTTCGATCCCAACACCGCCGACAGTACGGAGCTTCTGCGCCTCGGACTTGCGCCGTGGCAGGTGCGTTCCATTTATAAGTACAGGGCTAAGGGCGGTGTGTTCCGCACGCCCGAAGACTTTGCGCGGCTGTACGGTCTGACCAAGAAGCAATACTTGGATATGCGCCCGTACATACGCATATCCGACGATTATGCCCCGGCTGCCGAACTTGTTGGTTCGCGAGAGGCACCGACTGGACGTGAGGCTGTCAGGCAGTTCGAACGTGACACGATACAGTTCCCGTTGAAGTTGAAAGCCGGACAGACCATCGACCTTGCTACTGCCGACACGACGCTCCTCAAGCGCGTTCCAGGCATAGGATCGTGGTGGGCGCACCACATCGTGAGCTATCGCGAGCGGCTCGGCGGCTATACCAATGTCAACCAACTACGTGAAATAGAGGGCTTTCCCGAAGAGTCCTTGCCGTACTTCAAGGTCGTAAGCGTGCATACCACGAAGATGAACGTCAACACACTTACCCTCAACCAACTTCGTCGTCACCCGTACATCAACTTCTACCAGGCACGAGAGATATGCGACTACCGTCGGCTTAAGGGCAAAATAAATGACCTCTCGCAGTTGTCGCTTCTCCGCGACTTCCCGCCAGAGGCCATAGAGCGTCTGCGTCCTTACGTCACCTATTGACGGCGCAGCCCCGGTTCCCCTTTCACTTCAACTCCTTTGCGATATGCTTGAACACTGCGGCTATCGAGCTCTCCTTTGACTCTTCCGCCATATCCTTTAGCTGGTCGGCAACTATCTTGCGCTGTGGCTTGCTGAGCAGTTGCGAATAGTGCTCGTGCAAGTCGCTGACCTTGTTCATCGTCGTAGTCATAAGGTTCATTATCGCTATGCTCTCCGCCTTGTCGTCGCCGGAAGCCTGGCGGTAATCGTTGTATTCGCTGTTCAGAGCCGAGAACAGTATGTGCAGTTTCGAGAAATAATCCAAGTAGTCGGCACCTGTGTCTATCTTCGGATTGCCGAAGCCGTCGTTTCCATTAGATGCCGACGTGCCGTTGCCTCCGCCGAATATGCTGTTGAATACTCCGCTACTACCGAACAACTGTGCTTCTTTTTCCTCTTTCTGCTCTCTTTCTATCCTCGGATCCTTGCCATAGAACTTGTTAATTCCCCCAATCAACGAGTCATTGCGCTCCGTCCAGTACAGTCCATAGGCATACCGCATGGTAGAATCCTTCATGTCACGACATATCTGCACGTTGTAGTTGCGGTTGTTGTACAGTCCCAACCTGTATGTTAGGTCGTTGTCTTCGCCATAGGCAATCGTCACCGTGTTGTTGTCGTTGGTTCCTGCCTTCTTGATAAGCGTCGAGTAAGCAAACCTCTGCCCATATTCGAACAGCAGTCCGTCAAAACCGCTGATAATCCCGGCGTCTTTCTTCGGCACGGCAAAGTCTATCCACCTGTAATAACCATTCTTATAGGTGCTTTGCGACGACGAAGTGATGTAGCCGCCCTTGTACAGTGCCGATACAAAGTTGTCATACGTCTGCCATACGGCTTGCACGGGCTTCTGTGCATACGAAGGCATCATCATGACCGCCAACGCTATTGCCAGTATCGTTCTTTTAGTCTTCATAATACAGTCCTTTCTTTATCGTTATAAATTTAGTAAACTTCTTCCTCTTGTCTTGCCGTCATTCCGTCGCCACGTATTATGCCGTCAACTATCCGCTCGCATTCTTCAGTATGCTGGGCGTATGCCGTGAACAACTCGTTCTGCTGGCTCTCCATACGTGCGATAGCCATATTTATGAGGCTCTCTGCCGTCAGCGGCATAAGCCGTTTCCTGCTTTCCTCGCTGACCGTTTCGCCAATAAGCACTGGACGTTCCTCTCTCTCCGGCTCTGCTTGCGCGTAGAGGGTAGGGGGCGGCGTAGTCTCAACCGTCACGGCAGTAACTACGCTGTCCGCCTCCTCTGCTTCTACATTATTATATAGAGAATTTATGTTTTCTTCTGCTCTCCTGCCAGAGTCCTGACGTTTTGCCTCACGCCTTGTGACGTACGTTTTTAGAGTTTCTTTTTCGGCATTCTCCGCTGCCACGAGCCTTTCGGTAGTTGTGCTGGTTGCGCTGTCGTGCCGTTCCGTGACTGCTACCACTGGCGTATGTCTTCCACTATTATTTATAGGTGTGCCCTCATGTCCTCCGACCAATGTCATCATCAGTACTATTGCCACTGCTGCGGCTACGGCAGCCACAGCACGAAGCCATATGCGTAGTGTGTGTAGTGGCGGCTCTGCCTTTCCTTCCTCAGCCAAAGCCATGTCACCACTGTCATCAAGCGGCATTCCTTCGTCAAACCATGCGAACATCGTGCGATAGTCCTCTAGGTCGGGACTTACCTGTTTGTGGCTTCGGAACCATTCGGCTATGCGGCGTTCATCGTCCACGGTCGTCTGTCCGTCCATGAACTTGTCGAGCAGTTGCCTTATTATGAGTTCGTCGTTTATCATCGTCTCTTTATCCTTTCCATTAGTTTGTGGCGTGCCCGCGACAACAGCGTGGCTGCCGATTGCGGTGTTATTCCGAGTATGGCGGCTATCTCCGCCATCTCCTTTTGCTCTACCTGGCGCAGGTGCAGCACCTGGTATTCCGTCGGTGGCAACCTGCGCAGCTGCCGTTCAAGCCATTCGTCGTCGGACTTCTCTTCCAACTGCGCTTCTGGAGTATATGCCTCTCCGACAATGTCGTCCGTCATCTTTTCCGCTGTCGGCATTGTCCGCCTATGGCGCAGCAAGTCAACAGCCAGATGCGCTGCTATCTGTACAGCCAGTCCCCGTGCATGAGTCTCCGAACGCACCTCCCCGCGTATAGCCCAAAGCTTCAGCATCGTGTCCTGCGCAATGTCGTCGGCTCCGTCGTTGCCGAGAGGATAGCGGCTGCCCTTTTGCAAGGCGAGCCGCCGCAGTTCCGTGGCTATATCGGTAAACTCTCTGTCTGTCATTTCGTTGTTGTTTCTACTTACTAAACGTATATCCCCCGCCTTTATCAACAAGATTAACATTGATTAACCTATATATAGGTCTCCACCTGATCCTTTACTCTATTTGTGAAGAACGCAAAAAAAGGCGCGTCAAGCAACCTTGACACGCCTTAATTGTCTATTCTTAATTACTAATTGTTCATCGGCTTCGCCGACCAACTTTTGAGCCTCTCCCTATCCCTCCCCCGTAGGGAGGGGATTGAGACTGGGTCAATTTGATAATTAATAATTCTTCATCGGCGCAAGCCGACCAACTTGTCATTCCTCATTCAACACTCAACATTCAATATTCCTCGTCCCACACGCTGAATCCGCTTCCCTTAGACTCTACCGGGTCTTCGGTCACTCCGCCTGTCGTTGACGGTATGCCGTCCTTTGCGTTCTCGTCACTGCCTGCGAGCATCGCGCGCTCAGCCTGTATCTCCATTACCTTTATCTCCGGTCTTGTATATTCCTTTTTCATAATTAATAATATCAGCCCCACCCTAACCCAAAACGTAGGGAGGAAAAGTCAATTTAAAATTTATAATTATTAATTCTTCATCGGCGCAAGCCGACCAACTTTTCATTCTTTATTTGTCATTCAACATTAAGATTGCCCCCCTAACTCCCGAAGCGGAAACCCCTGACATTGACATTGCCCTCTTGCAGGGGCGGTGCCTTGTGCCCGCCCGATTGTCTTGGAAAGGCAAATACCGTCAGTTGGGCATATCCCGTTTGCATCTTATGCCCTTTCATTATGTTTTCATTCGGACATTCCGTCCGCTTGCTTTGAAAAGGCAAATGTGGATAAACATAAGTGGCGAATGCATGACCTCGGAGAGGTCACCGCTCTCGTAACCCGTAGTCATACCCGTCAGGGTTGACTACGGGCTGCTAACGGCATATATCAGCATTGACTCCGGAAGAGTCACCGAGCAGTCACTTTCTACCCGAGAGCATATCCGTTTGTTCGGCGACACTTCCAGCGTCGTTACCGCCCTGTATCTTTATATCCCACCACTCACTTTGCTGCGCAAAGATGAGTGGCGGTTATCCAAGCGGTGACTCTTGCAGAGTCATGCGCAGCCTCTTCGAGGCTTTCCCACTTCAATGTGTAATTCTTCATTAAACAATTCTTCATCGGCTCAAGCCGACCAATTCAACATTCAACACTCAACATTAAACATTGACATTGCCGACCA
>CAZGAT010000007.1:0-98150 GCA_964523825.1 uncultured Prevotella sp. | reverse complement strand
AAAACTTCAAAACTTTAAAACTTCAATTTATCACAGTTTTATAATATTGAGTTTTTTTTGAGTTGGGAGTTGGGAGTGTGAGTTAGGAGTTGGGAGTGTGAAAGGGGTGGTTTTTCGACTGCGGAACCATGCTTTTGAGTGGCGAGACGGCTGTTTTGAGCGACGGAACGCTGTTTTTCGGTACAAGGAAGTGTTAAAACGAGGGATAGGAGAAATAAAGATATATTACAAGTATATATACTAATAATATATATATTATATATAATAATATACTATATATAGTATATTTATATTATATATCAGTACATAATACTATTATCAATTATATTTACATCAAGTCAAGAAATTCCGTCTCGATATTATTAAACTGTGATAAATTGAAGTTTTGAAGTTTTGTTGGTAGCCCCTCTACAAATAAATCCTTGCAAACACTCGGCATTTTCACATTATTTTACTACCTTTGTAGTACCAACGACAAGGCAATGGATATACAGCAAACTACTGGCACATACAACACGGCAGACGACTTCTTCGAAACTCTGGCACATATACCTCAATCGCTGTCTACGGCAGACGCGTATGCGGTGATAAACAGGGCGTTCCACCTATCGGTTGATGCAAGGCTCAAAGGCAGTCTGATACGGTTCTCGGGGTTCTTCGCCAAGGTTGACTACCTGCTGAAGCAGTGTTCCGGGCAGATGCCCGACCGCTCGCTGCCACGCGCCGTCAACGACCTGCGGATACGCTTGCGCGGGGAACGGGACAGGACTGGAGGACAGGAGGACGGAAGCGACACAAAAACCAGCTCCAGCGATGCGGAAAGACGGCAGCTGGAAGCTGACATTGCCACCCTCGCCACGTTTATCGGACTGATTTTTGGAGTGGAAGTACCGTCGGGACTGGCGAAAAAGTACCCGTACACGCGTCCCAAGACCCACAAAAGGCTCGTCGGCGAGGGTCATACGTTGCGCGTGTCAGCCGTTTCGATAGACGGGAGGTGCATCACAGCCACCCGCGAGGACACCGGAGAGGACTGCCGCATAGCCTACATGGAGGCTCCGTCAGGGCAGGCAGACCGCAGTTATCTGAGGAAAATCGTCGGCGCAGGCACGCAGATAGCCCTCGTGCGCCCGCGTATCGACGATGAAACCGCCGAAATATGCCCCGAACACGTCATCGTCATGCCCGACTACCTCGTAGACATATCGTCGATAGCAGCCTGTTTCGACGAGTACGGCAACGCCTCTCCCTACACCTACATCATAAACAAGCTCCGACAGCGCACCCAATCGGAGGCTATAACCCTCGGAAACTTCGCCTCGCAGCTCCTCGACGAGACCGTCTACGGCACTTACCGCGGGTTCGGAGAGAGCTTCTCCAGGTTCGCACGCCACAACGCCCTCACGCTCGCCGCGTGTCCCGTAGGCGACGACTTCAGGCGTAAGGCAGAGGAACAGTTGCGGAACATCGAGCACGCCATACATGAATCGCTGCCAGAGATAACCGCCGACGGCACAGTCGGGAATACCACAGACGCTACAGTGATACTCGAACCGTCGTTCTATTCGCCCACACTCGGAATCCAGGGACGTATGGACTACCTGTGGACGGACTTCCACGTGCTCATAGAGCAGAAGTCCGGACGCGGAGCCTACAACCCGCAAAGCCCCGACACTCCCCGCGCACGAACCTCACACTACGTCCAGCTGCTCCTCTACCGCGCGCTGTTGCATTATGGCGGCTACAACTCCACGGACATATACTCCTTCCTCCTGTACTCCAAATACGCCGACAGCCTCCTCGCCGTGGGCAACGCCCCGCGCCTGCTCCATGAAGCCCTGAAGCTGCGCAACCAGATAGCGTGGCTTGAGGAATGGCTTACGCACGGCACACACGCCACCATGCTCTCGCGTCTCACTCCCGAACGCCTGTCGCCGGGAGCCCACGGCTACGGCTGGGAGCACTTCACCCGTCCGCAAATCGAAGCCGCGCTACAGCCCATACGGGCGGCGCAGCCGATGGAACGGGCATATTTCTACCGTTTCCTCCGCTTCATACAGACCGAGCAGGTGCTCTCCAAACTCGGCAACAGGACAAAGGAAGGCTCCGGATTCGCCTCGGCGTGGAACGACTCGTTGCAGGAACGCATAGCCGCGGGCAACATATACGACCGCCTGACGATGACCGGCAAGCACCGAAACAGCGACGGACAGGTGGACGTGGTCTCGCTCTCGTTTCCCGACACCGCCGACACCGACGTGTCGAACTTCCGCGAGGGCGACATCGTGATGCTCTATTCCTACAACCCGCTGGCATACGGCGAGCCGGTGGCTACGCGCCACATAGTCTTCCGCGGCACCATTCTCCGCATCGACGACGGTCATATCGACATATCGCTGCGCAACCCGCAGACCGACGGCGGCGTGCTTTCGGGCGCGGTGTGGGCAGTAGAACACGACTTCATGGAGTCTTCCTCGTCGGCATTGTACCGCAACCTGCTGGCATTCCTCAACGCTCCGTTGCGCCGCCGACAACTCATTCTGTCACAGCGCAGTCCCGAAGTTGATTCGACCGTGACGCTAACTGGCGACTACACCAACCGTGAGACTGGCGACGACGAGTTCAACCGCCTCGTGCTGCGGGTGAAGCAAGCCCGCGACTTCTTCCTCATCATAGGACCGCCGGGCACGGGCAAGACATCATACGGTATGCTCAACGTGCTGAAGGAACAGCTCACGGACGGAACTTCGTCGGTACTCGTCACGGCATACACCAACCGCGCCGTGGACGAACTGTGCCAGAAACTCGCCGACGAGGGCATAGACTACCTCCGTATAGGCAGCGTGGCAGGCTGTGCGGAGAGGTTTTGCAGTCATCTTCTCGACAGCCGTATAACAGATTGTGAATCAATGGAAGACGTGCAGTCGTTGATTCATCGCACGAGGGTGTTCTGCGGCACTACGACGGCGTTCAACTCACATCTCGAACTACTCGCGATGAAGTCGTTTGCGCTGGCAATCGTCGACGAGGCGTCGCAGATACTCGAACCCCAACTGCTCGGGCTGCTGTCGGCAAAGAGCCACGGAGAGCCGTCGGTGGGCAAGTTCGTGCTCATAGGCGACGAGAAACAGCTTCCCGCCGTAGTGCAGCAGACGGTCGAGGAGTCGGTCGTCGACGATGCGTTACTCATCGCGGCAGGAATCACGGACTGCCGTATGTCGCTGTTTGAGAGGCTGATGCGCACCTACCGCCGTGACGGACGGGACAACGCCGTGAGCTATATGCTGACCCGTCAGGGGCGTATGCGCCCGGAGATAGCCGACTTTCCCAACCGCGCGTTCTACGGAGGCAGGCTGAAGGTGGTTCCGCTGCCGCACCAGCAGGGCGCGGGAGACATGCCTATGAGGTTCGTAACCTACGAGCCTGGAGAGGAAGAAGAGTGGGAGAGTGGCGTGTCCGACAAGGTGAACGTACGCGAGGCACGCATCATAGCCCGTATGGTGCTGGACGTATGGAGGCGTTCCGGCGGGCGTTTCGACGCGCTTAGGACTGTCGGAGTGATAGTACCGTACCGCAATCAGGTGGCTACCGTACGACGGGAGATAGAGGCTTTGGAGAAGCGTGAGGGCGTTTCGGGACTTGACGGTATAACAATCGATACCGTGGAGAGATACCAGGGCAGCCAGCGCGACACCATTATATATGGCTTTACGGTCAAGCATGACTACCAGCTCGACTTCCTCACCGACAACCAGTATGCCGATCCGGTGACGGGACGGGTGGTAGACCGCAAGCTGAACGTGGCTATGACGCGCGCCATGCGCCACCTGCTCATGGTCGGCAACCCGCGTATATTACGAAAAAACTCCGTGTTCAGCGAGCTTCTCGACTACTCTGCCAAACACGGATACGTCATTTCTCAGTCATGTTGCCCTCGATGTACAGACGGGTCATCTCAACCTTGCCGTTAGTGCGTACGGTGATGCTCTTCTTGAAGTGTCCCGGGAACTTGCCCTTGCCGTTGTACGTCACGGTAATGGTGCCTTTCTGTCCCGGAGCCAGCGGACGCTTGTCGTACTTGGGCACCGTGCAGCCGCAACTTGCCACTATCTGGTTGATGACCAGCGGCTGGTTGCCGACGTTGGTATACGTGAACGTGGTCTTGCGTACGGGGTCTTTCGAGCTGAACTCGCCGAAATTGTAGGTCAGACGGTCGAACTTTATCTCTGCCTGCGCCGATGCGAAGCCCAGTCCGCACACGAGCATCACGGCTATCATTAGAAACTTCTTCATATTATTACAAATTACAAATTACAATTTACCAATAATCCGTACTTGATGGCTGCCCTTCCGTCGGTTGGGGGGAGGCCTGCGAGCCAATGCCGTGCCACGGTGCCGGATCTGTCCGGGGCAAAGTTAGCTATAAACTTCTTGCATCTCGTTCTTTTTTACAATAATTATCAATTATTAATACCGTTGCCGCCGCCTGCGGCTGCTGGCATGGCTGGTGGCAAAAAGGCGCGGTTTTTCTTTGTACTATGGAATAATTGTTATATTTTTGCAATGAATAATCAACTCTAAAGAAATACATAAGGAACATGGGAAAACTTACAGTCAATTCATACGAGGAGTTCGCCGCGCTCAAGGGGCAGAAGATAGGTGAGTCGGAATGGGTCACGATAGACCAGGAGATGATAGACAAGTTCGCCGACGCGACACTCGACCACCAGTGGATACACACCGACCCGGCGCGTTGCCGGCGCGAAAGCCCGTACAAGCAGACCATAGCCCACGGCTATTTGCAGCTGTCCCTGCTGCCGTATCTGTGGCAACAGCTCATACAGGTGAACAATATCGACATGCTGGTCAACTACGGCATGGATCAGATGAAGTTCGGGCAGCCCGTGCTTTCGGGCAAGCGCGTGCGCCTCGTGGCAAGTCTCTACGACATAGAGGACCTGCGCGGGATATGCAAGACGCAGATAAAGTTCCAGCTTATGATTGAGGGCGAGAAGAAGTTTGCGCTGAAAGGCATCGCGACGTTCCTCTATTATTTCAAGAAATAAGCCAGCCGGATATAATAATGTGTACGTACCGCGCGCAGGCTGCGGCATTATGTTAGCGAAGAAAGGAAATTGACAATGGGAAAGGATACGGACAAGCTCGTAACCGACAACATCGGATACGTCGTAAATATGGCAAAGCAGTATGCCGGACGCGGAGTGGCTATGGAAGACCTCGTCAGCGAGGGCAACATGGCTATGATAGAAGCGGCGAGGAAGTTTGACGCCACGCGTGGAAAGCGGTTCGTCAGCTATGCGGCGGCGTTCATACGCCACGCCATGGAGCACGCCATAGAAGCGCAGGCGGGGCTGTACAAGGTGCCGCGCTCGGAATCTTCACGTGACACCAAGAAGCGTAAAATGCCCGTTTCGGTCGACGAGCCGATACCGTTGGGCTCCAACACGGGCTTCAACCTGTTGAGCGTACTCGTCAACGGAGACGTGAAGCGTGCCGACCTGAGCCTCGAGGACACTGAGACTACGGAACATTTGAAAGAAGCCCTCGGCATTCTCGACGACAGGGAGCATGAAGTCATAACAAAGTTGTATGGGCTTGGCACCGACACATACACTATGGCTGAAGTCGCCGACAGCATGGGCTTGAAGCGGGAGCGCGTGCGCCAGATACGCGACAAGGCAGTACGCAAGTTGCGCAGGAACCGCAAGGCGGTATAGGCAGAAAAGGACAATGCCCTTGTACGTGGCGTACAAAGGCATCGTCAGTATCGTTTAAATGGCATTATAGCCCTTTGTGCTGTTGCGCTGGAGCAAGTCGTGGAGGTTGAGTTCCTTCTCTCCATTCTCCTCGTAAGCCTCTTTCATCTCGTCCCAGCCGTGCTGTTCGTCGTGCGAATGGGTGAAATGGAATGACTTGTTGCGTAGTTCCACGATGCCCCAGCCAACGAGTGCCACGGCAAAGAATACTATAAATGCGATAACTGGTGTCATAATTGAATTAATGAATTTATTATAGCTATAATCCGTTCGACGTGCAAAGGTACAGCAAATGAGCGGAACGGCAAAGAGAAAAGATTGAAAACTTTTCGCCTTTGACTTTCCCGAATGCAGCCAACCTTATTAAAAGGTACAGCAAACCGAAGACAATACAAAATAAAACCGTGGTTTTATTTTTATTGTTGAGGTGCAGCGTAGCTTATCAAAAGGTACTGCGATGAGCCAATGAGCGGAACGGCAAAGAGAAAACCTATGAAATATTTAATCATCAGCGACATTCACGGCAGCCTTCCACGCCTTGAGAGGGCGTTAAGGTACTTCGAGCGCGGTCATTTCGACATGCTTCTGATACTCGGCGACATACTGAACTACGGTCCGCGCAACAGTATTCCCGAGGGGATAGACGCAAAGGGCATAGTCGAAAGGCTCAACCCGCTGGCTGACAGGATTGTGGCGGTACGCGGAAACTGTGACGCGGAGGTCGACCAGATGCTCTTACGGTTCCCCATAATGGCCGACTACGCCATGATAGTGGACGAGGGCAGGCGGCTGTTCCTGACCCACGGACACGTCTATAATCCCGACAACGCAATGCCGCCAGGACGGTTCGATGCCGTATTCTACGGACATACGCACCTGTGGAGGCTCGAAACAGACGGCAGCACGGCTGTGTGCAACACTGGCAGCATAACGTTTCCAAAGGGTGGCAACGTCCCGACAATCGTCACGTATGACGGTGGTGAAATCACGGTACGGTCGCTTCCTGGCGACGAAAAGCCCGAAGGGGAAGTGTTGTCGACGCTGCGCATATAGGTCGTATGGCTGAAAGCTCTAAACGGTTTAGGTACAGGCTTTTGGCAATCTCGCGCAATACATTGGAACAAACAAAATAAACCGCACTCCCAATCGACAGGGAATGCGGTTTTTTCATATCCGTTACTTGCAACCGGCATTACTCTCCGGTAGCTCCGCCGGCATTGCCCTCGGTGCTTGCCTTGGGCGTTTCTGCGGCAGGTTTGGGCGTTTCCGTCTCCACGTTTGCAGGAGTCTCGGGTTCCGTGACCTCTGTCTCGTCCGACGATTCATCGCCATAGTCGTATTCGTCCTCGTAGTCCGAGTGCCTCGGAGTGTTGCGTTTGTGGTAGTCGTTGACTGGTTCGAGGCGTTCGGGCTCGGCAATCGCGCTGTCGGGGATTATCGCGGAATCGGCAGGTTCGGCTGCGTTCATGGCGGCACTGTCGGCTGTCGACGGCGTGGTCGTCTCTATACTGTCTGTCGGCATGGTCGCTGGCGAGTCCGAATTGAAGTACCACAATGCTCCGGCGGCTATGGCAAGGAGCAGTATCAGTACCACGAGCAGTACCATGCGCATATTGGTATGGTGCTCGTCGTCGTATGTGTCGGGCACACGGCGCGTGCGCTGGAAGTCGGCTTTCGGCTCCAGCTGCCTGTATGACGGCTTGCGCTGCTGCTGTTCGGCAGCCGTCTTCGTGGCTTGAGGCTTTACTTCGCCTATCGGTCTTGCAGTCTTCGTACCGTTTGAGGCTGCCGTACCGCTGCCTGTGCCGGTCGTTTCCGCATTCTCGACCTTGGGCTTTTGGACTGCGGGGCGTGGCTTCCGAATCGGAGCGGGACGCCCGCTTAGCAGGTTGTCTGCCGACGATTGTTCATCGCCTTCAAGCAGTTCGTCGCCCGGTTCAGCCACCACGGCGCGCACCTTGAAGAAGTATGCCGAATGGTTGTCGGCGTTTCCCGACGTCTTTCCACGCAGTACGTTGCGCTTCTTGTCGTCGCTGCCGCTCTCGGAGAAGTACGCGCATATGTCGTCGCTGCCCATTCCCTCGAGCATTCCGTCCGTACAGAGATAGAAATAGTCGCCCGTCTGCACGTCGGTCACGTGGACTATCGCCGGGTCGGTTATGTAGGCTTCCTGCTGTTCGCGGCTTTCGAACAGCAGGCGGTCCTCCGACGGGCGTATGTGGCAGACCTTTCCGCGTCCAGTATGTACGATGGTTATTCCTCCACGGTGTATGCACAGCATCGACAATGATGCCTGTACGGGTTGCCGGCTGCCGTCTCCCGCGGTGTCGGCTGCGCTTTCCAGCGCGTTGCGTATGTCGTCGTCGGTTATCTCTCCTGCCGCATTGCGGTAGCGGTTGAAGTATAGCGAGATCTTGCGAACTATCTCCGCGCTCGTAGTACCGCGCACTCCCTTGCCGTCGCAGAGTATGAACAGTCGGTCGGCTTGGTCGGCTTCGCCCTTGCGCGGGTACATTATATCCAGTTGCTCCGGCTGTTTGCCGGTTTCCCAAATGGCTTGTGGCTCGTAAATGTCAATCCTCATGTCGTGTGAATGTTATGCTTGTGTGATGTCGTTAGTTATTAAGTTTGTTCCGTTTCGGCTTTGCCAGCCGTTTCGTTTGTGCGCGCAAAAATACAACTTTTATTTGAAAGAATGTGCATTCTTCCTGTTTTTGTTGCATTTATCGTGCATTTTGCCTAAAAGCACTGCCAGCTTGTAAACATTGAACAGCCTTGGCGACGGCTTCCCGCCAGCCAGGTTGCCGCGCATCATGCCTATGAACGGACGCAGCACGTGCCTGCAAATTCCGTCGACATGCCACGCGCGCAACGTCCCTACGGTCTTCAGCAACCGCGAATATCCTCCAATCACGTCGGAAAACTCGGCAAGGTTGCCCATGCCTTCCTCCGTCTGAGCCACATACGTAGCATTGTCCTCAAGCTTGCGGAAGCATACTGGGTTGTCAATATGCCTGACCGCGATGCCGGCATCATGCAATTGCCGTCCGAAAGCCACGTCCTCGTAGCCATAGAGGTGGAACCGTTCGTCAAAGGGGAACGCCGCCATGACATCTCGAGATGTGAGGAAGTTGCTCGAATTGAAGCTCCTGTACGGATTCTTGCCCCGTGTCCCGGCAGCGTGCGCACACTTGCAGGCCTGCTCGTATATATACCGCAGGTTGTCCTTCATGCCGTCCTGGCGTGGTACGTCGTATCCTCCGCAAATGCAAAACGGCTTGTCCCGTCCCGTAAAACGTGCCATTTCATCGATTGAAACGACATATTTCTCGATGAAATCGGGCTTTTCTATCGCCACGTCGCTGTCGATAAACAGCACGTAGCCGTACCTTGCCTCACGTGCGAGCGCGTTCCTTATAGCCGCGCGCCCTTTGTTCACATTGTATATAATGTAGCGGCAGCCGTCAATACCGTTTATCCGCTTGTTCCGTCCGACGACACCCGCATCGTCAGACCCGTCGTCTCCGACGATTATCTCATATCTGTCAATAGCGGCATGGGCATGACTTGCGTCCTTGCCAGCCGTTTTAAGCCTCTCGCATTGCCGTTGTCCTCCGTTTCCGTCGGTTATTTTTAGTCTCTCGCATTGCCGTTGCAAAGTCTCGACCAGCGTCACGCATTCATCGTTATATGTAGGAACAAGAATCGATATGGCTTTCCCCATTCCATAATCGTTGTTTATCATAATCACCGTTATTTAAAATTTTGTATTATGTATAAGTTACGTATTAACAACATCGCAGGTAATATCCGCCTTTATCGCGGTAAACACTGCCTTACCATTCGTGAAGCCCGTATCTTGACCCGCCGTGCGCTTCTTGCCTGCGGTGTCGACCATGACGCTGCAATTATTAAGGAGATAGACAACGTTATAGATATAGAACGCTTCCTGTTTGACTTTATTGTTTCAAACTTGAATCTTGATGTAGTTAAGAATCTCATCGCTTCTATTGATTTCGGTTCTAACTGGAACTTTACCGTAATTTTCGAGCCTCGTACAGTTGAAGTGCCAGAACCTTATGAGATGTTTGGATATTAATTAATTTA
Source organism: uncultured Prevotella sp. (assembly GCA_964523825.1). Lineage (GTDB taxonomy): Bacteria > Bacteroidota > Bacteroidia > Bacteroidales > Bacteroidaceae > Prevotella. The sequence goes on along the minus strand of CAZGAT010000007.1, from coordinate 88,266 downwards.
AAGTATATAGTTATGGATAAGTTTCTTGAAATTGGTGAAAAGCTATGTCTTTCGCTCCTTGTAGTTTGTCTTATTGGTCTTGTCGCTTCTTGTGCGATGACCTATCGTGCGGAAAAGGTAGAGCACGCAACTTCTATCGGTCGCCATAATCATAATGTGGTAACCTCTGACAGTATTGTTTCTTCCTCTGATACTCCTGTCCGCTGATGTTGAAAGAAGAAGTTATAAGGCGTGCTGTGCTTAATCCCGCCGTCAAGTGCAATTTCCCGAAAGTTGTTTATAACCCGTATCTTAAAATGAAGATGTTGGTACCTTGCAGGCGTTGTTCTAGTTGTCTTGACTTGCGTTCGTCCAAATTGTCCCTCCGTGTCGATGACGAGTGCAAGCAGCACAAGTATTCTATATTCTTCACTCTGACTTACGACAACGAACATCTGCCCTTGATGCAGGCGGTCAAGTTTGCTACCTCGCCTTATTCTTCCTCTATGTGCAGTCTTGAAAGTAACCGTTATTATGATAACGTTGGCAGTCGTTTGAAGATTGACTATCCTCTTGATAGTTATGATTTCGGTTATCTAAGACCTCGCAATCTGCCAGGTTCTGATTATTGTTTCGGTTATGTCAATAAAAAGGATATTGTAGATTTCTTAAAGCGTCTTCGCATTAATATATTTCGTAAAGTCTTTAATAAGAATAAGTTATTATACAATGAAAATGGAAAAATCCGTTACTTTATTTCGTCAGAATATGGTCCGGCTACTTACCGACCCCATTACCATGGAATTATATGGACGGACACTGATGCAGTTGCTAAATCCCTCGTCGGAACTGAAAGGTATCGACTTGGACAAAAAGATTATTCCGATTCCCTTATATATGAAAGTTGGAAGATGTGTGATAGCACTAAGGTTGACGTCTCCTTTGTCGCTGGGCAAGCTTCGTCTTATGTTGCGTCTTATACTAATGGCTTTTGTGATTTGCCAAAAGTTCTTCAGCTTGAACCCTTACGCCCCTTCGTTATGGCTTCTAAAAACCCGATTATCGGTTCTTATAAGGAAAATGAAACGTCGTTATGCAAATGCCTGTCCCTCGGAACTTGCAAGACTGATAGATTCACCGAGGAGTTTGCCAGTGGCGTGCTTCCCCTCGATGTTGTCCGTAAATACTTCGGACTCCCTAAAAGATGTTATCAGTACGATTTTAACCACTTCGTACTATTATATGAAAAGTATGAGCAAGGACGCTATGTCAAGGTAAAGAAGTCTAACGATAAGTTTGTTCCTATGGGCGCGTACCTTGCAGGCAATTATTATAATGTCGCAGACTATTATTTCTGCCGTAAGCTCAAAAGGTTCATGTCTCGTCCTCATGTGATGTATAGTGATGATTCTGGACGGCTTGTGCCTTATGCGTGCAAGTTTGAGAAGTACGATTTTCTTTACAAGGTGTTCAACCTGTTGCAGAGTTACAAGCGTTATGCCAACGAGTTGTTTTATTCTACAGTGAACAGTAAAGGCGTTATGGATTGCGCATGGTTGCAGAACTATCCGAATCTGCTTATCGCCCTACCCTCTCACGTTTCTTCATATTCCGAGTTTAACGACCTGTTCGGTCTCGACGATGTAGCTTTCAGCTATCTGTACAACTTATCAGACAATGGCTATCAGCTTGATAAGGAATTTGTAAGACAGCTTATGACCGCCAATGTTGAATCGTTCAAGCTTCATCACGCTCTTCATATCAAGCATACTAATTCAACCAAGATATTTAATGATTATGTAGTTAACATTTTTAATAATTAAATTTTACAATTATGCCAAAACATTCAATTCTTCAAAATCAGCAGACAAACCAGCATTTGTCCCGCAATGCGTTCGACCTCTCCTACCGTCATCTTTTTACCGCTGACGTTGGTGAGATTCTTCCCGTGTATGTCGAGCACGTCAACCCTAACGAGCACTTTAAGATTAACCCTAATATCTTCCTGCGTGCCCAAACCCTCAATACCGCTGCGTTCACCCGTATGAAGCAGAATATCGACTTTTTCTTTGTACCTTATCGCTTGCTGGGCACCCTTATTCCCCAAATACTTGTAGGTACTAATTACATTACTTCGAGTGCTGTAGAGGAATCTTCTGATACTAAGATAGATAATATTCATATGCCTTATTTGCGTGGTGGTAATAATATCGCCCAGCTTTCTACATATACTCCGGATGCTTATCCTGTAGATATGTTTGATGCTGATTACCGTCATGATAAAGGTCAAGAGAAAGGCGTTTCTAATCCTTACTATTCTTCTGGTGATGATTGGACTACTTATTCCGCAACTTCCCGCAATGATATGTTTGGTTTTTCTAAGGCTGAAAAAGCTTCCCGCCTTATGGAACTTCTTGGCTATGGCAAATTTATGGATAGTAGCGGTACTTTGGGTAGTACTGTAAATGATAATTACGCCCTTTCACCCCTTAATATCTTTGCCTATCAAAAGATATATTATGATTTTTACCGTAATCCCATTTTGGAAAGTTATAATAATAAGATAACCAATTTGGACGGTTATATGTATCCCGCTCTTTCGGAGGATTCATTTACTTCTTATTATGTTAATGGTGACGGTTATTTTAAGACTGGCGAAATGGCTAAGGCAGGCTTGTTTGATGTTCATTACATCAATTATAAGCGTGACTATTATACCCATATGTTTAAAAACTTCCGTGGTGTTGACTTTTTGACTAATTTTCAAAGTTCGCCCGAGTTCCCCGTTATATATTCTTATGATAATAATGACCAACCGAATCCTATTTATACTGAAGGTTCTGCTTATCAAGGTTTTATTCAGACTTCTGGTGTTGGTCAAAGAGACAGTTTCCTATCTATTTCCAATCTTCGCAGTGCTTACGCCCTCGACAAGCTTCTTGCAATTACCCAGAATGCAAAAGACGGTTCTTATAACGAGCAGATAGCTGCGCATTTCGGTTTTAGTCCCCGTCTTGACAGCCAGAAAGTCCGCTTTATTGGCAGTTGTGACGCTCCTGTGACTATTTCTGACGTTGAGGGTACTGCCTCCACTGACAAATCTTCCCTTGCCCAGATTGCAGGCAAAGGCGTATCGTTGTCTAACGGTACATTCGAGTTTGATACTAACGAGCATGGTATAATTATGGGCTTGTTCTATCTGCGTCCCGAGTGTGATTATTGGTCTTCGAGCGTCAATCCGTTTAATCTTAAACTTAATAAGGAAGATTTCTTTACTCCCGAGTACCAAGACTTAGGCTTGCAGCCTGTTACTTACGCCGAGGTTACTGGTCCTAATGGTGACAGTGGTGAAAATCCTAATTCGTATATTTTTGGATATAACAACCGTTATGCCGAATATAAGTCCCGTGTCGACCGTATAAGCGGCGAGTTTATGGACGACCTTAATGCTTGGGTTACCCCTCGTTCCTTTGCTTATGCGCAGTTAAGCAACTCCGACAATCCTGGTCTTTCTCTTGGCTTTGTCAAGGTCAATCCGTCAAGTATGAACAATATATTTGCGATTAAGGCAGACGGCGTGCATAATCAGTTTATGTGTGCTGCCCAGTTTAATGTAACAGCCATTCGTCCTATGTCCGTATTTGGTTCACCTTATTCTAACATTTAAATTATATAGTTATGGAAAGAATTATATTTGATTATCATGTAGATACCGAAAGTCCCGTTACTATTCCTGATGAGACTTTCAAAGGAGTTGTAGACCAGTCGCCCGTTGGCAGCGTCTACCAGATTAATCCCAAGACAGGACATTTGGACGATGTGCTTAGCCAGATAGTCCAAGACCCGTCTAAAGCCCAATATCTCGGACAGTTCTTGCAGAAAGTCGGTACCGATGTAGTGAATCACCTATCTGATGAAGACCTTATGAACATGGTACGGTCTCGCTATATAGACAGTCCGAGCGAGGTTGCAGACTTCGCAGAGCGTCTGCGTTATTACATTGACAGCAATAACGTTCCTGTAGATAATAATAATGTTGAACCTCAGTCAGAGCCGTCAACCCCTGCTGCTGACGAACCTGCAAAGACTGATTAAAAATTACGACTATGTTATATAAGTTTTATTATGATTTATGTAACGTTCCCGTTGGAGGTGCCTATTGCGCACCTCCTAAACGTTATATTGCTCCTCTTGTTGCTGGTGGTCTTATTGCTGGTGGTGCTTCTCTATTGAGTTCTGCTTTTGGTGGATTATTTGGTAGTAAATCTACTAGTAAGACTAATAGGGCTAATCTTCAAATTGCTCGTGAAACTAATGCAAGTAATGAGCGTATTCAGGACAAACAGAATGCGTTTAATCTTGAGATGTGGAATAAGGAGAATGAGTATAACACTCCTGCTGCTCAACGTGCACGTTATGAAGATGCTGGTATAAATCCGTATTTTGCTCTTGGAAATATTCAAGGTGGTAACGCTTCTTCTCTACTCTCTGCTGATTCTGCACCGATGCAAGGTGCAACGATGCAGCCTGTTGATTACAGCTGGGTTGGTGATTCTATTAGTAAAGGTATTCAAACTTATGCAGCGTATCAGCAGGCGCAGGGACAAGCTATTGATAATGGTTGGAAGAATGTAATGAAGTCGTTGGAAGTAAATAAAATGGTCAACGATATTAAAAACGGTTCTCTCCGCAACGAGTATCAGAAGATGTCAAATGAGATGTTCAAGTCCACTTTCAACACTCAAACCATGATGTTGGATTCCCAGCTTCAAGGTATGCGGATTGATAATGCTAACAAGCTGTTACAGCAGAAAGGTATTGATTTGGATAACCAGCTTAAGAGTTGGAATCTAAAGGAGATGGCACCGCTTCAAAAGAAGGCACTTGAACAGCAGATTAACTATACCGTTGCGCAAACCTACGCTACGCAGGTGTCAGCATATAACCAAACCCGTTTGACATCTGCCCAAATCCGCCGTTTGGCTGTTCAGAACGCTACGGACACGATGAACGCAATGACCAACCGTCAGAATGCCAATACCAATCAGTATAATGCTCAAACTAACCGTATGGTTGCAGGCAGTCAGATGTATTATAATTATTCTGCTGGAGATAATCAAAGTGCACAAGCCCAATATAGCAAGCGTCAATTTGACGAACTTGTAGATACTTATCAGACACGATTGGAAATTCTTAACAAGCAGCCAGGAATGTTAAACAGCCAGATGTTTAATAATTATGCTACTGGCGGTGCTGCGATTGGCAATGCTATTTCCAATTTTATGATTACTCCTAAGGATATGTTTAACGGAGCTGTTAAAATTGGTTCGGGATTATTGCCTTAATATTTATTTTATATATCTTTGCATCATGGATACATTTAATAATATCATTACTTCTATTGATAATACACTAAGTGGTCATAAATGGATTAAGTGGTGTGTTATTGCTTGTGTTGTTGCATTTATATTGATGATACTTATCAGTATAATAACTTCTTTGCTTGCTGTATTTGCTTTTACTGATTTCATGACTAAGATACCAATGTGATTTCACATAAGCGAGCGTGAGCAAGCGCAATGTATAAGCGAATGAAAATGAGCGATTGAGCCACCGAGTTCAATCGCTTTTTTGCGATTGGTAACGAGCATAAGACTTTTGATTCCTCCTGTAAAAGCCAAAAATAATCAGCTTTAGTCACTTCGGTTTTCCCCTATGGGCTTTGACTTCCGTTCAAAGCGATTTCCCCTTGTCTTAATCTTAATATACGAAAACCGACACAACCAAATATTTGTTAACCGCTATTAAATTTTGTATATACTTTTGTTTTGTATTTATTTTATATTATCTTTGCGTTTGAATTAAGATTATTATCTTTTGTTATAATTTACGGTTTCTCTTATTCACCGTTATTTGAGCTTTAAATTATTGATCCGTGACGCTGCCATTATCAAGTAGATAAACGCTGTCATAGATACAGAACGCTCCTTATTTGACTTTATTGTTTCCAGACTCAATCTCGATGTATTTATAACGCCGGAAGATATGTTTAACGTAGTGGTAAAATCAGGTTCGGGATTATTGCTTTAATATTTATTTTATATATCTTTGCATTATGGAAACGTTTAAGGAAATAATAACTTACCTTGATAATGTACTTAGTGACCATAAATGGATTAAGTGGTGCATTATTGCGTGTGTCGTAGCATTTATATTGATGATAGTCGTCAGCATGATTACTTCTTTGCTCGCTGTATTTGCTTTTACGGATTTTATGGGTAAGATTCAAATGTAATTAAACAGAATGGAGTAACTTTGCAGTCTCATTCTCAACGTAAAAGATAATATAGAAATGAGCAAGTCAAAGAGCAATGAGATAGACATGCTGCACGGTCCGCTGTTGGGCAAGATTCTGATGTTCGCCCTGCCGTTCGCACTTAGCAGCGTATTGGAGCAACTGTTCAACTCGGTAGACGTAATGGTCGTGGGACGGTTTGCAAGCAGCGAGGCAATGGCTGCCGTCGGAGCCAACACGTTCCTTATAAACCTGTGCATCAACCTGTTCGTTGGCGTATCGGTGGGAGCCAATGTAATAATATCCAACCACATAGGACAGAACGACCGCAGGGCTATAAGCCATGCCGTGAGTACGACTATGGCACTGTCGGCAGTCAGCGGACTGTTCCTGTTGGTTCTGGGAATGGTGATAGCGCGTCCTGTATTGCAGTTGATGGGTACTCCGGCAGATGTTATCGACGACGCAGTGACATATCTGCGTATATGGTTTGCCGGTGCTCCGTTCTTCATGATATACAACTTCGGCGCGTCGGTACTTAGAAGCAAGGGCGATACCCGCCGACCGCTCTACATACTCATCATAGCGGGATTCATCAATGCCGCAGTAGCACTGCTGACGGTAATCGTATTCAAGATGAGCGTCGTCGGAGTGGGTATAGCCAACGATGCTGCCTACCTGTTCTCGGCAGTGGCGATAGTATGGCTGTTGCGGCGTGAGAAGGGGGCTATGCGGATAGACTTCCACCATATACGCATCTACGGCATTGAGATGAAACGCATACTCCAAATAGGCATACCGGCAGGTATCCAGGGCATGGTGTTCTCGCTCAGCAACGTGTTCGTACAGTCGGAAATCAACTCCTATGGAGCTGCGGCAATGGCTGGCGCGTCGGTATCGCAGATATTCGACGCTTACTGCTACTTCCTATTGTCGGCGTTCTGTGGGGCGTGCGTTACGTTCATGGGACAGAACTACGGTGCCGGCAACGTAGAGAGGTGCAAGCGGATATTCAAGATTTCGTTCATCTGCGGCGGTCTGGCAATATTCATCGCCAACATGATAATGTTTGCCGGTCAGGACTTCTTCATGCAGTTCTTCACCACCGACCCGCAGGTAATTCATTATGCGAAGATACGAATCCTGCTCACCATGACGACGCAGTGGATAGCCACCACCTATGAGATGCCTGCGGCAGGTATGCGCGGACTCGGTCACTCGCTCGAACCGGCATTGATGACGGTATTCGGAACGTGCGTGTTCAGGTTGATATGGATATTCGCCGTATGTCCGATATGGCATGGCTTCGAACAGCTCATGGTACTCTATCCCGTATCGTGGATAATAACGGGAATGATTATCTTCCCGTCGTATCTGTACGTCAGCCGAAAGGCGTTCAGGTTCGTAGAACAACAATAGTCCGCATATAAGCAGCAAACAAAAAAGGCAGCCCCCCTACTCTATCCATTGGGAACTGCCTTTTCCTTTATCCTGCCTACAACGTTAGTAGCCGAGACCTTTAAGCCACTTGTCTATCTTGTCCTTGCCCGAGCGCACCTCGTGCCCGTACATCGAGAACGCTCCTGTAACCGTTGCCTTCGGGTATAGCTTCTTCAGGTCGGACACTACGCTGCCAAGTCCGCTGCCCTCGTGGGTCGTGAACGGAACGATGGTCTTGCCGTTGAGGTCGTACTTGCCAAAGAACGTGAACATGACACGTGGATAAGTGCCCCACCATACTGGACCGCCTATAAATACGGTGTCGTACTGCTGTATGTCCTTTACCTCGCCCTTGAATGACGGCAGCTCGCCATTGCGCGCTTCTTCCTGTGCCAGGCGGGTAAGCGGCTCGTAAGGCATATCGTAGTCCTTGTCGGCTACAATCTCGAATACATCGCCACCAGTGACGCTTTGTATCTCGTCGGCGACGAGCTTGGTGTTGCCTTCCTTGATGTTGCCCACACTGTAGTTCTCGCCTGCGTGCGAGAAGAACACTATCAATACTTTGCCCTTGTTATTCTCCATAGTTCTTTCTCCTTTGCTTTCTACTTCCGATTGTGAATCACCGCCCTTGCGTGTGCCGTTGCAACCGACGGATACCATCAGGCACATGGCACACAGTGCCGCCAATCTTAATAATTTCATGCTGTATGTCGTTTTAAATTGGATGATAAGACTATATTACTTATATGTGTCGGCAAGCCACTTGATGAACTTTGGGTCGTCGAAGTTGACAGTGCCGTGGTCTGCCTCGTTGAGTGTGGCTATGCGATTCATGTCGTCGTCATCGAGATTGAAGTCGAACACGTCGATGTTCTGCGCCATACGTTCCTTGTGCGTAGACTTCGGAATGACTATAATGCCACGCTGTATGAGCCAGCGTAGTGCCACCTGTGCTACCGACTTGCCGTATTTGCCACCTATATCAGTCAGCACTGGGTTGGTGAAGAAGTCCTTGCGTCCTTGGGTGAGCGGACTCCATGCCATTAGCTGCGTGCCGTAAGGCTTCAGGAACTGCTGCATTTCCGTCTGCTGGTTGAACACGTTGGTCTGAAGCTGTAGTACGGCTGGAGTTATATCGTTGTAAGCCGCCAAGTCGGTGAAGCGTCCTTCCTCAAAGTTGCTAAGTCCTATGGCACGCGCCTTGCCTTGCTTCAGTGCCTTTTCCATGGCGCGGTATGTACCGTAATAGTCGTTGTAGTGCTGGTGAATGAGCAGCAGGTCTACATAGTCGGTCTGAAGTTTGCGCAGGCTTTCGTCTATGCTCTGCATTGCCTTTTCCTCACCGGCGTTGGTTATCCACACCTTGGTCGTAAGGAACAAGTCGGAACGGTTGACACCGCTATCCTTGATGCCCTTGCCTACTCCTTCCTCGTTGTAGTAAGCCTGTGCGGTGTCTATCGAGCGGTAGCCAACGCTTATGGCTTCCTCCACGCAGCGTGCTGCTTCTTTAGGATCTACCTGGAATACTCCGTAACCTATTATGGGCATCTCTACGCCATTATTCAATTTTACAGTTTCCATAGTGTATGAGTTTTAATGTATCTTCGTGCTTGCTATTCCCTTTGCCATAGCGGGATTCATCTCGTCATATATGGTACTGCGCCCGGTATCGAGTCCGCGTATGGCCTTCATATCCTCGTCGTCGAGCTTGAAGTCGAAGATGTCAAGGTTCTCTTTCATGCGTTCCTTGTGTACGCTCTTCGGTATTACTATCACTCCGCGCTGGTTTAGCCAGCGGAGCTGTACCTGTCCGGTAGTCTTGTGGTGCTTGCCGGCAATCTGCTCCAATACCGGATTGGTGAATACCCCGTTGTTGCCCTCGGCAAACGGAGCCCATGCCTCGTGCTGTATGCCTTCGGCAGCCATGAATTCCGCCGACTCCCACTGCTGGTGCCACACGTTTGTCTCTATCTGGTTCACTGCCGGCTTTACCTCGTTGCACGTTACAAGGTCTGCCAGACGCTCGTTCCAGAAGCTCGTAACGCCTATCGCGCGTATGCGCCCTTCCTTGTACAGGCGTTCCATGGCACGCCACGCTCCGTAATAGTCGTTGTACGGCTTGTGCATCAGGTAAAGGTCGAGATAGTCCAGCCCGAGCTTCTTCATCGACACGTCGAAAGCCTTCAGCGTGTTGTCATAGCCATAGTCCTGCACCCACAGCTTGGTGGTAATGAACAGTTCCTTGCGGTCTATGCCGCTATGCCTTACAGCCGCGCCGACAGCCTCCTCGTTCATATATGCCGCAGCGGTGTCCACCATTCGATAGCCTACTTCCAAAGCGTCGCTTACAGCCTGTTCGCATACTTTCAAGTCCGGCACCTGGAATACTCCGAAACCTATTGCCGGCATCTCTACTCCATTGTTCAACGTTACTTTCTTCATCGTATATATGATTTTTCTTCTCTTTTTTCCTGGTTGCAAAGTTAGGCTTAAAACGCAACAAGTACGTTATGATTATCGCCAAGTATCATGTACATTTTGCGGTTTCAACAGTTCTATGCCTCCAAGCATAACTATTTCCAGGATTTTCCCATACCTTTGGAAATCCTATTTCCATAGTATTGGGAAGAGTGTTTCCATAGTATTGGAAACGGCATTTCCACTATATTGGAAATAGGATTACCATTATAGTGGAAACGTTGTACATTATTAATAAAGAAGGTGAAGCCTTTGTACTCTCGGGTCTTTTCGCTATCTTTGCAGCACAAACCAAACGAAGAAAGGCTATGATTGACCCGAATGACTTTATATTCACCGGCGACTTTAGGGAAGCCTGTTCCGACAAATACAAAGACTACTGCCTGCACATACTGTGCCTTGAAGGTTCCGCACGGTTCGAGATTGGCGACCAACTGTTCAACATGATAGCTGGCGATGTGATGATAAAGTCGTCTGCAAAGCCCGTGCGCAACCTCACGTGCTCTGACGACTTGAAGGTCGAGGCGCTGCTTATATCATGGGACTACCTGCGCAAGAACTCGCCAAAGAGCGAATACCAGACCGCGGGCTATCTGTTTACGATGGGCAATCCCGTCTATGCGGTCGCAAAGGCAGACATCGAGCAGATGCAGCACGACTTCAGGGATATACGCCGGAGGCTGGAACGGCCATACAATAATTTCTTCGACGACATACTGCGCCGCGAGGTCGAGCTAATGGTATTTGACTTCTACGACATGCAGACACGCAACACCGACAGCAAGGTCAAGGGACAGAACCGCGCGTCGGAGTTGCTCGGACGCTTTGTGGGGCTTCTCCAGAAGGGGCTATACCGCGAGAACCGCCGTATAGGCTACTACGCGTCGCTGTTGTTCGTGTCTCCCAAATACCTTTCGGAGGCGTGCTCCAACGCAAGCGGCAACAATGCGAGCTACTGGATAGAGTACTTCACCACCGATGCGTTGCGGCACGAATTGCGCGAGACGGACAAGAGCCTGCAAGACATTGCCGACGAGTACAACTTCTCGTCGGTGTCGTATCTCAGCAGGTATATAAAGGAGCACCTCCACGTCTCGCCTACGGAATACAGGAATCAGAAGGACAAGGCGTGAGGTGGTATCGTGCTGACGGAATGAGTATCAAAGTATGGTTATGTCGACTACGAGACAGTAGCCGTGCGTCAGTTTCCCCTTGCGTATCTCTATGCGGTGGTCGCCGTCCTGTATCTGCAAGTCGCGTTCGGAACCGCTCTTGTGGGTTACGGCATAGCCTTCCGACCTGAGCTTGCTTTCTATAAGCTGCATCTCGGTATTGGCTCGGCTGCCTGTAATCTGTTCCGACTGCCACCATATATTCTTGTACGACCCGCTATAATACAGGTTGACGGAACCCCACCTTATACCGTTTATCGTAAGATAGAATGGAAACGACAGCGATGTCTCGCCATAACTATAAGCGTCGGGATAGAGTTTCTCGTCGACGTACTGTTTGAGCTGGCTGTAGGACAGCGTGTAGAAGTTCGGCAACCAAAGCGGAGCCTTCAGGTATAATGCCAGCATACCGTATTTGTGGTTCTCGAATTCAGCCCAGAGAGTGAACGTTACACTGCTTCCGACCTCGTGCAATTGGAGGTAGGACGGGATAAAGTAATACTTCGTCACCTCGAACCGCTTTACGGCATCGCCGTTAAGCGGGGTTATCGTTACGTACCTGTCGTCAGATACGCTCCACAACGCCTTCTTCCACCGCTGGCTTCCCGCAACCTTATAGCTGCAAGTGTCGGTGTCGTAGAAATAATAGTGGTCGTTCTCGTACCTTGTCGGATAGCCACGCCATTTGGACTTGTAAAGGACGTCCCTCAGATGACGCGCGGTAATGTCGGCTGACGACTCCTCGACGCTATTGTCCTCCGGCTGCGTGGTGGTAGTGGTCGTGGTCTGCTTCATCTTGCGCAGCGCTTCCTTCTTCTTGTTCTGCCCGCAGGCGATGCCGAACGGTATCAACATGGCCAACATAAGGACTAATATCTTCCTCATACTCTTAGCTTTTAATTGGTTAATAAACTCGTTGTCGTCGCAAATGTAGCAAAAAAGCAGGACAATACAAGGCGTTTGCCATTGAAATATTCTCATTTGCAATAAAAAAACAGCCAATACAAAGGAGAACATACCGTAAAACGGCATGAACCAAGTGGCAAAACAGTGACTTCGCGCCGCAAAACGACCATGATACAAAAAGGGCGGTCACCCCTACCGACAGATGGCCGCCCATTATATAGAGTCCTTATCGCCTTACTTCTGCAAGCGGAACCCGACTTCCATGCCTTTCATGGAGCCAAGTAGCGATGTCGCGGCTTTCAGCGACGTGCTTCCACTGAGGTTGCCCAGCAGCTTGACGTAGGAGAGCAGCTTGGAGGCATCGGTAACTATAAGCAGCGAATTGCCGTCAACCTGCGTGGTGCCTATCAACTGTTTGGTAGTACCGCCATATTTCAATACTACGCTCTTTCCGTCTACGGTATAAGTACCGGTCAGCTTCTTCGTTCCTATGGTCTGTGTGAACTTGCCTTCTTTGGTAAATGCCATAGTCATCGTGCCCTTCTTTATGCCGTACTTCTCAAGTTGCTGTTGCAGTTTCTTCTCAATGGCTGCCGACACGGCCTTGCCGCCGATATTCTGCAACGCGCTATTGCTCTCGAAGACAATAGCCGGTTCGGTATACTTCCACGTACCGCCGCTCAACTCGTCGACACTTGCCGTCTTGTTTGAGTCGAAGATAGTAGTTAGTGCGGAAATCAACCCGCCCGACTGGCTCGTACCGCTCTGTGTAGTACCCGTAGCCGAGCCGAGAATGCTGCCTGCGCCGCTAAGTATCTTGCCAAGTTGCGCGTATGCGCCAGTCGTGCCTGCCATAAGTACCGTAGCGGCAATAATCATTCTAAATAAAGTCCTTTTCATGTTGTTCGTGTTATAATTGTAATCTTAATATACATAGCTGACAAATAAAAGCGGAAAAGCTATGGTCGGAACACCACAGAGTCTTCAGTCTCAGTCAAATGACAAAGGTCGTTGTCATAAAACATGCCTTCAAGATTAATTTCCTCATCAAGTTCAGGCCAGTAAATATCCTTTCCCCCTATAATTTTAAAATTACGCAACTGTTTGGGAGTCGCATTCCGCAAGCCTCTAAATCTCTTTAAATCATATGAAGCCTCTTTACCAGACGTGGTTTCAGCATACAGCCTACCGCCAAGTATCCATATTCTTGTAACTTGCAGCTTATCCATAGCTCAATCCTCCTTGAAATATTCTTTCCACCGATTGATGATTACCTCCTTATTCTCTTCTATCACGGATTCTATCATAAGTATATCATGTTTCTTAAATCCATGATTATAGACCTGCCCTACAGGCTCTACGTTATATTTTGCCTCATTACCGTCTTTTATCACATGTACATGAATAGGCAGATGGTCATTACTGTAGAACATAAACCTAAATCCGAAGAATATAAAAATTGTAGGCATCGTCTTTCTTTTCTGCAAATATAGAAACTTTTGGCTGATTCCGCAAATCTTCCCAACAATAAAATAAAACTTCGTTTCATTTTGTATTGTCTTCGGTTTGCAGTACCTTTCACTTCGTGCAAGGTACGCTACGTTTGGACATACACATACAAAATAAAGTTGCACATTATTTTGATATGTCGCTCACTTGCAGTACCTTTGCACCCGCAAATGACAGGGGTACTTGACTAACCCCCTTTAACAAAACAAGAAACAATGGTAAAGACACGACAACAGGTGAGTGTGCTTTTCATGCTTTTCAGCATACTCTTCTGCGTTTGCCTCATTTCGGCAAACATTCTTGAGACAAAGCAAATCAGCGTATTTGGGATTTCACTTACCGGCGGACTGATAGTGTTCCCCGTGAGCTACATCATCAACGACTGCGTGTGCGAGGTGTGGGGATTCCGCAAGGCACGCCTGCTGATATGGACGGGATTCGCTATGAACTTCTTTTTCGTAGGCCTCGGCGCGCTATGCGATGCCATTCCCGGCGCGCCATATTGGACCAACGACGCTGGCTTCCATGCCATATTCGGACTTGCGCCCCGTGTGGCTATGGGTTCGTTCGTGGCATTCATCATCGGTAGTTTTGCCAACGCCTACGTGATGAGCAAGATGAAGATTCACGACCAGGGGCGGCATTTCTCGTGGCGTGCCATTCTAAGCACCATTGCTGGCGAAAGCTGCGACTCCGTAATATTCTTCCCTCTCGCACTCGGCGGTGTCGTTCCATGGTCGGAACTGCCAAAGCTCATGGTGTGGCAGGTCGTACTGAAGACTATGTACGAGGTGGTGGCACTGCCAGTAACGGTACGTGTGGTGAAAGCCATGAAACGCCATGAAGGCGAGGACGTTTACGACAATGACGTAAACTATAACATTCTGAAAATCTTTAATTTGGGATAACATATCTACAGTTTTCCTTTATAACGAATCATCAATGGGACAAACACGCAAGGACGAGGGGCTGAAGTCTCTCGGAACAAAGACGAAATACAGCATGGACTATGCTCCGGAAGTACTGGAGACGTTTCAAAACAAACACCCGGAGAACGACTACTGGGTGCGCTTCAACTGTCCGGAATTCACATCGTTGTGCCCTATAACCGGACAGCCTGACTTCGCAAAGATACGTATCAGCTACGTTCCCGGAGAGCGTATGGTCGAGAGCAAGAGCCTGAAGCTCTACCTGTTCAGCTTCCGCAATCATGGAGACTTCCACGAGGATTGCGTCAACATCATCATGAAGGACCTTATAAAGCTCATGAACCCAAAGTATATAGAGGTGACAGGGCTGTTTACTCCACGTGGAGGGATAAGCATATACCCCTATGCCAACTACGGGCGACCAGGCACGAAGTATGAACGGCTGGCTGAAGAACGGTTTGCACGGCACGAATGACTTAGTTAGGAGTTAGGAATTATTAGAGTTATGAGTTGAGAAAGGACAACGCACAATGGAGAAAGACTCGCTTATAATATTGTCGGGAGGTATGGACAGCGTCACGCTGCTATACGACCGAAAGGACAGGATTGCGCTTGCCGTAACATTCGACTACGGCAGCAACCACAGCCGCCGCGAAATGGCATGTGCCGAATACCACTGCCGCAAGTTCGGCATTGAACACGTGGTAATACCACTTGAGTTTATGCACCGATACTTCAAGTCGTCGCTGCTTGAAGGTGCCGACGCAATACCCGAAGGCAACTATGACGACGACAATATGCGCTCGACGGTGGTGCCGTTCCGCAACGGCATCATGCTTTCTATTGGTTGCGGAATGGCTGAAAGCCGCGGATTGAAGCATGTGCTCATAGCCAACCATGGAGGCGACCACGTCATATATCCCGACTGCCGTCCGGCATTTATCAATGCTATGTCGGAAGCCATGTGCAATGGAACATACGCCAACGTCACCATAGACGCGCCATATACCAATATCACCAAGGCTGACATCTGCCGGCGTGGCACGGAACTCGGCATCGACTACACCAAGACATACTCATGCTACAAGGGTGGCGAGCACCATTGTGGCAAATGCGGTACGTGCATGGAGCGCAAGGAAGCGTTCCGCCTTGCCGGTGTACCCGACCCGACGGTGTACGAAGAATAGTTCAACGGCATATAGCAACGGCATAATCACCTACTTCCCGCACATCGCTTACGGGAAGTTTTTTTATGTCTTCCTTTTGCGACAGCAACAGGAACCTGCGACTGCCGCCAAAACGTGGCTGGCGGTCCTTCGGTATCACCACGACCTGGCGGTGAAGGTACACGTCGATATTCTCCGAACGGGATATTCTCCACGTACGGAAGTCATCTACGTGGTACTCGCGTGACATCGACAACGCCTGACGGCATAAATCCCCATACCCTACTTCCGCATTCAACCGCGGCAACGCCAACGCTGCCACGAACAACGCCACGAGCATTCCCATACCAATACATCGCACCGAACGCAAGACCGCATTCCGGGACTCCTTCCAATACAGTCCGTAAAATGCTCGAACGCCCGTCAAAGTCAATACCAATGCCCCGCCATATATAAACAAATTGTTCAAATACGGCATATCGCCGACCGCGGCGACTACCGCCAGCACAGGCAGCGACAAAGCCAACGCAACCGACGGGACTGCTATCGACACACGCAACCACATACTGCCGCCAAACCGTGGCAGGAACATAGCCGCGCCATAGACCACGAACGGCACGGCGGGAAGCATGTATATCTGCAACTTGGCACTGAAACACGACAGCAATACGAACGTCACCGTGCCTACGGTGAGGAAGAACCGTTGCAAGTCGCTGCGCACGAACTTCGGCCGCATGGCTCCTATGAATACTCCGACCACCATAAGCGACCACGGCGCAAGACAGTACCATACGCTCAACGCATAGTAGTAAAACGGCTGGTTGTGGCGGAACGAGTGTACGGCACGCCCTACGGTCTGGTGGAATACGAGGTTGTCGAGATACGCCGCCCCGCCCTCGGCATATACCATACAGAACCATGCGCCGAACAACGCTATGAGCACGATCCAAGTACTCCAGCCCCAATAGCGGAACACCTGCCGTATACGTCCCGACACGGTGAGGAACGCCACTGTACAGCACAGCGGTATGAGCAATCCCAGCGGTCCCTTGGTGAACACGGCAAGGAATATGTACACGGGAAACAGCCAGCGGCTACAGCCACTGCGTCCTGTATGTGTAAGCATACGCCAGAACTCACGCAGCGCGAGGACTATGAACAGGCACATCAGCATATCCATACGCAGCGTTACCGACACTGCGAGGAACAGACCGCAAGTAAGCGTCATCAACCGCGCAAGCGACTGACCCTCATAGTCCATCTCCTCACTGGTCCAACTGTCCATGACGTGTACCGTCGCCAATGCCGGAACAAGCGAGAACAGCGACAGCAGCCACATATGATGCCCGCCGGTAAGCCATCGGCACAACATGATGACCCACAGGTACAGCGGCGGCTTGTCGGCATACGGCACGCCGTGGTTGGTGAAAGCGAAAAAAGTGCCGTTACGCAATGCCTCGTCGGCGATGCTCAAATACCGCAACTCGTTCGACGGAGTGAAATCACGAAGCAACACTACCGGCAGAACCGCCACGCAGAAGCTCGCGTACAACAATAATCGTTCCCTGTCATTCCTCATATATCACGCGCAAAGATAGGGCGTGATTTTGTATTTAATCTGTATTTCTGCGGCATTCTTACCAATTCGCAGGCCTCCGCGAGCCATGCCCACGGGAAATTATCAACCAGCGGCTGCCACGTAATTGGGAAAGATATAGTACTTTTGCATAAGACAAGCTGCACCCGGCAATTTGAAAACACGTTTTTTCATTGCGCCCGTTTGCATTGTCTTTGCATCAGCGAACACACCAGTTATGAAGAAAAGGATATGCATACTCGCCAGTGGCGACGGTACGAACTGCGAGAACATCATACGATATTTCCAGTCGCGTGGTACAGCCGAAGTGGCTTTCGTGCTAAGCAACCGCCAAGACGCCTACGCGCTCGTACGTGCCAGCCGCCTCGGTGTCAAGACTTACGTGATGGGCAGGGCGGACTTCAACGACAAGGACAAGCTTTTAGGACTGATGCGCGGTGAGCGCGTAGACTTCATAGTCCTTGCCGGGTTCCTCCTGCTCGTACCCGGGTTCCTAATCGACGCATACGACCACCGCATGGTCAACATACACCCGGCACTGCTCCCCAAGTTTGGCGGCAAGGGCATGTACGGGCATCATGTGCACGAGGCCGTCAAGGCTGCCGGAGAGCGCGAGACGGGCATGACCGTACACTGGGTTACGCGCGAATACGATTCTGGCGGAATCATAGCGCAATACCGTACGCCCATATCCGCGGCAGACACCGCAGGCGACATAGCCCGGAAGGAGCACCAGCTCGAGATGAAGTACTTTCCAAAGGTCATCGAGGACTGCCTGGAAAGGGTAAAATTGTAATTTGTAATTTGTAATTTTTATCCTCCACTCAATCATTCAACACTCGAAACTCCACATTCAACATTATAACTTATGGAATCAAGGAAGGACATCGCTGCCGGGAAGAAGGCAAGCGGGAAATATAATTGCACGCAGTCGGTGCTCACGACATACCCCGAACTGACCGGACTCGACGAGCAGACGGCTATGCGAATGACTGACGGATTCGCCGCAGGCATGACCAATATGGAAGGAACGTGCGGCGCGCTCGTCGGCGCAGGACTCGTGCTCGGTCTTGCCAATAAGGACAAGCGCAAGACGTTCAAGCAGATGCGCGACGTAATGGCGAAGTTCCAGGAGCGCAACCACGCCACACAATGCAAGATACTAAAAGGCATCGGCACACACAAGGTACTGCGCGAATGCCCCCTATGCGTATCCGACGCCTGCGAGTTCCTCGAAGAAGAGCTGGAGTAACCTTTTGTGTGGCGTACGTGGGTACATTTCTGTAAATGGCATCGCGAGAACTCCAAAACTTCAAAACTTCAAAACTTAAAAAATCACAGTTTTATAGTATTGAGTTTTTTTGAGTTAGGAATTAGAAGTTAGGAATTAGAAGTTGGGAGTTAGGGGTTGGGAGAGTGAAGGGGTGGTTTTCGACTGCGGAACCATGCTTTTTTGGTGGTGAAACGGGTGTTTTTGAGCAACGGAACGCTGTTTTTGGCTATAAGGAAGTGTTAAAACGAGGGGTGAGAAAAATAAAGATATATTACATATATAATAGTATAATATATATAATAATATGCTATATATTATATTTATATTATATAATAGTATATATTATTACTATCAATTATATTTACATCAAGTACAAAAATCCCGTCTCTATTTTATTAAACTGTGATTTTTTAAGTTTTGAAGTTTTGAAGTTTTGGAAATTTTAAGTTGTTTAACCCGTGAGTATGGCAAGTTTTGGCGAGTTTTATAAGTTTGAGCTGTTCAAATTATGATTTTTTGGTGAGTTTTGAGCTTATGATCCATAATTTTCATGAGTTGTAGGTGAGTTTTTGAACTCGTGAGCTGCGTAGCCATACATTACACATCGGGCGATGGAACGTCTTTAAATAATAAGACATAAAGCACGACAGATGAATAAAAAGACTATAACGGCAATGCTGCTCGCAGCCATGATGCCCGTTGCGGCAACGGCACAGCGCGGCGGACTGACCGATACGGGCAAGAGTCCTAACGCGATAATGGCGAACACGCCGCTCGGAGCCACGAGATGGACTGGCGGATTCTGGGGAGAGAGGTTCGGAGTGTGGAACAACACGTCGCTATGGGATATGTGGAACACGTGGAACGACCCTGATGTAAGCCACGGTTTCCGCAACTTCGAGATAGCGGCGGGCGACGCCGAGGGCGAGCACTGGGGACCACCGTTCCACGACGGCGACATGTACAAGTGGCTTGAGGCGTGCGCGGCAGTATACGCCGTGACGAAGGACGAGCGCATAGACAGCCTTATGGACAAGTTTATAGCCGAGGTCGCGAAGGCGCAGCGTGCCGACGGCTACATACACACGCCCGTAGTCATAAGCGAGCGCAACCAGGGCATAGACAGCCACAGCAAGGACACGACCGTCATAGGCATCGAGATAGGCGCGGACCAGCAGACGGCGTTCGCCTCAAGGCTCAACTTCGAGACCTATAACCTCGGGCATCTGATGACCGCCGGGATAGTACACCGCCGCGCTACGGGCAAGGACAACCTGTTCCGTTGCTCGGTCAAGGCTGCCGACTTCCTCTATGACTTCCTGAAGAACGACCGTGACGAGCTGGCACGCAACGCCATATGCCCGAGCCACTACATGGGCGCGTTCGAAATGTACCGCGAGACGGGCGACAAGCGTTATCTCGAGCTGGGCAAGGAGCTGATAGCCATACGCGATTCGGTCAAGAACGGCGAAGACCACAACCAGGACCGCGTGCCGTTCCGGGAGCAGTACGAGGCCGTAGGGCACGCCGTGAGGGCAAATTACCTGTATGCCGGAGTGGCTGACGAATACGCCGAGACCGGCGAGGGGCAGCTGTACAAGAACCTTTCGAGCATCTGGGACGACATAGCCAACCACAAGATATACATAACCGGTGGCTGTGGCGCGCTGTACGACGGAGTATCGCCCGACGGAACGACCTACGACCAGCCATACATACAGCAGGTACACCAGGCGTACGGGCGAAAGTTCCAACTGCCCAACGAGGCATCACACAACGAGACGTGCGCGCAGATAGGCGAGCTGCTGTACTCGTGGCGGTTGTTCGAGACCACCGGCGAGGCGAAGTACGCCGACATGGTGGAGCACGAGCTGTTCAACGGCATAATGCCGGGAATATCGCTCGACGGGACAAAGTATTTCTACACGCAGGCATTGCGCAAGACGGCATCGTTCCCATACACCCTGCGCTGGCCGAAGTCACGGCAGAAGTACATAAGCTGCTTCTGCTGCCCTCCAAACACGCTGCGTACGCTTGCCGAAGCGCAGGAATACGCCTACTCCGTGGGCAAGGACGGCACGCTGTACGTCAACCTCTATGGCGACAACGCGCTGAAGACGGGTGACATCGACGTAGCCATGCAGTCGGAATACCCGCTCGACGGTCACGTAGTGCTGAAAGTGAACAAGGCAAGGGGCTTCGGCAAGGTGGCATTCCGTATTCCGATGTGGGCAAAGGGCAGCACGATGACCGTAAACGGCACTCCCGTAACAACTGCCGACGGCGCGCTTGACAACGGCGGTTATGCCGTAATATCACGCAAATGGCGGCGTGGCGACGTGGTCACGCTCGATATGCCGATGCGTCCGCGCCTCGTAGCAGCCAACCCGCTCGTAGAGGAGTCGAAGAACCAGGTGGCAGTCATGCGCGGTCCGCTGGTTTATTGCCTCGAAGGGGTCGACATAGCCGACAGCACCAATATAAATAATGTGTCGATACCTGCCGGTATAAAGTTCACGGAGAAGCGTGAGACCATAGACGGCAATACGTTCGTAGCCCTTGAAGGCGACGCCGTAGCCACAACGTCCAAGCCGTGGGGCAAGGACGAGCTGTACCGCGAGGTCGATGCCGACGAACACCGCACGCATATACGCCTCGTTCCATACTACGCATGGGGCAACCGTGGCGAGACGGACATGACGGTGTTCGTTGATTTGAAATAAAGGGAGGACGGAACTATTGGAATATAGGAAGACAAGGTGAACAGATGAAAAGGCTTTTTATAAGTATTGCGTTATTGACGGCAGGCATTACGGGCTTTGCGGCACCGGCTGACACTACAATATACGTAACCCCTGGTACCGACGAGACGCTTGCCGACGCATTGTGGGAGGCGCGCGAGTTCAAGCGCAGGCATACCACCGCCGACGGCTACCAGTTCTACACGACCAACAAGGACTATCCGCACGTGACGATAAGCCTTGCCAGAGGACGGTATGAGCTTATGGAACCGTTGACGCTGCGTCCTGAAGACAGCAATCTCGACATCGTCGCACCCGACGGAGCTGAGATAGTGGGCAGCCGCCAGTCGGAGTTCCACAAAACGGCATTGCCAATAAACGGCAAAGACATCATGACCGCCGGCATATCCGACCACAACGGCAACACGGTATGCCCGCGGCAGTTGTGGGTCAACGGCAGAAAGGCTGTCATGGCACGCAATATCGGCAGCTTCGACGATATGCGCCGGATATTGAACTACGACAAGCAGCGGCGCATACTGTGGCTTCGTGGCAGCGATATGACCGACAGCCAGATAGAAGCCATCTGCGGGCGTGACGGAGGAGCCGTAGCCGGCAACCTGCCCGAACTCGTACTCCATCAGATGTGGGAAGTCTCGGTGCTGCGGATAGACAGCATGTGGCGCAGCGGCGACTCCATAGGCGTGACGTTCCATAACCCCGAGGCGCGCATACAGTTCCGCCACCCGTGGCCTGGTCCGATGTACAAGAGCGAACACGACTCTCCGTATTATATACAGAACGGTATCGATATGCTCGACAGCGAGGGCGAGTGGTACAGGACTTGCACCAACGGCAGGAACGTTATCCTATACTGTCCGAGAGAGGGAGAACGGGCAGGCAGCACCGTTGCCGACATACCCGCAGAGGAGAACCTCGTACGCATAGAGGGAACGTCCGAACGTACGGTTAGCGACGTAACGTTCAGGGGAATAACCTTCAGCTATACCACGTGGACGCGTCCAAGCCGCGAGGGACACGTACCTTTACAGGCTGGAATGTACCTCACCGAGGCATACAAGCTGCGCCCTCAGATAGACCGCACCGACAACCACAAGCTCGACAACCAAGGCTGGCTGGGACGCGCACGCGCCGCCGTCGAGCTGATAAATGCCTCCGACGTTATGTTCAAGTCGTGTACGTTCACGCATCTCGGCGGTTCGGGGCTTGACTTCATCGAAGGCTGCAAGGGCGGTGGCGCAGACAGTTGCACGTTTGCCGACATCGCCATGAACGGGCTTGTGTGCGGCTCGTTCTCGCCAGCCGGACTGGAGACGCATCTGCCATATCAGCCACAGGACCTGCGTGCGGTATGCGACAGCCAAGTCATAAGCAACTCCACATTCACCGACATCGGCAACGAGGACTGGGGCTGTACGGCGATAGCGGCAGGCTATGTGAGCCGCATACGCATAACGGACAACGACATACACGACATACCGTATACGGGCATAAGCCTCGGTTGGGGGTGGAACCGCACCGCGAACTGTATGCACGACAACTATGTTGCACGCAACCGCATACGCCGTTTCGCGCAGCACATGACCGACTGCGCCGGGATATACACCCTCGGCAACCAGCCCGGAACGGTCATCGAGGACAACACCATAGCCGAAGCCATGCCACCGGCATACGTCCACGACCCCGAGCACTGGTTCTGGCTGTATACCGACGAGGGCAGCTCCAACATAACCATACGCAACAACCACGTGCCGACAGACCGCTTCCTGAAGAATGCCAACGGTCCTGGCAACGTGTGGGAGAACAACAAGTGAGCCACGAGTTTGGGAGTTGGGAGTTATAAGTTAAGTGTTAGGAGTGAAGGATTAAGAGTCCATGAACTTTTCATATAAGTTTATGAACTCTCACAAAAAGTCCATAAACTTTTAAACCGCAGGTACGACCGACATAGAATACGCCAATTATACATTAAAGAATCAGATATGAAGAAGATATTTACTACCGTCTTGGGACTGTGCGCGGCTTGTTCGCTGTCGGCACAGACATGGATATGGTATCCGGGCGACTTCGAAATATGGCTCGGAAACATCATGAACAGCCGCCGTACCGAGCGCGGCACGTTCTTTCCACCGTTCTGGAAGATGGACAGCCACTATGTAACGGTCGAATTTTCAAGGCAGGTGGACATACCAAAGGCTGAGACCATAACCATAGGAGCCGAAGGACGGTACAACGTAAAGGTCGACGGCAAGATGCTGTTCGGGCAGCCGCGCGCCGTAACGCTCGCCCCGGGTCACCACAAGATAAACATAAAGGTGTGGAACCAAGCCACTCCGCCAGCCATATTCGTAGACGGACAGACCGTGAAGAGCGACTCTTCATGGCTCGTAACCAACGAGGACAAGGAGTGGATTGACGAGTCCGGCAAGGCTTCCGACACGTCGACGAGCGTATATATGCAAGCCGGCAGCTGGAACTTCGACCACATCGGCACTCCCCCTTCCAAGTTCTCGCTGCCCACTACCGCCGAAGCCCCGGTGTCAGCCAGGCAGATCGACGGCGGAACGCTCTATGACTTCGGGCAGGAAACGTTCGGCTACCTGACGCTGAAGGGCTTGAGCGGCAACGGGCGCATAAGCGTCTACTACGGCGAAAGTGCCGAGGAAGCCACCGATACCGCCCACTGCGAGACGCTCGACAAGATAGACCTCGACGGAGCAACAGCCATCGACGCGTCGACGGGCAGCAAGGTTGCCGGCGGTAGACTTGCCGGAAGCAAGGCTTTCAGATACGTATTTGTCAGAAGCGACGGTACGGCGCGTGCCGACGGCGTGGGCATGTTGTACGAGTATCTGCCCGAAAAGGAGCGTGGAACGTTCAAGTGCGACGACGAGCTTGTAAACAAAATGTGGAACGTCGGAGTGCGTACTCTCCAACTGACCACCCGCGAGTTCTTCATCGACGGCATAAAACGTGACCGCTGGACATGGAGCGGCGACGCGTCGCAGAGCTATCTGATGAACTACTACCTGTTCTTCGACTCCCCGACGGTGAAGCGTACGATGCGCCAACTGCGTGGCAAGGACCCTGTAACGTCGCACGTCAACACCATAATGGACTATACTTTCTACTGGCTCGCAAGCGTTGGCGACTACTATATGTACACCGCCGACACCGCGTTCGTGCGTGAGATATACCCGAGAATGAAGACTCTCATGGACTATTGCCTGTCGCGTACCGACGACAATGGCATGATGCAGGGACTCGCCGGCGACTGGGTCTTCGTCGACTGGAGCCCGAAGCCTATGGACAAGCACGGAGAGCTGTCGTTCGAGCAGATACTCTTCTGCCGCAGTCTTGAGACCATGGCTATATGCGCGCGTCTAAACGGCGACAATGCTTCGGCACAGGACTATGAGGCACGTGCCGGAAGGTTGCGCCGGCAGATACCCACGATGTTCTGGAACGACGACCGCCACGCCCTCGTACACAACGTCATCGGCGGCAAACAAGGCACTGACGTTACCCGATACGCCAACATCTTCGGAATACTCTACGACTATCTCGACAAGAACAGGCAGAACGAGGTCGCGAAATGGGTACTTCACAACGATGAAATAATGCGTATTACGACGCCATACATGCGGTTTTATGAAATGGAGGCACTGTGCAAGCTCGGCGAGCAGGGCAGCGTCATGCGAGAGATGAAGAACTACTGGGGAGGAATGCTCGCCCACGGAGCCACGAGTTTCTGGGAAGCATACGATGCGAAGATAGATTCCGCCGGCACGACCCCGCTGCGCGACCACCTGTCGATGTACGGCCGTCCCTACGGCAAGAGCCTCTGCCACGCATGGGGGGCAAGTCCCGTATACCTGCTCGGCAAGTACTTCCTCGGGGTTAAGCCCACGAAGCCCGGCTATACGGAGTGGGAGGCACGCCCGTCGCTTGGCTCCCTGAAATGGATTGAGGGCGACGTGCCCACACCTAACGGCACTGTGCACGTCTACATGAACCATAACACAATACGCATACACTCCGACGAGGGCACGGGCACGCTCTACTTCCACTCGGCACGCAAGCCGAAGGCATCGCAGGGACGCATAACGAAAACGCCCGACGGCTCGTATTCGCTGACCATCGGACGTGGAACCACCGTGACGGTCAAATATTGACCGTACGGTGCGACTATATATAAAGGAGTTTACTTCTTGTCGGCTATCAGCACGAACGGCACCGGCTGCCTGAGCCATGCTGTCTTGTTGCCGTCCTCATAGACTGTTGCCATGATGATTTGCAACTTCAGCTGCTTGTTGCTGACCATTCCGAACGAGTAGTAGCTGTTGACGTAGAACGGTATCTGCACCTTGTGCGCCTTGCCGCCGTATGTTACGTTGAACTCTGGAGCCACCGGGTTGATGAGGAACGTCGAAGGCTCGACGCGCATGAACCCTATCGCGCACGTCAGGTCCTGCGGAGCCTCTGCCGACAGTGCCTTGCGGGCGACGGAGTCGGTTATGTTGCCGGCGAGGGCAGCCACGGGGAACTGGCGTATGGTCATCACGCTGTCGCTCTGTATGCTCCACGAGGTGGCAATCGTGTCGTTCTGCGACTTGCCGGTCTTCGAGTCCGTGACGGTATAGACGAGCTTGCCCGTATATTCGCCCTTTACGGCGTTGAACGCGGTCTGCTTCTCCTGCGGGGTCAGGCTGCGGGAGCTGTCGTCATCGTCGTTGCATGACGCGAAGGTTACACACACGGCTGCCATCGCAGCCAACATCACTGAAGTGAATTTCAGATTCTTCATTGCTTTTGTTTGTTATATTAAAAGTTATCTAATTAACTTCTTCCTCTATTTACCTTTTTGCTTCTGTTGAGCATTTGCCCTTTAAATGCGCCCATGCCACGGACTTTGCCCGACCTTACGCTTAATAAATGTTAAAGCCGGGGATTCGGGGCAATGTTGGGCTACTTTTGCATTTAAATAGGTGAAAGGCAGGACACACCGTAAGTGCAACCAACAAACAGTGATGAACATTCTGCGCACGGACAACGAGCAACGGCTGGCAAGACTATTCGACAGGGGCGACGCCTCCGCCATGGACAAGCTGTATTCAGCCTACGCCGACTACCTGACCGGTGTCTGCTACCGCTACACGGGCAATGACGACGACACCAAGGACGTGCTGCAAGAGGCGTTCATAAAGATATTCACGCAGATACGCACGTTCCGCTACCGTGGCAAAGGCTCGCTGCGCGCGTGGCTTACACGCATCGTCGTCAACGAGGCATTGATGTTTCTCCGCAACAAGTCCAAGGCGATAATTGAAGACATCGGCGATACCACTCCCGACACAGCCGACGAGCCACCCGATACCGGGGGTATCGACATAGCCGAGATTATGAAAATGGTGGCAAGTCTGCCTACGGGCTACCGCATAGTGTTCAACCTCTTCGCCATAGAGGGACTGAGCCACAAGCAGATAGCCGAACGACTCGGCATAACGCCAAGCACGTCGGCGACACAGTTCCGCAAGGCACGGAACCTTCTCGCCCGAAAGATAACCGAATACAGAAAGCGCAAAGAATATGGAGCAATGGATTGACAACATCAGACGGCAAGCCCAAGACTACGGACGCAAGTCTCCCGACGGACTGCTCGACGACATCAAGCAGGCAATGGACGCACTACCACGTGTGCCCAAGGCTCCCCTTCGCATAGTCTGGGGGCGGCGCATCGCCGTGGCTGCGTCCGTCGCAATAGCCGTACTCGCCGTATGGCGCCTTTCTGACGACAGTACCACAAAGCCATACCGCCACAACGTCAAAGGCACAGTGGCGCAAACGAACGCTCCGACGACCACCGACCAACCGGCACGGATACCTACATACTATGATACAGCGTCCGACGGCATCGGCGAGTGGATTCGGCACATAGCGGCAAGCACCCGTGACAAGGCTCTCGCATACATTCCACAAAGCGAAATCGCCATAATCCAAGAGCCGGCGAATGAGCCTGTCACGGAAGCAGAGGCACGCCGGGACTCTCCCACTGCCCCACCCGACAGTCAGCGCAAGGACAACCACTCCGCTAATCCGGCACACAACCGCGACTGGTGGGCAACAACGAGCCAACACCACACATACTCCCACAACGCCATACGCCGCGTAGACATATCCGTGGCATACTCCGGCATGGGCGCGACAAGCAGCAACGGCAGCATGGCACTGCTCGCAAGCGACTCGAAGATGTACAACGACGAGGGCGGACTCACCATGGCAGCCGCCGACATGACCACCCACGCCCACCACTACACGCCCGTAAAGCTCGGACTGAACATAAGGTACAACATCAACAGCCACTGGAGCGTACAGGCAGGAGCCACATACAGCCGCCTCACGTCCGACATCACCCGCAGCAACAACATAGAGGAATACCGCTCGCACCAACGCCTCCACTACGTTGGAGCCACTCTGTCAGCCAGCTACAGCCTCTGGCGCACGAAGAACGTCAACGTGTATCTCTCCGCAGGCGGTGAAGCGGCAAAGCTCGCAAGCGGTACCGCCGCCGTCAGCCACACATACGGCGGACAACGCATGGACGACTACGACGAGAACATACACGAGCACCACCTCCAATACTCCGTCAGCGGAGCCGCAGGCATAGAGTACAACGCCGGGAAACGTATCAGCCTGTTCGCCGAACCAGGCGTTACACGCTACTTCGACAACCACAGCACCGTCACCAACATCTACAAGGACAAGCCTACGCAGTTCACCCTCAACGTCGGACTGCGCATCAATCTCGGCAAATGACGTGTACGACCAGCCTGACAGTATTCTCATGTTGTGTATACTATACAATATTATATAATACAGTATCGTCACTATCCAACTATCCCCTTTTTTAGGTATTGCGGAAATGGTACGATTTAAGTAATTTTGCACCCTCAATAGGAGACGCAAAGATTATTATTCAGTAGTAAACGAATCGTATATGCCCATAAAGAGAGTTGCTCTCGCCGCATTTTTCACAGCTTTCGGCCTGTCGGTTTCAGCACAGACCGTAAGCGGACGCATTACAGACGAAAGCAACAAGCAGCCGGTAGAATTCGCATCAATACTCTTCAAGGAAAGCCGCCTGTACGCATACACTGACGAGGCAGGCCGTTTCACCATAAAGAACGTGCCACAAGGCCGCTCTACCGTTGTCGTGCAGTGTCTCGGTTATGCCTCACGCACGATAACATTGACCGTCAACCCTGACGGGGCTACGCTCAATGCGGCACTGAAACCAGAGAACCTGAAGCTCGACGAAGTTGAGGTGGTGGCAAAGAGGCAAAGCGACCAGGCTACAACATCATACGTCATAGACCGCACGACGCTCGACAACCAGCAGATAATAAACATCAGCGATATATCTGCGCTGCTGCCTGGTGGCAAAAGTGTCAATCCGTCGCTTATGAACGACGACCGGCTGGCATTGCGCAGCGGAACGTCCGAGCGTGGCAACGCTTCCTTTGGCACAGCCGTGGAAATAGACGGTGTACGATTGGGCAACAATGCGTCAATGGGCGAGACCGCTGGCGCGAGCACACGTTCGGTAGGAGCTTCAAGTATTGAGAGCGTTGAGATAGTAACAGGAATACCGTCGGTAGAATATGGAGACCTGACTAACGGAGTAGTAAAGGTAAATACACGAAAAGGAAAATCTCCATTCATTTTTGAGGCCTCGGTCAACCAGCACACAAGGCAAGTTTCATTGAACAAGGGATTCGACCTCGGAAATCATGGCGGAATGCTCAATTTCGGCATTGAACACGCACGCAGTTTCTCCGATGCAGCGTCACCACATACAGCCTACCAGCGCAACGTGCTATCACTGCACTACATGAATGTGTTTATGAAAGACCACATGCCGCTGACACTCAATGCCGGACTGCGTGGCAACATAGGCGGATACGACTCGCAGTCAGATCCAGACAACGACCTTGACGACTACACAAAAGTTCATGACAACGCCATAAGTGGCAACATAATACTCGACTGGCAGCTAAACCGCCCGTGGATAACTTCTGTGCAGTTCTCCGGCTCACTGTCATACGCAGACAAGCGCAACGAAAGCTATTACAATACAAGTAGTGCGTCAACACAACCATATATTCATGCACTTGCAGAAGGCTACAACATAGCCGAGGACTATGATTCCAATCCCAATGCAAACATAATCCTAAGTCCTACGGGGTATTGGTATGTAAGGCGTTTCAACGATACCAAGCCTCTCGACTACTCCGTCAAACTTAAGGCACAATGGACGAGGTTGTTCGGCACAGTGCGCAACCGCCTGCTCGTAGGAGCAGAGCTCACAGGCAGCAAGAACTTCGGCCACGGTACCTACTACGGCGATATGCGCTATGCCCCCACATGGCGTGAATACAGGTATATAGACCTGCCTGCCATGCTCAATACGGCACTGTATGCGGAGGAGAAAGTCAGCATACCCACGTCAAGCGTGTCGACATTGGAGCTTACAGCCGGACTGCGTGATGACATAACCTCTATAAGCGGTTCCGACTATGGCTGCGTGTCGAGCCTGTCTCCACGTTTCACAAGCCGTTATATCTTCTTTGCCGGACGCAACACATGGGTAAGCGATTTGAGTCTTCATGCAGGTTGGGGCAAGAGTGTGAAGCTTCCAAGCTTCCAGGTACTGTATCCGTCGCCATCATACCGTGATATGCTCGTATTCTCATCGACAAGCGACGCACAAAACCGCTCGTACTATGCCTACTACACATATCCTTCTTCGGCAGTCTACAATCCAGACTTGCGCTGGCAGTACGCCCACCAGTGGGATTTGGGGCTTGAGATGCGCACACATATAGCCGACGTAAGCCTGTCTTTCTTCTACAACAAGACATTCCGCCCATATATGGCAACAACTGTATACACGCCTTTCCAATACAAATACACGTCGCCATCGGCAGCGCAACAAAGTGGAATACCAGTAGGCAACCGTACGTTCAGCATAGATCCGACTACAGGCATAGTCACCGTGGGCGATGCTTCTGGGCAACAAGAATCCGTAACGCTTCCATACAGCGACCGATACACCTACACGACCAATACAAAATACGTAAACGCATCTTCACTTAGCCGCTACGGACTTGAATGGATTGTTGACTTCGCACAAATAAAGCCAATACGCACGCAGATACGCCTCGACGGAAACTATTACCGTTATAAAGGCCTCGACGAAACCCTCTTTGCCGACGTGCCATTGGGGTTGAACAGCAGACAGAGCGACGGCAGCCTGTATCAATACATAGGCTATTACCGTGGAGGAAGTGCGACCTCAACCAACTACGATGCAAACGCTTCAGTTGCTAATGGCTCACTGACACGGCAGGTCAACCTCAATACCACCATAACCACCCACATACCAAAAATACGGCTCATCGTAGCACTACGGATAGAAAGCTCGCTGTATCATTACAGCCGTTCGCTTAGCGAGTATTCCGACGGAACACGCGGCTATGTCGTAGAAGGTAGCGACCAGTATTTCGGAACACCATACGACGGGACATCGGAGAACAAGACGATAGTAGTCTTCCCAGAATACTATTCGACTTGGGCTAATCCGACAGAACGCATACCGTTCTACGAACGTTTCCTTTGGGCTCGCGACAACGACCGCAATCTGTACAACGACCTTGCGCAGCTTATTGTCCGCTCCAACTATCCATACACGATGAATCCCAACCGCCTGTCAGCATTCTGGTCAGCCAACATCAGTGTGACAAAGGAAATTAGCGACCACGTGTCCGTATCGTTCTATGCCAACAACTTCTTCAACACCATGAGCCGCGTGCACTCGTCGCAGACAGATCTCGATACGTCGCTGTTTGGCAGCGGCTACGTGCCATCGTTCTACTACGGACTGTCGCTGAGGCTAAAGATATAATCCCACAAGATGAAAAAGATTCTGGCTATATTCATATCAGTATTTGTCGCAATAACCGTCATTTCATGCAACTACGACAATGATATAGACGTAGTGGCAGTAAGTGTAAGGCTCGGATTCCCCGACAGCTATGACGACAGCAAGCAAGGGCTGCGTGTGGAACTACAAGACGCTACCGCAAGTGTGTTTGTCGATTCTACCGATGCAGACGGAGTGGCTCACTTTACCGTACCGTCAGGCATATACTCGGCACGCAGTTCCGCACAAAAGACTACATACGACTGGCGTTATTTCTTCAACGGTTCGCGTGACAAGATAGTCGTTGCAAATGACTCGGCACACACCATAGAGCTACCCCTTACAATGTCCAAACGAAGGGTTGTACATTAATCATTATAATATAAAGCATATGAAAATGAAAAAACTACCAAACATTATTGTCGCCGCAGCGTTGATGATGCTTCCGTTGGCTGCCAATGCGCAGACTACGACTGAAACGACGTATGTAGACGTACAATATCTTATCTTGACCGACACGGCAGGTGTCAGCCATAAGTTCGCCCTTGCCGACGAGCCGGAGATAAAGTTCCGTGACGGCAACATCATCGTTACCTCCAATGCCGATACCCTTTCCACGGCTCTTGCAGGCATTACCAACTACAAGGTGGAGTCGCAGAAAGCCCCAACTGGCATAAAGACACTGCCAAGCGGAAATACAGAAAGCGACGAACCTGCATTCTCATTCGCCAACGCCACCGTCAGCGGACTTAAGGCAGGCACCCGCGTAAGCGTTTACAGTATCAACGGTTCACTTGTAAGCACCGTTACAGCAGGACAAGATGGCGCAGCAAACCTCAACCTTGGCTCGCTGCCAAAGGGAATCTATATTCTCCGCACGCCGACAAAGAGCTTTAAGATAGTCAACAGATAATCAAGAAATAACAAATAAAAACAGATATAATTATGAAGAAACTTATACTTTCATTGGCTATGATTATAGCCGTAAGCGTAAACGCCAACGCACAGGCTGTTTGGAAAATGGTTGTCACACATGCCGATGGAACACATGACACACTTGCAACATCAGCAGTCAGCGATGTCAAGTTCATATCCGAGACCAAGGAAGACCAAAACGTAGACCAGCTCATCATCAAGGAACTGTACAATGGTGGTTGCCCAAAGAATACAGGAAGCGGTTACTTTCAGTGTGACAAGGGTTTTGTACTATATAACAACTGTTCACAGAAAATCGTTGTCAACAACCTCGCAATTGGTATGCTTGATCCTGCGAACAGCCAGGCTAATAACAATTGGTACAGCAATGGCACTCTAACTTACGCCAGCGAAAATTGGGTTCCTGCCGCAAACGGTATCTGGTATTTCCAAGAGCCTCTCGAGCTTGAGCCATATTCACAGGTAGTCGTAAGCTGCATGGGAGCTATCGACAATACGCAGACATACACTCAGAGTGTCAACTACGCCAACAAGGATTATTATGCGATGTACGATCCTGAATCAGGATTCAATAACACCAATTACTATCCAACACCATCAGACGTAATCCCGACCTCGCATTATCTTCATGCCGTTGAATATGGACAGGGAAACGCATGGTTTTTAAGCGTAACTTCACCAGCATTCTTTATCTTCCACACAACTGACGTTACTCCAGCAGACTACGCAAACAATGCAGATAATTACGTCTATGCTCCAGGAAAAACACAAGACGCAGTAAACAGAGCTATAAAAGTTAAAAGAGCTGATATTATCGATGCCGTTGAGGTTTATGCTGCTGCATATGTATCTTCTAACAGTAACACTAAGCGTTTGACAGACGACCTTGACGCAGGTTATGTTACCCTTACCAACAAGCTTGGTCACAGCGAGTATCGTAATGTTGACAAGGCTGCAACAGAGGCTCTTGCAGAGAACGCAGGCAAGCTCGTCTACAACTACAGCCTTGCAGTTGACGCTGCCAACAACGGCACAGACGTAATCGACGCAGAAGCATCTATAAAGAACGGTGCACACATTATATATATGGACACCAACAATTCTTCCAACGACTTCCACGAGCGTCAGAAGTTCTCTGTACGCGGAGAATAATATACAATGAAGCATAAACTGTCGAAACTCATAATGCTGGTGGGGGCAATTGCAGCCTCCACCAGTATTTACGCGCAATCATATTCAGATACACTGTTACGTCGTGATTTCAAGTTTGTCAGCAACAGCGACCCGTGGATTACCAACGGAAACGCAGCCGCATTGACACGCTTCCATTCACGCAACATAAGCATGGCGGAGATATACGGACTGTACCAGAAAGGCGGATTCGTCAATTACAATGAATCACCACGCCTCACCGACTTCGGCGCGCGTGTGGAATCCTTTTACCGCCTGTCACCAAGTATCGTAACATACGGACGCATGAGTTACGGCAGCTTCTCTGGTCACGACATGACTGGTTCAGCATTCATACAGCCAGAACGCAAGCCATTTGACATCGTAGAAGACTCGGTCACCAATCCTGGCAAGAAGCACCGTGACACATATGAGCTTATAGGCGCAATCGGATGGAACGTACTAAATGGCATATCCATTGGAGTACGTGTCGACTTCACTGCAGCCAATATGTCGAAATACAAGGACCTACGGCACAAGACGAAGTACATGAACCTTAAAGCGTCAGCAGGTTTTTATGCTCCTGTCGGCACCAAGCTGTCATTGGGAGCCAACTACTTCTATCGTCGCAATACCGAAAGCGTGCTTTTCAGTACATACGGGCGCACCGATATGGTATACAAGTCATTTATCAACTATGGTCCGTGGATAGGCGAAGTTGAACAATTCGGCGACCAAGGCTTCACGGACAAAAGCCGCGAGCAACCACTGCTAAGCGAGTATCACGGTATAAGTTTGCAAACGAGCTATGATATATCACCGTGGCTGTCATGGTACAACTCTTTCACATATTCATACCGCAAAGGCTATTACGGGAAGAAATCACCTTACACGATAGTCTATTCCAATCACAACAGCCACACTTACGACTATACGTCACGGTTCACCATGCGTTTCAACCGGCAAATACACGATCTTGATTTCTGCATATCAGCAGAGAACCTCGTAAACCACATGAATACGTACCGCAATGCGATAAATGCATCGGGTGCTACATACTATGAGTATTTCGATCCTGTGAAGAGTGCAAACCGTGTATGGGTGAATACAAGTGTCGGATATACTGGGTATCTCGGTATAGATGGTGAGTTGCCTACATGGACTGTCAAGGCTGGTGTCAATTTAAGCCACCGCAAGCAGACTGGTTATGACTATCCGTACTGGCGACAACAGAAGGTTAGCAGCACTGAAGGCTATATCGGCTGCGAACGCAACATCGACTTACAAAAAGGAATACTTGGTGTACGCGCCAATGTTTCATACCTCAAAGGTACAGGCAACCCATATGATGACGGTACGTTTATATCTCCCTCTGACAAACAAGATGGATTCCCCACAATGGAAGCATTTTTGCACCGGGAATACTATTATCTGACCGCACCGCAATATGGAATTGACGGAGGTGTCCGCTATTCATTCATATTCCCAAGTACACGCATAAAGACATACGCCGACATTTCGGCAGCACATACAAAAGCCAATGTTCACAGCTCATGGCTTTCTGGACGTGACCGCACAAGACTTACACTGGCACTGGGCTGTGAATTCTAACATTCAAAACTCTTACAAAGCAATTATGAAAAAGACAAGATTTCTCCTCCTTGCCGCACTTATGCTCGTGCTCGGCATACTGCCACAAAATCTGGCAGCTCAACCGCTAAAGCGTGACACGACGTTCAGGACAGGACGGCTTGCCAACGGAATGACATACTACATACGCCATAACGCAAAGGAAGCCGGACTTGCCGACTTCTACATAGCGCAGCGTGTGGGTAGTATTCTCGAGGAACCACGTCAGCGTGGACTCGCTCACTTCCTTGAGCACATGGCTTTTAATGGAAGCCAGAACTTCAAGGGAACGGCAGCATCGCCAAGCATCGTACACTGGTGCGAAGCTCATGGTGTGAAGTTCGGAGCCAACCTCAACGCCTACACCTCGATAGACGAAACGGTATACCACGTGGGTGCGATGCCTGTAAAAGGCGGTGTCAACATCGATTCCACGCTGCTTATACTCCACGACTGGAGCCACTACCTCGACCTGACCGATGAGGAGATAGACAAGGAACGTGGAGTTATACACGAGGAATGGCGTACACGGCGTGCCGGCAAGGCTGTACAACGGCTTATGGAGGAAGCTCTGCCGATAGTATATGCCGGCTCGAAGTATGCCGACTGTATGCCTATCGGTTCTATGGACATCGTAGACCATTTCCCGTATAATGACTTGCGCGACTACTACCACAAGTGGTACCGTCCAGACCTTCAGGCAATCATCATTGTCGGTGATGTCGATGTTGATGCTGTGGAAAATAAAATCAA
The DNA here is from genome assembly GCA_964523825.1 of uncultured Prevotella sp. Lineage (GTDB taxonomy): Bacteria > Bacteroidota > Bacteroidia > Bacteroidales > Bacteroidaceae > Prevotella. The sequence continues at coordinate 52,287 of CAZGAT010000007.1, read as the reverse complement.
GGCAGTGTTCGGCTCTATACCAATGCCCAAGAACCCTGCTCCACGCATATACTATCCCGTGCCCGACAATGACTCAATGATAGTAGCGTCACTGCGTGACAAGGAACAGCCTATCATGCTTGCGACATTATACATGAAGCGTGACGCTACACCCGACAGCCTAAAGGATACCGAACAATATCTGCGTGACGGTTACATCGACTACCTTATCTCCTATATGCTCGGCGACCGTCTCGACGAGATGCAGGACACCGACCCGAAGCCATGCCTTAGCGCGTCGGCACGCCTGTCGTCGTTCTTCGTCAGCCGCACCAAAGACGCTTTCGCACTGCAATTCGGCGCAAGGCAGGAGAACGTACGCGGCTCGTTCGACGCTGCAATAGGCACAGTAGAACAGGTACGCCAGCACGGATTCACCGCAACAGAACTTGAACGTGCCAAGGCTTTCCGCCAGAAGTTGTCGGAACGCCAGTACAATATGCTCGCAGACCGACGCAACAGCTACTTCGTACGCCGTGCGCAAAGCAACTTCCTCGATTCCGAACCTCTAATATCCGAAGCCGACAACCGCGACCTTATAGAGAAGTTCGGACGTGAGGTAACACTCGACGAGGTCAATGCAGCCATGCGCGATGCCATATCCGACAAGAACCAGGTACTCGTGGTTTATGCGCCAGACAAGCCCGACTTTGTTATTCCGGACGATTCCACGCTCAAGCAATACGTACTTGACGCTCAGCATCGCACATATCCCGCATACGAGGAGAAGCAACTCGCAACAGAACTTACTCCCAATATGCCGGAACCAGGCAAGATAGTCAGTGAAAAGCCATCTATCCATGGCACTACGGAGATGAAGCTGAGCAACGGAGTCACGGTTTACTTCCGCCAGACAGACTACAACAAAGACCAAGTGACTATGCGATTGTTTGGCGAAGGCGGTTCTTCGCTCTATCCCGACACCGACGTTCCAAACATAGAGTTCCTTAGTGTTGCCGCAGGACATGGAGGTGTAGGGCAGTTCAGCCAGACCGAACTTGAAAAAGTGCTCGCCGGGCGTACGGCAAGTGTCACTGCATCTATCGGCGACCAGACACAGAGCATAAGTGGCTCGTCGTCTGTAAAGGACGTGAAGACCATGATGCAGCTTGCATACCTGTACTTCACCGACTTGCGGCGCGACGACAAGGCTTTCAACTCCGAGTTGAACCGTATGCGCTCGTTCCTTACCAACCGTGAGGCAAATCCGCGCGTCAGCTATAACGACTCTATAGCCTCTATACTCTATGGCAACAGCCCACGGGTACAGCCCGTAAAGGCAGCGACTATCGACAAGGTAAGCTACGATCGCGTACTTCAGATATACAAGGAACGTTTCTCCAACGCCTCCAACTTCAAGATGATAGTCCTCGGCAACATCAGCATAGACTCTCTGCGCCCACTGCTCTGCCAGTATATCGCCACATTGCCAACGACTGGCAAGAAGGAAACATTCGCCAACACCTATCCCGATATACGCGACTGCAACGAGACCCACAAGTGGAGCAAGGCAATGGCTACCCCGCTATCCAGGGTAAGCGTATTCTATACGTGGAACGAACCGTACGACTCCAAGACCGACCTCGGTCTCGATGTATTGAAGCGTGTACTGTCTATAGCATATGTAGATTCAGTGCGTGAGGAGAAAGGCGGAGTATACGGCGTAAGCGTATCTACAAGTCTCTACAAGACGTCGAACCCTCATGCCCTAATGCGCATCTCGTTTGATACAGATCCCGACAAGTACGACATGGTCATGCCGATTGTCACTCGTCAGATAGAGAACATCGCACAGTACGGTCCACTGGAGTCGAGTATGCAGAAAGTCAAGGAGTATCTGATAAAACAGTACGGTCAAGCCGTCATCACCAACGACTACTGGAACTACGTCATCTACAACCAACTGCGTTACGGCGTAGACTTCGACAAGGACTACGAGAAGCTTGTCCGTCAGATGAAGCCTTCCTTCATTCAGCGTCTCGCCTCTGATATGCTTCGCAGCAACCGCCGCATAGAGGTCACTATGCTTAGCGAGCCTGCAAAGTAATGTTACGGCACGGTATTCCCGCGCCACAGTACTATATAAGCCCAGTTGCCTGTCACGGCGACTGGGCTTTTCTGTATGAAGATATGTTTAGTGTTGAAACAACGGCGCAGCTTAACAACGCAAGGGAAGCTTTTTTATAAGAAAAAGCCTGTCTGCAGGAAGTTACATACAGGCTTTGCTGTGTGAAAGAATTTTTCCTAACATTACTTCAGGCATTTGTCTATGCCATAAACGGCTGGTATGAGGTCGAACAATGGGTTGTACATGTCACGCTCGTACTCCAAAGTCATAATGGGCTTCACACCAGAGGAACGCAACAAATCGAATATCTCGCGCAGGTGTCCTGCACCCTGCCCTACGGGCACGTCCTGTGCTGCCTTGCCAAACCCGTTGACATCGCGGAGATGGAAGTGGTACATACGCCCTGCCTCCACATACTTGCGGACAATCTCCAGAGGCTCGCGACCATCGCGCATGAAGTGACCGACATCTACCGACGCGCCGAGCAATGGCGAGCGACCTGCAAGGTCGGACAGCACCGTATCTGGAGAGAAGTATGGAGAACCGTCGCTCTCTGGGTGATTCGTCAGCACCACACGCACGCCGTACTTCTCGGCTAACTGCTCGTAGTAGTCCATACTGCCGTTACCCGATGGCACCCGCACGGGGTCGGTGACGAGCATCATGCCCATATCGCGACAGAAGGCGAACACTCGCTCTGTTCCCGTAGGGTCATTGCGTCCGTTCACACGGCGGTAGTACGAAGTTAGCGTCACGTCGTTATCCGTCAGCACCTGCCGCAGGCTGTCACGCCACTCAGGGGGCATATCTGGACCAAACTGGATATTTGTACCCGGTGCGAGGGGCATACCCACGCCCTCGATGCAATGCAGCCCGAGCGCGGCGGTAAGCCGTACGGCATCGAAGAACGTCGACGTACGCTTGAAGTCGTAAGCCTGCACACCAACTTGCCATCCCAACCGTTCTGCCTCAGGCACTCCAGGAGCGAGAAGTCCCTTGGTCGTGCATACTGTCTGCTCCGCACCGAGGAACTGTTCCTGCAAGGCAGCTGGCATCTTCAACTCCTCTATGCTTATATCCTTGTACCATATTTCGTATGGATTCTTGCGCTCGTGTATCTGCAACGCAATGTAGCCCTTGTTCGGAATGATACCGAATCTTGGGTGCTTCGTGAATGCATAAGGCTCCACGTAGTCCACAACAGGTTTGCCATTGAGCCAGATCCTTATGCGCGGTCCCTCGGCACGTATTATGTACTCGTTCCATTCATTCCAACGGCAGTCCTGCTCCGACAAGATGCTGCCGAGGAAGCACCAGCGTCGTTGTTCATCGTAGAGTGCACCCCAGCGTTTCTTTATTATGTCAGCCTGATAGCCTATCATCTCATAGGGCACATCTGGGTTCGGCACGCTTCGGAACTGCACACCACCGTTCCACCCGCGACCTGCTGGATCCACTATTTTGAACTTCAGGCGTAGCTCAAAGTCGCTGTACTTCCGCTTCGTCCTCAGGAACTCATTGCGCGGTGCATTCTTCATCAACGAGCCGGCAACTATTGACTCGTCCTCGACGTGGAACCACTGCCCTGTCCCTTCGCTGTTAGGCTCCCAGCCGTTAAGGGTCTTCCCATCAAACAGCGGATGCCCTCTGAACTCTCTGCTGATACCAGACGGAGCGTCTGTGGCAGCTATTGTCGTCGGTAGAAGTTCAATCCACGCCACATCGGGCATAGCCTCCTCATGCTTCGGTTCCGCCGCACCGTTCTTGCCCGATTCCATTTCTGCAACAGTGGGCTGGCGAAGGCTATTCTGTATTCCACCAAGTATCACAGTATAGTCGCCATCGCGCCCGACACTTATCACGCCTATGCGGGACGTCCTGTACTTGCCCCAGCGGTCGGTGGTTTTGAGCATCGACACTACTTCGCGCCCGTCGACACTAACCTTGACAGCACAGCCACGATACGGCTCAGAATAGCGTAGACGCACCTCATAGCGACCTGCCTTCAGGCACGACTGCCACGTCATTGTCTGTGTGGTGCTATTCCATTTGTGTACTGTGGCACCTTCGAGCTCGTTCTTAAGCACAAGTCCATCGCTAAGCTGTGCCTCCGATACGTCAAACCGTTGCGCGTTGCTCGCCAGAGCAAGCATCAGTGCCGCGAAAATAGTCAATAATCTCCTGTCCCCAAGTGAAATTTTGCTCATAATACGTAATTGAGTTGTTAGAAGTTGATTTGTTGATGCATTAGTTTTCAAGGCTTGCAAAGTTAATCAAATTCCACCCAATAATCCACTTCGCTGACGGATTTTTAACATATTACGTTTCCCCTTTACAGTCCCTTTAATGCCGGGGCATAACAAATGGTTCGGCAGCCATTCCTATTTCGTCATCTTCTTCTATCTGCCTATAACCTATTGAGTGGTCTTGCAGGTATATATGGTTTAGCGTATAGGCGAGTGAGGCGAGGGTCTGCTCCCTCTTGCCTGCCTTCAACTCGCATTCCCAAACCACTATCACATGCCACCCCATTTCGGCAAGTCGCCGATGCTCGTCTATGTCCCTCTTGCGGTTTCTCTCTATCTTTGACTTCCAAAACTCTGTGTTCGTCCTCGGCATACGGAAGTGCTTGCAACCATTGTGACCGTGCCAGAAGCACCCGTTTACGAATATGCACGTGCGGTACTTGCGCAATACTATGTCGGGATGCCCTGGCAACCGCGGATTATTCAACCTGTAGCGGAAGCCACGGCTCCACAGGTATTTGCGCACGAGAATCTCCGGCTTCGTATTCTTAGAGCGGTTGGAAGCCATAGCCCTGTGTCTTTGTAGTGGTGTAAGCACGTCCATACTCGTGCAAAGGTATAGAAAAGCTTTCATAATGCAAAGTTATGAAAGCTTTTGGTTGGGGAAAAGACGAGACTTGTCTCTTCTATTTAAGAAACCTTGGAGCCAAGTGGCAATGCTGACAGCTTGTATATGCGGAGTTACCGTGCAACTCCGAAGTCGGCTTGCTGCTGGGATACCTCTTGCAGCATTTTCTGCTTTTGCTCTATCGTCATGTTGCCACCGTCTGACGACTGTCCCTGTGTCCCATTTGAAGCATCGGCAACACCATCCTCCACAACGTCCTGACCTTTGAGGCTGGAATTCATAACCATGTCGACATCATACGGAATGGAGGTTATATCAATATCGGCGGCTTCGGGAGCGTACAGCCCGGGAAACTGTGCTTCTGCATGGATATGTATCGTGCCTGCCTTACGTGTGGAACGCACGAGTATCGGAGCACTACCCCACTCCACAGCTCGCGGATTGGCGTTAATATTGTCGTGGTCGCCAATAATGGAGCCTTCGCCAGTAACGGTGAACCGTATATTGTCCTTTGCAAGGCGGCGTACGTTACCGTTGTCGTCGGTAACCTCGCACACGACGACTATGAAGTCGGAGCCGTCGGCAACGAGGTTGCGTCCCATTTCGTCAGCATACAGGCGTAGGCGTGTGCTGCGGCGCGACGGCATCTTCTTGTCTGTACAAACGACCTTGCCACCGATGATACCCTCTGCCACCATGTTTACCTTCTGCCAGTTCTTCTGCTTGTAGCTTAGCTCACGTGCCTCCCAGAAGTTCCAGACATTCGGGAATATTACTGGTGCCGAGAACTGCGTGTTAAGCTCTGTGTCACTGCATCCATTAGGTGTATGGCGCACGGGCAAAATCCAACTGCGCTCGCCATCATATATGCTCAACCGCACGCTATCACAGTTGGAGAATACTACGACATCACTATCGGAGAACTGCGTCATCTCATGTGCTATGTGAACCATTGGGTGATTTGATGATGAGATGACGGGATTATCAGATGCCGCAGGTTTGTTTTGTGAGGCAAAGAACCAGTACGCCGTCTTAGGCTGGCGGAAGGCATCGAAGTCGCCACCCCAATAGGGATCTGGGTGATAGCCACGCTGGTGGTCGAACGGGTGCCATTGCGCGCCACCAATGAATTGACCGCGTGTACGGTACATCTCCTCGGTAGTCTGTGCAAGCGACAATGCCTGCATGAGCATAGGCTTCTCGCCCCACGAACGACTGGCACGGTTGAGGTTATTCTGTGCATACCAGTCATCAACATACTCACCGAACTCCCGTGTGAAGATACACTGGTTCGGACGGTCTGCCTTCTCGTCGTCACCAGGCCAGCCGTATACTACGTCGTAGTTGTCACGCACACCTGCCGACGCTACATCGGCAGCAGCTGCCGGACGGTATGGATAAGGGTACTCGTCCTTGGTTATCTGCAATGACTTCAGGGCGAAGTCCTCAGGGAAACGTGTCTCGTTCAATATAGGTTCCCACATGATAACCGACGGATGGTTGCGGTCGCGTCGTATTATCTCACGGGTATTCTGGAGTACGCGCTGCTCAAACATCGAGTCTTTCTTGTTCCAATACTGCCAGCCCGGAGTAGCCACGATGATGAATATCCCAAGCTCGTCACAGGCATCCATAAAAGCTGGGTCTTGTGGATAGTGGGCGGTACGTATGATATTGAATCCGCAATCCTTAAGCCGTTTCACGTCACGCCACTGCTGGCTGTTAGGCACGGCATTGCCCACATAGGCGAAGTCTTGATGACGGTTTGCACCTATCAGCTGGCGGTAACGGCTGCCATTGAGCCAGAATCCGTCCTTACCACGGAACTCAAACGAGCGTATGCCAATCTTCGTCATGCCGCCATCAAGTGTTTCCCTGCCTTGTCTGACGCGTGTCTCCATATTATAAAGGTACGGGCTTTCGGGCGACCACAGTCTTGGGTGGTTTACATGGATATGCCCCATTACCGTCTTGCGCTCGCCCGCCGCAAGTACAACCTTTTGACGTGATGTGCCCACGGTCTTGCCTTTGTCGTCTACAAGCCTGTTCTCAACAGTAACAGTACGCTTCTGCGAGCCCTCGTTACGTACGTCGGTATTGACATACACCTCTGCCGAACGCTGCGAAATCTTGTCGAAGTGGACGAATACTCCGCCACCTGCCTGGCGGTTCTCCTCTATCTCATCGGTGATGTGTACCGGATTCTTGGCTATCAGCCACACATCACGGTATATGCCGCCATGATATGCGAAGTCAAGTACTTTCTGCGGCTTCCCCGGAGGGTACGACTTGTCGTCGCTGTTGTCAGCCTTTACAGCGACTACGCACTTGTCGCCCTTTTTCACTCCGAACTTGTCAAGGCTTACTACTATCGGCAGGTAACCACCAAGGTGTACTGTTGCCAATTGCCCGTTGACATACACCTCCTGTTTCCCCATTACAGCCTCAAAGTACAGCGTCAAATGGCTGGCAGGAGCATCGAATGTCTTGCGATACCATGCTATGCCCTGATAGTTGCGGCATCCTGAAGCTTCCGCTGGTTCAAGTTTTACACAATGCGGAGTACTTACCACAGCCCATTCGGAATCGTCATAATCAACTGCCGACGCACCAACGGTATCGCCAAGATGAAATCTCCACTGTGGGTTGAAGTTCCACACCTTGCGCCCTTGATTCGCTATCGGAAACAATCCTGCAACAGATGTGCCGTCATCGGCAAATGACACTTGTGCTACCAGTACAAGGAGTATTAAAGCCAAAATCTTTTTCATTTTGTTATATCTTCCAATCATCTATCATCATATCATCTTGCCATCACAAATCCCAATTATCACTGCGGAAACTGCTCACGGGCAGTCCGTCGTGCATGAGATCGCCAGTCACGTCATTGTCAAAAGCATATCGCACAGCCACCGGCTTCTTCACACTGTCACTATACAGGTAGAGTCTATTGCGGATTATCCACGCCTTGGCAGGATAGAAAACGCGGTCTTCACCAGCAATCTTGTAGTTGTCCGCAGACGGAGTGCCGTTCTCGAAGTACACCCACTCACGGCTGTTGTCAAACGCCACAACTGCCGTGTCACCTTGAAACGTCACCTTGCCATATGCGGCATAGTCTGGCAGACGTTTCATTCCGTATGTATTGCCAAGGGCAAGTAGCGCAAGCCTCTCGCCTGCCTGACGCTTCTTCCGTGGGTGGATTCCATAGCTTAGTCCTGCGTCCAACAGTACTGCCATGCGTGCGTTAGGTACACGTTTTTCCACCAAGCACTGTTGTTCACGTAGCAATGCGCTGTTATAGTCCCAACCTATGAGCCTATAGTCGTAAGGCGCGATCTGGCAATAGTAGAATGGGAAATCGCCTTGCTTCCACTCGCTGCGCCAGCCACGTATCATCGTTTCCATTTGGTCGGCGTATGTCGATGAACGGAGTACGTTTTCCTCTCCCTGATACCATATAACTCCACGCATCGTAAGTCCTACTATCGGGCGCAGCATACCATTGTACAGTGCCGACGGACAACGCTGTTGCAGTTTGTTGACATTCTCCTGCGTCACGTCACCATGTATCTGTGGAAACGCCTTTATCCACTCGTCCTTGATCCAGTCACGGTTCTGCCATGCCTCGCACGCGCTGCCTCCCCATGAGGTGACTACCAATCCGACAGGTACGCCGAGACTATTGCGCAGTGACTTGCCAAAGAAATATGCCGTTGCGCTAAACTGGCGCACTGTTTCTGCCGTAGCTGCCTTCCATTGCCCTAACACCGTGTCTACAGGTTGAAGTGTGGCATTGCGCTTTACGGTAAAGAGTCTTAATTGGGAATCACGGCATTTGAGCAGTTCCTCGTCTGCCCCATCGACGGGCTGTCCCTTAAATCCCTTCATGGGCATTTCCATGTTGGACTGTCCGCTGCAAAGCCACAGCTCGCCTATTAGTATGTCGTGCAGTACGACCTTCTCGCCGTCGCTGAACTCTATGTCGTAAGGACCTCCAGCCACAGGAGTAGCCACCTTGACTGCCCATTTTCCGTCGGAACTGGCATGAGCCTGATACGTCTTGCCATTCCACGAAGTGTGTACACGCACCGTTTTACCAGCAGTGGCAGTCCCCCATATATTACATTCGGTCTGCTGTTGCATGACCATACCGCTGCCAAATATCTTCGGCAACACAACCTTGGCGTTTGCGGCGACCGACATTACCAGCCCTGCCGCTATCATCAATGCTTTATTCATTTTTTGTTTATCCAATATTTCAGTTTTAGTGGTGACATAAGTCCGGCAGGCAACAGTGCCTTTGACTTCGTACGGTATTTCGCATTCGTCCATATACCGTCAAATGGCGGCTGACCATTGTCGGCTGCAATGAGCGCGTTGTGCCATGTATTGGCGACAACTATCTTAAACTCGTTCTTTCCACGCCGTAGGGCTTTGGTTATGTCTACCTCGTATGGAGCAGTCCATGCTATACCGCAATCAATGCCGTTTATGTAGACATGGGCAACGTCACGCACATCGCCAAGCATAAGTACACAACCGTCGAACTTGTCCTTTATGTTGACCGTAGCCGTATAGGTGGCATGGCCGCTATAATGAGCGATATGGCTGTTGGCGGATTTTGACCAGTCGAACGACTGCCAGTCACCGACGTTGCGCATATCAGCGTCCAAGCCATCGAAGTGTATGTCCCATACCGCGTTTATATCCTTTATAGTCTCAGCTTTCGTTACCACCTTTTCCGCCTCGTCGTCGGGCGTGTCACCAAGTCTGACTATAGCAGAGCCGTTGGCATGGAAAGGTAACGATACAAACGTTCGACCGCCGTCCGTATGGCTTTCAAGTGTGTACTTGTACCCGGTGACGGGATTCATGTATGACACGAAACTATACACTCCACGGAACGATACCGTAATAACCCGCTCTGCCCCTTGTTGATTGGTAATGAAGTATAGTTCGCCACTGTCGGTATGGCGGTGGTAGTAGTCCATACTGTCGGGCAGCAATATGTCGGGCTGTAGTCCGAATGCAGTAAAGTCAGGATTGTGGTATGGTTCGCTGATTACCACAATACCATTGTGTTTCAGCTCGCTAATACGCGCCTTGACTTCTGGAGAAAGCGGTTTTGCCTTTACGCCGTTGGCATAATACTGTGGAAGAACCAATACTTTGAACTTCGGGTTATGAATGTCGATGCTCAATAACGCATCGCGGTTTATGCAGTCGTACTTGTAGCCATGAAGGGCATTGGTCCAATCCTTTAAGTCGATGATGTTGGAAGAATGCGTAACGCCGACTGGAGATTCCGTCATCGGTTCCCCTCCGTTACCCCTCCGTATCCTCTCCGCTTCCTCCCTGCTCTCTCCAAAAAGTCCGGGAAGCATCGGTACAATTCTGTCAGGTGTCAGTGAGCGCGATGGAATATCCTCACCAGTAAACACGGCTATATCTACTACAGGAGAGCCTTGCTGCAACTCCTCCTGACACCGCGTGATGTAGTCTACAAGCCCACCGGCTTCACTGTACCAAGTGTTGTCGCGCTGGAAGAACAGCCCTATTCCGTCAAGCGTCATGCCTGGCTTGCGGTCAGTCCAAGGATTGTGAACGTCGACATGGAAGAACAACTTATTCATGCCCAAGGCAAAGTTGCGGTCGAGCAGTGGCTTTATCATTGCCGGAGTCTCGTCCCACGTTCCACGTACCTCGGTGAATCCTTCGGCTTGCACTATGTTCTTGCCATACGCGTGTGCGCCACTAACAGCGTCAAGCATGTCGCAAGGCTTGTCGTGTGTCGGTGAGTTTAGCCAGAACTCCCCCATTGGAATATCGGAATATTTATAGTGCTCTATGCCGTCGGCTGGGAATGTCGGAGCGATACTCTCGTGCGACACTTGCATACCATGGGCGTGCCCGACCTCACTGACTGTCTTGAAAAAGACATCGTTCACGAGGTCGTTGATAGTTCTCCGCACGTCTGCCAAAACTTGTTCCGTACGCTGCTCAGACTCTATGGGCACGCCGCACATCACTGGCAGATATGGCAGCAAGTCATAGCCACGACGCTTGATGAACTCACTGGCAAAGTTCTCGCCCCAGTTCTGGCTGCCGCATTCCCACGAGTCCACATGCAGATACTTGACTACCGAACTGTGCTTGCGCTCAATGAACTTCAAGAACCAGCCGTCGAGCAACTTCATCGTCGCCTGTTTGGAGAACTTGTCTACCTCCAGACCCTTGCCACCTCCGGCAGTTGCATTCATCTGTCCTGTCGATGTGTGACCGATACGCATAATGCGCCATCGCCCCTTTGGCAGTCGGGTCGTAACAGTACCGTCATTGAGTGGCAGGCTTATGATGTCTCCTGGTCGTACATAGTTCCGTTTTATAGTGTCACTGGTGGCTATACGCCATACGTAGCCAGCCTTGCCCTCGTAACTGTCAATGCGGTTCTCGCTTGACAGGGTTATGCTCCGCAGCTTTAACAAAGCCTTCCATTTAGCCGCGTCGAGATCTTCGCTGCCAGGTTCTGTTCCTGCGGGAGTCCACGAGAAGCGGAAGTAACGGGCAGTGGTAACGGGCAGTGAGAACGTATAGCCACAACTGGTATTCTGCCACCCTTGGCGTGGAGGTACGAGCTGGCGGACTTTATAGTAATCACGTCCGCTTTCAGAAGCCTCAACGAGCAGACGTTCCGATTGCACGTTGTTGCCTTCAGGCTCGACATACATACTGCGGACGGTTACGGGATTGTCAAAACGATACATTATAGTAGCTGGTGAAGAAGCGAGCCAATAGCCTTTCTTTGTGCTTATGTTGTCGGAGATGACTACGCTGTCAGGTTGCCACGCGTGCGGTTCTTCGGCACACCGTATGGCATACGTCGCAATGTCCTCGTAATATCCACAATAGCTTTCGGGTTGAGGCAATTGCAGTCCACGCAAGCGTCCGCCACTGACAATGGTATCGCTCCATACAACCTTCTGCATACTTTCCGACGGTGTGATTGTGGGGAATCCCGCAAGGGCGAAGCCGTCGCAAACGTGTATACCCATACTAAGTCCGAGCGAGTCAGCTTGCTGCATGGCATAATCGACCATGTTCCAAAACTCAGGGGTCAGTTGGTCGGCTTTTCCATCATATTCGGAACGTTCTTTTGAAGAACGTATAGGCATCAGGTAGCAGCCTCCAAGCCCTATGTCCTTCATACCACACAAGTCGGCATGTATGCCTTCGCGCGATACTGCTCCATACATCCAGTACCAGAACGTCCACGGAGCAGCATTGCCACTGTCTGCAAAGGCTGTGGCTGGAGACTGGCTCATGACAAGTGTCGCAAGCGCCAATATAGACAAGCGTATATGGTTGATTTTCATCGTATATAAGCCTTATAAAATAACGTTTGAGAGTCTCACAAGTGGCTATGGGAATCAATCGAAAGTGAGTGTAACGTTAAAAGAGCCGCTGTCGCTGATCCATTTCGGTTGTGCCGACGGACCGTTGAGGTCGGTAGTATTCACCTTGTTACGCACTGCGGGTATGACCTTTAGTACAGATATTCCCGTTTCTGGCAGTTCATAGAGTATGTGGTCACGACCGTCACGTGGCTGGTATACTCCTATGAAATCATTGTCGGGCGACAGTCCGCTAAGTGTAATCTTGCCTTCAGTCGTCTGCAATTGCAACCAGTCCACATCAGCGAAGTAGCCCTTGAACTCTGGATAATCCCAGCTCTCGCCAGGTATCGGGTCGTTATATGCATTAGCCCAATAGCCATACTGCGGACCCTGCATACGATTCTGCCATACCCGGTAGGGACCTTTGCCAACCCATGACTTCGACTGCACCATGCCCTCGGGATAGTCGAAGCAAATACCCATAAGGTCAACGACACCGCCAAAGTGATAACTGACCAACATTGAAACCGAACCGTCAGACTGGAATTTCCAGTTGACACTATCAATGGTTCCGTTGTCGTATTTTGCGGTCAGGACATTGCCATGGACCGTAAAGCCAGCAAACGTGCCATAGTCTTTATATAATGTGTATTGTGTCTTCTTTTTCTCCGCGTCCTTATCGTCGTGGTTATAGAACTGGTCGAAACTGCGGTCACTACGCCTTGCTGCTACAAAGCGTGGTCCGTTGGTAAAAGAAATATTCTTGCCAGCAACAGATACCCCGGCAAGCATACCTGTAGACTTCGAGAATATATAGACGTGCTTCCCAATAGTGACGGAAACATTACCTGTACCATCGGTGATCGCGGGACTTGCAGCCGTATGCGTGCCTTCGGCAACCGCAGATATACTTAACGGATATGCCCACGTCATGATTTCCTTGCCTGAAGCGTCGGTACACTTTATCTCGACACTGTTAGTATTGGCAGGTATTCCTGTAATTGCCAGTTGCCCATCAGCACCAGGCTTCACATCTATAGGCTTCAACCGTCCTTGCTTCAAGACTGTGACCTTGGAACCGCCCACCTGTGGCATTTGCAGGCATCGGTAAGCGAACGTACAAGTGTTGAGGTTTGTAAAATTGTACTTGTTGCTTACCTTGATATATAATGTGTTGTCATCTGATGCGTTTATCCGCCTGTCCGTCTGTCTACTTAGCTGCACAGGACACCATACTTCCTTGATAGTATAATACGAGCCTTCTTTCTCAAAGTGCGGGCCTACGATGCCGTCAGAAGCGAAATTGCCCATACAATCTATAATACCGTCTTTGTCAGTACGCACTACGCCCTGATCAGCCAAATCCCAAAGGAATCCACCCGCACAACGGGGATTGTTCATCATCATCTGCCAATAGTCGGCGAGCCCCGCTCCATGACCGCCGTCGTATAGTCCGTGAAGGAACTCCGTAGGCATGAAAATCTCTGGCTGGCGCATGTATTCCTCTGTTTCTCCATAGGAGCGGTAGTGCTTGGTCTCAAAGCCATTGCGGTTTGCCCACGGATAGAGGACGACACGGTTCTGAGGGTCAAACTTGTGGAAGAAAGGCTCCAGCTCGTAGTTGAAACCGCCCTCATTACCATTGGTCCAGAAGATGATAGACGGGTGGTTGACATCGCGAGTAACCATTTCTTCTACGAGTTTCTCGCCAACAATTGTCTCGTGTGCCCAATGCCAGCCCGATAACTCGCAGTCTACATACAGTCCGAGAGAGTCACAAGCATCGAGGAACTCTGGGTCGGCAGGATAGTGTGACAAGCGTACGGCATTCATGTTCATAGACTTTATAAGCTCTACGTCTTCAACACACTTTGCAGGACTTAGCGTGCGCCCGGTCTCAGGACGGAACGACGCACGATTGACGCCACGCAGGATTATCTTTGTCCCATTGACATATATGCCGTCAGATTTTCTGTACTCTATTGTTCGGAACCCAAACTTCTGGTGCTCGCGGTGAAATACCTTGCCATTAGAACCAACCAGTTCGAATACAGCCTCATAGCGGTTAGGTGTTTCGGCTGTCCACAAGCGTGGATTGTTGACAGTGAAGTCAACGTGTGCCACGTCGCTATTGCGGCAGTCGGTTGTCGCAGTGCCGACCTCTTTGCCATTCAAGTCTCGTATGATGGTACGCACCTTTGCACCAGTTATGGCGCGGTTGAGATAGCAGTCGGCACGGAAACGTCCGTCCATACTGGCGTTTATAGCCACACGGCTTATGTTCTGTGCTGGTTTGGCGACAATGAACACGGGACGAAATATGCCTCCGAAGTTCCAATAGTCGGCACGGCGTTCTGCCATGTTTACCTGTCCGTTGGCACTTTCCTTGCTTACTTCAACCTCCAGTTTGTTCTTGTGGCTGCCGAAATATATACGGTCACTCACATCGAACGAGAAACGGTAGAAACCACCCTGATGAAGTCCAGAACCAGCCTTGCGACTATTTATCGTCACCTTGGCATCGGTCATAACTGCTTCAAACACGAGTTCTATCTGCCGTCCCTCCCACTGCTTGGGAAGGGTGAACTCATACTTGTAGCGTCCTTTCTCGTCGGCTATTCCAGGTGGGTTCTTGATGCCATAGAAGCGCATACCATACTGATATGTGCCGAAGCCTTGTAGCTCCCAGCACGATGGTACACCAATAGTAGTCCAATAGCCTGAATGCCGACCACCAGTACAGTAGAACTGCCAGTTTACCATGTCATCACAACCGTGTCCGGAGAGATATTGGCGGTGGGTCTCCACCTGCTCTTGAGCAGTGGCGGTGAGTGAAAAAAGACAGAGAGCCACAGCCATATGCCTTAAAATATTCATAGAGTAGTCTTTATGTGTGTTAGACGTGTTCTTGTTTTTGGAAAATACAATAATTACAATTAAGACGCACGTACTCCTTTTTTGTCGTCAGTCGGGCAGAAACCGCACCTGGACTACGTTACAAAAGCCGCATTGGAACGTCTTTCTTCAAAACGTAAACAAACGTAAATATGGAATTAAAACACTTATTGGCAGCCTGTGCGCTTGCTGCTCCATTGGTAGCAAATGCGCAATACCCCTCGATAACTCCCGAGGCACAGGCTAAATTCGACGCTCTACAAAAAGAGTGGACAGCACACAGCGACAGTGCATGGGCAGTCGCCTTTCCAATCGTAACACAGGAGGCTATGAATGGTCGTCCTTATGTGCCATGGGCTTTCCGTCCTTACGACTTGAAACAAGCCAAGATACCGGCATTTCCAGGAGCCGAGGGCGGTGGTATGTATACGTTTGGCGGTCGTGGTGGGAAGGTGCTTGTAGTCACCAATCTTAATGACGACGGTCCCGGCTCGTTCCGTTGGGCATGTGAACAAGGCGGCGCACGTATCATAGTATTCAATGTCAGCGGTATCATCAACTTGAAGACCCCTATCATTGTCCGCGCGCCTTATATCACTATAGCCGGACAGACGGCTCCAGGCGACGGAGTATGTATTGCCGGTGAGAGCTTCCAAGTAGACACCCACGACGTAATTGTACGACATATGCGTTTCCGCCGTGGCAATACGCATGTTTGGTATAGAGAGGACTCGTTCGGTGGAAACCCTGTCGGCAACATCATGATAGACCACTGTTCATGTGAGTGGGGACTGGACGAGAACATATCTTTCTACCGCCATATGTTCTCACTTGGTGACCGATTCGGCAAGCGCAAGGAGCCTACTGTGAACGTTACAATACAGAACACCATATCGGCAAAGGCTTTGGATACCTACAACCATGCTTTCGGCTCGACAATCGGTGGTGAGAACACTTCGTTCATGCGCAACTTGTGGGCTGACAACACAGGGCGTAACCCGTCTATAGGCTGGGGCGGAGTCTTCAACTTCGTCAACAACGTCGTATACAACTGGATGCACCGCACGGCTGATGGCGGCGAGTACTCTACGATGTCGAACTTCATCAACAACTACTACAAACCAGGACCTGTAACACCCACTGACAAGCCTGCCGGCTGGCGTATCGTAAAGTCGGAAAGCCGAAGCAACAAGCTGTTCCCATATCCGCAATACGGTCGCGTATATGCTTCCGGCAATATTATGGAAGGCAACGAGCGTGTAACAAAAGACAACTGGGACGGCGGTATCCAGATTGGTGACAAGATCAATGGTTACAACGACTTCCCAGACACGATAAAGGCACTCATGCGAGCCAATGAACCGTTTGTGATGCCGCATCTCACGATTCTTCCAAACACTGAGACTTTCGACTATGTGCTGGCTCACGCTGGTGCGACACTGCCAAAGCGCGACATAGTTGACGAGCGTATAATAGAAGAGGTACGTACAGGCAAGGCTTACTATGTAGACAAGTTGCCGAAGGACAATCCTTATGGTGATGTATGGGGGCTGGCAGAGCGTTCGCAGAACGCTGAAGGGCTGTTCAAGTACCGCCGTCTTGGCAACGACTCGTACAAGCTCGGCATCATTACCGACCCACGCCAGATGGGTGGTTATCCTAAGTACAAGGGCAAGCCACGCAAGGACAGCGACGGCGACGGAATGCCTGACGACTGGGAAATAGCCAACGGACTTAATCCTAACGACCCGAGCGATGCCAATGGAGACATAAACGGCGACGGATATACCAACATTGAGAAGTATATCAACGGCATCGACACTAAGAAGAAGGTGGATTGGACAGACTTGAAGAACAACCACGACACCCTTGAAGAGCGTGGTGGAGTTGATTAAGTAAGGACGACACGATGAAGAAGTTATTTCTGACTTTGATATTAACGACAACATTTGCTGTATCGGGAGCCGCGCAAGTGGCTCTCGACAGCATTGGTCGTGATCCGCAATATGTTAACACCATCATAAACCGTTCGCAGAAGATAGTCGATGGGCTTGCGCTTGGTGACCAGGCTGTAAGGACAAACGTACTTCACATTGTCTGCAACCGCTACTTCAAGCTCAACGACATCTATGAGAAATTCACTGACGCTACTGCACGTGACGCTGAATTGTACAAGCATCACTTTGAGTTTGCGGCAGACTTGGCAAACTATCTCGACGACAAGCAGATAGAAGCCGTCAAGGACGGAATGACATTCGGCGTGGTACCGAAGACGTATCAGGCTCACCTTGAGATGATACCGACACTCAAGGAGGAAGAGAAGCTGCAAATACTCAACTGGCTAAAGGAGGCGCGCGAATTCGCAATAGACGCAAGCAACTCGAAAGCCAAGCACGCATGGTTCGGCAAGTACAAGGGGCGCATAAACAACTGGCTCGCAAAGCGTGGCTATGACCTCAACGCCGAGCGTCAGGCATGGTATAAACGCATTGAGGAGCAAAAGAAACACTAACACAAGAATGATGAGGGCAAAGGACTTACTGGCAGCACTCCTGTTGCTGACAGGCATTGGCAACATGACGGCACAACCCACGATAATGGATTATAGCCACGTGGGGTATATGCAGTCGTTACAAACTATTCCGTCGGCACCAGTATCGGTATACGTCAGTTGGCAACCTGGCGACCAGAGCGCACGCATACAGCGTGCCATAGATTGGCTTGCGAAACGCCGTCCAGACAAGAAGACTGGGCTGCGTGGCGCGGTGCTCCTTGGTAAGGGAACCTTTGAACTCTCATGTCCGTTGCGCATATCTGCCAACGGGATTGTGCTCCGTGGCAGTGGTCGTGGCACTACATCATTATATAAAAAAGGTACAGACCGTGGTGCGGTCGTATATATAGAAGGAGGTGGCGGACTCGTTACTGGAGATACGATTACTACAAGTGAGGCACACGCAGGCGACAACGTCATAGTGTGGCGACCGTCTACGAAAGAATGGATAACCAGTCTCGGCTGCGAGAACTTCGGTGGCGGCAAGGACTTGGGCTATTGGGGCTGGCATCCAGGTGAGATAGACGTTATGTGGACGCGTACTGTCAGGTCATGTTCTGACGGCAACATAACATTCGACGCACCTCTATCCATGCTTCCACAACAACTTGGAGACATAAGGCTGATGCGTATCACTGCCGACAAGCGCGTGCGACAGTCTGGTGTAGAAAACCTTTCTATCGATTCGGAATACGATACCACGAATCCGAAAGACGAGAACCACGCATGGGACGGCGTATATATAGCCAACGCTACCGACTGCTGGGTGCGTATGGTTGACTTCAAACATCTTGCCGGTTCAGCCGTAGTGACACAACGCACGGCATCACAGATAACCGTCGAGGACTGTGCGTCAACAGATCCTATATCGGAAGAAGGCGGTTATCGCCGCCGTACGTTCTATTGTATGGGCGAGCGTTGCCTGTTCCAACGCCTTTGGTCGGAACACGGTATACATGACTTCTCGGCTGGACTATGTGCTGCGGGACCAAACGTATTCTCGCAGTGCGACAGCTATGAGTCTCTCGGATTCAGCGGAGCGTTGGGTCCGTGGAGCACGGGACTGCTGTTCGACTGTGTAAACATAGACGGCAACGACATACGCCTCGGCTGGCTCGGACTCGAAGGCTATGGTGCAGGTTGGGCAACGAGCAACAGCACTGCCTACCAGTGTACCGCATCAGGAATATATGCCGACAGTCTGCCTGACGGTTCCACAAATACCGTCTATGGTTGTTGGGCACAATTCAACGGAACGGGCGACTTTTCAGAAGGCAACAACCATGTAAAGCCGTGGAGTTTCTTTGAATCACAACTCGCCAAACACACGGACAATGCTTCAACGATATGCCGTGTGTTGGAACGTCCTACCAATTCTGTAAGCAACAACCCGACATACGAACAGGCACAACAGATGGTTGACCAGGCACGTATTCCACGTACAACGATGCAGATGTGGATTGACAGTGCGGTACTCGTGGCAAGTACGTCGCCAAAAGGGGCTATCAACGTAGACAATATAAAGGCAAGACAGGAACAACCACAAGCACCTGCCAAGTATGAAATACGTGACGGCAAATTGCTTGTCAATGGCTGTCTGCTTGTCGGGAAGCGTCAGAATGCTCCGTGGTGGAATGGTCGTGTGCGCTATTCCGCATTCCCGAAGATGCAGGACGGAGTAACGCGCTTCGTTCCTGAAATGGAAGGACAAGGCACAACAACACGTATCGACAGCGTGGCTGAACATATGAAGGCGGCACACGTGGCTATGTTCAACCAGAACTATGGACTATGGTACGACCGCCGCCGTGACGACCATGAACGTGTGCGCCGTCGTGACGGTGACGTATGGGCACCTTTCTATGAGCAGGCAGTCGCACGAAGCGGCAAGGGCAAGTCTTGGGATGGTCTCAGCCAGTATGACTTGACACGATTGAACAGCTGGTACATAGGCAGGATAAGGCAGCTTGCCGAGGCTACAGCCAACAACGGCACGATAATAGTCAACCAACACTATTTCCAACACAACATACTCGAAGCTGGGGCGCATTGGGTTGACTGTCCGTGGCGACCGGTCAACAATATCAACGGTACTATATTTCCCGAGCCTGTGCCATTCGCAGGTGACAAACGTGTATATATGGCGGAATATTTTTATGACACCGCCAATCCTGTAATGTCGAAACTTCACCGTCAATACATCACCAATATGCTCGACGCATTCAGTGGCGAGCCGAACATAGTACACTCAATAGGTGAGGAATATACCGGACCTTACCATTTCACTAAGTTCTGGTTGCAGGCGGTCGAAGCCTGGGAACGCACTACCGGTAAGCATACGCTTGTGGCTTTGTCGGCAAACAAGAACATACAGGACTCCATAATGCAGGATTCCGAAGCCGCTAAAGCTGTCGACATTATAAACATCGAACAATGGTGGTATACGCGCAAGGGACTGTATGCGCCTGAAGGCGGACGCAATATGGCTCCACGCCAGTACTTCCGGCGTATTCGTCCAGGCAAGGTAACGTTTGAAGACGTCTATCGTTCCGTAAGCGAATGCCGTCAAAAGTGGTCGGACAAGGCGGTGATGTACTATGGCAATTCCTACGACCAACTCGGTTGGGCTGTGCTTATGGCTGGTGGCAGCTGCCCGGTGATACCCGTCACCGACAAGGCGTTCCTCGAAAATGTGGCAACTATGAACCCTGTCAGTTCCGGGAATGGCACATATATAATGTCAAACAGCCAGAATGAGTCGCTGATATATATTGAATCAGACGGTAAAACAGCCAATATTACACTCCCCAAAGGCTCTACCATAATCAGCACCATAGATGTAAAGACAGGGGAGATAGGCAATACGCATAAGTTGAACGGAACGGGAGCTATCTCCAACATGAGCCATGGAATATATTGGATAAGGAAAAGCGCGCGCTAAACATGAATATAGACAGCAACATACTACCCTACCTCAAGGATACATACTTCCTCAAATACGTGTTTGAGAGCACTCCGAGCCAGCTCAGATATTGGCGCGGATATATTGCCCGCAAGCCTATGGAGAAGGAATATGTCCTGCGGGCGAAGTATGTTCTGTTGCATCTCGACGAGATGACCAGTATGTTTACACCTCAAGAAATAGAACACTTGAAGAAGCGTATAACCACTTCTATAAAAGGATAAAATGGTATATTCTGACCTGTTTTACCGATTTTTCCCACTTTTAAAACCATAATTCCCAATAGTCAATCCCCTTTATCTTTATCTTTGCAGCATAATCAATCGCTAATAACTAAGCTACATGAAATCTGAAAATGCTGTAAAGGAAGAAAGGGCATTGGCTTTGCTTGAAGATTACCGCAATGGCAATCATGAGGCATTTACATCATTATATAATATGTATGCCACAGCACTGCTCAACTATGGTACTTGTCTTACACAGGACAAGGAACTTGTTAAGGATTGCGTGCATGATGTCTTCGTGAAGCTTCTGCTGAAATGCAAGACCAGCGATATAAAGAAAGTAGGCAGCTACCTGTTCATATCATTGCGCAACAAGCTCCTTGACGAGTTCCGGCGCAATGCCTTCAGCACCGACACCCCTATTACCGATGTAAAGATAAGGCGTAGTGGTGACAGTGCGGAGTCGCTTTATATAAGCAGCGAACGCGAACAGCGTATACACAACAACGTGGTCAGCCTGTTCAATGAACTTACGCCGCGCCAGCAAAAAGCATTCAAGCTCTATTTCATCGAACAGCGCAAATATGACGAGATATGCAGCATCATGCACATGAACTACCCATGCGTACGCAACCTCGTACACCGCGGTATGCTGAAAATACGTTCGTCAGAGACATATAAGAGGCTCAAGGCCGTGGGCGAATGAGCCTTAATACAGATTGTACTCGACATTCCAATAATCAGGGAATGCCGGTTTATATATTCTCTTTCCTTCAGTATCAGTCTGAAGGAGCATCTCCTGCAATCCAATCATGCCGCTTCCACCCCAATTATGGTCGGGTGCCCAATCATGTCCTGGTCCCCAGAAAGCAGGGAAACGGTATGGACCGTCTGCCATTTTCTCCACTTCAAGACGTACAGCCTCGTCGGTCAGCCCCATACATGCGGCGAAGATGTTTGCTTGTTCCCAACTCGTCACGCCCTTGAACTGCTTGACGTATGGATCATAATTCCACGTATCTACGGCTATTTGCAGCGAGTCACGCCCCACACCGTATTCCCTCCATGGAAAGACAGGGTACAGTTGTGGCAATTCACGGTTGTTGACGCGTGCCCATACCTGTGCCGGAGCTATCACCGTATGTCCGTTGATAGTGCGCAGTGGTGTAGGCGGTATACGGTTCAGCATACCATTATACTTTGCTATGGTGTCGCTGTCGTCTCCATTGTTGTTTAAGTAAGAGCATAGCGAGCGCAATACCGCGCGCAGTCCGCTGACTGTGCTTGCAGGATTGTACGCCATCTTGAAAGTCTCGCAACCAGAGCCTGGATATATGACAATATGCCCGTTGCCATCGAGTGGCTTGCGTCCAAGCCTGCGTGACTGCCATTGGTAATGTTCGTCAAAGAAAACGACGCTCTGCTTTATCAGCGGCAAGTATTCCGATATGTCCATACCCGACATTCGGTTTGCCTCCAATGCCATCTGGCAAAACTCCAGCACCGTATCCCACGTGTATTCCAACCATGCGTTGTACTCAACCCCACGGTCGAATCCGCCAGGACGTTTCGTTCCGTATTCGTCTATGTTGGGAAGTCCGAAGTTCTCTATCTGCTCGTTGAAGTTGGCTCCGCCATGATTCCAATACTCCTTGACGCGAAGCATTGCCGTCGGCAGCAACCGTGCATAGAAGTCGAGTTGCGGACGCAGCATGTCGAAGTCGCCGCTCTTTAACATTCCCCAATAAACGAGACGCTGGTTCTGCGCAGTGAACGTCCCCCCGCCCCAACGCCTGAAGTCAGGTGTAAACGGATATTGCGGATTCACATAAACGGGATCAAAGGTAAACAGTCCGCCATTGAACTTGGTAGGCCATTTGCCATAGGCATTGCACCCGAGCATATACCGGAACAAAGTATAGTTGCGCGCTATGTTTGCGCCTTCGCCAGAAATGCGTATATAACTGCGCTTCCAGAATTCGTGCCACCAGTTACGGGTCTTGTCGAATGCGCCGTTGGCACTTTTTTGAATGTCTGAAACGACTTGTGACTTAAATTCATCGACACCTTGCTGGCTATCACCAAGTCCTATGACGATATTGGCTTTACGCACAGGCTTCTGCGACTCAAATTTCCAACCACGATAGTCCGTTGACGCATATTCGCCCACATACGTACCCGTATAGTTGAAACCTGGACATGACATCATTCCACCAGACACGAGTCCTCCGATAGGATTATACATCTGGTTACGGTATTTCCCCAATCCCTCAGCACATACGGTAGCGTCAAACACCGTTGAATCAGCATTCTCATGATAGAACCAAATGCTGTTGGCATACGCACGTATAGTATCGGCAGTGGTCTTCAACCCTTTGACTTTGCCGAACTTATAACTGCACTGCTGGAACTCCATTTTCCTTATCGGGCGGTCTTTATACCGCCACGACTCATAACCGACAATCGCCCGCATTGGTTTCTTCGACTTCACATCGACGTGAATGACCGGTCGGAACACGTCTACCCATATATTCACCACCGCACCATTGACAGTTACGCTCACATAACCGTCATATACATGCAGGGTCTGGTTGAATTGTGACTTTCCAACCTCATCATTGGCATTAGCCAGTGTAGTCCTTAGACTCGAATCAACAAGCCGTATTCGGAAGCGACCCGCTTTCAGCATCGTATTATTCTCGTCGAACGCTCCGCTACGTTGAGCGTAAAACAGTATGTCACCGTC
Source organism: uncultured Prevotella sp. (assembly GCA_964523825.1). Lineage (GTDB taxonomy): Bacteria > Bacteroidota > Bacteroidia > Bacteroidales > Bacteroidaceae > Prevotella. The sequence goes on along the minus strand of CAZGAT010000007.1, from coordinate 28,528 downwards.
TTCCGCCCATACGTTCAAGCCTATCGAACCACCACCACAGGGCATAGAGCCGCTACTGTTCTCGCTCTGCGTAGTCCAAACATAATCGTCCGGGACATAAAATAGTTGCCCGTTATGAGCCTGACTATAGAAAGGGAACAGCAGAACTACTCCCAAAAACAGAAATCTTATTTTTTTATAAACAGCCAATGTAAATAATATCAATAATTATCATAAATACCATTCCGATAAGAAATCTTAGCACACTCCTCTTATATATCACTCTTCTTACTATATTATATACACAGATAAGAATTATAAGATTACATATACCAAGACCTAAGAGTAATAGAATCTTATTTTCAGATCTACGTCCTAATTCACAAAGCACATAGCAAATTACATACAAGGAAGCTGTTCCCAAAGGTTTTATCCTATCCATTATAGCAATCTTTGTAAGTCCGTACAAGGCATTTTATTTAAAAACAAAAGCCGTCTTAATCTTAGACGACTTTTGTTGGGCTGTAGTTAGAACAAGTCAAGGTCGTGCGCAAGTCCCGTCACCTTTACGGTCTGCTCCTTTATACCCTCAAACTTGCAATTCTTGACATGAATGCCATAGACATTGTCATGGTCGGGCATACCTATAATATATACTCCGTTCTTGCTCTGCTTGCAAGTGACGTTCTCAAGCCATATGTTGCGTACCGTTGGAGGATAGTCACGGCAGCACTGCTCGCGACGGTCGTAGTCGAGGTTGATTTTCAACACGGCCTCACCACACTTGCCTACTTCAACGTTGCGTACAAACACGTTCTCCGTCACACCACCACGGCATGGATTCGACTTGATACGTATTACGCGGTCAAGGTTTTCAGAATCCATACGGCAATTTTCTACAAATACGTTCTTTGCACCAGCGGCTATTTCAGAACCGATAACCACACCACCGTGTCCGTCCTCCATATCGCAGTTGCGGACAATGATATTCTGCGACGCACGACCGTCAAGGCGACCGTCCTGGTTGCGTCCGCTCTTTATGGCTATGCAGTCGTCGCCAGTATGGAAACGGCAGTTCTCTATAAGCACTCCGTCACAGCTCTCGGGGTCGCAACCATCGCCATTGGGTCCTTCGTTCCATATTTTCACATTGCGTACGGTGAGGTTCTTGCAGAATACGGGGTGTATAACCCAGAACGGAGAGCGAAGCAGTGTCACGCCCTCTATGAGCACGTTCTGACCGTTCATTATGTTTATCAACTGTGGACGCAGACCACTGCCTTTTCCAAACACACGCTGTTCTACAGGTGTTCCGTCGCTCACCATCTGCAACAGTTTGTTGCGTGCGCCGGTATACTTGCAGTTCTCAAGTCCTTCCTTATATCCGAGACGCTCTACACCAGTCATAAACCACCAACGCTCGTTCGATGCGTTTCCGTCGATAGTTCCTTCACCGGTAATAGCTACGTTCTGTACTCCATCGGCATATATGCATGGCTGGTAGTTGTAGCAGTCCATACCCTCCCAACGTGTGCGTACGAGAGGATACAGGCTCGTATCAAAGGCGAACAGCAGCTTTGCGTCTTTCTCTACTACGAGGTTGACGTTGCTCTTCAGCGTTAGCGCGCCAGTATTCCATTCGCCAGCAGGCACTATCACACGCCCGCCTCCCTTGCGTGAGCAAGTAGCGATAGCCTTGTTTATAGCTTTCTGGTTACGTGCAGCCGAAGCCTTGGTGCTCGCGCCGTACTTTGTTATTACGTAATCAGCATTTTTGAATGTTGGTGCCTTTATCATCTGTTCTATCTGATGATATACCGACGACCATTCAGGTGCGTCAGCATTGGCAGGTACAGCCGCTACGGTCATGACAAGTGCTAACATCGCGCATTTAACACCATTCATTCGGCGCATCAGCGGTTCAATGAATTTCAGCATAAGTGGGTTTGTTTTAGTTGTTAAATCATTAGTTTCCGCTACAAAGGTAGTGCAAACCGAACACAATACAAAATAAATCTATTGATTTTTATTGTTGAGGTGCAGCCTGTCTTATCTAAAGGTAGTGCAAATGAGTGACATGGCAAAAGGAAAGCTTGCTTTTCTTTTATACATCCGAGTGTAGACAGCCTTATGTGAAAAGTGGAAAACGAATAGCATACATCATCGTTCAGCCAAGGCTGAACGGTAAAAAGGGTAACAAGACCAGCCCTATTATAACTTGCACGGCGGAATCAGACGGAATGCAGACGGAATGACGGTTGACTGTACGCGGAATTTTCCGCCAACAAATCTTGAAATCTAACGAATGTATTTCTTAGGGTCTAACGATTGTATTCGTTACGGTCTAAGGAATGCATTTCTTACGACCTAAGGAATACATTCCGTAGAATGAAAGAAATACTGTTGATAAGCTGTAAGGAATGTGGTTGCCGAACGGCAAGGATTGCAGTCGTCAGATTGGAAGAACAACAGCCAGAAAACGAAAAGGGCAACAATGCGTTAGCCACGCAGATTGTTGCCCTTTATAACGACTGAAAGACGTACTACTTGACCAGCACCTTGCGCCCGTTGATGATGTTGACACCACGACGCGGACGGTCGAGACGCTGCCCCTTGAGGTTGTATATTCTGTCCTCGCCGTCGTGGGCATCTACTTCAGGACTATCGATACCGGTAGGATCACTGCCGTCGATAGATAGCGTAAGACCTTTGACAGACGATACGCCGAGTGTGGACGCGTCTATGTAGGCATGGTTGGATTCAAGCTGGGTCATGTTGTATTTGTAGAACCCGGCAGTGTTGTCTTTCCAACCGAGAGTGAGATAGTCGTCATAGCTCCACGACATCGGTACGAGTGTTCCACGGAGCGGACTTGCGGTAGTCGTCTGTAGTTGTGGCACGTCAGTCGTATCGGCTATATGGAACGTCGCCGTAGTGGAGTCCGCACTTCCTATTATGATAAACGGAGTCTCTGCCGGAACATTCGGTTCGGTCTTCGTCAGTGAGAGCGTTTCCCCCGATACAGAAGCCTCGGCGTATACTGACGCGCCACTGACCGTAGTAGCGAACGGCAGGTATGCTGACGCATAGTTGTAATTGCCTATCGATTGCAGCGGCACCGTCACTTCCGAGACGTTGGTATACGTCCACGTACTGTCCGCCAAGCCTATGGCAAGGCTTCCGTCGGAGGCTGACGAAGTTCCAAGACGACCAGTGCCGTTGCTGAGTGTGAACGTGCTGTCGGCAGTCCACTTTATGTTCCAGTCCACAGGATCGGCAGACAGCGATACCGCCGACTCGGTAGCCGCTCCGAGATACTTCTTCGTGTTGGCATTATATAGGCGCACCGTGCCACTACTTGCCGATGTAACTTGCCACAACTGGCTTATGCTGTTGGCATCGGTAGCCGTAGTGAGTGCCAACGTATTGTCACTGCCACCGAAGACAAGGCTTGTGGTATCAGTAGTCCCACTTGTATGAATGTTCACGTAGCCATTGCTTCCTGCGAAAGCGGTAGCAGGATTGGAGCCGAATTCATAGCCGTCGATACCAGAAAGTACGTCATTGAACGATGCCTCGCTTGGCGATGCTGCATAGTCGGACACGAGTTTCACTATGTTGCAGCCCTGTACTTCCTTTACCGCAGGTTGTCCCCAACGGGTGTTTGCATTGGTGGGCAATGTGGAGAACGCCGTAGAAGGATAACTTGCAAGCGTAACGTATATGCGTGAGTTCGCCCAGTTATATCCATCGGTACCATTGAAGCAGCCGAGTGTATGGCTGCGGTTGTTCAAGTAGGCAAGGTGGTCCGTAGAACCCAACGAGTTGAGTGCGATACCAGAGTTGGATACGTGCATATCCCACAGCTCTATATCGGAGCCACCCTGTATGGAGTCTTGAATCACGGCACGACCAGATACATATGCAAGAACCTTGTCACCACCAGCAGCCTTGTTGACGAGGCGCACGCCATACGGTGAACCGAAGAACGCCCACAGGGAGTTGTCGGCATAGTTATCCCACGCATACGATGCATGGGTATAACCGAAGCCCTCAGCAGTGTTGACATGTGCAGGGTTATAGGCAATACTGCGGTTGCGGTCGGAATCGAAGTTTAGACGATACCATACGGCTTCGTCGTAGCTCTTGGAGAAATGTATCGAGCCACTGTATCTTCCCGCAACGACGGTGGTGTCACGAGTTACTTGTGCCGACGATACGCCCATTGTTATGAAGTCGTGGGCAGCCGAAGCAACATCATCGGGATATATGTCCTTTGGCAGCCATGCGCCATTGACGAATGTCGCCGTAGCATTCTTGACAGTTGTACCTTCTACATCTACGGTATAGGTGACAGTATGTTCGGCTACTGTCTCTGTCAACTGGCTGACAGCCTGCAACGAGTCGGCTTTGGGGAACGTCGCCCCCGCAACTTGAACGAGCCGCAAGGTGTTGCCGTCGCCGTCAGCATCGGTATCAAGCTCACAGCCAATAGACGCGTCGGCGACATTGCGCACATACACGAAGCTCCACGTTCCAGTGCCGCCACGAAGTCCGCCGACCTTGTTGTAGTCCTGCGTATTGAGATACTGGCTACTGGCAACGAAACGAACCATATAGTCGTTAAGTTCCGACGTTATGTCGGAAAACAGGTTGTTCCAGTTGGCGACAGTGCCGAAGCCATCGTCGTCCTTGCCATAGATATTGAACGCTGTAGCCGAGGACCTGTCGTCTACAAGCTGAATGTCATTGCCAGCGCTGACGCTGAAATACTTGCTGTCAGCCTCGCGCCTCAAATAGAACTTGCCACTGCCGTCACTTTCAAGGCGCAGAACGTCGGCAGAAGTCGGCGCGGCAACATTGGCAAGTTTGCCTGTTGTCGACACGTGGGCAGTACCAGCCTCGCCGTTGACATAGTGGTCGCCATTGGTAGTAACGCCAAGCAATGCTATACGCAGTGATGAATAGTCCGAACGAAGCTCCGAGGCGGTGAGATAAGTCCTGTCGTCACGTGTAAAGCCAACCTTCTTGGTTCCGCCGACGGTCATAGTCACATAGCTGTCGCCAACACCCGTTATAGACACTTCGGCTGCCGAGTTCTTGCTCAATATGCCGTGGTCGCCGTCAGTGGCTAAATCCACAAGCTTGTGCATACCTATATTATACATATAATACTTGCCGTCCTTGCTGATGAATCCCCATTGCTGATACGGGTCGGTCTCATCGACGGATATGCCGGCATTGGCTACGCCTGTGGCTGTTCCGCCACAAGAAGTGAGGTAGTCGTCTCCAAAAGGTTTGGCGTAGAGTACGCCGCGCGTCGAGTCCTTTGGCACTACGGAATACAGTCCACGGGCGTTGGCAAGGTCGGTCAGATAGACACGACTGCCATAGAACGTGATTTCGTTGACACACAGGAATGTGCCGTGACCGCTGTTGAACGTAAGGCGTATATACTTGTCCGTAGCTGGCGTGGTGAGGTCTACGTTCTGATTGGAGAAACTGAAAAGGTGGTGGTTGGTGTCAACCTTCTTCCAGTTTATACTGTCGGCACTCTCCTCAACTGTAAGGCTTGCGGCACGATAATTGTCAGTGCGGGCGTAATATATTTGCAGCGAGCGTATGGTGTCGTTACCGATACGGCTGAACGTCAGCGAGTGCGGATACTTTATGGCGGCGGTAGTACTCGAACTGTACTGGTTGTGCCAGTATGTAGACTTGTTGCCATCGATAACGTATGACGGATTGCCCTCTGTCGGGTGGCTGTCGCTGTAGGCAACGACACGGAACCGCTGCCGTGGTATCTCCACGCCGATAATCCTTTCATTCTCTGGTGAGTTGAGGTCTAGGCAGAACACTCCCTTTGAAGGACTCAGGAATGCATAAGTCTGGTCGAATCCAGTCAGCGTGGCTGTAATGGCGTTGCCCGACGCATCAGTCATAACGGTCTCGCCGTCACTGTAGTTGAAGTCGAAGTATGCAAGCAATCCCTCGTTGCGGAGCGAATCCACCTTGGTTATGCGCTGGTTGGCATGTGACTTAATGTCGGTGACCGTCAGAGCCTTGCTCCATACGCACAGCTCATCTATCGACATACGGCTGTTGTCGCCACCAAAGGTGATATTCTTCAACACCGTAGAATAATCGGTTTGCGACGATTCAAGAGTGCCTACCAGTTCCGCGTCACGATATACGGAAATGGCACCCTCGCTTGCGCTGAAGGCGTAGTGATGCCATTCGTCGGCAGTATATACGCTTGCGAGTTCGGAATTCTTGTCGGTAGTAGCGAGCGTCAGCCCGCCTACGGCGTTAGATGTCAGCTTAAGGCTATCAGTGCCGTCGCCCTTTATAGTTATCGCGGCACACGAAGACGACATTTCCGATGGATTAAGCCAGAAGTCTATCGACCAGTCGGTTGTGATGTTGGTTGTCGAGGGAAGCGAGAACTTAAGGGTCTGGTTATTGGCTCCGTAGAACGACAAACCGTTATACGACTCGTCGTTGCAGACTATGAGCGCACGGTTGGCAGAGCCAGTCACAGTGCCTACACGGTTGGCAACGGTATGCGTAAGGGTATACACTCCAGAGTTCTTCGGATATATATGTCCGGAAATACTGTCCATACGCAACAGGCTACTAAGCGACAGAAAGTCCCATTCGCCCGAAGTTGGCTGGTTGCTGCTCTTATCGGTAAGCGTCACGGTATCGCCCTTCATTACTATTATCGGAGACACTTGATGTCCTTCGACAGGGGCGGCAAGTATGACGTGGAACTCCCGCGAGCCTGTATAGACTGTGCCGGAAGCGTCGGTGACGGTCAGCCGGACGGTCTTCAGCCCCTCGTTGTTGTATCGTGCCGATGCGTTCGCCATAGTCGAAGCGTTGCCTGATTCAGTACCGTCATCGTCCCATTCCCACTTGTAAGTGCAGTTTGGCGCGCGGTTTTGCGATATGAAGCTGATAACGTCGCCTGTGTTTATTGTATCAGCCGAAAGGGTTATACCAGCAGTTGGCGATACTCCGGTCACGAGTATCTTCTTTTCCGCCACGGCAGTTTGTCCACTAATATCGGTAGCAGTCAGCGTTATGATCTTCTCTCCAGCCGTATTGAACACGAACGACGGCTTTGGCGCGGTCGTCCTGTCGGTCTGTGCGTCGGTGGTAGTCCACGCATAACCAGTGATACCCACCGAACCTGTAGAGCTGAACGATACGGACTCGCCGACATAGGCTGAGTCGGGCGCGGTGATACTCACCTTCGGAGTAGCGGCATCGGTGCTTATGGTAACGCCCGTGGCGACGGTGTCCTGATGCAATGCCGTGCTGTCTACTCCGTCGATGAAATAGGCATCATGCCCGTGGGCACTGTCCTTGACGCGCCAGCGTGTCTGCGTTATGCCCTTGTCGTCGGAATACTGTTCCTGGTAGACTTCGCCACGGAAATATGCAGCGAGGTTGTCCTGTTGCGAAGGATTGAGCACCGGCGAACGCATATTGTCCTTTATCTCGTCGGCAGTGCGTGCGGTAGTCCACAGGCGAAGTTCGTCAATCTTGCCATTGAGCGTCTTCTGGTCGCCAAAGTACAACCTGCCAGACCAGAACGCCGGTAGTCCGCTGTGGCTGCTATTGGTAGAAGTAGCCTCGGCAACCTTCACACCATCGACATATATCTTGTGGTTCTGTCCGTCTATAACCAATGCCACATGGTTCCACCTGCCGTTCTTCAACGAACCGGAAGGCGCGTTTATGCGGTCGCCAACGCTCGTGTCGGTGCTCCAACCAGCTGATATTGTACCGTATTGGCTGGTATGTACGCGGTAACGTGTGCCCCAGTCATGCTGGAAAAGATAGTCGCCCCAGTTGTGGAGGTTCGAAGGCTTGAACCAGAACTCAACGGTATACTGGCTGTGGGCAGAGCCAACTACATCGGGCACATAGAACCCGCCATTGGTGAGTGACAGCGCGTAATTGTCGTATGCTTCGGAAGCATCGAACGACGACGAAGCCTGAGCCTCGTTGCTCGCTGCCGAGAGGTGGTTGCTGCCGTTGACGGCGTACAGAGCCTTGACAGTCCAAGTGCCATCAGTATTTGCAAGCGTCTTGCTTGTCGATGTGGCATCGATTGAATCCGCCAATATTCCACCTTTATATATATAGTACTTGGAGGGAGTGTAGCAACTCGTCGCAGGCTTGTCCCACGAGAGGGTCGTTCCGCTTATGACGGCGTTCATCGGCGCGTTGAGCTGTTCGGCATTGACTACGGTGGTTATGACCGTCTGCGCTCCGCCATTCTGAATGTTGACATTGCGCCGTTCGAACGGAGTCTCAATGCCCTTGGAATCAAACTCGTAGTCAATGACGCTCGCCGATATTATCTGCCCGTGTCCCTTTGCCTTGTCAGCGTCGGAGTTGGTGTTTATGATAAGGAAGTACTTTAGCGGCTTGCGGTTGTCGAAGCCGTCAGTCAGGTCGGTCAAGTCGATTCCGAACTCCATAGGCTCGTAGTGCATTTGTCCGTCAGCCCACTGACCGAGCAACGGCGTAGCGGGATCATTGCCAGTGCCGTCGCCCTGGTAGTTGATGTATTGGAATGTAGAAGTCTTCTCCGGTTGCGTGGCAGTGGTGTCCTGCGCTATGCCGACCACTACGCTTATCTCCGAACGGTGGACGTACTCCATGGTGACCTTCATAGTGCGCAACGGCGTGTAGTCCTTGCGGTAGTGGTAGGCATAAGGTTCCCAATACCATTGCGCCGGGTAGACGGTGACTGTAGCCGTATCGTCGTATTCCACCGTTTGCGGATTGTCGGCATCATAGGCTACTACCGCCGTGCTGTTCTTCGGTGCGGGCAACGTACGGCTTCGGGAAATACCGCCGCCCTGCGCGTACGGAACATATATGAAACCGGAGTTAGCCCAGTTGCCCCACGTGTTGGCAACAATCCACGCTCCGTTCTCGTCCTGCCCCAAGCGGTTGTTGGTCTCGCCTGCAACGCCGTTGCCGTCGAGGTCGAACTGAATGCGGTCGTCGTATCCGACAAGCGTCATGGCATGGTCGCCACTCGTAAGGTTCCAGTGCAACATATACTTCTTTCCCGTCAGACTGTTGCGGTCGTTTATCGGAGTTGACGGAACGATGGACTGCGCAGCCGAAGCTATGCCCACGCCCATGCAGAGTACTCCGCCCCGCCCCTCATAGTCCGGGTCTCCGTTGTGGCTGTGCAGATAGCCTTTGATGAGCTTGAAGCCCGGTGTAGCGGGGTTGGTACTGTACTTCTTTCCCGTGGCGTAATACATATTCCCACTCGGATCGGTATAGTTCGCCGCCGAGGCTATGCGGTGCTTCATGGCATTGAGCCAGCTGTCGTAGCCCTGCATCCAGCCTGCCACTCCCGACGTGTATTCATATCCTCCGTACTTGGAGCCGGGGTATCGTCCGCCGAATACGTCGGCACTGGGGAATCCCACGTACAATGCCATTTCGTCCTTGCCTGGACCGTGGTACGTAAACGGATATTGGAACATCGGACAGAGTTGGTTCTCCAGCAGCTTGGCATTGGTATTCTCGGCGGCGTTCATTTCTGAAGTCATCATGTAGCCGACGTGCGACGACACGCCGCAGGAGCCAAAGCTGCCCTGTGAGAATACCGGTGGGAAGTATGGTTGCTGCGAGTTGTCCCAATGGTCGGGCAAGTCGGTAGTGTCCGGACTTGCCGGTACTGCCGACGCAAGCTGCGGCACAGAGCCGGTTGTGGTCTGCGCCTTTGCCGGAGCGGCAGCCGCAGGCTGGCGGCGCACCACGGGGGAAAGGTCGGCGTCAGGCTGGTCGGTCGATTGCGAATTGGCATTATAACCCGGATACCAGTCGCCATTGGGCAGTTTGCCATAGTTGGTGTTCTGCGCCGCAACGGTCATCGCCGAAGCCAGCGCGAGGGCTATCAGTATCGTTTTCTTCATAGTGGCTCTTTCGTTGGTGGTTAGTGTTGGTCGCTATAATGGCGCAAGGCTCGCGGAACGAAGTCCGCAACGCCCTACTCCCATGTTTCAAAGGTTGGATAATAGTGGTTGCGCCTGGACAATCCGCCGCCGTCGGCATCTACCTCCGGGTCGTAATCTATAATTACGTTGTCGGCAGGCGGCTCGTCGGAAGCAGCAAGAAGGTCTGCCGGAGGTATGTTGACCATGCCTATATGCGGGGGCACATACTCTTTCCTCGTGGAGTTGTCTCGGTCTGTATTCATGGTTCTTGTCACATTGTTTCGGTTTTTCGGGTGTAAATATACGTTTTTTTAGAATACGTTTTTAAATACATATTCCGTTCCACCCGCTTTTTAAGAAAAATTAAGGCTGCGGCAAGCGGATAACCGCATGATAGTCAGCCGAAAGTAACAGGGGACAACGCCCGAAAGCATTGTCCCCTCACTGTCGTCCCACCATACTCACAGCTCCACGGGAACGGTGAGCTTGACGGTTATGTTGCGTCCCATGTTGAATATTCCACGGCGACCGTCCGACGGTTCCGTATCAATATACTTCAAACGGTTCAGATGATTCTGATAGGCGCGGTCGAATATGTTGTCGCACACGAGGCACAACACCGCCGCCTTGCGTCCGCGAATGCGGAGGTCTGTACCCACGGTGGCGTTGAGCAGCGTGTACGAGGGCGTAGCAGTCTCGGTGCCGTTGACGGCATAGAAGTGGCTTTGGCGCAGGTTGCATTCCATTCGGACGCTGGCAAACGCGTTGTCGAACGTCCGCCCGCCCTGCACTATGTCGTATCGCAAGTCGGCTATCCACCGCGGCGCGGGCGTGTATGGAAGGTAACGTCCCTCGCGCGGCTGATGAAGCCGGACGCTGTTGACATAGGAGAACGTGGTGCCTACGTGCAGCCTTTCTACGGGGTGGATGTCGACTGACAACTCGCCACCGACGAGGCGCGCGTCGCCCTGCATATACCGGTATGTGTCGTAGCCGTCGGTCTTCACGCCGTCGAGCTTCTGCGAGAATATGTATCCGTCTATGGAATTGGCGAACAGGGACACCTGCGCCGAAAGCACTGCCGACGTATAGTCCCACCCCAGGTCTGCCTGCCAGCTGTACTCGGCATCGAGGGCGGGATTGCCAAGCTCGTACTCCACCGTGCCCTCGTGTACGCCGTTGGAGGCGAGCTCTCCGAGGTTGGGGGCGCGGAACCCGCGGGATACGTTCACCCTTACGTTCATGCCGTCGCACAGGGCATACACTCCGCCAACGCTGCCCGTGACTCCAGTGAAGCTGCGCCCCAGGCGGTCGAACACCCCGTCGAGTGCGAAACTGCGCAGGCTGCGGTTGTCCACACGCAGCCCGCCGCTCACGGTCAGCCGTCCGGCATGGTAGGACGCGGTGGAGAACGCGCCGATGTCAAAGAGGCGGTAGGCGGGTATGAGGTATTCGCTGCCGCGGTTTATCGACCGCTGCCACATGCCGCCAACGCCGCACGCGAGCTTCACACGGCTGCCTATGGGCAACTGGTACCTTGCATCGTAGTTGACCGTGTGGAGCATCAGGTCGAGTCCGGGCGTGGAAGCACTCTCCTCATACTCCTGCCGGCGGTTCTGCTGGTAGGCTACAATCGCGTGGAGCGTGCCTCCGCCTATGAATATGGTGTTGTCGGCTACCGCCTTGTAGTGGCGTACCTGCTGGAACGGCAGCGACTTGCCATAGCTGTGGCTGTAGCCGCGCACGCCCTCTATCATGCCGGGCGTGAGGTGGTAGTAGCCGAGGGTCAGGCGGCTGTATCCCCACCGGCGGTTCGCGCCGGCTATTCCCTGCGCTGCGCGCTCGCGGAACTGCGACCCGATGACGTACTGGTCGTTGCGGTCCTTGTAGGCATGCGCCATCTTGTCCGACCACCGCCCGCTCCAGACTATGCCGCCGGTGTTGCCCTTGACGTTGGCTGAATAGGCGAAAAGCCCGTTGTTGGTCTGATACTCCGACGATGCCTCCGCCTGCACCCGTCCTATTGCCGGCATGGTCTCGCCGTGGAATATTATCACTCCCGCCATGGCGTCGCTGCCGTACATGAGCGACGCGGGACCCTTGATTATCTCTGCCGACGACACTGTGTTGCCGTCTATCTCGACACCGTGCTCGGCTCCCCACTGGTTGCCTTCCTGACGGACTCCGTCGCTCACCACGACGACGCGGTTGAATCCCAGTCCGCGTATGACGGGCTTGGATATTCCCCCGCCGGTGGTTATCTGCGACACTCCGGGCTGGAGGCTCAGTGCGTCGATAATGTTTGTAGACGAGGTGGCTGCCAGCTGCCGCGCGCCGACCACCGACACGGGCACCGGCGAGTCCTTCATGAGCGACCGCCCCGTGAGTCCCGTGACTACTATCTCGTCGAGTCGCGCGGTGTCCATGCAGAGGGTGTCCGCCACGGTTGCCGCGGGCGCAGGGCTGCCCACGGTGTCGTCCGCCATGGCTCCCATACACGCTGAAGCCATGAGCAGGACCAATGTTGTTCTGTTCATTTTTAATGGTTTTGCTTGCTTGTAATGTTTACGCGTGGGGAAAGACCCTCCCCACTTGATACACAGGAATAGCGTTACAAGCAAACCGGCGGGGCGCGCAGGGCAGCCGCGCCGTGGGCGATGCCGTGACTTGCGGGGCAAGGCGGCATTCCGACCGTGGAACGGCAGGCGCGGAACACCGTGACTGCCGCAGATGCAGCCACGAACGATATGGCGAGGAACTGGCACAGGAGGCAGGTCGCCGCCGAATGTGACGATATGGAGATGTGTCCTCCGTGGTGGATATGGTGGACGCAGGAGTAGCAGTCGGACTGTGGCGCCGCAGGCTGGCGGTGGACGTGCACCGACGCGAGCAGCAGCAACGGCACGAACACGCAAAGCAAAAGCCTTGCGCTCCACTGTCGTTTCCTGTCCGTACGTGCTTTCAAAATCGTGAAATGACTGTAAAACCCCGGTGCAAAGGTAGGCATTATCCTGATGAACGGCAGTCAAAAAACACTATTTAACGCGAGGGCAGCCACGACCCGCGCCGTGAGTAGTGCCTATATCGGACGAGAATAACGCCTGTTCGTGATGCGGGAAGCCGCCTCTTGTGGCTCGGCAAGGCGGTTTTTGTGACCCGGGAAGTGACCTTTTATGAATGTCTGTCACGTGTCAGCCACAAGTCCGTCACGTGTCAGCCATAAGTCCGTCACGTGTCAGCCGTAAGTCTGACACGTGACAGACGTACACAAGAAGTGGCTTTTTGAGTCACAAGAACCGTACGGACGGGTCACAAGAAGAGCCTTCCCACACCACGATTTGCGCCCATTCTCATCGAGTCTTGCGGCTGTTCACGGACGACTTCATGCCCATTCCCGACGAGTCTCGCGGCTGTTTCCGCCTTAATTCCAGACTTTATTGCTACCTTTGCAGCGGTATCGTCTGACTATAGCAACGCCGATCCTGCCGTTCCGCCAGCACGCCATACCGCAATCCAATCACACATCAATCGCCAAATGAACATAGTCAACGAACTGAAACGCAAGGACCACAAGCACATTCTCGGCGGTCTCGACATACTGAAGTACATCGGTCCGGGACTGCTCGTGACGGTAGGCTTCATCGATCCCGGCAACTGGGCGAGCAACTTCGCCGCCGGCTCCGGGTTCGGCTACGCGCTGCTGTGGGTCGTCACGCTGTCTACCGTCATGCTCATCGCGCTCCAACACAACGTGGCACACCTCGGCATAGTGACAGGCCTGTGCCTGAGCGAGGCGGCTACGAAGTACACGCCGAAGTGGGTAAGCCGCCCCATAATAGGCAGCGCGGTGCTCGCGAGCGTGTCAACGTCGATGGCTGAGATACTCGGCTCCGCCATAGCGTTGCAGATGCTGTTCGGAGTCCCGATAGCCGCAGGCGCTGCCATGACCGTCGCGGCGGTGGCAGTGCTGCTGTTCACCAACACGTACAAGCGTATGGAACGGGCGATAATCGGCTTCGTGTCGGTGATAGGGCTGTCGTTCATATACGAGCTGTTCCTCGTCGACATAGACTGGGGGCGGGCGGTCGGCGGCTGGACCGTGCCAAGCGTGCCGCAGGGAAGCCTGCTCGTCATCATGAGCGTGCTCGGCGCGGTGGTCATGCCCCACAACCTTTTCCTGCATTCCGAGATAGTGCAGAGCCGGGAGATAAACAAGAAGGGCGCGGGCGACATCGAGCGCGCGCTGCGCTACGAGTTCTTCGACACGCTGTTCTCCATGATCGTGGGCTGGGCTATCAACAGCGCGATGATACTACTCGCCGCCGCCACGTTCTACAAGAGCGGGACCGAAGTGACGGACCTCGCGCAGGCAAAGGCTCTGCTGACGCCGCTCCTCGGCGGCAACGCCGGAAACATATTCGCCCTCGCGCTCCTGCTTGCCGGAATATCGAGCACGATAACGAGCGGAATGGCGGCAGGAAGCATATTCGCCGGAATGTTCAACGAGTCTTACAACGCCAAAGACCCACACTCGGTCGTCGGAATAGCAATATCCTACGGCGTGTCGCTGGTGGTGATACTGTTCATCGGCAACCCGTTCCAGGGGCTGCTCGTGTCGCAGATGGTGCTGAGCCTGCAACTCCCGTTCACGGTGTTCCTCCAGGTGAGCCTCACATCATCGCGCCGCGTCATGGGGCGGTATGCCAACAAGCGGTGGAACACCATACTGCTGTACGGGCTCGCGAGCGTCGTCACGGTGCTCAATGTATGGCTTTGCATAGACAGTATGTGAACATTTCCGTACCGTCGCAATGGAAAGAGAGAAAAAATTGTTAACTTTGCGCCTTAAACAAACAAAAGTGTAACAATGAACCATCTGGTTATCATGGCTGGAGGAGTGGGCAGCCGTTTCTGGCCCATGAGCACAGCCGAACACCCCAAGCAATTCATAGACGTACTCGGCGTAGGGCGCACACTGTTCCAACTCACCTACGACCGCTTCGAAGGCATATGCGACCCCGGGAACGTGTGGGTCGTCACCAACGAGAGGTATGCCGACACGGTGCACGCGCAACTGCCCGAGATTCCCGCAACCAACATACTCCGCGAGCCCTGCCGGCGCAATACCGCTCCGTGCATAGCGTACGTGAGCTGGCGCATACGGCAGACAGACCCGCAGGCTAACATCGTCGTGGCTCCGAGCGACCACGTGGTGACCAACGCTGTGGAGTTCCGCCGCGTCATCAAGATGTGCCTACAGTTCACCGCCGAGAGCGACGCCATAGTGACGCTCGGCATGAAGCCTACACGTCCGGAGACGGGCTACGGATACATCGAAGCCGACATGTCGGCACCGAGCGCGCGCAACAAGGAGATATACCGCGTGGAGAAGTTCCACGAGAAGCCCGCACTCGAGACGGCTGTCAAGTACATACAGCAGAGCAACTACCTGTGGAACGCGGGCATATTCATCTGGAGCGGGACGACGATACTCAACGCCTTCCGGATGTACCAGCCCGGAATAGCCAAGGTGTTCGACCGCATACGCGACAAGCTCGGCACGGCAGAGGAACAGGACGTAATCAACGAGGTCTATCCCGACTGCGAGAACATCAGCGTGGACTACGCCATAATGGAGAAAGCCGACGAGATATTCGTCTGTCCGGCAGACTTCGGCTGGAGCGACCTCGGCACGTGGGGCTCGCTGCTCATGCAGAGCAACAAGGACAGCGGGGGCAATGCAGTCATACACGGCGACGTAGACCTGTACGACACCCGTGGGACAATCGTCAACGTGCGCGACGCGCGCAAGGTCGTAGTCCAGGGACTGGACGGCTACATCGTGGCTGAACACGACGGCGTGTTGCTCATCTGCAAGCTTAGCGAAGAACAGCGCATCAAACAGTTCTCAGGCGAGAACTGACGGCTTATACATTATATAATACAGGCACCACACAAACGGATAACAACATACAAAACGCAAGATATGAAACGCAAAGTAGCACTGATAACCGGTATAACGGGACAGGACGGAAGCTATCTGTCGGAGTTCCTGCTCGAGAAGGGATATGACGTACACGGAATAATCCGCCGCTCGTCGGTAGATTTTCGCGAGCGTATAGCCCACCTTGAGGGCAAGCCGAACTTCCACCTGCACTATGCCGACATGGGAGACTCGATGAGCCTCGTGTCGCTCATTGGGAAGGTACGCCCGACGGAGATATACAACCTCGCGGCGCAAAGCCACGTCCAGGTGAGCTTCGACTCTCCGGAATACACGGCTGATGTCGATGCCGTCGGAGTGCTGCGCGTGGTAGAGGCCGTGCGACAGTGCGGACTTGCCGACGAGTGCCGCATATACCAGGCTTCGACATCGGAACTTTACGGCAAGGTGGAGGAAGTACCGCAGAACGAGAACACGCCGTTCCACCCGTACAGCCCGTATGCCGTGGCGAAGTTATACGGCTTCTGGATTATGAAGGAGTACCGCGACGCCTACGGAATGTTCTGCTGCAACGGCATATTGTTCAACCACGAGAGCGAACGCCGTGGCGAGACATTCGTAACGCGCAAGATAACCCTCGCCGCCGCACGCATCAAGCAGGGCAAGCAGGACAAGCTCTATCTCGGCAACCTGTCGTCGAAGCGTGACTGGGGATATGCCAAGGACTACGTAGAATGTATGTGGCTTATCCTTCAGAACGACAAGCCCGACGACTTCGTGATAGCCACTGGCGTGCAGCACACCGTGAGGGAGTTCGCCACGCTGGCGTTCCACCACGTGGGAATAGAACTCGAATGGCAGGGCGAGGGCATCGACGAGAAAGGTATCGACAAGGCGACGGGCAGGATCCTCGTCGAGGTAAGCCCCGACTTCTACCGTCCGACCGACGTAGTCAACCTGTGGGGTGACCCGACAAAGGCAAAGGCACAGTTGAACTGGAACCCGAACAAGACAACGTTTGAGGAACTTGTCCGCCTGATGGTAGACAGCGATATGAAGAAGGTAGCCGCCGACGATGCCGCCGCACGCGTACGCGTCAACCTTGAGGAATATCTGGAAAAGGGCATTGTGAAATAGAATATGTTAGACAAGAAATCAAAGATTTATGTCGCAGGACACCACGGTCTGGTGGGTTCTGCCATTTGGAACAACCTTAAAGCACGGGGGTACGACAACCTCGTGGGACGCACGCATCATGAACTCGACCTTACAGACCAGCAGGCAGTAAGGCAATTCTTCGACGAGGAGCGACCAGACGCTGTGGTTCTCGCCGCGGCGTTCGTCGGCGGCATCATGGCGAACTCGCTATATCGTGCCGACTTCATCATGCAAAACATGAAGATACAGTGCAACGTCATAGAGCAGGCATACAAGCACGATGTGAAGAAGCTGCTGTTTCTCGGCTCGACGTGCATATATCCGAAGAACGCCCCACAGCCGATGAAGGAAGACGCGCTGCTGACATCGCCGCTGGAATACACCAACGAGGAATACGCCATTTCGAAGATTGCGGGACTAAAGATGTGCGAAAGCTACAACTTGCAGTACGGCACAAACTATATAGCCGTCATGCCGACGAACCTGTACGGTCCCAATGACAACTTCCACTTGGAGAACAGCCACGTGCTGCCAGCGATGATGCGCAAGGTGTATCTTGCCAAACTCATACATGACGACGATTGGGATGCCATACGCACTGATATGCAGAAACGCCCTGTCAATCCGCCTGCAAGGCTCGCAGAAGTCATCGGCAGCGACAACGTAGACGGCAATGCGGACAGGGAACGTATACTGAAAGCATTGGCATTCTACGGCATAGAGGACAACAAGGTGACACTGTGGGGCGACGGTTCGCCACTTCGCGAGTTCTTATGGTCGGAGGATATGGCTGACGCGTCGGTCCACGTGTTGCTGAACGTTGACTTCAAGGATATAATCGGGATAGAGAAATATTCCAGCGTGTTCTATGGCGTAAGCACCGACGGAGCTGTTGACCGCAACAATTCCGAAGGACGCGGTGGCGCAATTCCTTCGCTCGGAGAGATACGAAACTGCCATATAAACGTAGGAACGGGCAAGGAACTTACTATCAAGGCTCTTGCAGAACTTGTGATAAAGACTGTCGGGTTCGATGGCGAACTCGCATGGGACGCGACAAAGCCCAACGGAACTCCACGCAAGCTTATCGACGTTAGCAAGTTGCATAGTCTCGGCTGGCATCACAAGGTGGAGATTGAAGACGGCGTTAAGAAGCTCTACGACTGGTATCGTAGTACGCTTGTGTGAGATGGTTTGAAGATAAGATGAATATATGATTTGACGACAGTATAAGACTGAGCATATAAAAAAGGGTTGCGGACCGAGCGGAGAATAAAATACTCCAAATCCACAACCCTTTTCCTTTGAGCTTTTGTCAAAGCATCGTCATCGAATCATCATCTCATAACCTTACCAAGAATATCCTTCCAATCGGCATATGCGTCGAGATATGCGCCACGATTGTCGGCAGGTTCGACGACTGCGAGCTTCTTCAATGTGGCAAAAGCCTCGTCGTGGTCTTTGTAATATCCACAGCCAATGCCCGCGCCTTTCGCAGCACCAGCAGCACCGTCGGTATCATATAGCTCAATCGTAGCGCCACTGACATTGGCGAGAGTATTGCAGAACAACGGACTCAGGAACATATTTGCCTTGCCGGCGTGTATATTGCGAATGTCCATTCCCATTTGCTCCATAATCTCCATGCCGTAACAGAACGAGAACACTATGCCCTCCTGCGCTGCCCTCAACAGATGCGTACGGTTGTGCTTGTTGAAATTCAATCCATGTATTGAGCAACCAGTCTCACGGTTCTCCAACACGCGTTCGGCACCATTGCCGAAAGGTATCACCGACACGTCGTCAGCACCTATCGGGGCAGTGGCTGCTACGTCGTTCATTTCTGGATAGCTTAAATCTGGAGCAACATTACGATGCATCCACGCATTCAGTATTCCCGTGCCATTGATGCACAAGAGAACTCCGAGACGGTCGATGTCCTTGGTGTAGTTGACATGTGCAAAGGTGTTGACGCGTGACTTCGGGTCATAGTCCACATTGCCCAATACGCCGTACACTACCCCACTCGTCCCGGCAGTCGATGCTATTTCGCCAGGATTGAATACGTTGAGCGACAAGGCGTTGTTTGGCTGGTCACCGGCACGATATGATACGGGAGTACCCTCTTTCAGTCCGAGTTCCTTGGCTGCTTTTGCCGATACCGTCGCCTGTACGCTGAATGTAGGCACGATGTCTGGCAACAAGCCGCTGTCAAACCCATAATAGTCAAGCAGGAACTTAGCCGGTGCCTTTTCCTTGAAGTCCCACGCTATTGCCTCCGACATACCACTTATGGTCGTATTGATTGTGCCGCTAAGCTTCATGGCAATGTAGTCGCCTGGCAGCATAACCTTGTCTATCTTTTCAAACAATTCAGGTTCGTTCTCTTTCACCCACGCCAATTTCGACAGAGTGAAATTACCCGGAGAGTTCAACAGATGCGACAGGCACTTGTCGGCTCCCAAATCCTTGAAAGCCTTGTCGCCATATGGTACAGCACGGGAATCGCACCAGATGATGCTCGGACGGAGTACTTGCTGTTCTTTATCGACACAGACCAGCCCGTGCATCTGATACGATATTCCTATCGCTATAATGTCCTCGCCCTTTGCGCCGGTGCGTGCCATTATGTCGGCAAGTGATTTCTTCGCATTGTCCCACCACATCTGCGGGTCTTGCTCTGCCCATCCTGCCTTTACAGCCAGTATTGGTGCTTCTTTCTCCGGATAGTGTGCATCGGCTGCCACCACCCCTGTTTCTGCATTCACTAATGAAGCCTTGACGGAGCTACTGCCAACGTCCAGGCCAAGTAAGTATTTATTAGCCATAATGAAGTGTGTAGTTGTTAATCGGTTTAAGGTGATTTATATATAAATATCTTTGTTTGTTGTTTTAGTCTGGTTAGAAAAGACTGAGGCTCTTGTCCTCTTTCGGTTTGGACTGTGGTTCCTCGTCGTCCTCAAATTGCAAGAACAATTCCATGGTGACTTGCGAACGGGCATTCAGACGATACACTCCGTGACCCACCTGCTCTATCATGTCGCCAGGCTTGCGGCTGTGGCTGTACAGATAGCGTCGGACAGTCAGCCTTACATCATCTTCCGATACGTCGTTGAAAAACGAGTTGTTGACGTTGAACACATGACGGGCAATCTTCCTCGCAGACAGTCCGCTGTCGCCAGCCTCACTCAAAACGTTGAATATGTCTTTCTCGTATGTCAATTTGAAGTTATATAGGAATGAAGGTTCATCAAGGAACAAAAAAAGAGCGCGCCCTATTAAAAGAACGGCTCTCTTTTATCTTATCGTTTCTACAAGATGGACTCAAGCAAGGGTTACCTTGTCTTCCTCGTCCTTGATCTTGCCTTCCTTGAACAGCCAGCCAATGCCGAGATAAGTTTCCTCGGTGCTGATGCCCGCAGCCTTTGCAATCTCCTCTACAGTGAGAGCCTTGCCTGCAGCTGCCAGTGCCTGGTAAACGTCACCTGCCTTGTAGCCTATGTTGGTGCTGTTCAGCTCAACGCCTGCCTTGGCTGCCTTCTTGGTTGTCGCCTTCTTTGTTGTCGTCTTTTTCACAGCTGCCTTCACAGCCGTCTTCGTAGCTTTCTTCTCTGCCATAGTTCAGTAAATTTAATTTAAATCGATTATACCTAATATAATAATCATTAACTGATTATGTTGCAAAAGTACAGAATTATCTGCGATTCTTTTGGTTTATTTACAGAAAAGTAGCTCCAAAAAGAGTTTGAATTGTTAATTCATTAATTTTCTTGATGTAGGTCAACCTTTATGTTGAGTTCGTCAAGCTGTTTGCTGTCAAGTTCCGACGGTGCGTCGAGCATAACGTCACGCCCAGAGTTGTTCTTCGGGAACGCTATGCAGTCGCGTATGCTGTCGAGACCTGCGAGAATGCTGACGAAACGGTCAAGACCGAACGCAAGACCTGCGTGTGGCGGAGCGCCGTACTTAAAGGCGTTCATCAAGAACCCAAACTGCGCCTCGGCACGTTCGGGCGTGAATCCGAGTACCTCAAACATCTTTTCCTGCAACTTGGTGTCGTGTATACGGAGCGAGCCACCGCCGACCTCTATGCCGTTGCAGACGAAGTCGTACGCCTTGGCGCGCACCTTCTCAGGATGTTCGTCGAGCAGTGGTATGTCGTCGGGGTTAGGCATCGTGAACGGGTGGTGGGTAGCCATGAGGCGTTGTTCCTCGTCGCTCCACTCGAAAAGTGGGAAGTCGATTATCCACAAGCACTTAAACGTATTCTTGTCACGCAGTCCCAGACGGTCGCCCATCTCCAGTCGCAGCGAGCAGAGCTGTATGCGCGTCTTGTTGGCATTATCGCCCGAGAGAATCAGCACGAGGTCGCCGTCATTGGCTCCCATAACCTGCTTTATCTCCTTAAGTGTGTCTTCCGAATAGAATTTGTCGACAGAACTCTTTATAGAACCATCCTCGTTGTACTTTATATATACGAGTCCCTTTGCTCCTACCTGCGGACGCTTCACGAAGTCGGTAAGCTCATTTAGCTGCTTGCGGCTGTAGGAAGCGCACCCAGGAACGCAGATTCCGCCGATATACTTGACCTCGTTGAACACTGCGAAGTCGCCCTTTCCTGCAAACGCGTCCTTAAGCTCCACGAACTCCATGCCGAAGCGCAGGTCAGGCTTGTCGCTACCGAAGCGGCGCATAGCCTCCGCCCACGTCATCTGCTGCAACGGTTTCGGCAGCTCCACACCGCGAATCTCCTTGAACAGCATACGGCACATTTCCTCGAAGAGGTTGATGATGTCGTCCTGGTCTACGAACGACATCTCGCAGTCTACCTGCGTGAATTCCGGCTGACGGTCGGCGCGCAAGTCCTCGTCGCGGAAGCACTTGGCTATCTGGAAATAGCGGTCTATGCCTGCCACCATGAGGAGCTGCTTCAGTGTCTGCGGACTCTGCGGCAATGCGTAGAACTGCCCTGGATTCATACGCGAAGGGACTACGAAGTCGCGCGCGCCCTCTGGAGTGGAGCCTATGAGCACCGGGGTCTCAACCTCCATGAACTGGCGCTGGTCGAGGAAGTTGCGTATAAGTATCGTCATGCGGTGGCGCAGCTCGAGGTTGCGGCGCACGCTGTTGCGGCGCAGGTCGAGATAGCGGTACTTCATGCGTATGTCGTCGCCGCCGTCGGTATTGTCCTCAATGGTGAACGGGGGCGTGAGCGACGGGCTGAGCACCGTAAGCTTCGAGGCGATTATCTCGATGTCGCCCGTAGGCATCTTCGGGTTCTTGCTCTGACGCTCGCTGACCGTGCCGACGACCTGTATGCAGTACTCACGCCCGAGCTGGTTGGCTTCGCCGCACAGCTCCTTGTCAACCTCGTCGTTGAAGACGAGCTGCGTTATCCCGTAACGGTCACGGAGATCTATGAATGTCATTCCGCCCATCTTGCGCGAGCGTTGAACCCATCCGGCGAGCGTGACCTCCCTGCCTGCGTCGGCAAGGCGCAACTCGCCACAAGTATTCGTTCTATACATGCTATATATAATGTAAAAGACTAAAATCAGTTGAACGGCTGCAAAGGTAACAATTTATTCTGACGTTGCAAAATATAACATCGCCTATCAGCCTGACGTAGGGGTGCAAACGCGTCAAAGGCACTTGAACAGCGACCCCGTGGGGCATACGAAGCGGCAGTACGGGCGGGGTACGAACACCGACAGCACGACGAATACGACTGCCAGGGCTATCACCACTACGCTCGCCGACTGGAATACGAACGCCGTGAACAGCTCGTAGTCCGTCCACGCCGACCATACGCCCGCAAGCATCAGGACCATGAGCACGGCGAAGAGCACCTTGCGGAACGTGTTGAGGCGGCGGACTGCCTTGCGCCCCATCTTCCAGTTGCGGCGGGTAGTCTTGCCGGCAAGCTCCTGCAGCGATCCGAACGGGCAGATGTTTGTGCAGTAGTACTGCTTCTTGCCGAACAGCGGATAGACGAACGCCGTCACGAGCATCACTATCGGCACGAGCGACACCCACACGTTGATGCCGCCCGAAGCATAGCCGACGAACAGCGACCAGCTCAGGAACGTGCCGCACCACAGTCCGAGCACCACCACGTTGAGTGTAAGCTGAAGCATACGCCAACGGCGGTTGCGCACGAACAGCGGCACCACCGCGCCGAGCAGCACGACTATCAAGCCTGCGACCGTCTTCGCGCTCAAGTCCGGCTTGTCCGTGACCGACGGCTTAGCCTCGACCTTGGCTGCGTATTGCAGTCCGCGACGCACGTTGCCGATGATACCACGCGACGAGAACGTGGCACCGCTCACCACGTCGACCTTCATGTCCGCCGCCTCGCCGACGGTCTTGCCGTTCCACCGCGTGAGCAACGCCTTCGCCTCGTCGAAGAACTCCGGCGACTCCGAGTTGGGCAAAGCCTCGATACGGCTCACGCGACCGTCCTTGATGTATATCTCCAACGGCACCTGACCGCCGTAGCCGGTGATGTCCCTGCCTATCTGCGTAGTGTTCACCACCACGGTGCCGTCGGCGAGCGTGCGCACCGTGTCGTTGTCAGTCCTTGCAGCCACCGTGTCCTGCCCGCCGAGGTCGTGTCCCCACACCCTGCCGTCGCGCTGCACCGCTGCGACGACCATGACTGCCAGGCACGTCATAAGTACCAGTATCTCCTTTAAAGTCTTCATATTCATAACGTTTAGTCGGCGTGCAAAGGTACGGAAAATATCGACGACTGCCAAGCCGACCACAATTAAATAAATGTTGAACCAAAGGTAACTGTACGAACGTAGTGAGTGGTAAAGTAATGTTGAATGTTGAGTGAGGAGTGTTGAGTGTCGAATGGATTTATAATCCTTTTAAAGCTTGCCCGTATCAAAACTTGCAGCCTTTCTATATTAAAGTTGCTGTCTATCAGTATTCGAGTTGCAGTCTATCAGTATTCGAGTTGCAGTCTATCAGTATCGAAATTACAGGTTATCTGTATCAAACTTGCAGTCTACAAGTATTGGATTTATAGTGAATCTGTATTTGAATTCCAAAAGACTTACAATCTTGTGGCGGTCGCCTCAAGATTGTGTGGCGGTCGCCTCAAAATCGTGCGGCGGTCGCCGCAAAATAGTGTGGCGGTCGTCGCAAGACTATAAAACAATAGGAACTATAATACTGCCAGGCTGTTTCTACAATTGAGAAACACTGGAATTATAACACGGACGGGCTGTTTCACCAACCGGGAAACAGTCCGTCATAAACTCTTTTTGGGTCTTTTTCCCTTTATCCTGACCTTCCAGCCGGACCACAGGCACCACACGGCGACGATGCCCGCGAGGAAGATAAAGAGGAACGAGCCGAACGCGCCGGCATAGATGCGCCCGCTGTGGAACTCCAAAGCGACGTTCCAAAGCGACATCGGCAGGTCGTCCATCCATTCCGGCTGCGGGGCGAACGACGCGCCCTTGTAGTAATCGACGATGACGGGGCGGACGAAGTCGGCGCAGTATCCCGCCACGGCGTGGCTGCCCACGGGCGACCGCCCTGCGACGGGACGCCTGCCGGTGAATGCGTCGGTGACGGTACCGTGCCGCCTGTCCCATACCGTAAGCCCAGACATGGAGCCGCAGAGCCACCGCCCGCGATTGTCCTGCCGCATGACGGTAAGCCCCATGACACTGACGTGCGGCGCGCCGCCGACCTTGCCGAATCCCGACACCGCGGAGCCGCTGGCGCAATGGAACGAGTAGAAGCCTTCGGTAGTGGAAACGATCCACTCGTGCGCCGTGCCGTCGTAGCGCACCATGCGCAGCTTGTCGCTCCATGGGTTGGCGGTCGAGAGCACGCTGCCGGGCACAGCCGGAGTCTCCACTTTCGACAGGAGTATAAGCCCCGGCGGACGCAGCAGCCAGCCCGACAGCGCGATGAGCAGCGTGAGGACAATCGTGTACCGCCCCACCCTGTTGTGAAGCCGTAGCGGGACTACGCTCCGCCTGCGCCGCCAGAACACCAGCCCCGTGACGCACAGCACGACTATCGCCACGGCCACGCAGTCCGCAACCATCTTACCAGCCATGCCGAACAGCGCGCCGCTGTGCAGCAGCCATACCGTACGGAAGAGCGACACGCCGTTGTTGCCGCCGTCCCGCGCGCCGGGCAGCTGTATGCGCCGGAAGTGACGGTATGGGCTGGTGGCAATATAGAGATAGTTGCGGCTCGCGACTACAAGCGTGTCGCCATGCGTGGCTGCGTCGGTGAGCATCTCGCCGTCGGCGACGGGCACTGCGACAGGCTCCCACCGTCCGGCTTTGCCTACATTATGTATATACTTGCTGGAAAACTCGTAAAGCCCGAACGGTGTGACGGCAAAGAGCGAGCCGTCCTCCGTACTGACGACATTGCGCACCTGCCGCATATCCGCCCCGCCGGGCAGTCCGTGGTTGAAGTCGCGGAACGACGTGCCGCGGCGGTCGGTCAGGAACACTCCGCCACCGCCGTATACCAGCACCGCCCCATTGCCTACGCCTATGGAGCCACGGAGCAGTCCGCCGTTCCAGTCCTTGTACTCATACCTCGACGGCAGCCAGCGGCGGCTCACGTCGGCGTGGCGTATGGCGTAGCGGTGGTTGAGCAACACGCCCGAGACGCAGAATACAATAAAAAACAGGCTGACAATGATGCCAGCCCATTTGTGTTGCTTAATCCAAGTACGCTTCTTCACCTTACAATATGGAGTTATTTCCCAAGTCCTCCCACCACCGCAGGGGGGGACTTCTTTCCTTCCTACTTCTTCGTCTTCCTACTCTTATAGAGCACGTAGCCCAACGCGACGATAAATGCCACGAGTATGGCCGTCATCTGCGGCGCGTACTTCTCCGGCTCTATCCATATTTCCTTGAAGAAGTTGAGCCGCGCAGCCACCTCCACCGGTGCCCAGAAGACGAGCACCGTGGCTATTGCCATGCGTATGTTGGCTCCCCACGACGGCAGGCGGAGTTCCTTGCGGAACATGAACACGCTGCCCACCAGACAGCCGAACGCCACGAGCGCGGTCACTATGGAGTCGTCGCCGATGAATCGCGGGTCGTAGCAGAACATCAGCACGATGTACTCCGTCCACATTATCATGTTCAGCTCCATGAACGTGACTATCGAGACGTGGCGCGTCATCGGGTGTGCCACTATCTCGTTCTTGCGCCGTCCGAACAGCCTGCGCTGTATCCAGTTGAAGAAGTCGCAGCCGTTCTTCGTGGAGAAGATGTAGATAGTCATCACCATAACCCACAGCCCGAACGTCATAGGCATGAGCAGATACTCAGGCTGGGTGACGTGTCCGGCAGGCGTAACCTCCGGCTGCGCCCCATAGCGGTGGGCGTAATACTGGAACAGGAACTCTATCCACCCCGTCCAGAACAGCAGCCCGCCGAACAGTCCGTAGAGAGTCTGGCGGGTGTCGCCCTTGACAAACACGCCTACGACTACAAGCAGGAATCCCACAAGTCCCATGAAGAATCCGGCATAGTGCAGTGCCGTAGGCTCCATGAACTTGCCCATGAGCATCATCAGCGCGTGTCCCAGCGGCATGGTGAAAAGTACGAGGAGGAATGACGCGATGGTCTTTCCCCAATATAGCTTCCTTGAAGGTGAGGCGGTATTCATAATAAGAGTGTCTTTACATTTGTCCTGTCTTAGAACGCAGGAATTACTTGAATATTTTGTCAACGTCGACGGAAAGTCCTACCATGAAGTTTGTCCCGTCGGTGAGCGGGCAGTTCATGTAGTAGTACTCCGGCTTGTAGTTGAACAGGTTGTCGAGCGTCAGCGTCAGCCTGACCGCGCTGCCGAGCCGGTTGACCATCTGGAGCTTGAAGATAGAGTAGCCCGGATAATGAATGGTGTTCACGCCCTTGCTGATGTCGTAGTAGTCGACGAACTCCTGATTGTTGACCGACGACAGATAGCGTCCGTCAAGTCCGATGTTGAGTCCGTAAGCCTTGACGAACTGGTGATCCCAGTCAACGTGTCCGACTATCGAATTCTTGCGTGCCGGAATATACTGGCTTGCGAGCTTGTCGCCGCCCTTGCTCTCAGGTATCTGCTCGTGGACGTAGGAGTACGACAGGCGTGCCGTTATGCCGCAACTCCAGCGAGCCTGCGCCGTAGCGTCAAGTCCCAGCACCTTGTAGTTGTCGAGGTTGATGTAGTCGAGCTGCGGCATCTTGTCTGAAGCGTTGACATAGTATGGCGCGCCAGTACCGATCTTGTTCTTCACGTCGTTGTAGTAGCCACTGACGGTGAAGTTGTAGTTGCGGTAGCTGTAGTCGGCAGACAGGTTGAAGTTGTGGCTTGTCTCCGCCTTCAACTCCTCGTTGCCTTTGACAATCCATATTCCAGCCATGTCGAATTCGTAGTACTTCTCCTTCAGCGTCGGGGCGCGGAATCCCATACCGTAGCCCAGGCGTATGTTCATGCCCTCGAACGGACGATAGCGAAGGCTGAGCTTAGGAGTGACACGGTTTATCGACTGGTCGGAGAAATAGTCATAGCGTACCGCACCAACTGCCTCAAGCCAGTCGGTGATGTTCCAGTCGTACTGCGCGAAAGCGTCGAACGAGTCCTGCTTGCGCGTCCCATCCTCAAGCTTGTTGTTGTAGAGGTAATCGTGCATATAGTCTGCTCCGGCGGTGAGCACGTCGCCACCCTCGAACGAGTGGTTATAGAGCAGGCGGAACGAGTTTTGCACGTTGGAGTAGTCACGAATGTCGAGTTTTGTTATCTTCTGATAGTCCGACTTGTCATACTGGTCGAACGAATAAGTGAGGTCGAAGTCGTCGTGGTCGCTCATCTTCCACTGTGCGCGAAGTCCGCCCGTGAAGTCACGGTAACGTTCTGGCGCGTCGGGTACGCGCTTCATCTGACGGAAGAAGTATCCTGCGCGTCCCGACAGCTTCCAGCGGTCGTTAAGCCGATAGGTCACACGGTCGCGGAAGTTCCAAGTCTGGTCGCCGTATATAGTAGCTATAAGGCGGCTTATCGGATTGGGACCGCTATGTACGGAATAGTTGTCAACCGACGTGCGGTTTATCTGAAACTCATTGCTCCACTTGTTTCCGCCCAAATCGAGCGACACCCCATAGCGTTGGTCGCTGTGCCTGCCTACACGTCCGTTGACGTTCAGCCCGAACTTCTTTACCTTGTCCTTCGTTATGATGTTGATGACACCGCCGGCGGCGTTGGAACCGTAGAGTGCGGAGGCCGCACTCTTGACAATCTCTATATGGTCTACGTTCTGCATGTCGATGCGCGTAAAGTCTACGTCGTCAAGAGTCTCACCAGCGAGACGCTCGCCATCTACAAGCACCAATATGCTTTGTCCGCCAAAGCCGGAGAAGTTCATGTGCACCATCTGGTTCATGGCATAGGAGAACTCCACGCCCGGCATCACCTGCTGCAAGAGGTCGCG
>CAZGAT010000006.1:98689-101945 GCA_964523825.1 uncultured Prevotella sp. | reverse complement strand
TTTTTCCAATCGTGACAAAATTAAGGCACAAGGAGGACAAATAGACGGACAGGGTTGCATGATTTTCTTGCAGGGGCGGTGCCTTGCGCCCGCCCGATTGCCTTGAAAAGGCAAATACCGTCAGCAGTGCATACCCCATTTGCATCTCATGCCCTTTCATTATGCTTTCATTCGGACGTTCCGTCCGAGCGGGTGGGCGCAAGGCACCGCCCCTGCATAAGGGAGGCTAATATACATACTAATGCGATGCCCAACACATTAGTATGTAAAGCCCAACACATTAGTATGTAAAGCCCAACGCATTAGTATGTATCGGGCAACACATTATAATATATGAACCCTAACACAATTCCTCCCGTGCGGGAAGAGCTGCAAGAAGCAGGAAGTTCCCCGATTCTGGGGTTAGGGGATAGCAAGGCGGGCATGACCTCGGAGAGGTCGCCGCTCTCGTAACCCGTAGTCATACCCGTCAGGGTTGACTACGGGCTGGTAACTACATATTGTAGCATTGACTCCAGAGGAATCACCGTCCGACCGACTTGCAAATCCGTCCTGTGTGTTCGGCGACGCTCTTATTCCGCCCAGTCCCTTTTGAAGAACTGCGGATTATACTCCAAACCGCTGTCACGCAGTATGGATTGCATTTCATCTGCAAGGGACTTGTGGTGATGGTGCTCTTTCTGCCCGGCGATATATCTTATGACGGCGTCCCGTTCGGCGAGGCTGTAGGTTATGGAGCAGTAGCCTTCCGCCCAGCCGTCAAACATCGGGAACTCCTTGCGGTGCTGCTTAATGTAGTTGCCCGCGGTTTTCTTGGTCTCCCTTACGAACGTGGCTACAGCCATGTCGGGTGGAAGCGAGACAAGCATGTGTATGTGGTCGGGCATGGAGTTGATGCGCCACAGTTTCACTTCCTTGTTCTTGCAATATGCGTATATGTACAGGTATAGGTCGCGCTCGTGGCGCTCCTCTATCGTCCTCTTTGAGTGTGAGGTGCGGAAGACTATGTGGTAATAGCTTTGGGAGTATGACATAAATGACCGTATAAAAATGATCGTTTTGCAAATGTAAGTCTTTTTTCTTGAATGCCAAAATACGTTGAGGTTGTTTTTCAAACGTAGGTAATTGCGTGGTGTAATTACGCACACGTGTTCGGCGACCCTTGCAGGGTCGTGAGGGAGATGTTGAAGTCTTGCATCGTCTTGCCCCCCGCATCAGCCTTCGGCATGATACGGGGTTACTAAAGCGGTGACCTCTCCGAGGTCATGCCCGCCTTGCTATCCCCTACTCCCGAATCGGAGGAGCTTCCAGCTTCTGTAGTCCCTACCGCACGGGAGGAATTGTGTTGAGGTTCATATATATTATAATGTGTTGCCCGATACATACTAATTCGTTGGTCAATACATACTAATGTGTTTGGCATCGCATTATGATGCATTGATTCGGTCTGACATAGCCATGACCTCGGAGAGGTCACCGCTCTCGTAACCCGTAGTCATACCCGTTAGGGTTGACTACGGGCTGGTAACTACATATTGTAGCATTGACTCCGGTGGAGTCGCCGAGCTGGCACAGGCTGTCAGTGGGCATATCCGCTTGCTCGGCTACTTTCATTGCTGGTAACGCCGTATGACGTTGGGGGTGGCATACAAAAAAGACAGGCGGTTGAATGCTCAATCGCCTGCCTTTATGTCGGGATTACTGGACTCGAACCAGCGACCCCTACGTCCCGAACGTAGTACGCTACCAACTGCGCTAAATCCCGAATGCTTCTAAAGCGACTGCAAAGGTACTGCAAATGAGTGGAATGACAAAGGAAAAAACGAAGTTTTTTAATCTTGGCATTCCCGAACGCAGCCTTACCTTAATATAAAGGTAAGGCAAATCGAAGGTGATGCTAAAGCAGTTCGGGCAGTTCGTAGAGGCGTATGCCGTTGCTGCCCTTGATGAGGATATAGTGTCCTTGTGGCTGCTGGCGCGCTATCTCCGCCTTGACTTCCTCGACGTTGGCGAACTTGCGGAAGGAAGTCTGCGTCTTTCCAAACTCCGTACCAACGAGCCATACGTTGTCAAGTCCATATTCTTTCAGCATATCAACCACCTTCTGGTGTTCCTGCGCGCTGTAGCTGCCAAGCTCGCGCATATCGCCGAGGATTGCCATCTTGTCGGGAACGTCCATGAGGCGGAAGTTCTCTATGGCTGCCGCCATGCTTGACGGATTGGCGTTGTAGGCATCGACGACAAGGTGGTTGTGCTCCGTTACGGTAAGCTCGCTGCGGTTGTTGCTCGGTATATAGCTCTCTATGGCGTGGCTGGCTTGTTCCGGCGATACTCCGAAATACAGCCCGATGGCTATCGCCGCAAGCATATTGTCGATATTGTACGCGCCAATCATGTGGCTCTGTACTTGGTATGCGGAACCGCCCGTGCTCCATTCGAACTTCAGGAAAGGCGCGCAGCTGACGACGGTACCCGTGACCGCACCTTCGCCGTCACGTCCGTAGGTCTCTATGCGAGGCATCTCACGCTTGCGTGCCATGCCCACAAGGTCGTCGTTGCTCTCGTTGAGGAATATCAGTCCGCCGGAAGCCTTTAGGTAGTCGTATAGTTCGCCCTTGGTGCGCTTCACGCCCTCGAAAGAGCCGAAACCCTGCAAGTGTGCACGCCCGACGTTGGTTATCATTCCACACGTCGGTTCCACATATTCAACGAGCCTGCGTATGTCGTCGGGGTGAGACGCGCCCATTTCCACGACGGCTATCTCGTGCTTTGGCGTGAGCCGCAGCAGAGTCTTCGGCACTCCGACATCATTGTTGAAATTGCCCTCGGTGTGCATCACGTTGTACTTTTCCGCAAGCACCGCCGAGATAAGCTCCTTGGTGGTGGTCTTGCCGTTGGTGCCTGTGATGCCTATGACGGGAATGTCGAACTGGCGGCGGTGTTCGCGTGCAAGCTCCTTGAACGCTGTCAGCGCGTCGTCTACCAGTATGTATCGGTTGTCGCCTTCCACGGCGTATTCCTTCTCGTCGACCACGGCGTAGCTGCAACCTTTCTCCAATGCCATTGTGGCGAACTTGTTGCCGTCGAACGACGCGCCCTTCAGCGCTATGAATATGCTTCCCTTAGGGCAGTCCCTGCTGTCGGTGGTTACTATGGGGTGTTTCTTGTAAATCTCGTACAGTTCCTTTGCTTCCATAATTCCTTGATTTTCATTGCAAAGGTAGTGCAAACGAGTGGAATCGCAAAGAAAAGCTCG
>CAZGAT010000006.1:0-98589 GCA_964523825.1 uncultured Prevotella sp. | reverse complement strand
CTGTTCTTTGCGTTCCCGAGTGCAGCCTAACTTATTCAAAGGTAGTGCAAACGAGTGGAATCGCAAAGAAAAGCTTGCTGTTCTTTGCGTTCCCGAGTGCAGCCTAACTTATTCAAAGGTAGTGCAAACGAGCGGAATGGCAAAAAAAGTTTTGGCTTCATTCATAAAATTTTGGTTGTGATTTGTAGATAATACGAAAATCTTTGTAATTTTTGCAGGCGGACTATATTGTCTCGTAAAATGTCGTTCCTGTCGGACGAGTTCTTTCATGATGACAAGCGGGGCAGCCTACGCCGTGCCAAGTATGGCGGAGTCACAATATGACAAAGCAATACAAAGCGGGCATTGGGTGGGAAGTGTAGTCCAGACATAGAAGGCGTTTACTCGACGCTGTGTTTGAGACAAGTCGAATCTTGCAAACATATCGAATTTTGGTCTTGAACGTAGCAACGGTAGATGTCCCGGGTGTGATTATATCAATCCCGTTGAGACCTTGTAAGCAAGGTTCTGTACTTTTTACAGGCACGAAGTTTATCAGGTCTCTTTACGGTTCAGCTATATTCATATCGGCGTGGGCTCTGACGTTGTCTGTTCGACCAAAATAGGCAATGCAAGAGCCTCGACTTGTGGAACGGACAACAGGACGATTCCACGCTTTTTATATGTCCGAACCGTATTCTGTTTAGAATTAGGTTGTCATCTGTATGGATGTAGCGAACAAGCATCTGGATGACTTAAACGGAGGTGGTACATCCCCTCCCAGCATCGGGCTTATCCCTGATGTCCTCCCCGAAGTTCAAAAGCCGTTAAAGGCTGATAGCTCACCAACAGGGGTGTCACCTAATAGTGCGCCTATCGGGAAAGAGGCTTTTGAAGGCAAATCAAGATTAGATAAATTCCGGCATTGGTATGCCTTACGCACGACCTACGGTAGGGAAAAGAAAGCATACGAATACCTGATTGAGAAGAATGTAGTGGCATTCTATCCGACATTAACCGTAATGAAACTGGTTAATGGAAAGAAACGACTTGTAGAGGTATCACGGATTCCCAACCTTTTCTTCGCCTATGGCACCGAAGACGAAATAAAAACCTACGTTTACGACAAAGTCAACCTACCCTATCTTCATTTTTATTACCAGAAAGTTTCCGTCGGACGAAACACTTGCGTGAAGCCGCTTATCGTGCCCGACCGTCAGATGGAAAGCTTCCGCATCATCTGCAATGCTGAAAACAAAGACACCATTATAACCTCCTGCCATATTCAAAAGTTCAAGGTAGGCATGCGGGTGCGCGTCATAGACGGAGCTTTCAAAGGTATCACGGGCATCGTTGCACGCTATCGGGGGCAGCAACGGGTAGGGATAATCATCGACGGGCTGCTGACCATATGCACTGCATATGTCCCAACCCCATTCTTGGAAATCATTAAAAAACAAGGTTAGATATGCATATAAGAAGTATTATTGTATCAGCTTTTATATTGCTCGGCAGTTTCCATTCGTTCGGGCAAGAGAGCCGGAGGGAGGTCTGCGTAGGATTTCGGGTTGGCAAATCGCGGCTCAACGCTGCTTATGCCAACAACGCCGCGCGCCTGTCCGAAGTGGTGTCATTTCTGAAAAGTGTGAAAAGAGACAGTACGCTCGAATTGACCGGGGTGTCTTTCTGTGGTTCTGCCTCGCCTGATGGGAGCTTCGCCATAAACAAGAGACTGGCGGAAAAACGCCGCAATGCTTTGGAGCGTTATGTACGTAGGCGCGTTACGCTTCCGGACAGTATTATCTCACGTACAGAAAGTTTCATTGCGTGGGAACGTCTCGCGGAACTGGCAGAGAACTCCGATATGCCCCACAAGGAAGAGGCGGTTGACGTGTTGCGCAACGTACCCGAATTTACCTATGATAATAAAGGCGTACTTATCGACAGCCGCAAGAAACATCTTATGGATTTGCAATATGGCAGGACATGGCATTATATGCGCAAACATTTCTTCGGTCAGGTCAGGAATGCAAGTGTCGTTCTCGTGACAGTCCGTCAAAAGACGGTGATGGAGGAAAAGCCAGCTGTCGAGGAATCCCCAGCCGTGCAGTCTTCAGAAGTCACTACACCAGTAATGGAAAAAACAGACACGGTGGCGGCGGTTTATCCCAAGGCTCCACAAACATTCTACATGGCTCTCAAGACCAACATGCTCTATGACGCATTGGCAGTGCCCAATATAGGAGTCGAGTTTTATTTGGGCGGAAACTGGTCAATCAGTGGCAACTGGATGTATGGGTGGTGGAAAAATGACAACCGGCACCGTTATTGGCGCATATACGGCGGTGATATTGCCGTGCGCAAATGGTTTGGAAAGAAGGCTGGTGAGAAACCACTCACAGGACATCACGTCGGTATCTACGGTCAGGCATTCACATACGATTTCGAATGGGGAGGCAAAGGCTATATGGGCGGCGAACCAGGCGGAACGATTTGGGACAGGACTAACTTCGCGGCAGGTGTGGAATACGGTTACTCGCTGCCCATAGCAAAACGCATGAACATAGACTTCACAATTGGCATAGGCTACTGGGGAGGGAAATATTACGAGTACACCCCATTGGACGGGCACTATGTATGGCTTGCCACTAAAAACCGTCACTGGTTCGGGCCTACGAAAGCAGAAATCTCACTGGTGTGGCTTCTTGGAAGAGGCAACAGCAATAATAAGTAAGAAGACATAAAATGAAAAGGATATACACCATAATGAAATATGTTCCCTTGTTCGCGGGAATGCTCATGCTGTTTTCATCTTGTGAACACAAGGACTTGTGCTTTGACCATGACCCTCACGCTCCGAAATCGTATGTGCGCATAGATGCCCAATATGAAAAGGAGTGGCATTACACACACGAGGGCGGTACTGACTGGAAGAACCACCCTACGTGGCAGGAGACGTTCGGTATGGAATACGACTCGTTGCGTCCTATAATGCCGGACGGACTGCGCCTGCAGGTGTACAACGATGATGGCTCTAATGAAATCATGAACATCGCGCCCGAAGGAGACATCGTATATATGCGGCCGGGAGAGCACTCCCTGTTGTTCTACAACAATGATACGGAATACGTCTTGTTCGACGAGATGCACTCGTTCGCTTCGGCAAAGGCGACCACCAGAACCCGCTCCCGTGCTTCTTATCTCGGCAATTCCTATATGGAGACGGCATCGGAGAATACGGTGAACCAGCCCGATATGCTTTACGGCAGCTACATGGAGTCATACGTGGCAGAACGCTCTACCGAAACCGACGTGATACCAGTCGCCATGCGTCCGTTGGTGTTCACCTATCTTGTACGTTACGAGTTCAGCCACGGAGTTGAACACGTATCGCTGGCACGCGGCGCCTTGGCAGGCATGGCGCAGTCGGTATGGCTTAACAATGGCAAGACCTCGGAAGATGAAGCCACCGTGCTGTACGATTGTACGGTGGAAGATTTTGGCGCGCAGGCTTTAGTCCGTTCTTTCGGAACGCCTGATTTCCCCAACGAGCACTACGGGGCAAGGGACAGGCGCAAGTACGGGCTGAACTTGGAAGTACGCTTGAGAAACGGAAAAATCAAATCGTTCGATTTTGACGTGACAGACCAGATAGCCGCGCAACCGCAGGGAGGTGTCATCGTGGTAGGCGGCATTGAAATATCCGACGAAGAAGCGGAGGAGGGCGGTTCGGGCTTTGACGTGAATGTGGAAGGCTGGGGCGAGTACGAAGACATCGAAATTTCTTTCTGATTATTTAGCATAGCTAATTAATATATTTTCTTTATTCACTAAATTCTTTACAACATGAAAAAGTTATTTTTTATTGGACTGGCAGCAACAGCCATGCTGGCAAGCTGCAGCAACGACGAGACTGTGGACATGGCTCAGTCGAAAGCAATCAGTTTCTCTTCATTTATTGACAAGAGCACACGCACGACCGACACAGGTCTCGACAATCTCGGCTCTATCGAAGTGTATGGCTGGAGTAACGACACCCAGATTTTTGACGCACAGACCGTAACTGTCGACGCAAATGGTACTGGCACTTATACGCCGATCCAGTATTGGGTGGCTGGCTATTCCTATGCTTTCGAGGCTATCGCTCCCAAGTCGGGTGACAAGGGCGTGACATTTGCTGCTGCAAAAACTGGTGGTACGATCACTTTCGAAAACAATGCTACTACCGATTTGCTTTATTCAGGTGTGGTATCAAAGCCAACAGTTGGCAGTAGCGACCCAGGCGCAGTACACTTTACATTCAAGCATATGCTTTCTCGTGTGAAATTCACATTCATCAATGGATTTGACGCCGACTCACCTGCTGAAATCACCGTAAAGGACGTAAAGATCGCCAAAGCCTACAAGAATGGCACGATCACTCCAGCTGCAACAGGTGCTGTGTGGACAGCTACTGACGCTTCCTTGAATGTTGCATTTGCAAGCGATGCCGTAGCAAATCTTGAGGCACAACGCACTGCTGCTACCGAGCATATGTACCTTATTCCTGTTGCATCACCGGAATACGAACTCACATTCACTGTGACATTGAATCAAAACGGCGTAACAAAGGATTACAACCACACTGTAACAATAGGAACCAGTATGGAGATAAGCAAGAGCTACAATTTCGTCGCTACCATTACTCCGGAAAATATAGATACTGACGGAGGACTCAAGCCAATTGAATTCACAGCAGAAGTTGCTGCTTGGGGCGAGTTTGGTGATGATATTACCGTTAAGGAATAAGAATCATCTTGCGTTCTCGTAAAGCGGTTTGATTAAACCGCTTTATCCATAGAGGCACTACCCTAAAGGGTGCAAGGGGTTGAATGTTCCCCTTGCACTCACAAACAGCTTGGCATATTGCCTCAGGCAGACAATTTATAAAAACAGAAGAAATGAAGGCACATAAGAAAAGACCAGGTCGGCTGGCTGGCGGCATGGCAATGATGTTGTTATGTACGTTGCTTCTCTCGTGCAATAACGATGATTTCCTCGGAAACGGAAACGCTACTGAATCCTATGATTACATTTGTTTTGGCATATCGTCCGACAAGGACGTACCGACAAGGGGATATGCCGTTAGTAATGAACATGGATATACGTCCGACCGCTTCGTCTTGCGGTCGGACAACTCGGCAGACACTCTTTGTGTCCGTACCATTGTTTCTGACGTTATCGACGTGTCAGGCTTCGACGGAGAACAAATCCTGACACGTGGCAAGCCGGTTGCGAACGGTGACTTTTATGACAAGTTCCACGTGCGGGCATACAGAACCAAGGGTGAAACACCTGTTGACAATCAGTTTTATATGAACGAATATGCCACCAATAATGGTTCTGTTTGGATTACCGACAATATTTATTATTGGCCGGGAGAAGAACACAACTTTAAATTCTATGCATGGGCACCGACAGATGTCAGTAGTTTGATCACTCCTCCTACTCCACAGGACGCGCTGTTTACATACACAGTTCCGCAAGAAGCAACCGCACAGAAAGACATCGTGGTAGCAGCCCCCACGCGGGAGATACAAGGCGATGCCGATTCTGCCGTGGCACTAAACTTCGAGCACGTCTGTACAGCCGTCAGTTTTGCCGTAGGCAATATACAACCCGATACCATAAAGAGCATTGCCTTGAAAGGTGTCAAAAGTGCCGGAACTTATGATATGTCCACACGCCTGTGGACACTTGACGACACGACCGCTGATTTCTCGCAGGAATTGAACAAATACATCAGCGGTAGCGAAACAGAAATCACCAACGCCGAAGGCACATTCATGATGCTTCCGCAGGAGCTGCCTTCCGGAGCGTATGTAGAAGTAGTAGTTTGCGATGCCAATAACAAGCAGCGCACCCTCTCCGCTTCCATTGGAAATACGGAATGGGAAATGGGCAAACACGTGACTTACAAACTGTCAATCACTCCGGAATATGGAATAAATATAGAAGTGCCAACAGAGGCGCAAGATGCCCACTACATCACTTTCCCGATTACAGTGAATGTAGAAGACTACGACGGCGCATGGACTCTGACCTCTAACTTTACTAACGATGTGTACTTTACCCCGACCCAGACGGACCTGCAGAAACAAGGTTATTGGATAGATGATGATAAAGGCTCGTCAACAATATCCGGGTCTGGCAGTGGCTCATTCCTTTATTATGTATATGTCACCGAGAATGTTGGCGAGGCATCACGCGACATTGAATTCAAGGTAACTCCAACTGCTACGGCATCAGCGACTTCCGCCATTGCAACCGTAGAACAACTTTGTCCGAGTTGGAACGGGGCACTTGGTTGTGAAAGGGTAGAAGACGGAGATTATCCATGGGGATTCTATTGGGATGACGACTTCAAGTTGGTCTACGACATGAAAAAATGTTCTGATTCGGATAGACAAGACATCAGTCGTTATATACGTTGGACAAAAACTTTACATTCTTTGTTCCCTACCTGGTTTCCAACAGACATAAGTTACGTAGATCATGCTTATGAAGGAGGATTCTTTGGCTCCTTAGGCTCAATGACAGATTCTGTAACGATTAATTTTAATAAATTGGACGTAGCGAACATTGCCCTACATGGAGACAGCGGTGTAGTCAATACGAAGGAGTTGATTAATTTTCAAGGAATATCACAAGTCGCTGACATAATTGAGCGGATTCAAAATTGTTCTGGATATACGGTCAAGACCTATGGCAATGGAATGCTTAATCCGGAAAGATATGCTGCCCGTGCATGTGCAAGACTTAACCGATATAAAAAACAAGTTGCCAGCACAGGGGAAGAAACGGCAGTTATCGAAGACGAAGATCTTGTTTGGTATCTTCCGGCAAGAAACGAAGTTGCAGCCTTGAATGATAAAGACTATCCACTAAACGGGGACTATTGGACTTCGACAGCCGCACCCACAGGCAATAAGCAAGCATATAAATATACAGCAGGACAAAACAGTGCTGATGATTTAGAAAACCGTAATATCAGCCATCATGTCCGTGCCGTACGCAGTAAGCCTTAAACTGCACCAAATAAGAGGCAAATCCTCTACAACCTGACGGGCAAGAGTAAGGCAACACTCTTGTTAATGTAAAATGAAAGGACATGTCAAAAGTTACTTTTGGCATGTCCTTTTTTTGTTGCTATTCAGACGAAAGAGCTGGGAAATGTAAGGTGTACGGTTACTACTATGTACTGCCTAACGGCTGTTCTCCTTGTATTCTAATGGATATTCTTCTTGCGTTTTAACGACTGTTTTCTAGATTCTGGCGCTTGTTGGCGGAAAATTCCGTGTACAGTCCGCCGTCATTCCGTCTCCAGTCAACCGTTATTACCGCATGATGGCTTTCTTGCCGAAGATATAGGAAACGTGGGTGAGGTCGAGGAGCTTGCCGAGGCAGATGCAGCCGATGAGACTGGCGGCGACCGTCGTCACGGCGTGGAGAATGCCTGTCGGGTCAAAGGCGAACAGCGGCACGAGGTACTTCGCCGCCATGGTGAATATGGGGTGGAAGATGTATATCGGCAGCGTGTTCCTGCCTATATAACCGATTGTAGCCTGTGCTTTGCCGCCAACGTATTCCGAGAGCTTCGAAGTGAACGACACGAAGCAAACGACGCATACGAGTACCGATATTGTGCCCCAGTTCCAGAAGTCCCGGTCTATTATTAATAATGTAAAGGGAATGACCGCCCACAGGCTGCGCACGTATGCCTTGGAGAAGTCGCCGATGAATATCCTTACGCCTGCGCCGAGGAAATAGTACGCGGCACTCTTTATGTCGAGCAATGGCGTAAGCTCCGCAAGGAGTATCAGCAATCCGGCGAAGATACAGTAGCGGGCGGCATTGCTTAGACGGGCGAACGCGTGGAATGCCGCATAGTAGATGATGCCACACACTATCATCACGCGCAGGAACCAGTACGGACCTATCGACGTGACGAAGATGACACGGCTGACTGTGGCAGAGTCGAACGTCGCAATCCCGTCACGCACGGGCAGATACAGCGATACCGCCATATAGCCAAAGGACATGATTGCGTATGGCAGAAGAATCTGCAATATGTATACGGCGAACTGCTTCAAAGGTTTGTTGATATTGACAAGATAGCCTGTTATAAACAGGAATGCAGGCATCATGAACGATAGAATGCCGTATTTCACGCCGGGGTACATATCGCCGAAATGCACTATGTGGACGAGTATGACGAGCGTGATGAGTATTGCCCTCATGAAGTCTATCTCGCCGTAGTATCTGCCTTTGGCGGTCGGAGTGGGAGCGGGGCGGTGATTGTTGTCTTGCATTGCGCAAAGGTACTGCAAACGAGCGGCATGGCAAAAGAAAGTCTTGACTTTCTTTTTTTGCATGTCCGAGTGAAGTTTGCCTTATCTAAAGGTAGTGCAAACCGAAGATAATACAAAACAAAACGCAGTTTTTGTTTTGTATGTGTCCGCACGGCATACCCAATAGTAAGTATTTTGCATACGGGCTTGGATAGCGTATCGCTTTTTTGAGTACTTTTGCGCCCTGAAAAGATTGTGAATGGAATTATGAAATCACTTAAATCCTTATTAGCCGTGCTGTTATGCGTACTTGCGACAGCCACGGCGAGTGGTAAGCGCATAGTAATGCTTGCATATTATGGTACGACCAACGACAAGGCTCGCCAGGCGACTATCGACGTTACCACGCGCATGGTCACCGACAGTCTTGGCGGTACGGAAGTCTGCGAGGTGTTCACATCGCCGTGGGTAATACACGCACTCGATGCGCGCGGAATCCACAAGCCGTTCATCGACGAGGCACTCGACAGCCTTATCAAGCAGGGGTATGATACAATCGTCGTGGGCAACTGCCAGATGCTTGACGGCGTGATGACGCGTGATATTGAGCGTTGCGTAGACGCACGCGCCGATGATGCAACGATAAAGCTCACCAATCCACTGTTGTACGACAGCGACGATTGCAAGTGGCTTGCCTCGGTGCTGACAAGCCGTGTAGGCACTGACGGACGGCAGGTAGTGTTCGTGGGACATGGCACCGACGACTCGTCAAACGGTATGTACGCGCTGTTCGACTACGTGCTGAAGCATTCCGGCAAGACCAACTACCACGTG
The DNA here is from genome assembly GCA_964523825.1 of uncultured Prevotella sp. Classification (GTDB taxonomy): domain Bacteria; phylum Bacteroidota; class Bacteroidia; order Bacteroidales; family Bacteroidaceae; genus Prevotella. The sequence goes on along the minus strand of CAZGAT010000006.1, from coordinate 89,446 downwards.
GGCACAATTGAGAGCTATCCCGGTATAGCCGAGGTGGAGGGAGAGCTTCGGGAGGCTGGAGCCAAGGACGTAACGCTCTATCCACTTCTCTACATGGCAGGCAACCACGCGCTGAAGGACATAGACGGCAAATGGCATGACGCGCTCACTGCCGACGGATTCAATGTGGAGGTCGTTCACGAGGGACTGTTCGAGGTTCCCGCCGTACGCCGGCGCATACTCGACAACGTGCGCAAGGCGTTGAAGGAGTGATGCCGGGTCGAAATGATGATGCGATGAAGTGATGATATTTCAAGAAGGAACCATATTATAAACAATTAGACTCATAAAAATGAAGAAGAACTACATCTTTGCCGCTATGGCCATGATAGCTACGACGGCAAACGCTTATGCAGCAGAACCGGCGGCTTCCGACTCTACCTCGACACTGTCGGGAATGCACCAGCTCGACCAGGTGGTAGTTACAGGTAACGGACACCACGAGCGTCTCGGAAACTCAACGACACCGGTAAGCGTGCTTACAGCCACCGACCTTGCCAAAGCCGGTATAACCGACTTCCAGCAAGCACTGACACGCCTCATGCCGAACGTGCAGTTCGCACCTACGAGCATGGGAAGCTATATCCGCCTGAACGGTCTCGGCAACAAGTACATACTGATACTCGTCAACGGGCAGAAGGTTGTTGGCGACATCTCTGGCAACGTAGACCTCAACCAGATCAACATGGGCGCGATAAAGCGTATAGAGGTGCTCAACGGCGCAGCCTCGTCACTCTATGGCAGTGACGCTATCGGTGGCGTTATCAACATCATAACCGACCAGCCGAAGGACAAGCTCGTTTCCGTAACTTCCGACACGCGCCTCGGTGCCAAGGGGCAGCTGACGGAGAATGTGAACCTCGATTTGAACTACAAGTGGATAAGCAGTTTCACGCGTTTCTCGCACAACGAGCTTAACAGCTTCCGCAACAACGACCTCGAATACACTGGCGACGCGCCAGAGGGAGAGACGCAGAAGAGCCTGCAACCGCTCGTAGTGGGATTCAACCAGAACTTCGTCAGCGAGCGCATAGAGCTTCGCCCGTTAAAGGCACTGTCACTCTATGGCGAGGGCAGCTACAACTACAAGATGACCGACCGCCCGCGCAAGCAGACCGGATGGTCGAGCGGCTACGACTATGACATGCGTTTCAAGACGATGCGTTGGACTGCCGGCGGACAATATACGTTCGACCGCAACCACTTCTTGAACGTGGACTTCATGAGCCACAACTTCCGTTACGGCGACGAATACCGCACGGAGGTGACAAGCCGCGGGAAGGTTACCCACGAGCTCGGCGAATACACACAGTCCAAGAAGCAGCAGCTCTACGACCTCAACGTCAAGAGCACCAACCACTTCTATCCCGGTAGCACCACCATTATCGGTGCGGAGTACAAGAACGACTTTCTCAACGCCACTTCCGGCGATGTAGACAAGCACGTCTACAACCTTTCCGGATATGCGCAGCACGACACGCGTGTCATCAGCGGACTGTCAGCTACTGCCGGTGTACGCTATGACCACAACGAGGCTTTCGGCAACCACTTCACACCGAAGGTGGCACTGCTCTACAAACTCGGCGGACTCAACCTCCGTGCAAACTACGCAATGGGCTTCCGCGCTCCCGGACTTGATGAGCTGTACTACCACTACTACCGCAGCAATATGCGCGGCAAGCCCGTGGTGACGTTCGGCAACCGCGACCTCGACCCTGAGAAGAGCAACTATGTAGGCGTCACCGCCGGATATGGCAACAGCTTCTTCACCGTAGAGGTGACCGGATTCGCCAACTTCGTAAAGGACATGATAGTCCGCCAGAAGGTCGACATCGACGACGCGGCAAAGGAGATGCTGAAGCAGGCGTTCCCCGACGACATCACCGACGAGTCTTTCACTACGCTCAAGAGCTACAACCAGTACCTCAATAGCGACAAGGGCATCGTCCGCGGCATCAGCGCGAGCCTCGACCTCCGCCCGTTCAACGGCTTCACGTTCACTGCCAACTACTCTTATGTTGACGGCAAGACCAAGACCGACGGCGAGTGGATAAACCTCGAGCGCACCGTACACAACACCGTGACCGTTATGGCAAACTACGTACACACGTGGTGGAACAAGTACACGCTCAACGTCAACATCAACGGACGTATGCAGGGCAAGACCTACTATCCGGGCTATGAGGACGCTCCAGGCTATGGCGTGTGGAACCTCAATACGAGCCATACCGTCTACGTCAACAAGCACATAACCATAGAGCCGAGCCTCGGCATCGACAACATCTTCAACCAGGTCGACAAGCGTATCGACTGGACAGACCGCCGATATGCCAACTACTCTCCCGGCACGGCTGTCGTGGCAGGCTTCAAGGTGAAGTTTGATTAACCTTCAGCATAATAGATAGATAATATATTCATAGTGGGGGCGCGCTCATTCCGTGGGCGCGTCCCTTTTTGTTTTGCGGCTTCGCAATTTTTGCTTATCTTTGCAACGGTAACAGGCTTTATATGAAAATAAAGGGAATGGTATGACTACCCCAAGAGAAGATAGAGAAAAAGAAAGGCTAAGTCGCGAAACTCTTGGCAAGTTCTTTTATGATATAGCGAAGGCTACGTTCACGATTATGGTGCTTACGAATACTGTGGCAATGTTTACGAGTGCGAACTTCATTTTGGCAGTCATACTGTTTGTGACAGGCATGATAGCAACAGTAGTCCTGGCGCGTATTGGATATTCAATTATTAAAAAGTAGGTCTTATGGTTACAATGATAATGACTTTTGGCGGTATAGCTGTATGCGGTATAGCCTTCTTGCTGTGGCTTAACACGAAACAAGGCAAGAAATGGCTGGCAGGGCTTTGATGGTTTCGGCTAAGTTGGTATGGAATAGTCTTGCGGCTTCGAGATAAAAATAGTAACTTTACCGCCGACAACTAATTAACACCAACCAATCTAAACACAGAAGCATTATGGAAAAGTACGTATGTGATGTTTGCGGGTACGTGTACGACCCGGCAAAAGGCGATCCCGACAACGGCATAGCACCGGGGACGGCATTCGAAGACCTGCCTGACGACTGGACGTGCCCCGTCTGCGGTGTGGGCAAGGACGACTTCAGCCCGGAATAGCAGTCCCGCGTCGCGCGTCGATTGCGCCAATGCAGTCACGTGCCTGCGCCGAATGAGTCTGACCGGTTACACTCCGCGAGTCTAACCGGTTAGATTAAGTGAGTCTTGCCGTTAGATTCGCGCAGTCTAATGGCTATATTAAAGCAGTCTGACCGATTAGACTCATGCAGTCTAATCGGTCAGACTCGTTGAGTCTAAGCGTCAGACTCGTCGAGTATAGCCGTTACACCCGCCGAGTCTAACGATGAGACTGCGAATGACTATTGACGCTATCCTTTGCCAGCCGCATTTGCAGCCCGGCAGTGTGCATTTAAGAAATATTATCCTTGTATAAATAATGTATGTGGATTAAAATTCTTAATTTTGCGAACTGTAAATTGCAAATGGAGTATACAAGCCATGCCGTCCGGCTGGCGGTACGCTCCTTTTGCACTATGCTTGTGGAATATACACACGGTCGAGGACAATACGAACAAATCGATATAATACAAACAAATGGACTTATTACAGCAAATTGTAGCGCGTGCCAAGGCAGACAAGCAGCGCATCGTGCTCCCCGAGGCAGAGGAGGAGCGCACACTTAAGGCAGCCGACAAGGTTCTGGGCGACGACCTCGCCAACCTTATCCTCATCGGCAATCCCGACAACATTCACAAGCTCGCCGCAGAGTGGGGGCTTAAGAACATCGACAAGGCGACTATCGTCGACCCGCTCAACAACCCGAAGACCGAGGAGTATGCGGCACTTCTTGCCGAACTGCGCAAGAAGAAGGGCATGACCATAGATCAGGCCCGCGAGCTGGTCACGAAGAACAACCTCTACCTCGGTTGTATGATTATCAAGACGGGCGATGCCGACGGTCAGATTTCCGGCGCGCTCTCGACCACTGGCGACACCCTGCGCCCTGCACTGCAAATCATAAAGTGCGCGCCCGGCATCACGTGCGTCAGCGGCGCGATGCTCCTTATCACTAAGCAGGAGCAGTTCGGCGAGAACGGCACGGTAGTCCTCGGCGACGTAGCCGTCACTCCAAACCCTACGGCAGACCAACTCGCGCAGATTGCCTACACCACCGCACAGACTGCAAAGAGCGTGGCTGGATTCGACGAGCCGCGTGTGGCAATGCTGAGCTTCTCGACCAAAGGCTCTGCAAAGGACGCCAAGGACAAGGCGACTGGCAAGAGCGTGTACATCATCGACAAGGTCGTGGACGCTACGAAGATTGCGCATGAGAAGTTCCCCGACCTGAAGGTTGACGGCGAACTCCAGGCAGATGCCGCCCTCGTTCCGTCAGTAGCGCAGAAGAAGGCTCCGGGTAGCGACATCGCAGGTCGTGCCAACGTGCTCATAGCTCCGAACCTCGAGGTGGGAAACATCGGCTATAAGCTCGTGCAGCGTCTCGGCGGTGCCATTGCCATCGGTCCTATCCTCCAGGGAATCGCCCGTCCGGTAAACGACCTCAGCCGCGGTTGCTCCGTCGATGACATCTACTATATGGTCGCCATCACCGAGTGCCAGGCACAGGACGCGAAGAAATAATGAGGAATGTTGAGTGTTGAATGATGAATTATTTTAATGGATAATTTATAATGTAGAATTATTGGCGTGAGTGATTTTGGTCGGATAATCGAGGATAAGTGTATGTACTTCTCTATCCGTGTCGTGAACCTTTGCCGTTTTCTTCAAACAGAGAGGAAGGAATATAATATCTCCAACCAGTTGTTTAGGAGTGGAACGAGTATAGGAGCGAATATGGCAGAGGCACAAGCGGCTATAAGCAAGAAAGACTTTATAGCTAAGGCATATATTTCCTTGAAGGAAAGTCGGGAGACGCTTTATTGGCTGACACTGCTTTACAAGACCAATCTACTTGATGCAAGGCAATCCGGCTCCATTTATGCCGATGCAGACGAGTTGTGCCGTCTACTAACGTCCATAACAAAGAATGCCGCTAAAAGCGACAATCGGGGATATGACATTAAGGATTAATTCAACATTTCAACACTCAACATTTAACATTAAGATCATTCAACACTCAACATTCAACATTCAACATTATGAAGATATTAGTCTTGAACTGTGGTAGCAGTTCGATAAAGTATAAGTTGTACAACATGGACGACGAGAGCGTCCTCGCACAGGGTGGTGTCGAGCGTATCGGCATCGACAACGCGTTCATCAGCGTGAAGCTGCATGACGGCACGAAGAAAAAGATTATGCGCGACCTGCCGACACACAAGGAAGGCGTGCAGCTCGTGTTCGACTGCCTGCTTGATCCCGAAATCGGAGCCATAAAGAGCCTCGACGAGATCGACGCGGTAGGGCACCGCATCGTGCAGGGCGGCGACTTGTTCAACAAGAGCTGCATCGTTACCAAGGACGTTGAGGCTGGCATCGAGAGCCTTATCGACCTCGCGCCGGTACACAACAAGGGACACCTTGCAGGAATCCGCGCCGTTGACGCGCTGATGCCTACGACTCCGCAGGTTACAGTATTCGACAACGCTTTCCACAGCACAATGCCGGACTATGCCTACCTCTACGCCGTACCTTACGAGATTTACACCAAGTACCACGTGCGCCGCTACGGCTTCCACGGAACGAGCCACCGTTATGTCTCCCACCGTGTTGCCGAACTTGAGGGCAAGGACATCAAGGACTTGAAGATCATCACCTGCCATATAGGCAACGGCGCGTCGGTGTCGGCTATCAAGGACGGCAAGGTCGTAGACACGTCCATGGGACTTACTCCGCTCGCAGGCGTGATGATGGGTTCGCGTTCTGGCGACATCGACCCGTCGGCAGTGACCTACATCATGGAGAAGCTCAACCTCCAGCCGCAGGAAATGTCGGACTACTTGAACAAGCAGAGCGGCGTGCTCGGCATATCTGGCGTGTCGTCCGATATGCGCGACGTGGAGAAGGCTGCCAAAGAAGGCAACAAGATGGCGCAGCTCGCCGAGACGATGTACAACTACCGCATCAAGAAGTACATCGGTTCTTATGCCGCAGTGCTCAATGGTGTCGACGTAATCGTGTTCACCGCAGGTGTCGGCGAGAACCAGGCAAGTATGCGTGAGGGCGCGACCGACGGTCTCGACTACCTCGGCGTAAAGCTCGACAAGGAACTCAACAACACCGTACACGGCACGGAAACCAAGATTTCCGCTCCCGACTCAAAGGTTGACGTGTGGGTCGTTCCTACCGACGAGGAGATTGTCATCGCGCGTGATACCAAGGAACTCGTCGAGGGATTGAAGAAGTAAATCCCCACCTTATTATATATAGTAAGATATATTATATATAGCAAAATCCTTATAACATGGAAAGTCCTTGCTCATTTTGGGCAAGGACTTTTTTTATATCCCACCGCGACTCGCACAAAGCTTCAAAAATCCAAATTACAATTTGGTAATATGCAATGCCCGACACATTATAATGTAACGTCAAAGACATTATAATGTAATTCCAAATGCATTAGTATGTAATGCCCGACACATTAGTATGTATCGGGTAACATATTATAATATATATGTCCCCCAACACAATTCCTCTCATGCGGGATGGGCTACAGAAGCCGGAAGTTCTACCGGACCAATGGACCTCACTCCGCCCCTCTCCAGTAGGAGAGGGAGCTTTAAGTGGGTGTTACATTCAACATTTTTTGCATCTTTTGTCATTTTGAACGCAAATAAAGTTATAAAAACTTGCAAGTTTGACAGTTTTTTTACTTTTGCGCCGAATTTCAAGGGAATGCCGACATTTCCTTGGCGTTTTACGTTATTTGAGAGAAGATGTATCGAGTAATCATACTAAAGTAAATCAACAACAGAAGCAATGAAGAAGCATTATCAGAAGCCCCGTGTGCGCACACTGCGCATGAACGTGGAGGCATCGCTGCTTGCGGCGTCGGGCAGCGAATCGAAGGAACAGCAGTCCAACTTCACCATAGAACAGTGGGACGACCCCGAGGAGACAGACGTGGACATGTAGTATAATCAAGAAACAACAAACATAAAAGAACATGAGGAAACAACTATTATCAACCGTCATGGCTTTGGCAACGGCACTCCTTGCCGCTTCCTGCTCCAGCGACGGCGACCTTGCGGACACTGCCGCCCGCTACGGCTCGGACGAGATTACGTTCAACGTCACCACGGGCGATACTATAAAGACCCGCGCCACTTTGCTAAACGAGCTTGAGAAGTTCAAGGTGTACGCCTATGCCGACGACGGCGAGGCAATCATAGACGGCGACGAGTTCGTAAAGCACGGCGAGCACTGGTATCCGACCAAGACCGCCCACTACTACTGGCCAACGGAAGGCTCGGTGTCATTCTATGCCTATGCCGAGGGCAGCGAGACCGCCCTCGAGTACGACGCAAGCGCGAAGACGCTGAAGTATACCGCCTCCACCGACGGAGCCAAGCAGGCAGACCTCGTGTATGCCTACGCCACCGACTCCAAGGCACTTGTGCAGAACGGTGAGGTGACACTTGCCTTCAAGCACGCCCTTTCGTCGTTCTCAGTATCGGCAAGGCTCGCCGGCGAGGAGGCTGACACCTGCTCTACTGTAACCATAGGCGGCGTAAGCCTCTGCGGCATACAGCCTTCGGGCACGATAGACTTTGCGAAAGACACGGTGGTTACGTCAGGCGATACGATAAACTCCACGATGCCGATGGCATCAGAGGCGATAACGCTGACCACGGAGAAGCAGATGCTGTCGTCGGAATCCGGCTACCTGCTCATACCCGCCCAGCAGCAGAACCCGTGGAACGGCGCGGGCAGTCTGTCGGGAATGTACCTGGCGGTGAAGTGCAAGGTGTACGACAAGCATGAGAAGACATACGCCGTCGGCAGCGAGAGCGAATACGGCACGGTTTACGTCCCGATGTCGAAGGCACTGGGGCAGGCAGAGGGCAACCGCATCAACCTCGTCTTCGGCAAGAACACCAGGCACAAGCTGTCCTACGGCAAGAATGAGAACGGCGTGTCGTACACGATAAAGGAGCCTTCCAAGGCAATGACGTTCGTAGACCTCGGTCTGTCGGTGAAGTGGGCGCAGGTTAACATCGGCGCGGACTATGCCGAGGAGTCCGGCAACTACTATGCCTGGGCAGAGACCGACAACAGCGAGACCGCCGCACGCGTCAAGCCTGACGCAAAGGGGTGGAACTATACGTATAATACTACTCCGTATCAGACAGCGGTATTGTCAGAAAGCGACATCAATAGTAATAATACTACGAAATGCTCATGGAGCAAATACACTACAAAAGGTGAGACATTGGGAAAAGAGGACGATGCTGCAACAGTCGCTTGGGAGAGTGGTTGGCGTATGCCTACGGTGACAGAAGCTACTGAACTCCAGAAAAATACTACCAAAGAATATGTTGTTGTTAATGGAGTTCCGTGTATGAAACTGACAAGCACTAAGACCGGCTATACTGACAAGAGCCTGCTTCTGCCTGCTGTAGGGTATCGCGATGGTACAACTCAGCGCAACAATACGCCAGATGATTACTCAATCTACTATTGGACATCATCGCTTAATACCACTGGCAATATTAATTATGCTGTCTATATTTATGCTTATTTTTATAATTCGGATAATTGGGGCAAGTCTATTAGTACTCCAAGAAATGGTCGCTATTGGGGAATGCCCGTCCGTGCCGTCTGCGACAAGTAATGGCGGTGTGGAAGTACCGTCGCGACCGTGTTACAAAAAGGTGTAATAATAGGAAAAGCGATAAAATATTTGGCTGAATGCAAAGTTATTAGTAATTTTGCAGGCGTTCAGAGGAATGAGGGGCTTGGATAAAGCTCCTCATTTTTATTTATCACAACATTTATGATAGACAGAAACGTTGTTAGAAGTTTAGTAGACAAGTGGCTTGAGGAAAACAAGGACAAGGAGTATTTCCTCGTAGACATCCAGGTCGACGACGACAACAAGATAGTTGTCGAGATAGACCACAAGGACGGAGTAATCATCGACGACTGCGTCAGCCTTAGCGAGTTTATCAACGACAATCTCGACCGCGACAAGGAGGACTATGAACTTGAGGTAGGTTCGACGGGACTCGGTCAGCCGTTCAAGGTGCCCGAGCAGTATGTGATAAACATAGGCGAGGAAGTCGAAGTCCTCGACGGCGACGGCAACAAAGTCAAGGGAATACTCAAGGAAGTCGACGGACGCGAGTTCACCGTCACGGTAAACGAGAAGGTGAAGGTGGAAGGAAAGAAGCGCCCCGTGAAGATGGACGTGGACCACACCTATAACATGGACGAGATAAAATATACAAAATACATAATAAGATTCAAGTAAAGCTATGGCAGCAAGAAAAGAAGAACAGGCGCCGAACATGATAGACGTGTTCCGCGAGTTCAAGGAGACAAAGCGCATTGACCGCACCACGCTCGTGAGCGTGCTGGAGGAGAGCTTCCGTACGGTGCTCTCGCGCATATTCGGCTCTGACGAGAATTTCGATGTCATCGTAAACCCTGACAAGGGCGACTTCGAGATTTACCGTAACCGTACCGTTGTGGCAGACGGCGAGGTCGAGGACGAGAACAAGCAGATAGCCCTTAAGGACGCAAAGAAGATTGAGGACGACTACGAGGTTGGCGAGGACGTGTCGGAGAAGGTTGACTTCGCCAAGTTCGGCCGCCGCGCCATACTGAACTTGCGCCAGACGCTGGCAAGCAAGATACTTGAACTGGAGCATGACGCACTGTATCAGAAGTACAAGGACCGTGTGGGCGAGGTCATCTCCGGAGAGGTATACCAGGTTTGGAAGCGCGAAGTGCTGCTCGTAGACGACGAGAACAACGAGCTTATACTTCCTAAGAGCGAACAGATACCGCACGACGTATACCGCAAGGGCGAAACCGTGAGAGCCGTAATACTGCGCGTAGACAATGAGAACAACAATCCTAAGATTATACTGTCGCGTACGGACAACTCGTTCCTTGCGCGGTTGCTCGAAGCCGAGGTGCCGGAGATACAGGACGGACTTATCGCCGTCAAGCGTATAGCGCGTATGCCCGGCGAGCGTGCCAAGATAGCTGTAGAGAGCTACGACGACCGTATCGACCCGGTAGGAGCATGTGTCGGCGTTCGCGGAAGCCGCGTCCACGGCATAGTGCGCGAGCTTGACAACGAGAATATCGATGTAATCAACTACACGACCAACACCAAGCTGTTCATACAGCGCGCGCTGTCGCCGGCAAAGGTCAGCAGCATCAACATAGACGACGAGAACCTCAAGGCGGAAGTGTACTTGCAGCCCGAGGAGGTAAGCCTCGCCATAGGACGTGGCGGACTGAACATCAAACTCGCCTCGATGCTTACGGGATATACGATTGACGTGTTCCGCGAGGTAGACAACGCCGACGCAGAGGAAGACATATACCTCGACGAGTTCTCAGACGAGATAGACCAGTGGGTCATCGACGCTATAAAGGGCATAGGTCTCGACACTGCCAAGCAAGTACTCAACGCTCCGCGCGAGATGCTGATAGAAAAGGCAGACCTGGAGGAGGAAACCGTTGACCACGTGCTCGAAGTCCTCAAGGCGGAGTTCGCTAATGGGTGATAGGTGATGGGTGATAGGTGTTAATGGTTTGCCTAAAGGGTGTGACTAAGCCATCAGCTCCTATGTTCGGAACACCTTAGCTTATTTTCCAAAGAATGACAAATAGAGTAACCATCAACACCTGACACCCGACAACAAACATCAAAAAAGAAGTTAATGAGCATCAGATTAAATAAAGCAATTCGCGAATTGAACATAGGACTCCAAACGGCAGTGGAGTTCCTTGAAAAGAAAAAGAACCTTGGCGAGGTAAAGGGCGACCCGAACTTCAAGCTGAGCGACGACCAGTATCGTGCGCTCGTTGAGGAGTTCAAGGGCGACAAGAACGTCAAGGACAGCGCAGCCCGATTCTTGCAGCAGAAGATGCGGGAAAAGGAAGACCGCAAGCCAGCAAAGAAGGCTGACAAGAAGCAGGAAGTGGTGGCTGGAGTGCGACAGACATACAAGCCACTTGGGAAGATAGACCTTGACAACTTGGGACAAAAGCCAGCCGCCAAAGAGTCTGTTGCTCCTAAGGAGAAACCAGCAGCGGAGCATTCTGCCGTAAGCTCCGTGCAAGAGAGCGTGAAACAACCGCAAGAGCCTAAAGCCGAGGAACCAGCAAGGGAACCGAAGGCGGAGGCTGCCAAGCCCGCAACGGCTGTCAAGGCGGAACCGGCGCAGCCGGAACAAGACACGGCTGCCGCAGGTGGGAAAGTCAAAGAGGCTCCGACCGCTGCCGAAAGCAATGACAAGCCTGCTGTGGCAAAGCCTGCCGGACAGCCGACGGTGGCAGAGCAGAAGAAGGACGACGGCATCTTCATGACGAAGAACGAACGCCAGATGCTCAACCAGCCGAAGATGCAAGTGCTCGGAAAGATTGACCTAAGCTCAATCAACCAGAGTACCCGCCCGAAGAAGAAGTCGAAGGAGGAGAAACGCCGCGAGCGTGAGGAAAAGGCATCGCAGAACGGCAACCGCAAGAAGCGCGTACGCATAAAGAACGAGCGTGTAGACATCAATGCAGCCGCCAAGCAGAACAACGGCGGTAATGGTGGCAATGGCGGCGGCAAGCGCAACAAGAAGAACCGTGGCAGGAGTCAGAAGCCGTTGGAGGTCGATGACGAGGCAGTGGCACGCCAGGTAAAGGAGACTCTCGCCCGTCTGACATCTAAGAGCCAGAACAAGCGTGGAGCCAAGTACCGCCGTGAGAAGCGCGAGGCCGTACAGGAGAAGATAAACGCAGAGCAGAAGGCGGAGAGGAAGGAGAGCAAGACGCTGAAGCTGACAGAGTTCGTCACCGTGTCCGAGCTTGCTACGATGATGAATGTCCCTGTGACGAAGCTCATATCCACACTTATGAGTGTCGGCATAATGGTCTCTATAAACCAGAGACTCGACGCGGAGACCATCAACCTCGTTGCCGACGAGTTCGGATTCAAGACGGAATATGTCAGCGCGGACGTACAAGAAGCGGTAAGCGAGGAGGAGGACGACGAGAACGACCTCGTTCCACGCGCGCCGATTGTAACGGTCATGGGACATGTAGACCACGGTAAGACATCGTTGCTCGACCATATCCGCAACACCAACGTCATAGCCGGCGAGGCAGGCGGCATAACCCAGCATATCGGCGCATACAGCGTGACGTTGAAGAGCGGACGCAAGGTAACGTTCCTCGATACTCCTGGACACGAGGCTTTCACCGCCATGCGTGCCCGTGGAGCACAGGTTACCGATATAGCTATCATCATCATCGCTGCCGACGACTCCGTTATGCCGACTACAAAGGAGGCTATCGCGCACTGTCAGGCTGCCGGCGTGCCGATGATATTCGCTATAAACAAGATAGACAAGCCGGGAGCCAACGCCGACAAGATACGCGAGGACCTGGCAAACATGAACCTGCTCGTAGAGGAGTGGGGTGGCAAGTACCAGTGCCAGGAGATAAGCGCGAAGAAGGGAGTCGGCGTAGAGGAGCTTCTCGACAAGGTGCTGCTCGAAGCCGACATGATGGATCTGAAGGCGAACCCGAACCGCAAGGCTACCGGCACTATCATAGAGTCGAGCCTTGACAAGGGACGCGGATACGTGTCTACGGTACTCGTGTCGAACGGTACTCTGCACGTCGGCGACATCGTACTTGCCGGTACGAGTTACGGACGCGTTAAGGCGTTGTTCAACGAGCGCAACCAGAACATAGACAACGTGAAGCCTGCCGAGCCTGCAGTCATACTCGGACTCAATGGCGCGCCGACAGCCGGCGACCAGTTCCATGTCATGGATACGGAGCAGGAGGCTCGCGATATAGCCAACAAGCGCGAGCAGTTGCAGCGCGAGCAGGGACTGCGTACGCAGACCCGTCTGACATTGTCGGACATATCGCACCGTATAGCACGCGGCGAGTTCCACGAGATGAACATCATCGTCAAGGGCGACACCGACGGTTCTGTCGAGGCTATGGCAGACTCGTTCCTGAAACTGTCTACCGAGAAGGTACAGGTGAACGTCATCAACAAGGCGGTTGGGCAGATTTCCGAGAACGATGTCATGCTTGCGTCGGCTTCAGATGCCATCATCGTGGGCTTCCAGGTGCGTCCGTCGGCTGACGCGCGCAAGCTTGCCGACCGCGAGGGTGTCGAGATAAACACCTATTCCGTCATATACGATGCTATCGACGACGTGAAGTCTGCTATGGTCGGTATGCTCGACAAGGTGAAGAAGGAGGTCGTCACAGGTCAGATTGAAGTCAAGCAAGTCTTCAAGATTTCCAAAGTCGGCACCGTTGCCGGCGGTCTCGTCACCGAGGGCAAGGTCCACAACAAGGACAAGGCGCGCGTCGTGCGTGACGGTATCGTCATAAAGACCGCTCCTATCGACGCTTTGAAGCGTTACAAGGACGATGTCAAGGAGGTCGCTTCGGGCTTGGAGTGCGGTATATCGCTTGTCAACGATAACGACATTCAGGTAGGCGACATCATAGAGACGTTCACCGAGATAGAGGTGGAGCAGAAACTGTAATGCGATAGGGGTTGTTTTAGATTGTAAAACAGCCCCTATTGCCACGCGAAACGGTCACAAATGTTACGTTCAATGAGTTGGCATAATGTTTGTGGCTGGTTTTTATAACTACAGGTATAGCTAACAATGCAAGAACAGAACAAAAAGGACAATGAGTTTGTAAGGGAGGTCGTGGGTCAGAAGTACGAGTATGGCTTCACCACCGACGTACAGACCGAGATTATACCGACGGGACTTAGCGAGGATGTCGTGCGGCTTATTTCCAAGAAGAAGGGCGAGCCGCAATGGCTCCTCGATTTCCGTCTTGAAGCCTATAGGTATTGGAAGACTCTGCCGGTTCCCACGTGGGGGCACGTGCATGTGCCCCATATCGACTTCCAGTCCATATCGTACTACGCAGACCCGCTTGCCAAGAAGCCGAAGAACAAGGAGATAGACCCGGAACTCGAAAAGACGTTCGACAAGCTCGGCATTCCACTTGAGGAACGCCTTGCGTTGAGCGGTACGGCGGTCGATGCGGTCATGGACTCCGTGTCGGTTAAGACCACGTTCAAGAAGCAGCTTGCCGAGAAGGGCATAATATTCTCGTCCATAGGCGAGGCTGTGAAGGACTATCCGGAACTGGTACGCAAGTATCTCGGCTCCGTAGTTCCATACCGCGACAACTTCTCCGCCGCGCTAAACAGTGCCGTGTTCAGCGACGGCTCGTTCGTCTATATCCCCAAGGGAGTGCGCTGCCCTATGGAACTAAGCTCCTATTTCCGCATCAACGCCCTCAACACCGGTCAGTTTGAGCGTACGCTCATCGTCGCCGACGATGATTCTTATGTAAGCTACCTTGAAGGCTGTACCGCTCCTATGCGTGATGAGAACCAGTTGCACGCCGCCGTTGTCGAAATCGTGGTCATGAACAATGCCGAGGTGAAGTATTCGACGGTCCAGAACTGGTATCCCGGCGACGAGAACGGCAAGGGAGGCGTGTTGAACCTCGTCACCAAGCGTGGCGACTTGCGCGGAGTGAACTCCAAGCTGTCATGGACGCAGGTAGAGACAGGCTCCGCCATTACGTGGAAGTATCCCTCGTGCGTGCTCCGTGGCGACAACTCGCAGGCGGAATTCTACAGTGTCGCCGTCACGAACAACTATCAGGAAGCCGATACTGGCACGAAGATGATCCACATCGGCAAGAACACCAAGTCGACCATCATATCCAAAGGCATATCTGCGGGACATTCGCAGAACTCCTACCGTGGACTGGTGCGCGCTACTGCCAATGCCGACAACGCGCGCAACTATTCGTCGTGCGACTCGCTGTTGCTCGGCTCCGATTGTGGAGCGCACACGTTCCCGTACCTCGACATACACAACGACACGGCGGTGGTTGAGCATGAGGCTACGACCTCGAAGATTTCCGAAGACCAGCTGTTCTACTGCAACCAGCGCGGTATTCCTACGGAAGACGCCGTCGGACTCATCGTCAACGGCTATGCCAAGGACGTGCTGAACAAGCTCCCTATGGAGTTCGCGGTAGAGGCGCAGAAGCTCCTGAGCGTGTCGCTCGAGGGGACGGTCGGGTAGTCTTTAGCGAGTGGAGGTCAGGATATAACATGAGTAATAATGAGTAAGGATGGCGGAATGTCGGGTATGACTCCTGACCGGGGTATAACTCCTAACTCCTAACTCCTAACTCCTAACTATGATAAGAAGATGTTAGAGATAAAAGACTTGCATGCAAGCATTGCAGGAAAAGAAATATTGAAGGGAATAAACCTCACGGTCAACGACGGAGAGATCCATGCTATAATGGGTCCCAACGGCTCTGGTAAGTCTACGCTTAGCGCGGTTATCACCGGAAACCCGCTGTACACGGTTACGGGCGGCACTGCCACGTTCAACGGCAAGGACTTGCTCGCTATGAAACCTGACGAGCGCGCCTGCGAGGGGATATTCCTCAGCTTCCAGTATCCCGTCGAGATACCCGGCGTAAGCATGACAAACTTCATGAAGGCGGCTGTGAACGCCAAGCGCAAGTATCAGGGACTGGAACCGCTGAAGGCTCCCGACTTCATGAAGCTCATGCGTGAGAAACGCCAGCTCGTGGAACTTGACTCGAAGCTGACCCATCGCTCGGTCAACGAGGGCTTCAGCGGTGGCGAGAAGAAGCGCAACGAGATATTCCAGATGGCTATGCTCGACCCGCAACTGTCAATTCTTGACGAGACGGACTCCGGTCTTGACGTCGATGCCATGCGTATCGTAGGCGAGGGGGTCAACAAGCTGTTCACTCCGAAGAAGTCCATCATCGTCATAACGCACTACGAGCGCCTTCTCGACATGATAAAGCCGAGCGTAGTCCATGTCCTGTACAACGGGCGCATCGTCCGCACCGACGGACCAGGACTTGCCAAGGAGATAGAGAAGCGCGGCTACGACTGGATAAAGGAAGAAGCTGATAAGGAATACGGAAAATGAATAGCGAGAAACAATACATAGACCTGTACACGGGCAACGCGGAGTTGATAAAGGCGCATTCCGCCGATGTCCTCAACGCCGTCCGCGACGACGCGTTTGAGTCGTTCAAGCGTCTCGGATTCCCAAGCAAGAAGGTCGAGCGGTACAAGTATACCGATATGGCAGGGCTGTTCGCTCCCGACTATGGGCTGAACCTCAACCGCCTTGAGATACCCGTAGACCCGTATGACGTGTTCCGATGCGACGTTCCCAACCTTAGCACCTCGCTATATTTCGTAGTCAACGACCTGTTCTATACCAAGGCGCTGCCCAAGGTAAGCCCCGGCGACGGCATAATTGTCGATTCGCTGTCACATGCTGCCACGGAGCACCCGCAGCTTGTTGCCAAATACTATGGCAAGATAGCCAATACCGCCGGCGACGGTATAACGGCGTTGAACACGATGCTCGCACAAGACGGGCTGTTCGTATATGTTCCAAAGAACGTTACGGCGAAGCGTACCATACAGGTGATAAACATTCTGCGTTCCGACGTAGACCTTATGGTGAACCGCCGCGTGCTCATCGTACTTGAGGAGGGCGCGGAAGCCAAGTTCCTGTTCTGCGACCACAGTGCCGACGACCGTAATTTCCTCGGCACGCAGGTCATAGAGGCGTTCGTAGGCGACAATGCGAGCCTTGAGCTCAACTGCCTTGAGGAGACGCACTATAAGAATACGCGCGTTTCAAACGTATATATCGAGCAACAGCGCGACAGCCGTGTCAACCACAACGTCATCACCCTTCATAACGGAACGACCCGCAACCAGCTCGACCTCGTATTCAAGGGTGAGGGCGCGGAGTGCTCTTGCAACGGTTGCGTGATTGCCGACAAGGAGCAACACGTGGACAACAACACGCTGATAGACCACCAGGTAGGACATTGTACGAGCAACGAGCTGTACAAGTATGTACTCAACGACAAGGCAGTAGGAGCGTTCGCAGGCAAGGTGCTTGTCCGTCATGGAGCGGAAAAGACCAAGTCGCAGGAAACGAACCAGAACCTGTGTGCCACCAAGCAGGCGCGTATGTTCACGCAGCCGATGCTGGAGATATATGCCGACGACGTACAGTGCAACCACGGTTCTACCGTCGGACAGCTCAATGATGCCGCCCTGTTCTACATGCAGCAGCGCGGTGTCAGCATTGACGAGGCGAAGCTGCTTCTCGAGTTCGCCTTTGTCAACGAGGTTATCGACAAGATGGAGCTCCAGCCACTGCGTGACCGCCTCCACCATCTTGTAGAGATGCGCTTCCGCGGCAGGTTGAACAAGTGCGAGGGCTGTAGCCTTTGCAAGTGAGGAATTATGGGTAATGAATTAAAAAATCAGGTTATGTATGATATAACGGAGGTGAGGAAAGACTTTCCTATCCTTTCACATACTGTATACGGCAAGCCATTGGTCTATCTCGACAATGCCGCTACGACGCAGAAGCCGCTGTGCGTGCTCGATGCCATGCGCAAGGAATACCTCAACGCCAACGCCAACGTCCACCGCGGGGTACACTGGCTGAGCCAGCAGGCTACCGATTTGCACGAGGCTGCGCGCGAGACTGTGCGCAAGTTCATCAACGCCCGCAGTACTGCCGAGGTTGTATTCACCCGTGGAACTACCGAGGGAATGAACCTTGTAGCGTCAACCTTTGCCGACGAGTTCATGAAGCCGGGCGACGAAGTCATTGTATCGGTCATGGAACACCATTCGAACATCGTTCCATGGCAGTTGCAGGCGCGCAAGAAGGGCATAGTGCTTAAAGTCATTCCAATGACTGACGACGGAGTTCTGAAGACAGACGAATACGAGAGGCTGTTCTCCGACAAGACAAAGATAGTCAGCTGTACCCATGTCAGCAACGTGCTCGGAACGGTAAACCCTATACGCGACATCATACGCATAGCGCACGAACATGGAGTGCCCGTAATGGTGGACGGAGCGCAGAGCGTTCCGCACTTCAAGGTCGACGTACAGGAGCTTGACTGCGACTTCCTGGCGTTCTCCGGGCATAAGGTCTACGGTCCAACGGGCGTCGGCATACTGTATGGCAAGGAAGACTGGCTCGACAAGCTGCCGCCGTATCAGGGCGGAGGTGAGATGATCGAGCACGTGAGCTTTGAGAAGACCACGTTTGAGAAGCCGCCGCTCAAGTTCGAGGCAGGCACTCCCGACTACATAGCCACCCACGGACTTGCCACAGCCATTGACTATGTAAACCGTCTCGGCATAGGCAACATCTATGAGCACGAGCAGGAACTCACGCGCTATGCCATAGAACGGCTTTCAACCATAGACGGTATACACATATATGGCTCACGTGACGACCACGACGCCGTAGTCTCTTTCAATGTGGGCAATATCCATCATGCCGACCTCGGCACGCTTCTCGACCGCCTCGGCATAGCCGTGCGCACGGGACATCATTGCGCCCAGCCGCTAATGGACCGCCTTGGAGTGCTCGGGACGGTTCGCGCGTCGTTCGCGCTGTATAACACTAAGGAAGAAGTCGACGCGCTTGTCGATGGTATAAGGCGGGTCGCCAAGATGTTCTAACCCACGTATGCTGTCATCACACTACTATACAGAATATGATTTGGAAGCCGGTTGCGACGAAGCCGGGCGTGGCTGCCTCGCAGGCAGCGTATATGCCGCGGCGGTTGTGTTTCCACGCGACTACGCCAACGGCGAGCTGAATGACTCTAAGCAACTGTCTGCCAAGAAGCGTTATGCCTTGCGCGAGATAGTGGAGCGTGACGCGCTCGCATGGGCTGTCGGCATTGTCACGCCGGAGGAGATAGACCGTATGAACATTCTAAACGCGTCAATCCTCGCCATGCACCGCGCGCTCGACAAACTCGCCGTACGCCCGGAGGCAGTCATCGTGGACGGCAACCGCTTCAAGACATACCGCGACCTTCCTTATAAGACTATCGTCAAGGGCGACGGCAAATATCTGTCAATAGCCGCCGCGTCGATACTCGCCAAGACATACCGTGACGACTATATGGACGCGCTTGCCGACGAATACCCGCAATACGGCTGGCGTTCCAACAAGGGCTACCCGACGAAGAAGCACCGTGCGGCAATAGCGGAATACGGCATCACGCCGTACCACCGCCGTAGCTACCACCTCCTCGGTACGGGCGAACTGTCGTTGGACTTTTAAGTGTTCTTTGACACCAATCACCCAACACCCAATATAGCATCAAATTGTGATATATTGAAGAATTGAAGTTTTGAAGTTTTCATAACCCTTACACACAACATTCATAACCCAACAAACCTTCCATCACCAATCATCTAACACCCATCACCCAACACCCAATGCAACGCAGGATATTCTTCAACCACAACGAGGAACTGTGGAACTCGTGGAGCCATGCTGCCGGAATCATCATCGGCAGTATAGCCGCGGCGGTGTTCTTGTGCCGTTGCGCCAGGCTTCATGACCCTCTGACGACATTTTCCATTATACTTTATGCTTTCGGTATGCTGTCGTCATACGCCGCCTCCACCGCCTATCACTCGCTGTCAGCCTGGTCTGTATGGAAGGAACGGCTGCGCAAGGTCGACCATGCCGCCATATATTGGCACATAGCCGGCAGCTATTCGCCGATAACGCTTATCGCCCTGCGCGATGTCGGGTACTGGGGTTGGGGATTGTTCGTGTTCGTATGGTTGTGCGCCATCATAGGTACGGCTGCGAGCTTTAACAAGTTGAAAGCCCATAGCAACCTTGAGACGCTTGTATATCTCGGAATGGGGCTTAGCGTCCTCGTCGCCATCAAGCAGTTGTACGACGCGGTGAACGCCGCCGCGTTCGCGTGGATTATAGCCGAGGGCGTGTGCTACGTGTCAGGCGCGTTGTTCTATACGTTGCACCACCGCCGCTACCTGCACACCGTGTTCCACTTCTTCGTGCTCTCGGGAACGGTATGCCACATCATGGCTGTCTGGAACATATTGGATTAGGCGCGGGCTGCCTAACCCTTATTCCTGTTCCTTGTATATCACGTTGTTGGCTCCGCTGGTGAAGTGCAGTGCCTCCGGGTGTTCCTTGACGAACGACTCTATGTGGCGTATGCGCTTCTCCTCGAATATCTCGTCGACGGCGATGAGTATGCCCGTCTCCTCAACGTCGCCGAAACCGTAGTTTATAGCCGTGCCAAAGAGCTTCATTGTCGGCGAAAGGTTCATGTAGGCGTTGATGAGTGGCGGTATGTTGTATCCCAGTTCGCGTATGTTGCGGTTCAGTATGCGGTAGTCGTCCTTGAACGTCTTGCCGGTGAATATCGCCGCAAGCTCGTCTTCGGGAGTGTCGAGCTTCAGCGGCTTTATGGGTACTATGAGGTTCTCCTTGTCGTCGAAATGCTTTTTGAGGAAGTACAGTATCATGTCGCGTCCGCGCCGTATGTACGACGGGTACATCGTCATCTTGCCGAAGAAATACTTGCAGTTCGGGTTTATAACGGTCAGCGCGCCGAGACCGTCCCACAGGTTGTCGAGTGCGAATATGGACTTGGTGTTCTTCCTCACGTTCTGGTATTCGAGCGATACGAACGACCGTCCGAGCTCTACGGTGTATGGGGCGTAATCCTTGAGGAACTTGTCCGAGAAGTGGAACATGTGGCTCGTTGCGAGCACCGGCTGCCCGTCCTTGTCGTACTTCCATTCGTCGCCGAACAGGTACCGGTATCCGCCGATTATCTCCTCTGCCTCCGGGTTCCACACGATGAGCTGCCGGCATGGGTTGTCCATGGTGTCGAACTCGTCTATGTCCATAGACTTGCCCGTGCCGCCGCCGGCAGTCCTGAACGCTATCTCGCGCAGCCGTCCTATCTCCTTCATCACGTTGGGGGCGTTGTGCGCCGTTATGACGTATATCTCGTTGTGGCTCTTGTTAGTCGTCCTGAGCAGACGCTCCTGTGTCAGCTCGCCCTTCAGCACGTCACGGCTTATCGGCTGGATAATCTCTTGTTCCATCTTTGTTAGTTGCTTGGTGTTTGTCACCTGTCACCTTGTAATTATAGTTCGTATACTCTGTCTTCCACCCACTGCGCCCACTCCGCAGGCTTGCGGCTGTGGTCGAACGTCTGCCACGGTATCGGCTTGCCTATCTTCACCGTGAACGTCTCGTGGGCGTTGCGGTACATCTCGTCCACGAGGAACAGCATCGCGATGTTGACCTTCAGCCCCAGGCGGTGCTGCCATTTCGCTATGCGGTAGAACCTGTCGGAGTTGCGTCCGGAGAAGTATATTGGCACCACGTCGCGGTGATACTCCACGCTTTTGGTTATGAACGTCTTCTTCCACGGCAGGTCGTGTATCTTGCCGCCTATCATGCGCGAGTTCAGTCCCGCCGGGAACATCAGCATGTGGTTGTCGCTCTGGAACCCCGCCTCCACCATTCGCGGGAAGTCGCGGCTCTGCTTGCCAGTCTTGTTGATGCCTATCGACACGGGCTTCAGCCCGGGAAGGTTCAGCAGCAGGTCGTTCACCAGGTAGCGGAAACGCCCGTCGTAATGCCTCCCGATGATAGATCCGAGCGCCACCCCGTCCTCGCCTCCGAGCGGATGGTTGCTGACGAACGTGTACAGCCGCCCGTCGTCCTTTGCCGGCAGGTTCTCCTCGCCCTCTATGTCGAGCGTCATGTCGAGGTAGCGCACGCATTCCGTGAGCCATTCCGTCCCCGTCTTGCCGCGGCTTTCCCATAGAAACTTGTTCACTTCGTCTTCGTGGGTGATTCGTTTTAGCCATTTTACAAGCACCCGCGGCACGTATTTGGACTTGCGCCCCATCTTGCTTTCGAGTATCTTGTCTATGTCGATAGTCTTCTTGTACTTCTCTTCCATAACACGCTTTAAACGCTTTCCACTTGCAAAAATACTCAATTGTTTTCACAAATCCTTTCTTTTTATCCAAAAAATAGCCCCGTAATCCGATTTTATGTTTGGTTGGAAGGTGGCGAAATCTCCGTTTTATATGGATTATGGCGTGGTGGCGAGCCTATAAAGCTTCAAAACTTCAAAACTTCAAAACTTCAATTTATCACAGTTTAATAATATTCGGTTTGCAGAGGTTGCGGTTGGGGTGCCGGGGTGATAAAATACGTGCTTGAAAGTGGGGCGTTTTCGGCTGCGGAACCATGCTTTTGAGTGATGAAAGGGCGTTTTTCAAGCCGTAGAGGGGTGTTTTTCGCCACCAAAGAGTGTTAAAATGAGGAGTGGGGAAAATAAAGATATATTACAAGTATATATTAATAATATATATATTATATATAGTAATATATTATATATACTATATTTATATTATATAATAATAGATATTGCTACTATCAATTATATTTACATCAAGTCGATAAATTCCGTCTCTATATTATTAAACTGTGATAAATTGAAGTTTTGAAGTTTTGAAGTTTTTAAAGTTTGCTTAGATAGCGTTCGAGGGCTATGCCGCGGTTCTTGTCAGTATTGTCCTTGTTGAGGTCAATTAGGGTATAAACGCCGTCCATGGCCTTGCGGGTGCTCTCCACGAGGCTCTCCTTGTTCATCAGGTGCCCTATGAGTATGGCGGAGAATATGTCGCCCGTGCCAGGGAAGTGCACCGGTATCTCGGTGAACGGGAGGGTGAAGTACTCGCCGTTCACGTGGTTGTAGCCCGCTACGGACGGCTGCCCGTCGATGTTTATTGACGTTATCAGCACCGACTTGGAACCCGTCTGGCGCAGTCCGTCTATGAGCCGTCGTGCCTCCGCGCCGCTAACGCCGCGTGGATTGTACTCCGTGTCCGTCAGATAGCAAGCCTCGGTGTAGTTGGGATAGCACAGGTCGGCTACGGAAATCATCTCCCGCATGATGCCCACGAGCCTTTCTGGAGTCATGCCCTTGTACAGCTGTCCCTCGTCGCCCATGATCGGGTCTACGAACACGGTGGTGCCGCGCCCGGACTGCTCGCGGCAGTAGGCGGTTATCATCGCCGCCTGCTCCTCCGACGGTATGAACCCCGTGGCTATCGCGTCGAAACTGAAGCCCAGCTCCTTCCACTTGGCGAACGCGCCGCGCATGAATCCCGTCGTCTCCACCATGCTGTAGTTGCCGTAGTCGAACGTGTTGGAGACAAGCGACGTCGGGAGTATGAACGTCGGTACGCCGAGGTATGACAGTATGGGTATCATTGCCGTGGTCGAAACCTTGCCGTAGCTGCACAGGTCGTTGATGATGAGTATCTGTTTCGTCGTCATTTCCGCATTGGATTAATCCCGCATTCCACGACGGAATGCTCGTAATGGAGTGGCAAAGTTACTCAATTTGCGCCGTAATGCCCCTTGTGTTCCGCATATTTTTATTAATTTTGCAACCGACGAACCAAATTGCTAAAACGAATACAGAAACACTTTTAAAGCACATGAAGACCTCAATCGTACATTCGCTTGCAGTAGTATGCGCGTCTATGGCTTTCTCGCTGGCAGCTATAGCCCAGCCGATAGACCGCCACGCGGTAGTGAGCCGCAACAACCCGCACGTCGGCAGTGCCGACACGCTGTCGTCGCTGAGCGTAGGCAACGGCCACTTCGCCGTAACCGTGGACGCTACGGGATTGCAGACATTCCCCGAGTACTATTCCCAGGGCGTTCCGCTCGGCACGTTCAGCGACTGGGCGTGGCACTCGTTCCCCAACACCAAGGGCTACAAGCCCGAGGAGGCGTTGAAGGACCACGACTTCCACCGCGGACACCAGGAACCGTACGCGTCGCAGTTCCGCGTAGCCGGACGGCAGCATGACGCGTCGGAGTATTTCCGCGCCAACCCGCACCGTATGCACCTCGGCTGCCTCGGGTTCGACTTCGGTCGCACGCCGGAGCTGAAGAACGTCAGCCAGACGCTCGACCTGTGGACGGGAAAGGTCGTGTCCGACTTCGACAACGGCGACTTCCGCTACCACGTCGAGACCGTCTGCCACCCGGAACGCGACCTCGTGGCAGTCAGGGTGAGCCGCAAGCGCCTTGCCGTGCGCGGCACGAAGATCAGGATACCGGTCACGTTGAAGTTCCGATTCCCGTATCCTACGGGCAAGCATGCCGATGACGGCTGCGACTGGACGTTCGACGCGCAACGCCAGACCATAGCCGTTACAGCCAGCGACGGCGAAAGCAGGACACTGCGCGTGCAGAACGACACGTCGGTATACTACGTAGGGCTGGCAGTCAAGGACGCTACGGGCAAGAAGGCATCGCTGAAGGGCGAACTCAATGGCAACGAGCTTGCGCTCATCGTGCCCGACGACGCGGAGATAGTCTATGGATTCGCCGATTGCGAAGGCAAGGTAAAGGTCGATGAAGGAGTGACCTTCGCCGATGTCGAGAGCGCGTCGGCGGCAAGCTGGAAGGCATACTGGAACCGCGGGGGCATAGTTGACTTCAGCCATGTAGCCGACAAGCGCGCCCGCGAGCTCGAACGCCGCGTGGTGTTGAGCCAGTACCTGCTCGCCGTCAACGACGCTGGTGACTATCCTCCGGCAGAGACGGGACTGACGTACAACTCGTGGTTCGGAAAGTTCCACCTCGAGATGATCTACTGGCACCAGGCTTGGCAGGCGCTGTGGGGCAATCCGCAGATGCTCGAGCACACGCTCGACTGGTACTTCCGCGCCGAACCGATGGCACGGGAGATAGCTTCGAGGCAGGGATTCAAGGGCGTGCGCTGGATGAAGATGACAGACCCCGACGCCATAGAGGCTCCGTCCAACGTAGGCAGCTACCTGATATGGCAGCAGCCGCACTTCATCTATCTCGCAGAGCTGGTGTACCGCGCCACGGGCAGCAAGAACCTGCTCAACAAGTACGCGCGCCTCGTCGACGAGACCGCCGAGTTCATGGCTGACTTCGCCGAATACGACCAGAAGAGCGGGCAGTACGTGCTCCGCGGATACATTCCCGCGCAGGAGACACTGAAGGCTGATTCCGTGCGCAACTCGCCGTTCGAGCTTTCCTACTGGCTCACGGCATTGGAGATGGCGCAGCAGTGGCGCGCGCGTTTGGGGCAGCCCCGCGTGGAGAAATGGGACGACATCATCAGCAAGCTCGCCCCTCTGCCGTCGCAGGACGGAGTGTACACCGTTGCCGAAGGCGTGCCGCTGATAACCAGGCGTGCCGAGCAGACCGACAATCCGCAGGGTGTCGACAAGTTCGCCAGCGACCATCCGATGCCGCTCGGCGCGCTGGGCATGATGCCGTCGAGCCGCCTCTTCACCCAGGAGGATATGGCGAAGACCTACGACTGGACGATGCAGTACTGGAACTGGCAGAAGACTTGGGGCTGGGACTACCCGATGGTGGCAATGTGCGCGGCACGTTTGCAGCGCGGCGGACAGCATTCCGACGACGCGGTTGACGCGCTTCTCATGCCGGTGGAGAAGAACACGTACCTCAACAACGGTCACAACTGGCAGACAGACAGGCTGCGCTGCTACCTGCCGGGCAACGGCGGACTGCTCACAGCCGTCGCCATGATGTGCGCCGGGTGGGACGGCTGCACGGCGAAGAACCCCGGCTTCCCGCCGTCGTGGGACGTTCGCTGGGAGGGACTCAAGCCGCTGCCGTAAGCTTTATACATGATACAGAAAAGGCTTCCATCGTATTGATGGAAGCCTTTTTTTACTTTCGCCGCCGATAACGCCCTGTCGTGGGTACCATTGAAATCGAGGCTGGAATTGAATGGTGACGAGCCCAGCCTTCAATGGTGTCGAGGCTCGAATTGAAGGGTGCCGGGAAGCAACACCACGGGTGCCGTCCGGCAAGTGTGCTACATTCCTTCAACAAGTGTACTACATTCCTTCGACAAGTGTACTACAGTTGACGGGCAAGTGTACTACATTCCAGCCTCGTCTGTACTACGGACGAGACGCGCCATGTCCGCCCTTACCTTTTCGCGGTCGGCAGTGCTGAGCGTTCCGCCACACATTATATATATGTCGTCGGCAAGTTCTACGGCGAGTCCGAGGTCGTGGGTCGAGGCGACGATGGTCTTGCCGCCGTCGTGGGCGAGCCGCCGAAGGAGCTTCATCAGTTCCACCTTGGACGGATAGTCGAGGAACGCCGTCGGCTCGTCGAGCAGTATCACGGGCGTCTGCTGTGCCAGCGCGCGGGCTATCATCACCTTCTGCCTCTCGCCGTCGGACAGCGTGTGGGTCATCCTTCCGGCAAGTCCGCCGATGCCCACCATGCGCATGGCGTTTGCTACCGCCTCCTTGTCCTCACGGCGGAGCGTTCCCCAGAATCCTGTATACGGCGAACGCCCCAAGCCTACCATTTCGGCTACGGTCAGGTTGCGTACGTCTGGCGTGGCGGTGAGCACTATGCCGACCGTGCGCGCCATGTCGCCGTGCGGCAGAGTGGATATGTCGCGTCCGCCGATGCTGACCGTTCCGCCTCTTGGCGGCAGGTAGCCGGAGATGGTCTTCAGGAGCGTAGACTTGCCCGTGCCGTTGGAACCGATGACGCATGAAAGCCTTCCGCCGCGGAACGTGGCGCAGATTGCGGCAGCCACCGTGCGTCCGCCGGCGTAACCTGTTGACAGGTTGTGTAGTTCGATGTCCATACAGCGTGCAAAGGTAATAATAAATAGGCGTTAAACATTGGCGGTTGAACATGAAAATTGCTACCTTTGCAGCCGTATATGCAACAAGAATCGCCAATACAGGCTTTGCAACGCCAGCGGCTACTGCTCCAAATGGAGTATTACGCCGAGAAGGAGACGTTCCGCAAGCAGACCGAGCAGGTCGGAATAGCACGCAAGGTAAAGCGCGGCGACGCGTGGTTCCCGTTGCGCGTGGGCAAACGCTTCTACAACAGCCTGAACCAGTTGTCGCTCGAAGTGTTCCGCACTGCCGACGATGACATAGAGCACAACTTCGAGTACGGTCGTCCGGTGATGTTCTTCACCATGGCGGACGGCAAGGTCGGCTATTTTGGGTTCACCGCCACGGTATCATACGTCGACGGCGACCGCATGGTCGTCACCGTTCCCGACAACGCGCCGCTGCTGGACTTGCAGTCGGCTGCGGAACAGGTCGGCTGCCAGCTGTCGTTCGACGAGACGAGCTACCGAATGATGTTCGACGCACTCGACCGCGTCATCAAGGCGCGCGGCAACCGCCTGGCGTACCTCCGCGACCTGTTCTATTCACGGCAGAAGGCAGGTCGGTTCACATTCGCCCCGATGAAGTTCCCGTGGCTCAACCCGGCACAGGAGCGCGCCGTCAACGAAGTGCTGTGGGCGAAGGACGTTGCCGTCGTCCACGGTCCTCCCGGTACGGGCAAGACCACCACGCTCGTCGAGGCCATAAACGAGATCCTCATGCGCGAGAGCCAGGTGCTCGTGTGTGCGCAGAGCAACATGGCTGTAGACTGGATAAGCGAACGCCTCGTAGACCGTGGCATCAACGTACTGCGCATCGGCAATCCCACACGTGTAAACGACAAGATGCTCGGCTTCACCTACGAGAGGCGGTTCGAGTCTCATCCCGACTATCCACAGCTGTGGGCTATCCGAAAGGCTATACGCCAGTTGCGTGGCGCACGCAGGCGTGGAAGCGAGAGCTACCACCAGAAGCTCGAACGTCTGAAAGCGCGTGCCACCGAGATAGAGATACGCATCAACAGCGAGCTGTTTGGCGAGGCGCGCGTCATAGCCTGTACGCTCGTAGGCTCCAACAGCCGTATTATGGAGGGACAGAAGTTCGGCACGCTGTTCATCGACGAGGCAGCGCAGGCACTCGAAGCCGCCTGCTGGATACCCATAAGGCGGTGTACGCGTGTGATACTCGCCGGCGACCACTGCCAGCTACCGCCCACGGTAAAGAGCGTGGCAGCCATGCGTGCCGGACTTGGCAAGACGCTCATGGAGCGTATCGTAGAGAACAAGCCCGAGGTGGTGACGCTGCTGAAGGTGCAGTACCGCATGAACGAGGAGATAATGCGCTTCTCCAGCGACTGGTTCTATCATGGCGAGGTCGAGAGCGCGCCGCAAATAAAGTACCGCGGCATACTCGACTACGACATACCGATGATGTGGATTGACACTGGAGCCGTTGTTGATAGTTGCCAGGTATTGGGTGGTGAATCGTCCAACACTCAACACCCGTTCAAGGAGAGCTTCGTTGGCGAGAGCTTCGGACGCGTCAACAAGGACGAGGCGGCGTTGACGCTGCAAACCCTCGAAGACTATTTCACGAAGATAGGAAGGCAGCGCATACTCGACGAGCAGATAGACGTAGGCATCATCTCTCCATACCGCGCGCAGGTGCAATATCTGCGCAAGCTCGTCCGCAAGCGTGAGTTCTTCAAGCCATACCGGAGGCTGATAAGCATAAACACCGTTGACGGATTCCAGGGACAGGAGCGCGACGTGATACTGATAAGCCTCGTGCGTGCCAACGACGACGGTCAGATAGGCTTCCTGCGTGACTTGCGGCGTATGAACGTCGCCATAACCCGAGCGCGAATGAAGCTCATAATACTCGGCGACGCGTCCACGCTCTGCCGCCATCCGTTCTACAAGAAGCTGTACGACTACGTTGCCAGTCTGGCTGTTGGCAATTAATTACAATAAGTTATGTTGCAGAGAGACTATTTCATAAGGATACTCGAGGAGTTCATGGCCGCGCTGGGCAAGTTCCTCGAAAAGAAGGAGGGCGAGCGCGCTGACGACGACCTCCGTGAGCTGTACCGGCAGTATGTAGGCAGTTACGACGTTCTGCGCAACCTGTCGTTCGACGAGATTATACGGTACGCCGATGAGCAGTGGAAGGTAGAAGAGCGCATCGACCGTCTCGACATGCTTGCCGAACTGCTGTATGCCGAAAGTACGTATAAGACGGCTCCGCTCCGCAGTATGCTTATGGAGAAAGCGTACAAGCTGTTCGACTACGTGGAGACTAACGGCACGACGTTCTCGCTGTCGCGACGGCAGAAGATGAGAAACATAGAATGTATGGGGAAGTAATGATATGGCTGATATAAACGACATGACTGTGGGCTCGCCCACGAAGGACATACTTAAGTTCGCCCTGCCGCTCATACTGGGCTACATCTTGCAGCAGATGTACCTCATCGTCGACGCGGCGATAGTGGGACGGTGGATAGGTGTAGACGCGCTGGCGGCTGTCGGCGCGTCATCGTCGATAATGTTCCTCATCATGGGATTCTGCAACGGCTCGTGCGCGGGCTTCGCGATACCCGTTTCGCAGGCGTTTGGAGCCAAGGACTTCAGGAAGATGCGCTCCTACGTCGCCAACGCGCTGCGCATCGGCGTGGTGTTCGCCATTGTCATAACGTTCTTGAGCAGCATATTGTGCGACAAGATACTCGGTCTCGTCAACACCCCGGCAGAGATTCACCACGACGCATACGTGTTCCTGCTGTTGCAGTTCCTCGCCATACCGTTCACTATAGGCTACAACCTCCTTGCCGGTTTCATTCGCGCGCTCGGCGATTCAAAGCAACCGTTCTACTTCCTCATATTCTCGTCGCTGGTAAACATCTTGCTCGACGTCATACTTATCCTCGGCATGGGGCTCGGAGTGTTCGGAGCCGGACTGGCTACACTGCTGTCGCAACTGTTGTCGTGCCTGCTGTGCGGCTGGTACATACTGAAGAAGATGCAGATACTCATTCCGCAGGGCGGCGAGCGGACGTTCGACAACAAGCTCATATCCATACTCCTGAACAACGGCGTGCCCATGGGGCTGCAGTTCTCAATAACCGGCGTCGGCATCATCATGCTCCAGAGCGCCAACAACGCCCTTGGCACCACCTACGTGGCGGCGTTCACCGCATCGATGCGTATAAAGTACCTGTTTACGTGCGTGTTTGAGAACATCGGCGTAGCCATGGCTACATATTGCGGGCAGAATATCGGCGCGCGCAACCTGCCACGCATACGCAAGGGCATACTGTCGGCAATCCGCATCATGCTCGTCTACTTCGTGCTGACGGTAATCGTCATATATCCGTTTGCCGACGAGATGATGTCGCTGTTCGTCAACAGTGGCGAGCAGGCTGTAATAGACAATGCTGCCATGTTCATGCGCATAGCCAACTACTTCTATCCGGCACTCGGGCTGCTCGTTATACTCCGTTACGGTATCCAGGGGCTGGGCTACAGCAACCTGTCGATGATGAGCGGAGTTATGGAAATGATAGCCCGTGTAGGCGTAAGCCTGTGGCTCGTGCCCGCCCTCGGATTCCTCGGAGTGTGCTACGGCGATCCAGTCGCATGGTGTGCCGCCGACTTGTTCCTCATACCGGCGTTCATATTCCTCTACCGCCATATCCGCAGGCGGCTTGCAACTATTTGACCCGCGGATTTTGCTTTTCGGATTATATTAAGTACTTTTGCACCCGCATATCAAACAAGCATACAAATACTTACGACGATGAATATAGAAAACCAGATAGCCACAGCCGCGCTTGCGGCAGTGAAGGAACTCTACGGCACAGAGGTTCCGCAAAAGATGATACAGTTGCAGAAGACGCGCCCGGACTTCGAGGGCAACCTTACGCTTGTGGTGTTCCCGCTGCTGAAGGCTTCACGCAAGAAGCCTGAGGACACGGCTGCGGAGATAGGCAACTACCTCAAGGAACACTGCGCCGCTGTTGCAGACTTCAACGTGGTCAAGGGATTTCTCAATATCGTCGTGGCAACGGCCGCGTGGGTAGGACTGCTCAACGACATCAACGCCGACGACAATTGGGGCGAGAAGGAGCCGTCGGACGACTCTCCGCTGGTGATGATAGAGTACTCCTCGCCAAACACCAACAAGCCGCTGCACCTCGGACACGTGCGCAACAACCTGCTCGGCTGGTCGCTGGCGCAGATAATGAGGGCAAACGGCAACCGTGTGATAAAGACCAACATCGTCAACGACCGCGGAATCCACATCATGAAGTCCATGCTCGCGTGGATAAGGTGGGGCAACGGCTGCACGCCGGAGTCGACTGGCAAGAAGGGCGACCACCTTATAGGCGACTTCTACGTCCTGTTTGACAAGCACTACAAGGAGGAATGCTCCGAACTGGAAAAGAAATACGTCGCCGACGGCATGGACGCGGAGGCGGCAAAGGCGAAAGCAGAGCAAGAAGCGCCGCTCATCAAGGAAGCCCACCAGATGCTCGTGAAGTGGGAGCAGGGCGACGAGGAGATACGCGCGCTGTGGAAGAAGATGAACTCGTGGGTTTACGCAGGTTTCGACGAGACTTACAAGGCTCTCGGCGTAAGCTTCGACAAGATATATTACGAGAGCGATACCTATCTCGAAGGCAAGCGCAAGGTAGAAGAAGGACTTTCAAAAGGGCTGTTCTACAAGAAGGACGACGGTTCCGTATGGGCTGACCTTACCGGCGACGGGCTTGACCAGAAGCTCCTGTTGCGCAGTGACGGCACATCGGTGTATATGACGCAGGACATCGGCACTGCCGAGATGCGATTCAACGACTACCCGATAGACAAGATGATATACGTCGTCGGCAATGAGCAGAACTACCACTTCCAGGTACTGTCGATACTCCTCGACCGTCTCGGCTTCAAGTGGGGCAAGGACTTGGTGCACTTCTCCTACGGAATGGTGAACCTTCCGAGCGGAAAGATGAAGTCGCGCGAGGGAACCGTTGTCGATGCCGACGACCTGATAGCGCAGATGATAGGAGACGCCAAGTCTACCGCTACGGAACACGGACAAAGCAAGGATTTTTCAGATGAAGAGAAGAACGAAATAGCCCGTATCGTCGGCATGGGTGCCCTGAAGTACTTTATATTAAAGGTAGACGCGCGCAAGAACATGATGTTTAACCCCGCGGAATCTATTGATTTCAACGGTAATACAGGTCCTTTCATACAGTATACCTATGCCCGTATACGCAGCATTCTGCGCAAGGCTGCGGAGCAGGGCATCGCGCTGCCTGGGCAAATAGCCGACGACGCGCCGCTGAACGCCAAGGAGGTCGAGCTTATACAGCAGTTGAACAACTTTGGCGCGGCTGTCGCCGACGCGGGACAGAACTACAACCCGGCGGGAATAGCCAACTACTGCTATGAGCTTACAAAGGCTTTCAACCAGTTCTATCATGACTATAGCATCCTCAATGCCGACAACGATGCGGAGAAGACCGTCCGCCTCGTGCTTGCAGCCAATGTCGCCAAGGTCATAAGGGAGGGTATGGCACTCCTCGGTATCGAGGTTCCGGAGCGAATGTAAGCCCAATATTCCACGGCATAGTAACTTTCTTGAGTTTATAGTTTTGAATCTTGAATTAAACAATCCGCCCGACTACCGTCACGACACCGTGCTTCCGCTTCACCCAGAGGTCAAGGCAAACGCGTGGGCGGTCGATGCGGCGTGCTCGGGCAATCCGGGACCGATGGAATACAGGTGCATAGACCTGGCGACGGGGGCGCAGGTGTTTCACTTCGGACCCGTGCAGGGCACCAACAACATAGGCGAGTTCCTCGCGATAGTGCATGCTCTCGCGCTCATGGACAAGCAGGGCATTGGCGACAAGGTCATCTACAGCGACTCTTACAACGCCATATTGTGGGTAAACAAGAAGCAATGCAAGACGAAGCTCGTGCGCGACGCAAGTACGGCAAAGCTCTACGGCATCATCGCACGGGCGGAACAATGGCTGCGGACGCACACCGTCACGGTGCCGATCATCAAATGGGAAACGAAGAAGTGGGGTGAGATTCCAGCCGACTTCGGACGAAAATAAAAGTGACCCGCGTGAATCTGAAATTTCATGCGGGTCATTTTGTAAATTCACTTTGGTGAAATTCCAAATTCACTTTGGTGAATTATACCACCTTCAGACCGTTCCCTATGGATTGTCGAGGTAGCCTTTGACGAACAAGTCGTAAGATACGGCTTCAAGTTCGGCGAGCCTCATATGCTCTACGGCGTGTTCTATCTTCTTTATCAGCTGGTCGCGCTTGTATTCCTCTGAGTCTGTGAGCTTTTCCATCGTTATTTGTTGGTTTCTACATTATTGTTTCGATATGTGGTTATGATGTTTCCGTCGTACCGTTCCCAGCCTGTTGCTACGGCATTGTCGGGAATGGGTGGCGCGACAGTGCCATTGGTAACGATGCGCGGCGACGTTTCCACACGCAGCTCGTCCCACAGCCCGGCTTCGATGAACGTGTGGTGCGTGGCGGCACCGCCCTCGACGACGAGCGATTGCAGCTTGCCTTCGTACATATAATCCATTACCCTGTCGATGTTTCCAAAGCACTTCCACCCGTCGTGCTTCATTTGGAATTCCGAGCGGAAGGCATCGTCGGCGGAAAGGAGTATGCGCTGTGGATTATTGCCCGTCCACTCGCGTACGTTTAGGCGCGGGCAGTCGCGCATGGCAGTCGTCCGACCTACGAGTATGGCGTCGTTCTCTGCCCGCAGGCGGTGCGACAGCATCTGGGTGAACGGCGTGGAGAACATTGTCGGCTTGAAACCGTCGTCAAGAAATCCGTTCCACGACTGCGCCCACTTCAGTATGATGTACGGACGGTGCTCCGTGTTGAAGGTGAAGAACCGCTTGTTGGACTCGCGGCATTCCCGTTCGAGCACTCCTACGGTCACCTCTATCCCCGCCTCGCGTATCTTCCTGATGCCGCGTCCTTGCACTTTCGAGTACGGGTCTACGCAGCCGCAGACCACACGGCGCACGCCCTTGCTGATGATGAGGTCGCAACACGGCGGTGTCTTGCCCCAGTGCGAGCATGGTTCAAGCGATACGTATATGGTAGCTCCGCCAATCAGCGGCTCGTCTTCGTCGCTTACAGATGCAAAGGCGTTGACTTCGGCGTGCGCCCCACCGTATGCCGAAGTGAAGCCCTCGCCTATTATCCGCCCGCCGGCAGCCACTATCACCGCGCCGACCGATGGATTCGGCTTCGCCGTAAGCAGTCCGCCACGTGCTATCTGAATGCAGCGGCGCATATATTTCTCGTCAGTTTCGAGGTTTGTCATTGTCATAACGTTTTATAAAATATCATTGCCGTGCGTCACGTTTCGCACGAAAAGCAATACTTTTGTGGGAGATAAGAATGTCAGAACGACTTATGACCTACACTGAACTATGGCGGCGGCTCGTGCCGTTATACGGGCAACGCGAGGCGGTGGCGATTGTCCGCGCGCTCCTCGACGACCTCTTCGGCTTGTCGCTGACCGACATTGTCGGCGGCAAAGTTAGTGAATTATCGGCAGAGGAGCAACAAGTCCTGGAGGAAAAGATGCGGCGGCTCGCCGGTGGGGAGCCGTTGCAGTATGTCGTAGGTCACGCGTGGTTCTGTGGAAGGTCGTTCGCCGTCAACCCTTCGGTGCTCATTCCGCGTCCCGAAACGGAGGTGCTTTGCGAAAGGATAGCCGGAGACTATGGCCAGCCGTATTGCGCCCTCCAGCCGCCGGAGCCGCTACGCATTCTCGACATTGGCACCGGCAGCGGTTGTATAGCCGTGACGCTTGCCCTGTCATTGCGCAATTCCGTCGTAGAGGCGTGGGACATATCATCAGACGCGTTGCTGACGGCGCGCCGGAACGCGCACTCGCTTCAGGCGGTGGTGGACTTCTCGCTGCATGACGCGCTCGATACCGGCGCGTTGCCCGTACCGCATGACGAAGCCAGATACGACATTATCGTGAGCAACCCTCCGTACATCTGCGACCGTGAGGGCAAGGATATGCGCCAGAACGTGCTCGGCTACGAGCCACACGGCGCACTGTTCGTACCCGACGACAGCCCGTTGCTGTTTTATGATGCCATAGCCCGCTATGCGGTGGTGGCGTTGAAGCCAGGCGGGCGGCTCTATTTCGAAATCAATCCGCTGTATGCCGACGGCGTCGTGGATATGTTGTTAAAGAAAGGTCTTGCCACAGCTGCGACGTTCAACGACCAGTTTGGCAAGCGCAGGTTCGTAGTCGCATCATCAAACACCTATCAACAGCCATGCAAGGAACTATAACCGAAGAACAAGCATTGAAGAAACTCGCAGCCATGTGCGCCCGTGGCGAGCATTGTACCGGCGATGCCGACGAGAAGATGCGCCGCTGGGGACTGGGAGAGCAGGAACGTGGACGCATCGTGGCAAAACTCGTTGCCGCAAAGTTCATCGACGACGAACGGTACACGCGCTTCTTCGTCAACGACAAGATACGTTTCAACCACTGGGGACGGCGAAAGATAGAGCAGTCGCTGCGCCTGAAGCACGTCGACGACGATATAATAAGTGCCGTTCTTGACGGCATTGACGACGGAGAGTATCTTGCCGTGCTGCGCCCTATGGTCGTTTCCAAGATGAAGACGGTCAAGGCGGCTGCCGATTACGAGCGTGCCATGAAGACCATAAAGTGGGCAATGGGGCGTGGATTTACCATAGACCTGATACGGAAGTGCATCGACGAGGCGTCGGAATATTCCGAAGAACTGTAATCGCGACCGCATATGGAGGGAGAAAGGAACGGACAGAGCTTCATCTCACGCATCATTGACACCATAGCGCCGGCGCGCTGTGTGGTTTGCGGACGGCGGCTCGACTATGCGGACAAGCTCATCTGCGACTGGTGCAACGCAGGGTTGCCACGTACAAGAAACTGGTTGGAACCCTATGACAATAGCATGATCCACATATATTGGGGACAAATCAGGATAGAGAAGTGTGCCGCGATGTTCTATTACAACCGATTTTCCAAGTACGCACGCATCATAAAGGATTTCAAATACCATGGTCAGCCGGAGCACGCGCGGCAGTTCGGCGCGATTATGGCGCGTGAAATAGAGCCTTGCGGGTTCTTCGACGGCATCGACGGGATAATGCCTTTGCCGCTGGCACGCAACCGTGAGCGCAAGCGCGGATATAATCAGTGCCGTGAACTGGCTCGCGGCTTGTGCGAGGTGACCATGTTGCCGATGATAGACCATGTCGTAAGGCGTGGCAAGTTTGAAACCAGCCAGACGCATCTCAACCGCTATGACCGCTTCGAAAATGTCAAAGGCTTGTTCCAAGTGGTCAATCCTGCGGCATTGCGTGACCACCATGTACTTCTGGTAGACGACGTTGCGACTACGGGAGCGTCAATAATCTCATGCGCGCAGGCTATGCAGAGCGTGTCAAATGTAAAGGTAAGCGTCTTGACGGCAAGCCTTGTCAAGAGACATACATAATTGTTCGTGGACGTGAAAAGCTTGTCCGATAGGGGCATAATCAAGCCATAATTTGCTTATTTCGAATAAATACCCTACATTTGCACGAGATTTTAAAGGCATAAAGTAGGAAAACAACAATAATAATGGAAGATTTAAAGAAAGTTTTTGCGGGCAAGCTGCTCGGCATAAAGGCCATAAAGTTGCAGCCGAACGACCCGTTCACGTGGGCTTCGGGGTGGAAGTCTCCTTTCTATTGTGACAACCGTAAGACACTGTCGTACCACGATGTGCGTTCATTTGTAAAGGTAGAGCTGACCCATACCATACTTGCCAACTTCCCAGAGGCAGAGGCTGTCGCCGGCGTAGCTACCGGAGCGATAGCACAGGGTGCGCTTGTGGCTGACGAATTGGCGTTGCCTTATGCCTACGTACGCCCGAAACCGAAAGACCACGGCATGAAGAACCAGATAGAGGGGAAGCTGCCCGACGGTGCGAAGGTGGTGGTAGTTGAAGACCTTATATCCACCGGCGGCTCGTCGTTGAAGGCGGTTGCGGCATTGCGTGAGGCAGGTTTCGACGTTGTCGGCATGGTGGCTTCCTACACCTACGGCTTCCCGATAGCGGAAAAGGCATTTGCCGATGCCGGCGTCAGGCTCGTAACGCTCACCGACTACGACCATGTCGTGGAGAAGGCACTTGAGATTGGCTACATAAAACAGGACGATGTGGCTATGCTTCACGAGTGGCGCAAAGACCCAGCCAACTGGAAAAAGGATTAAATAGTGGTTCGCTGCTGTTGTAATGTGGCAGCGGACCAAATACGGAATAAGACAAACCAGATATAATGAAGATAGAGAGTTCAGTCCGGCAGATACCGCACAGCCAGCAGGCTGTGTACGATACGCTCGGCGACCTTACCCACTTGCAGTCGCTTAAGGACAAGATTGGCGATGCGCCGACAGGTGATGCAAGGCTTGACGGAGTCAGAGACAAGATCAAGGACTTGGTGCTTGACCGCGACTCCATGTCCGTAACCGTTTCGCCAATAGGTCAGGTGACGATGCGTATCGTAGAGCGTGAAGAGCCGAAGATGATAAAGTTCGAGAGCGACAAGTCACCTTTGGCGTTCAAGTTCTGGATACAGGTACTGCCCGTTGAGGCTGTCTCGTCGAAGATACGGCTCACCATTGATGCCGACGTGCCGTTCTTCGCCAAGGCAATGGTGGAGAAACCACTGAAGGAAGCAATAGAGAAGATAGCCGAAATGCTGTCGGTGATACCGTACGGGGAATAATTAGTAACCAGCAAACCTGCCGTTCAAACAAAAATAAGGAGCAATAAACACATGGCACACAAACTGTGGGAAAAGAACTTTGAGGTTAACAAGGAGATAGAAAGGTTTACCGTTGGTCGTGACAGGGAACTCGACCTGTATCTCGCCAAGTACGACGTACTCGGTTCTATGGCGCATATCACGATGCTGGAGTCTATCGGGCTGCTCGCTAAGGACGAACTTTCCAAACTGCTTGCGGAGCTGAAGGGCATATACAAGTTGTGCGACGAGGGCAAGTTTGAGATAGAGCCTGATGTCGAGGACGTACATTCCGAGGTGGAATTGATGCTGACCCGCAAGCTCGGCGATGTCGGAAAGAAGATTCATTCTGGCAGAAGCCGTAACGACCAGGTGCTCGTTGACCTGAAGTTGTTTACCCGTCATGAGATTCATGACATCGCAGACCACGTCAAAGTACTGTTTGACGAACTTATAGCCAAGAGCAACCAGTTCAAGGATGTGCTTATTCCAGGTTATACCCACTTGCAGATTGCCATGCCGTCGAGCTTCGGACTGTGGTTCGGAGCGTATGCAGAATCACTCGTTGACGACATCTTGTTCCTACAGGCGGCGTACAAAATGACCAACCGCAACCCACTTGGATCGGCTGCCGGGTACGGAAGCTCGTTCCCGCTCAACCGCCAGATGACCACCGACCTGCTCGGTTTCGACTCTATGGACTACAATGTCGTCTATGCGCAAATGGGGCGCGGCAAGATGGAACGCAACGTTTCGTTCGCCCTCGCGACAATAGCCGGAACGCTGGCAAAGCTCGCCTACGACGCGTGCCTTATGAACTGCCAGAACTTCGGGTTCGTACGGCTGCCGAAGGAGTGCACCACCGGGTCGAGCATCATGCCGCACAAGAAGAACCCGGACGTGTTTGAGCTTATCCGTGCAAAGTGTAACAAGATACAGGGGTTGCCCGCACAGGTAACGTTAATTATGAACAACCTGCCTTGTGGTTACTTCCGCGACTTGCAAATCATCAAGGAAGTGTTCCTCCCGGCGTTCGGTGAACTCCGTGACTGCTTGCAAATGGCAGCCTATATCGTCAACAAGATGGAGGTAAACGAGCACGTTCTCGACAATCCGATGTACGACCCGATGTTCTCGGTAGAGGAGGTCAACAAGCTCGCCGCAAGCGGAATGCCGTTCCGAGATGCCTATAAGAAGGTGGGATTGGAGATAGAGGCAGGCACGTTCCATGCCGACAAGGACATTCACCATACCCATGAGGGTTCGATAGGCAACCTGTGCAACGACCGCATACAGGCACTGATGGACGAGAATATGCGTGGTTTCCATTTCGAGCGTGCCGATGAGGCAGAGAGAAAGCTATTGCAATAACCTCGCGGAAGGGCTTGTTTCACGGTGTAAAACCTGGCGTTTCATCATGTCAAAGGATATGTTTCATACGATAACGGGAACCATCTTGCGTATCGCCGTTGCGGTATGCACGGTGTTGACGCTTGCGCTTGCCTCTTGTGGCGACGAGTCGGTGAGCCGCAGGTTCCCATGCCATTTCACGTTCCACACCGAATGGCACCCGTCGAGCATGATTGTCACAGCCATGAACACGTACGACTACTACGTGCGCATAGGCATGACGACCTACCGAGGCGCGTATGTCGTCAACGCCGAAGACCGTGACGGCAACAAGGAAAGCACCACGCTGACAAACGATGTGGAGAACATGGCGTTCAGCGGCGGCATATATCTCGGCGCGGGAGCGGCGCAGGGAACTGTCATCGTAGGACGGACGAACTTCCAGGGATATGTGGCATGGGACGGACAGTGCCCGAACTGCGCCACGGGATACACCACACGCTATCCGCTACAATGGACGGACAACGCCACGTCTGTGCGGTGCAACACCTGCAAGCGGACATATTCGCTTGAGACGGGAGCCATACTCGACGGAGCCAACGGCGACGCGCTCATGCGGTATATAGTCAGCTACGTGCCGCCAAACGGAGTGCTCGGCATAGGCAACTGATAGCGAAAAAGTATGCGTTTCCTTTGCTCGTTTCGGGAAATAGCCTTATCTTTGCACGGAATTTAGCTGCCACGGCAGCTGGATAATGGTAAAGCCACAAGCCGCAATGGTGGAATTGGTAGACACGAGGGACTTAAAATCCCTTGGCCAGTAATGGCTGTACGGGTTCGAGTCCCGTTCGCGGCACTTCTATTCTTATCAGTTGATGAAACGATTAACCTATCTTCTCCTCTTTTCTCTATTGTTGTTAAGCTGCGGCGGAAGCCGCGGACAATTCAAAATTGAAGGTAGGTTCCTGCATATCAACGAGGGACAACTGTACGTTTATAGCCCCGACGGAGTCATAGACGGCATGGATACGGTGAAGATACAGGACGGACGATTCGCTCTCGAAGTCCCGTGCAGGAACGAGGGCACGCTCGTCTTGGTGTTCCCAAACTATTCCCAACAGGTCGTATTCGCCGAATCGGGTGGCAAGGTCGACGTGAAAGCCGATGCCACACACTTGAAAGAGATGGACGTCAAGGGCACCGATGCCAACGAACTCATGACGAAGTTCCGCCATGCGGTGGCTCCAATGTCGCCTCCGGAGGAAACTAAGTTCGCGGCACAGTTCGTGAAAGACCACCCGGAATCGCCAGTCGCGGTATATCTGACGCGCAAGTATTTCGTAGAGAACGGCAAGCCCGACCTGCGGCAGGCTGAGAACCTTGTCGCCATTATGTCGAAAGCGCAGAAAGGCGGAGGCGCGCTGACGCGGCTGAAACAGCAGGTGGAGATTGTCGGACGGTCGGCAGCGGGGCGTACATTGCCCAAGTTCACGGCTACGGACGTGAACGGACGCAAGGTGACTAATGCCGACTTGAACGCTCCTGTGGCCATAGTCAGCGTGTGGGCTACGTGGAGTTACGAGAGCATGGGCGCACAGCGCGCCATTGCCGATGCCCGCAAGAAGTCCGGTGGCAGGCTTAAGGTAGTCGGCATCTGTGTCGACGCGAGCAAGAAAGACTGCCTGCGGAGTATTGAAGCCAACGATATTGACTGGCCGGTGATATGCGACGGCACAATGCTTGACTCCAAGCTGATGCCGCAACTGGGGCTAAGCACCGTCCCGGACAATATAATACTGAAGAACGGACGTGTCGTTGAGTCGGGGCTCAACACCGCGACGCTGCGCCAGCGTCTGCAAGACATGTACCGGTAGCGGCTCATTATCAACCTAAATCACAGACCTGGATGCTCGTAAAGACATATTGTGCAGCTGTAAACGGAATGAATGTAACCACTGTAACGGTGGAAGTGAGCATAACTCGCGGAGTGCTTTACCACCTCACGGGGCTTGCTGATACTGCCGTTAAGGAGAGTCACGACCGCATAGCGGCGGCGTTGCTCAACAACGGATATAAGTTTCCTGTTGCCGATATAACCGCCAACCTCGCCCCGGCGGACTTGAAGAAGGAGGGCGCGAGCTTCGACCTGCCGCTTGCAATAGCCATACTCGCCGCCAACGAGAAGATAAATACCGACATGCTCGACAAGTTCATGCTTGTCGGAGAGCTCGGTCTTGACGGCAAACTGCAACCCGTCCGTGGCGTATTGCCCATAGCCATCAAGGCGAGAAGCGAGCATTTCAAGGGGCTTATAGTCCCTAAGGAGAACGAACATGAGGCTGCCGTGGTCGATACCCTTGAGGTTTACGGCATGGAAAACATACTTGAAGTCATCAGTTTCCTCAACGGCATATCGCAGCCCAAGCCATGCGTGGTCGACACGCGGCGTGAGTTCTACGAGCATCAGTACAAGTTCGACCTCGATTTTGCCGACGTCCGCGGACAGGAGAATGTGAAGCGTGCTTTTGAAGTGGCTGCCGCCGGAGGTCATAACATCATCTTGGTGGGACCGCCGGGCAGCGGCAAGAGCATGATGGCGAAGCGTCTGCCGTCGATACTGCCGCCGCTGTCGCTTGCCGAAAGCCTTGAGACGACACAGATACATTCCATTGCCGGCAAACTGCCGCGTGGCATGGGGCTTATATGCCAGCGTCCGTTCCGAAGTCCGCACCATACCATATCTGAAGTGGCGCTCGTCGGTGGCGGCAACAACCCTATGCCGGGCGAGATAACGCTTGCACACAACGGCGTACTGTTCTGCGACGAGCTGCCGGAGTTCAACAAGCACACCCTCGAAGTACTCCGCCAGCCGCTTGAAGACCGCCAGATAACAATCAGCCGTGCCAAGTATTCGGTGACATACCCGTGCTCGTTCATGTTCGTAGCGTCCATGAATCCGTGCCCTTGTGGCTATTATGGTGATCCGACGCACCATTGCGTATGCTCGCCGGGACAGATACAGCGTTACCTTTCGAAGATAAGCGGACCGCTTCTCGACCGTATCGACATTCAGTGCGAAATATCCGCGCTGCCGTTCCGCGACCTTTCCAAAGCAGAACCAGGCGAGCCCTCGGCGAAGATACGTGAGCGTGTCATTGCGGCACGTGCCATACAGACCGCAAGGTTCAAGGATGTGAGTGGTATGCACTGCAATGCCCAGATGTCAGAGCGCATGATTCACAAGTATGCCGAACCCGATGCCGCCGGGCTTTCAATGCTCCGCATGGCTATGGAGCGCCTGCACCTCTCGGCGCGCGCGTACAGCCGGATACTAAAGGTAGCCCGTACCATTGCCGACCTTGCCAATTCTGCAAGCGTAACCTCGGAACATATAGCCGAAGCTATAGGCTACCGTCAGATGGACAGGGACGATTGGGCTGAACGCGGACTGTAGTTGCCGATGTCGTATCGGATAATATGGCAATAATGCTTTAAGGAGATGATGATGAAGGACGGAATGCGGGATAATGGAACTGGCTTGTATTGCGATA
Source organism: uncultured Prevotella sp. (assembly GCA_964523825.1). Taxonomy (GTDB): domain Bacteria; phylum Bacteroidota; class Bacteroidia; order Bacteroidales; family Bacteroidaceae; genus Prevotella. The sequence goes on along the minus strand of CAZGAT010000006.1, from coordinate 46,766 downwards.
GGAGCGACGTGTTGTTTGTAATCATATCAACGCTGCTGATGAGCGTTCCCGCCTCGTACGAACCGCATCATTTTGCCAAGACGCTGTTTGTAGGGGCATTGTCAACTTCATTTTCATTCAGTATCTTGCTGGCATGGATAACGCGTCGGCACCACAAGGCAAGGTCGCTCAGCCTGTGCTTCATAGCATTGTTGTTCGCGTTGGAGTCCTATGTGTTTGTCTTTTTCGGCTCGCGGTTCGACCCCAACATACTGACTTTGATTCTGCAAACGAACCCGTCGGAAGCCAAAGAGTTCGTAGAGGTCTATCTACTTTCGCCGAAATCACTTGTAGTTGTTGCCGTATTTGCGGCTTGTGTCTATTTGCTTTCGAGAATAAAGGTAAGGGGACGGTTAAAGGTCCGCCACCCATTAATTGTAAGGATAGCCCTCGTGGTAATCGTGGCGTTCGGATTCCTTGTGCCGTTTGTGCCGCTTCCGTTCCCCATAGGCAGCAATACGCTCGTTCAGGCATACGCTACCTGTCGGTTCGTAGCGCACAAGCACGCCGACGTAGACCGTATGGAACGAATGATTAGTAACGTCAAGATACTGCGTTCTCCGTCGTCCGGCAAGGCTCCGGTCATCGTCCTGATTATCGGGGAGTCGTACAACAAGCATCATGCAAGCCTGTATGGATACCCATTGCCGACCACGCCGGATATGGATAAGGAACGCGGACGCGGCAACCTGCTCGTGTTCGCCAATGCCGAAAGCCCTACCAACGGCACGGCTTATGCCATGCGATATATCTTTTCATTGAAAGGCTGCCGCAGCGAGGCTTCCGATTCAAGCCAGTACGTGCTTGTGCCGGCAGTGTTCCGGAAAGCTGGCTATCGCGTGGCATACATCGACAACCAATATACGCGTTCCACTGGCGGAAGCCTGGACTACAGCTGTGGCTATTTTCTTAATCCCGCGCCAATAAACGATGCCTGTTTCAACTACCGCAACGACCAGTTGGAGGAATACGACGGGGACTGTATAGACAGATACGGTGGCAGTCTGCTGACATCGCCGAAGTCGCTCAACATCATTCACCTTATGGGTCAGCACTTCGACGCGCGCAAACGCTATCCGTCGGAGTACGACCGCTTCAGTGCCAGGGACATCAAACGCGGTGACATTACTGATGCGGAGAAATCCCAGGTGGCAGCCTACGACAATGCCACGCTGTACAACGACCATGTCGTTTCGGAGATTATAGGCAGGTTTCGTAGTACCGACGCGGTCATAATATATCTGTCCGACCACGGCGAGCAGATATATGACGGGGCGAAGCATTATTTCGGACGCAGCTTTGACACCCCGGACGACGCGGAGGTGGTAAGGAATGTCTACCAGATTCCGTTCGTCGTATGGTGCAGCGACGCTTTCAAGCGCGACCATCCCGGCAAGTTTGAAGCCCTGAGGCAGTCCGTGTCGCGTCACGTTTGCAGTGCCGATGTCGGCTATATGTTGTTCGACCTGGCAGGCATCGATTTCAACTATAACGATCCACGGCGCAGCTTCATAAGCCCCTCGTTCGTTCCTCACGATGTCGCGAGGTCAGTCGGCGAATGACATCTGTTCATTCCGTATCTTATTCCGATAATCGCTTGGCGACATCCCCGTTTGTTGCTTGACGAACTTTCCGAAGAAGGCGAGACTGGGAAAACGCTGTTGAAATGCTATCTCCTTAATAGTTTTGTCTGTGTACCGCAGCTCTTGGTCTATAGCACGCATCATGTATTCATGAATGTGAAACATTGGCTTTTCGCCCGTTGCTTTCTTTATTATACGTGACAGGTATTTTGGCGAAAGGTTCATCATCTCTGCCACTTTTGACACACTGCGCATACGTCCGTGTCTTGTTGCCAATATATCGAAGAACGTTCGCACGATTTCGTTGCTTCGGCTTGTATCCTTCGGTGTAATACTACGTATATCATTGCTTATCAAGCGTATAAACTCATACAACAATGCCTGTGCCCATGTCTGCATAAGTTCATCTTTAAAGAGCATATTCTCCGACGCGCATAGGCTTTTCATGTGTGACAACAAGTATTCAAGCCATCTGATGTGATCATTGCTCAATTTGATTACAGCATCACCCATGACGTAATCCACCATAGGCCATAACGCCATGCTTATAGACCTTGTGTCTTCGATGATGTCCCATGTATATCCGACAATTGTTATCTCGGCATCACCCGAGGTAAGGAACTCGTGGATAATCCTGTCTTCCGTATATATCAGTATCTGCCCTGCTTCCACCTTGTATTCCTTTCCTTCAAAAACAGCTTGGAACTTTCCCTTGTGACAATAAAAGGCAAGCTCAAACTGCATTCCTGCCTCAAGCATACTTTCAGGTATGTTGTTTACAGACAAGGCAAATAACACATTCTTGCCTACATAGTCAAAAGCAGGTTCCCCTACGTAATATGATAGAGCCCTTTCTTCCATACAGCTATTGTTTATTACGCAAAGTTATTCAAAAGAAGCCAAAACGGTATATTCCAAAAGTAGCTTTTACATACTCTATAACTCTCTTTTACTTTTATATGGAGTTTTAGGCATTGTCAAAACGACTTTTAGAATATACAACATTTCTCTTTTGTCTATACCTTTGCAAGCGAAAAGCAAGACGTTTAAAAGAAACGGATTCTGTGCGAAAGCAGAAAGGAAGCCAACGCAATAAAATGCTAGTTAAAAAATAAAGGTTATAGATTTATGTTGTTCAGTAAAGAAGAAGTAAACACGAGCCGCCAACTCTCATTGGACTATGCCAAAGGGTTGGCTATTGTTTGTATGATACTGTGCCATACTGTCATGATGTTCTCAATGGGACATTATGACACCGCAGCCATAGTAGCAGACGAGTTTCTCGGAGGTCCGATAGCGGCACCTATGTTCATGGTGTGCTTGGGTATAGGCACATGTTATTCACGCCATTCCACGCCGTTGTTGATGGTTAAGCGTGGAGCGGTTTTAATCCTATGTGCCTATTTGCTTAATTTCATGCGCGGTGGATTGCCTTTGTTATTGGGTTCATTGATCGTAGGCAGCCAGATGACGGTTCCATATATGACATGGGCAATGCTTGTAGGCGACATTCTACAATTTGCAGGACTTGCATTCATATTCCTCGGAACTGCCAGAAAACTCAAACTTACCGACTGGCAGTTGGCATGTACGGCGTTCATGTGCGCTATCATTGGCAGCATGTGCGCTGGATATGATGCTGGCAACAACAATGTCAATGCGCTTATAGGTCTTATTATACCGGCAGGAGTGCCAGAAGGGCAGTCTACCGTGTCGGCATTCCCGTTTATGAACTGGATAATCTTCCCCGTTTTCGGAACTATATTTGGCAAGTTACTGCGCCATTGTGAAGATAGTGACAAGCTCTACGGACTGATCTTCTGCATCACATTGCCTATTACTGTATTCTATGCATGGCTGTCATTGACACGTGGCTTCATGCCATTCTCAGATGGGCACTATTATTGGCCTACGATTATAGATTCTGCATTCTTTATATCCTATGATTTATGCATCATAGCAGCACTCCACTTCCTATCCAAAGTTACACCCACGGCTATCTTCATCCCACTTGCCGCATTGAGCCGTCATATCAATACGGTGTACTGCATCAGTTGGTGCGTCATCGTCTGGTCAGCAATACCAGTATTACTCGAAACCAGCATGCACGGAATAGGCTCTCTTGCAGCCTATCCAGTTGGCATAGCCGTCACAGCGGTATCATACATACTGGCAATTGTCTGGCTCAGGTATAAGAAAAGCAGAAAAGCACATACCAATGCGTGATAGGCTTTGCAATACGGTGTTGACTTATTGTAACGACAGAACTTCAAAAATCAAATAATTCGTTAAATTACTATAAACAAATCGTACAATTTGTTGTGTTGATAGTCTTAATGATAACTTTGCAACGCAAACAACGCCGCCACGAGTGGCACGAGAGTAACTAATCGAAACGCAGAATAATAATTAAAACAGGACTAATAATGAAGAAGAATTTATTTGTTATAGCACTTCTGGCTGGCACCATGGTGTTCGCCGGCTGTGCGAGCAAGAAGGACTTGCAGGCTTGCCAGACTGAGAATGCCAAGCTGACCAACGACTATCAGGACGCCAAGCAGACCATAGCCGCCAACAACGAGCGCATAAAGAGCCTTGAGGAACAGCTTGCCGCTGCCAAGAGCCATGCCGACGCACTACAGTCGAGCCTCGACAAGAGCCTTACCAACGCAGGTTCGAGCAACATCAACATCGAGAAGCTCGTAGACCAGATAAACGAATCCAACCAGTACATACGCCACCTCGTAGAGGTCAAGAGCAAGAGCGACTCGCTTAACCTCGTGCTGACCAACAACCTCACGCGCTCGCTGTCGAAGGACGAGATGAAGGAGGTCGACGTGCAGGTGCTCAAGGGCGTGGTCTACATCTCGCTTGCCGACAACATGCTCTTCAAGAGCGGTTCCTACGAGGTCAACGACCGTGCGAAGGAGACTCTTAGCAAGATTGCAAAGATTATAAACGACTACAGCGACTACGAGGTTCTCGTAGAGGGCAACACCGATAATGTGCCTGTCAGCACGTCGGCTCCGTCGATGAAGAACATACGCAACAACTGGGACCTCTCGGCACTGCGCGCGTCGAGCGTCGTACAGTATCTTCAGAACAACTTCGGTGTCAATCCGAAGCGCATGACCGCTGGAGGCCGTGGCGAGTACAACCCGCTCGTGAGCAACGATACGGAGCTTGGCAAGCAGCGCAACCGCCGCACGCAGATCATCATCACCCCGAAGCTCGACCAGTTCATGGAACTCATAGACAAGGCTCCGGAGGACAAGTAGTCCCGGCGCAAGGACTTTCCACAGCCGAAACCATAATTGGCAGTCTGCCCGCAACGAGGCAGGCTGCCTTTTTTGTTGCCCGTCAATGGCTGTTTTTACTCAAACTGTTGTATTGTTCAAGACAAAAGTTCTACCTTTGCACCGGATTTACTTGCAAAGAGAAGAAAAGAACATGAAAGAAGTTCCGGAAACAATGCCGACAGTGGCGGTAGTCATCAGCACATACAACAGTCCCGAGGCTCTGCGCCTCTGCCTGGACAGCCTGACACGGCAGACACATAAGCCCGACGAGGTCGTCATTGCCGACGACGGCTCGACATCGGAAACGAAGACCGTAATAGACGGGTTCCGCAACCAGCTGCCCATAAGGCACGTATGGCACGAAGACCTTGGTTTCCGCAAGTCGCTGATTATGAACAAGGCGTTTGCCGCGTGCACATCTGACTACATCATACAGGTTGACGGTGACATCATAATGGAGCGCCACTTCGTTGCCGATCACATAAGCGAGGCACGCAAGGGTTATTTCCTCAACGGCAGCCGTGGAAAGCTCGGAGCCGCAGTTACAGCCAATATGAAAGCTGCCGGCACGGCATCTCCACACTTCTATACCCGCGGGCTGAAACGCCGACTGAACACCGTCCGCCTGCCGTTGCTCACGCCCCTGTTCCACAACTACAAGAAGCACAAGAAGGAGCGCGGCTGCAACATGTCGTTCTGGCGCAAGGACCTCTACGCCGTCAACGGCTACGACAACGGCATGATAGGCTACGGTTCCGAGGACGTTGACCTCCCGGCACGCCTCCGCCGCCTTGGAATACGGAAGCGTTTTGTCAAGTTCAAGGCCATAGAGTTCCACCTGTACCACCCGGAGTCTTCGAGCAAGAGCGACGAAGACAGCGACAACCACAAGCGTTTCGTCTACCACAACGAGCACGGCATCGTCCGTGTCGACGACGGCATAGACCGTTTCCTCGTCAAATCCTGATCCCATTATCTGACTTTTCACAGTAAAGGGACGACCGCAATGGTCGTCCTTGCAAGCGGTCAATTAATTACCAGCAGAACAACCAAACCTATTACCCACTCAAGCCACCGTGCCCGGCAACTTTTCTATTAACCATTTGAAAATCTACATTCGACATCGAGGCATAACCAGTCTGGCATAGTGTCAGTCAAACGTAATGTTCGGCAATATAAGGTATGTATTTGCCGCTCCCCCGCCTTATTCCCAGCATAATTTACGGAATCACTTTTGTCATTTCGTAATTTGACTTTTGTCATTTCGTAATTTGACTTTTGTCATTCGTTTAAGTGACTTTTGTCATTCATATCAATGACTTTTGTTATTTGTTTAATTCACAAAAGTCATTTTATCGTGTGACTTTTGTCATTTTTAAGATTACAATGGTTTTTGCAAGTCATAATGAGGACTACGACGGCAACCGTCGGGTCAGTGTCTTGTATTGTCTTCGGTTTGCATTACCTTTGGATAAGGTGCGCTACACTCGGAAATGCAGAAGGATGTCAAAACTTTCTTTTGTCATGCCGCTCGTTTGCATTACCTTTTTATAAGGTAAGCTGCGCCTCAACAATAAAAACAAAATAATTTTTGTTTTGTATTGTCTTCGGTTTGCACAACCTTTGGATAAGGTGCGCTACACTCGGACATGCAGAAGAAAGTCAAAACTTTCTTTTGTCATGCCACTCGTTTGCATTACCTTTGCAGGCGTATATACACCTATTATTAAATAATAAGCAATGATTCTTTTCTTCAAAACACAGTCGAAAAGCGTAGTAGCCGCAGAGGTGGACCACGTTCTTTCCGACGACGAAATCAATGAGCTGAGTTGGTTGTTTGGCGATGCCGAGTGCCTAAAGGACACGAAACTTGACGGTTTCTACGTGGGACCACGCCGCGAGATGGTTACTCCGTGGAGTACGAACGCCGTCGAGATTACCCAGAACATGGGTATGAGGGGCATAAGCCGCATAGAGGAGTATTTCCCCGTGGAAAACGGCGACGCGGACCACGACCCGATGCTTCAGCGAATGTATGACGGAATAGATCAGACGGTGTTCACCGTTGACCATGAGCCGGAACCGATAAAGCACGTTGACGACATTGAGAAGTACAATGAGGAAGAGGGTCTTGCGCTCTCGGAAGACGAGATTGCGTACCTGCACAAGATAGAGAAGGAGAACGGACGCCCGCTGACCGACTCGGAGATATTCGGCTTCGCGCAGATAAACTCGGAGCACTGCCGCCACAAGATATTCGGCGGCAAGTTCATCATCGACGGAAAGGAGATGGAGTCGAGCCTTTTCAACCTTATAAAGAAAACCACACGCGAACACCCGAACAAGATACTCTCGGCTTATGCCGACAACGTAGCCTTCGCACAAGGTCCGGTGGTGGAGCAGTTCGCGCCAGCCGACCAGTCTACGTCCGACTATTTCCGCATAAAGGACATTGAGAGCGTCATCTCGCTGAAGGCGGAGACGCACAACTTCCCTACGACGGTGGAGCCGTTCAACGGCGCGGCTACCGGCACGGGCGGAGAGATACGCGACCGTATGGGTGGCGGCACGGGGTCATGGCCTATCGCCGGCACAGCGGTGTACATGACATCATATCCACGTCTGGACGGTGGCCGTGCGTGGGAAGACATACTGCCGGTGCGAAAGTGGCTCTACCAGACACCGGAGCAGATACTCATAAAGGCGAGCAACGGCGCAAGCGATTTCGGCAACAAGTTCGGGCAGCCGCTCGTCACGGGCTCGCTGCTTACGTTCGAGCATCAGGAGAACGGCGAGAAGTACGCCTACGACAAGGTCATCATGCTTGCAGGCGGCGTAGGTTACGGTACGAAGCGCGACTGCCTGAAGAAGGAACCACAGACGGGCAACAAGGTCGTCGTCGTCGGTGGCGACAACTACCGCATAGGTCTTGGTGGCGGCTCGGTGTCGTCGGTGGATACCGGACGGTACAGCAACGGCATTGAGCTGAACGCCGTGCAACGTGCCAATCCGGAGATGCAGAAGCGGGCGTACAACCTCGTGCGTGCGCTGACCGAGGAGGACAACAACCCGGTGGTGTCTATACACGACCACGGTTCCGCAGGACACCTGAACTGCCTGAGCGAGCTTGTGGGCGACTGCGGCGGCGAAATTGACATGACGAAGCTTCCAATAGGTGACAAGACGTTGAGCGCGAAAGAGATAATCGCCAACGAGTCGCAGGAGCGCATGGGACTGCTTATCGATGAGAAGCATCTCGAACACGTGAAGAAGATTGCCGAGCGTGAGCGTGCGCCGATGTATGTAGTTGGCGAGACTACGGGCGACGAGCATTTCTCGTTCGTACAGTGCGACGGCAAGAAACCGTTTGACCTCGACGTGGCGCAGATGTTCGGACATACGCCGAAGACGGTCATGGTCGACGAGACTGTGGAGCGTCATTACAAGGACGTGGAATACGACCAGTCGAAACTTGACGAATACTTGAACAACGTGCTCCAGCTCGAGGCTGTGGCATGTAAGGACTGGCTGACAAACAAGGTAGACCGCTCGGTGACTGGCAAGGTCGCGCGCCAGCAGTGCCAGGGGCAGATACAGTTGCCGCTTAGCGACTGCGGCGTAGTCGCGTTGGACTATCGCGGTCATGCCGGCATCGCTACGGCTCTCGGTCATGCGCCGCAGGTGGGACTGGCTAATCCCGCGGCAGGCTCGGTCATGTCGGTTGCCGAATCGCTGACGAACATCGTCTGGGCGCCGCTTGCCGACGGAATGAAGAGCCTTTCGCTGTCTGCCAACTGGATGTGGCCGTGCCGTAGCCAGAAGGGTGAGGACGCAAGGCTGTACACGGCGGTGAAGGCATTGTCAGACTTCTGTTGCGCTATCGGCGTGAACGTTCCGACGGGCAAGGACTCGCTGTCGCTCAGCCAGCAGTATCCCAATGGTGAGAAGATCATATCGCCGGGAACGGTCATCGTCACTTCCGGCGGCGAGGTGAGCGACATACGCAAGGTAGTGTCGCCCGTACTCGTCAACGACAAGAATTCCTCGCTGTACCATATAGACTTCAGCTTCGACGAGCAGCGTCTCGGCGGTTCGGCGTTCGCGCAGAGCCTGAACCGTGTCGGCGACGACGTGCCGACGGTGAAGAACCCGGACTATTTCGTCGATTGCTTCAATGCCATTCAGGAACTTGTAAACCGCGGCTGGATAATGGCTGGTCACGACATATCGGCTGGCGGACTGATAACGACGCTGCTCGAGATGTGCTTCGCCAACGTGAAGGGCGGTATGCACGTCAACTTGCACGACTTGCGGGGCGGCGACATGGTGAAGACGCTCTTTGCCGAGAATCCTGGCGTGGTTATCCAGGTTAGCGACGAGCACAAGGACGAGCTCCGCGCGTTCTTCGATGAAGTCGGAGTAGGCTATGCAAAGATTGGGTATCCTGTGCCCAACAGCCGCGAAATTGTGGTAGTCAACGGCGGCGACGAACACAAGTTCGACATTGACGCTCTGCGCGACGTGTGGTATAAGACATCGTACTTGCTTGATCAGAAGCAGAGTTTCAACGGCATGGCGCGCAAGCGTTGGCTGAACTACAAGAAGCAGCCTATCGAAATGGACTTCGGAGGCAAGTTCCGCGGCTCGTTCCAGAGCTACGGCATAAGCCCCGACCGTCGCAAGCCGTCGGGAATCCGTGCGGCAATCATACGTGAGAAGGGCACCAACGGCGAGCGCGAGATGGCTTATTCGCTGTATCTTGCCGGCTTCGACGTGAAGGACGTGATGATGACCGACCTCATCAGCGGACGCGAGACACTCGACGACATAAACATGATTGTCTTCTGTGGCGGCTTCTCCAATTCCGACGTGCTCGGCTCGGCAAAGGGCTGGGCAGGCGCATTCCTCTACAACGAAAAGGCAAAGCAGGCTCTCGAACGCTTCTACAGCCGTGAGGATACATTAAGTCTCGGAATATGCAACGGCTGCCAGCTCATGGTGGAGCTTAACCTTATCAACCCACGTCACGAACACCGTGCTCATCTGACGCACAACGTCAGCCGCAAGTTCGAGTCCAGTTTCCTCGGCGTTACCATTCCGAAGAACAACAGCGTGATGTTCGGCTCGCTCTCTGGCGACAAGCTCGGCATATGGGTGGCTCACGGCGAGGGTCGTTTCTATCTCCCTGAACCGGAAGACCACTACAACGTCGTTGCGAAGTACAACTACGCCGAATACCCCGGCAATCCCAACGGCTCCGACTACAACGTCGCAGGCATATGCTCGGACGACGGCCGCCATCTCGCGATGATGCCTCACCTGGAGCGTGCCATATTCCCGTGGCAGCAGGCATGGTATCCGGCAGACCGCGCCGGGGACGACGTTACGCCGTGGATAGAGGCGTTCGTCAACGCACGCAAGTGGATTGAACAAACGCAGAGGTAAGGCTTATGAATTTCTATTGGCAGGCATTCGCTACGTTCTTCAAGATAGGCGCGTTCACCCTCGGTGGCGGATACGCCATGATTCCGATTATCGAGAGCGAGGTGGTACAGAAGCGCAAGTGGATAGACGAGAAGATGTTTACCGACCTGATAGCCATAGCGCAGACGTGCCCCGGCGTGTTTGCAGCCAACATAAGCATATTCATCGGCTATAAGCTGCGGAAGACGAAGGGGGCGGTATGCACCTGCCTGGGCGCGTGCCTCCCCTCGTTCCTGATTATCCTGCTCATAGCTATGTTCTTCCACCAGTTTATCGACATTCCGTGGGTAGCCGCGATGTTCCGCGGCATACGCCCAGCGGTGGTCGCGCTGATAGCCGTGCCGACGTTCAACATGGCACGCCGCACGGGCATCAACTGGCGCAACGCGTGGATTCCCGTCGTCTCGGCGTTGCTCATCTGGCTTTGCGGTGTCAACCCGGTATGGATAATCATCATCGCCGGACTGGCCGGCTATGCTTACGGGAAATTATAAACTTACAAACTCATAAGCTCAAATGCTGTTCTTGCAACTCTTCTACACGTTCTTCATCATCGGGCTGTTCGGCTTTGGCGGTGGCTACGGCATGTTGTCGCTCATACAGACGGAGACGGTAATACGCCACCACTGGCTCAGTTCCGCCGACTTCACCAACATCGTCGCCATAAGCCAGATGACGCCCGGACCTGTGGGGATAAACACCGCCACGTATTGTGGATACGTCGCAGTTCACAACGCCGGCCACAACATGGCGTTGGCAGTCTGCGGCAGTGCCATAGCCACGTTCGCGCTTGTCCTGCCGTCGCTCATACTGATGATACTCATCAGCAAGATGTTCATGAAGTACATGAAGACGCGCGCCGTCACGTCGGTGTTTGACGGACTGCGCCCCGCCGTGGTGGGGCTGCTCGCCGCAGCCACGCTGCTGCTTTGCAACGCTGACAACTTCTCCGCTCCCGACGTGAACATGTGGCAGTTCTGTATCAGCCTGTTCCTCTTTGCGGCTACGTTCGTCGGCACGATGTGGCTGAATGTCAACCCGATCAAGATGATTTGCTACGCCGCCATAGCCGGACTCGTCCTGCTGTATTGACCGCCGTGCTTGTGCCGTCCTGCCGGTAGCCCGGCTTTTGTAACGGTAGCCGCCACAGTCTGGGACTTTCCTTACAGTATTTATTTTGCGTTCCATCGAAGGTCAATGCCTTGATTCAATAGAATCAGAGCATTGGCCTTTGTCTTTTCAAATCTTTCCACCGACTTTTATCCAAATGACTTTTGTCATTTGATAATTTGACTTTTGTCATTCATTCAAATGACTTTTGTGAAAAATATTAATGACTTTTGTCGTTTGATAATTTGACTTTTGTTATTTTGTAATTTGACTTTTGTGAAAAATTAAAATGACTTTTGTGAATTTACAGAATCTCCATGGAGAAATGGAAAAGGCTTCACGTAAGGGAAAGAAAAAAGGCGTATCAGATTGTGATACGCCTTTGGTGTCTGGAAATAAGGTGTGGTGTGGGAATAAGGTGTGTGGCTGGAGTCTGCCGCTGTGTCAGAACTCGATGACGAGCGTCTGCCGCTGCGTCAGCGGAATGTCGGTCGTCAGGTCTACTGCCGCGCCCGTGATTACGTCGCGCGCCGTTGTGCGTGCGCCTATTATCTCGGCATACCGGCTGACGGCGACCTTGTTGTCGGAACGCTTGCCGTTGAGTATCGTCATTACGGTCTTGCCTCCGTAGCGGCGGGCTACGACGTACACGCCGTTGTAGGGTACGAACTGTGTCTGCGTGCCCTTGATGATGGGGTCGCTCGTCTGGCGGTACTCCAGCAGCGTCGATAGCCAGTCGAACATTGCGTTCTCCGCCTTCGTGCGTCCAGAGGCAGTGAAGCAGTCGTGCGCGTCGCCGGGGAATCCGCCTGGGAAGTCGCGGCGAACGTCACCGTCGGTCTTGGCTTTGGTGCCGTTCATGAGGACTTCGGTGCCGTAGTACAGTTGCGGCGTTCGGTTTATCGTGAGCAGCAGCGCGAGTGCCTGCTTGAGTGCGGTGGTGTCCTTGCCGTTGCCAAGGAAGCGGTCGGTGTCGTGGTTGTCGATGAACGCCAGCACGCTCGACGGGTTGGGGTAGAGGTAGTCGTAGCACAGTACGTTGTATATGCGGTTGAGTCCGTTCCACCATGGGTCGGTCTCCTCGCGCTTCGCCTGGTTGATGCGGTCGTAGAATGCGAAGTCCATGACGGTCTTCAGGTATGAGTTCTTTGCTTGTAGCTTGGAGTCCTTCTGCCATGCGGCGGTGTATGGCGGTTCGGTGACCCACGTCTCTCCTACGGTGTTGAAGTTCGGATATTCGGTGTCGATGGTCTTCATCCAAAGTGCCATTGCGTCGCGGTCGGCGTATGGGTATGTGTCCATGCGTATGCCGTCGATACCCGCCGACTCAATCCACCATTCGCTGTTCTGTATGAGGTATTTGATGACGTGCGGGTTCTTCTGGTTCAGGTCGGGCATTGACTTCACGAACCACCCGTCTACTGTCTCCCGCTTGTCTACGTCGGAGGCGTACGGGTCGAGCACTGGGGTGAGCTTGTAGCTCGTCTGCAATCCGTAGTTCGGGCTGTTGAACCAGTCCTTCGACGGCGCGTCGAGTGCCCACGGGTGGTAGTCGCTGCAATGGTTGAATATCATGTCCATGACGACCTTCAGCCCGTGGCGGTGGCATTCGTCGATGAGCTGGCGGTATTCCTCGTTGGTGCCGAAGCGCGGATCGACCTTGTAGTAGTCCGTAGTGGCGTATCCGTGATACGAGCTGTTCTGCGTCTTGTCGGCAGGCCAGTCGTTCTCAAGTACTGGCGTGAACCACAGGGCTGTCACTCCGAGCTGGTTGAAGTAGTCGAGGTGCTGGCGTATGCCGGCGAGGTCGCCGCCGTGACGCAGCGATGGCATCGTGCGGTCGCAGTGCTGGTCGCGCATACCCTTTACTATGTCGTTCTTCGGGTTGCCGTTGGCAAATCGGTCGGGCATGAGCAGGTAGAGCACGTCGGCATTGGTGAATCCCTTGTGGTCTGCTCCAGCCATTGCGCGTTGGCGGAGTTCGTAGTTGACGGTGCGCTTCTTCCCTCCGTTTGAGAAAGTCAGCTTCATCGTTCCTGGTTGCGCACGGTCAAGGTTGAGATAGACGAGCAGGTAGTTCGGCGAGTCCAGCCTTACGACGGAGTCGATGGCGGCGTGCGGATAGTCCACGGCTACGTCGGCGGAGCGTATGCCCTTGCCGTAGACCATGAGCTGTAGGCTCGCGTCCTTCATTCCGGCGTACCAGTTGGTCGGCTCTATGCGGTCAATCTTCACTTGTGCATTCATAGTCATTGCGATAAGCAGTAGTGTCAGTGATAATATGCGTTTCATTGTCTTTCATTTTAGGCTGTTTTGCCTTGTTGTTCGATATGTTTTGATTGTAGAACGGCATGTTTGTCAGTTGTGCAGGATGCGTATCGAACGCCCGTCCATGCGCAGCAAGTGTCCGACAAGTTCCTTTTTCTTGTCGGAGTCTATGCCGTCGATGTTGCCGACCTCGTACCACGTGCCGTCGGGAATGTCTATCGTGCGGTCAGCGTCGCCTGCGTTTATGCACACGATGATGTCCTTCCACTGGTCGCCGCCAGCATGGTCTTTAAGCATGAACGCCACCATGCAGCCTGCCGCCGGCAGGAACTCCAAGTGCTTCCTCACTTCCTCGGCACTTCCCATGCGGAATGCCGGGTGCTCGCGGCGGAAGCGTATGAGGTCGCTGTAGTATTGGAACACTTCCGGGTGGCGGCGCAGGTTGTTCCAGTCGATGCGGTTTATCTGGTCGGGCGACTTGAACGAGTTGTGTACGCCTTGTTTCGTGCGCAGCATTTCCTCGCCGCAGAACATGAACGGCACTCCCTGCGACAGGAACACGCACGTCTGCGCTATCTTGTCGAGGCGTATCATCTCGTCGTCGCTTATGCCTGGCAGTTCCGTACGCAGGCGGTCGACGAGGCACATGTCGTCGTGGCAGCTGACGTAGTTGATGACCTGCGTCGGCTCCGTAGCCCACGGCTCCTTCGAATAGTTGACCTTAGAGTAGTCAACTTGCGGGTGGGCTATCATTCCCACGATGCCCGCCTTGACGCTTTCTTCCGATCCTGCTATGCCGGCAAGGAACGCGCCCTTGCTGTCGTCGGAGAACGGACCCCGCAGCGCGTCACGCAAGTCGTCGCAGAAGGCGGCTATGCCCGGCATCTGCCTCATGTTTGCCTTGACTGCCAATTGTTCCGTAGGCAGCGCGCATTGTCCGGCACTCCAGCCCTCGCCATAGATGAAAATGTTTGGGTCGATGTCCGTCATGCGTCTGCGAATCAGGTTCATTGTCTCGATGTCGTGCACGCCCATGAGGTCTACGCGGAATCCGTCGATGTGGTATTCCTGTGCCCAGTATGCCATGCTTTCGAGCATGAACTCGCGCATAAGTGGCTTTTCCGACGCGGTCTCGTTGCCGCAGCCCGAGCCGTCGCTTGGCTTGCCGTCGGCAGTGTATCGGTAGTACGCCTTGGGGAACGTACGGTTGAAGTTGCTGTTCTTCAAGTCGAACGTGTGGTTGTATACCACGTCGAGAATGACGCGTATTCCGTTCTCGTGCAGCTTTTCGACCATGGTCTTGAACTCGAATATGCGGCGTGTCGGGTTTGCAGCGTCAAAGCTGTAGCTGCCCTCGGGCACGTTGTAGTTCAACGGGTCGTAGCCCCAGTTGTATTGTGGCTCGTCCGGGCGGTTCTCGTCAACCGACGCGAAGTCGAACGACGGCAGTACGTGCACGGCGTTTATGCCGAGCCGTTTCAAATGGTCAATGGCGCGTTTCTCCGTAAGGCAGAGGAACTTTCCCTTGTTTGCCAGCCCAGAACTCTGGTCTATCGAGAAGTCGCGGTAGTGTAGTTCGTATATGGCGAGGTCGGTCATCGAGCGTGTCTCCAGTCGGTGGTCGTCCTCCCAGCCGGCAGGATTGGTGTCGCGCATGTCGATTATCGCTCCACGCTTGCCCGTACGTCCTACCGCCTTGGCGAAGACTCCTGGAGTCTCGCCCTCGCCGATATTGAATGTGTAGAACTTTCCTTTCAGGTCGCCTTTCACGGTGCAGATCCATACGTCCTTGCCGTCGGGTTTCATCTTTATTCGCTTGTACCGCGTGTCGCCCTGTCCAGATTTGTATAGCGACAGACGCGGTTGCCGTGGGGCGTTCAGTTTGAACACCGTCCGCTTCGGACTGTAGTCAACCTCGTTGAATACTGTTTGAGCCTGTGCATATAGTGATGTCAATATAGTCAGCACGGCGAGAATGAGACTCCTTATCTTCATTTCCAAATATCATTATTTTGCTATCAGGCTTACGGCAACGCCACCGCCGCGTGCCTCGGTCAACTTCAGCGTGTCGCCACGGCGCACGCGCTTGTGTGTAATGGTGTATGCCTTTGGATTCTTCTCGTAGTCGGCGTTCTTGGCATCGGCGTATATCGTACAGTCGTATGTCTTGCCAGGGGTGATGAAGTCGAGCTTCACTGTTACCTTGTGCCCGTCCTCGTTGCATTTGCCGCCAATGAACCAGTTTTCGGTACCCTTTGCCTTGCGTGCTACGGTGATGTATCGTCCAGGTTCGGCATCTATATAGCGCGAGTCATCCCAGTCGGCTGCCACGTCGCGTATGAACTGGAAAGCGTCGTCAAACTTGGCATAGTTCTCCGGCAGGTCGGCAGCCATCTGCAATGGTCCCCACATTACGAGATAGTCGGCAAGCTGTCCTACAAGTGTCGAGCGTACCCAGCTCGTATTGTCACTCCATGTCCGGAGCTGTGTCTCGAATATTCCAGGCGTATAGTCCATAGGCCCGCCTTGCAGTCGCGTGAATGGAAGAATGACCGTATGGTATGGGGCATTGCCGCCGAAAGCCTCATATTCCGTGCCGCGTGCGCTCTCGTTGCCTACGAGGTTGGGCCATGTACGTGCTATTCCCGTTGGGCGTGTTGCCTCGTGGGCGTTCACCATTATATGATGCTTGGCAGCCTCGGTAATGCAATACATGTAGTGGTTGTTCATCGCTTGCGAGAAGTGGTGGTCGCCACGTGGTATTATGTCGCCTACGTAGCCGCTCTTTACAGCGTCGTAGCCGTATTTGTTCATCAGGTCGTATGCCTGTTCCATGTGGCGTTCGTAGTTGATGACGCTTGAGGAAGTCTCATTGTGCATCATCAGCTTTACGCCTTTCGAGTGTGCATAGTCGTTTAAAGCCTTGATGTCGAAGTCGGGGTATGGGGTGACGAAGTCGAACACGTAGTCCTTCCAGTGGTTTGCCCAGTCTTCCCAACCGACGTTCCAACCCTCTACAAGTACTTCCGACAGTCCGTTCTTTGCCGCGAAGTCTATGTACTTGCGTACCTCGTCGTTGTTCGCGCCGTGCCGTCCGTTGGGCTTGACCTTGTTCCAGTCGATGAGGTCGAGCTTTATGCTTGGATATTCGTCCGTGTAGTTCCAGCTCTTCTTGCCGACAATCATCTCCCACCATACGCCGCAGTACTTCGTCGGGTGAATCCAGCTTGTGTCTTCTATCTTGCACGGCTCGTTGAGGTTGTATATCATTGAGTTCGCGTCGCCAAGCATGTCGCGTGCGTCATCGCTGACGGCAATTGTGCGCCATGGCGTATTGCATGGAGTCTGCATATATCCCTTCATGCCTGTCGCGTCGGGAGTGAGCCACGACTCGAATGTCATTGTCGTGTCGTTTAAGTTCAGGTGCATCGTAGAATAGTCGATACACGCTGCCTCATGAATGTTGATATACAGCCCGTCGTCGGTCTTCATCTGCAATGATGTCTGTACTCCTGTCGGCGAGAACACCGCAACCGACGAGTTCGACCAGTTCACGGCATCATGGAACCTTGAGCGTATCTGCGACAGCTTAGACTCCTGTGTCTCTTGTTCCTGCGTGTCGTAGTCTCCAGGAAGCCACCATGCAGTATGGTCGCCAGTCATGGCGAACTGCGTGTGCTCGTCTTTTATGACGAAGTAGTTGAGTTCCTTTTGCTGTGGGAACTCGTACCGCAGTCCCATACCTATATTATATACGCGGAAGCGGATGGTCATCTTGCGGTTGCTTGACGGTTGGCGCAAGTTGACGGCAAGCTCGTTGTAGTTGTTGCGTATCTTGCCGTACTGTCCCCATACCGGTGTCCATGTCTCGTCGAACGTGGAAGCTTTGGTATCGGTAATGGTGAAACCGTCCATGAGCGAGGTTTCGTCCATACCCTTGCTGGCGTGCTTGTCCTTTGCCAGTTCGAGTCCGAGGCGACTCGGACGTACGACCTCGTGGTTTTTGTACGTCATCTCATAGGTGGGTACTCCGCCATCTGCCAATGAGAATGTTACGGCTACGTTGCCGTCTGGCGACTTTACCGTTTGCGCAGTCATTGCAAGCGGTAGAAACATTGCCGTGATGAATAGTTGGATACGTGTCATTGTTAGTTTAGCTTTTTGTTTTGTTAGGCGTAATGGGTATATTAGGCACAGTTCTTCCTAATATACCCATTTTATATTTACTTACTTCCTTCCTGACTGAATGACCAGCTCCGATATGTTCTCCACATAGTCGCTGTTTGCCAGCAAGTCCTCTATGTTCAAGTGCATACGGTACCGCCAGTAGTGGTGGGGATTGGCTGGAATGTTTATCCTTTCTGCGTTCTCGTCGGCGAGGCGCAGTTTCTCGTCTATACTCAACCAGTCCTGAATGCTTATGATGCAGAGCATCGACGGCGATGTCAGATGCCGGCTTACTATGTCTCGTGCCAACCAACCTGGCAATGGGTGCGGAGCCGCGCCGCCACGATACAGCATCTCATTATAGTATGCTTGCGTTCGCTCGTAATCCTCGTCCCACCACTGGCGTAGTGTTGGCGTGTCGTGCGATGATATTGTACATACGGAACGATAGGGGTTGCGCGACAGGTGTCCGAACCTTACGTGTGGATCTTTCGGCATACTCTGTATTTCAAGGCTGAGAATCTTCAACTCGTTCATAACCCATGAAACGCAGTCTGGCACCATGCCGAGGTCTTCGGCGCAAACGAGCATTCTCGTAGCGTTTACCAGCCTGGGCAGTTTCTTCATTGCCTCACGATACCAGAACTGGTTGTTGCGCTTGTAGTAGTAATCGTTGTACAGACGGTTGAATATAGCCTTGTCGCTGTCGTACAGGTTCTCGTATACGAAGTCGAACTGTACGGATATACGTGGATGGAACTTGTCTGCGTCCTTGTGGTCGCGTACGAACAGCACGTCGCTTATCAGCGCATACAGTCCGTCGCGCAAGTTGTTGTTCTGCGTAATTGCGTCTTGCAGCTTTTTCTTCTCGTCCTCGTTGGTTGCGGATTCTGCCTTATTCGACAGTTCTGCGTTGAGTCCTTCAAAATATGCCTCTACTTTGCGCTGCGTGTCAAACTCCGGGCGCATCTTGTAGTGCGTGTCGTCCTTGTGTACGAGATAAGTGTCACGCACTATTTGTGCCTTGTCGCCGAACATGCGGTCGAGCACCCAGTCGGCTATGAACGGCGTGGTGAACAGTTCTTCCTGCCAATGTAGTCCGTAGCCTTCAATCTCCTCGCGCGTCATGCCGAGTGACGGCTGGAACTGCCCGAGCAATCCATGTACCGCGTCTACAGGTATCTCCCATATGCGGAAGAAGCCGAGCACGTGGTCTATGCGATAGGCATCGAAGAACTTTGCCATGTTCTGGAATCGGCGCACCCACCACTGGCAGTCGTCCTTTATCATCTCGTCCCAGTTGTAGGTAGGGAACCCCCAGTTCTGTCCGTTGGTGCTGAATGCGTCTGGCGGCGCGCCTGCCTGTCCGTTGAGGTTGAAGTATCGTGGTTCCGACCACACGTCGCAGCCGTAACGGCTAACTCCGATAGGAATGTCGCCTTTCAGTATCACTCCATGCTCCCGTGCGTACTTGTGTACCTGCTTCATTTGTGAGTTCAGAACATATTGTACGAAGTAGTAGAAGCTTACCTCGTGGTATGCCTTCGTGTGTGGCGACGACAGCTCCTTGCGGTCAGCCTCGTTCCATTGTTCGTGTCCTTTCCACTGGCTGAAGTCTGCTGTGCCGTTCTTGTCTCTCAGATAGCAATATTCCGCATACGGAACAAGCCAGTGTTCCGACTCATTGAAGAACTCCTTGTACTGCCTTGTACCCATGACGCGCTTGCCTTCCTGTGCGAAGATTACGCGCAGGTACTCGTTCTTTGCGTTGTTCACGCGCTCGTAGTCTATCTGTGGCAGTGCGTTCAGTTCCTTGCGCAACGACTCGAACTTCTCCCTCGCAGCCTTGTCAGCTATGGCGGGCAGGCGTGTCAGGTCGGCGTATTGCGGGTGAAGTGCGAATATGGAAATGCAGCTGTATGGATAGCTGTCAGTCCATGTGTGGGTGGTCGTGGTGTCGTTGATTGGCAGTATCTGCAATACGCGCTGGCGTGTCTTTGCCACAAAGTCTATCATCTTGCATAGGTCGCCGAAATCGCCTACGCCGAAACTCTCCCTGCTGCGCAACGAGAATACAGGGACGAGCGTGCCGGCAAGCCGTAGTGGATATACGTTGAACGTAGCCTCGGGCAGACAGTATATCACTACATCGCCGTCCTGCAAGTCTATGGGGTCGATGGTACGGTTGTCGCATGATTCCCAGACGGGCTTGTAGTCGAGCCGCTTGTCGAGTATCATGAACTTGAATTCCAACCGGCTTTCGCCTATCTTTTCGGCATCAAGGTCTATTATCCACTCGTTGTAGTTGTGCTGGCACATCTCTGTCGCGCGCTCTGGAATCCAGTTGCCAAGTGCGTCGCCTTTGCCCACAATGGCGAGACTCTGTCCTTTCAGCAGTTGTGGCGCGCGTACCTTCAGCCGTATGGTGCGCTTGAAGTTGTCTTCCTTTACAGGCGCGACTTTCGTGGGCGACACGCATTCGGTGAATGCCGACGAATAGAGATACGCGTCTTCGGGTATGTCTACCCAGTTGTCGTACGCTATATAATTGACGGCTTGCTTGCCGTTCAGCTCAAGGCGGTGCGTTATCATGTGCCATTCCGTCCGCTCGCAGTAGTTGCCGCGGTGTACGGAATAGAAGTATTCCACACGGTCGCCTGCGTGGAATCCTTTGTGCAATGTGTATTGCCAGTGCTCGCCGTCATATGACGACATATGGAATTGCGCAACCTTGCGGTTGTCGTCGGCACCCTCGACGATGTTCAAGACAAGCTCCTGCCCGAATATCGTGCGGTAGTTGATATTGAATTGTAAGCTCATGTATCCAGGTCTGTTATTTGGTATTCAAAGTTAGTGATTATTTTCTTCCGCTCGTCTGTCAGCTTGCGCAATCATTGTGTAGAATCATGCAAACGGTTGCCTCCCGTCACTTCTCCTTGATGAGCGTTACAGCCAACGCGCCGATTACGAGGCTCACTCCGGCTATGACCATCATGTGGCTCTGTACCGAACCGACGAGTGCGAGCAACGAGCCGCCTATGGCTGCGGCTATAATCTGCGGTACGCAGATAGTGCCGTTGAACAATCCGAGATAGGCGCCCATGTGTCCGTAGCCCTGAAGGGCGTTGGTGACAAACGTGAAAGGCATGGCGAGCATTGCCGCCCATGCGCAGCCTATGAGTATGAACGGTATGAACATCACGTATTGGTTGGTGACGAACGCAGCCATCGCAAAGCCTATGCCGCCGAGTAAGAGGCTGAGACCGTATGCCAGCTTGCGGTTCTTGAACAGCGGCAGGACCATTGCCCATACCACCGACCCTATGGCTTGTACGGCAAACAGGATACCGACCCAGTTGCCAGCAGCCTGGTATCCCTCGGTCATCGTAGCCTTGGGGTCGAACATGTCAACGCCCCAACAGTTGGCAGCCACGGTCCCGTTGGTGTATGTCCACATATACATGAACGCAAACCAGCAGAAGAACTGTACCAGACCGACTTTCCAGAACGTTGAAGGAGCATTCCGGAGCAGCGTTATCCAGTTGCCGCTGCCTTCCTCCTTGACCTCTACTTCTTTCGACGTGCCGTTGTACTCGGCATATTCCTTTGGAGGCCATTCCTTAACCTTTACAGTGGTGTAGAGGACGCATAGGATCAGTATCGCCGCGCCTATATAGAACGACCAGATTACACTGTCGGGCACCACGCCCTGCGGAGCGATGTTGCTGATGCCTATCCACGTGAACACGAATGGAAACACATAGCCGACCAGCGAGCCTGCGTTGCACAGGAAGCTCTGTATTGAGTATGCGAGACCTTTCTGCTTCTCGTTGACCATGTCGCCGACAAGCATCTTGAATGGTTGCATTGCCATGTTTATCGACGTGTCGAGAAACATCAGCGCAATCAGCCCGAATATCATCGCGGTCGACACAGCCATGCCGAACGAACCACTGTTTGGCAGCAGGCACATGACGAGCACTGCCACTGCCGCGCCTATAAACAGATAAGGTATGCGCCTGCCGAAGCGGCACCAAGTACGGTCGGAACACGTCCCGACAATCGGTTGCACGATAATGCCCATCAGTGGCGGCAGTATCCAGAAGTAGCTGAGGTTGTGCGGGTCTGCGCCGAGCGTTGCGAATATGCGTGATATGTTGGCGCTTTGCAGTGCGTAGGCTATCTGCACGCCGAAGAATCCGAAGCTGAGGTTCCATAGTCCCCAAAAGGTCATGTTGGGCTTTGTCTTTGTTTCCATTGTATTTAGTTACGTTTAATAGTTCTCGTATAGTCAGACATATATTTGTTCCGTTATTTCCACTATATTGGAAATGGTATTTCCACTACTATGGAAATGGTGTTTCCACTACTGTGGAAATCATGTTCCCACTACTGTGGAAATAGGATTTCCAAAGGTATGGAAAAATCCTGGAAATAATATGCCTTGGTATTTCAATCAGCGTGTTGTGCCACGTATGATAAGCCTTGTCCTTACCACCTTGCGTACCACTTTGTCCTTTGGTATGGTGCCCTCCACCTGGCTGATGAGGATATTGGCGGCTTCCTCTCCGACCACCACTCCGCGCTGTTCTACGGTCGTAAGCATCGGATCGCAGGCTACGGCGCGGTTGCCGTTGGTGAATCCGCAGATGGATATGTCGTCAGGTATCTTGAATCCCATTCTCTTGGCTGAATACAAGATGCCTATCGCAGTGTCGTCGTTGACGGCGAAGAATGCGTCGGGTATATCGTCGCCCTTTAGCAAGTCGGGCGTTATGGCTTCGGCTTCGGCGCGGTTGTCGCACTCGCGTATCCAGTCGTCGTTTGGAGTAAGTCCGTTCTTGAGCAGTGCGTCGCGATAGCCGTTGTACCTGTTCTTGCCTATTTCAAGGCTAAGCTTCGTGCCGTAGTAGGCTATCTTGTGGCAGCCGGTATCTATGAGATGTGTGACGGCTGTGTATGCGCCCATATAGTCGTCGACGACCACGCGGCTCGCGTCAACGCCGGTACATATGCGGTCGTAGAATACGAGCGGTATGCCCGCGTCGATCAGTTTCTGGAAGTGGTCGTACTTGGTAGTGTCCTTGGCTTGCGATACGATGATGCCGCAAACCTTGTTGGCATTGAACGACTTGCAGATGTTGACCTCGCGCTCGTACTTCTCATTGCTTTGCGCCACCATGATGCGGTAGCCTCGCGCGCTGGCTTCCTCCTCTATGCCGGATAGAATGCTCGAGAAGTAGAAGTGGGTGAACTGTGGAACGATGACGCCGATGATCTTCACCGGTTGCACGCGGCTCTTGCGCAACGACTCCGCGAGCACGTTGGGAAGGAAGTTGTGTTCCTCAGCGTATCGCTTTATCAGCTTGCGCTTCTCCTCCGATATGCGTGGGCTGTCCTTGAGCGCACGGCTTACCGTAGCTACCGAGACACCAAGGTCGCGCGCTATGTCTTTCATCGTTATGGGAGAGTTATCTTTCATTCTGTATTTAGGCTTGTTGTGCAAATTTATTGAAGATAGCCGAAAGGTGGTTTCGAGTGTTAACAGTTTCCGTTGAAACATCAACGCAAACGTTTGCATGGGTTAATTTGGCTTTTAAGTGCATAAAAATGATAAAGAAAGCATAACTGGATTAACTTTGCAACTACAACCATACTAACGCACAAAAGTCTTACCTTATTATATAAGGGCGACCTGAAACGCTGATTTTTTTAACTGTAACTAACTTAAATATTAGAATGATGAAGCAGGCAAAACTTAAATTCCCTGTCAGGATGTTCGCTTTGATATGCGGGCTGCTCCTGTCTGTCGGAGCTTTTGCACAGAACATTTCTGTCAAAGGTCACGTCAAGGATGCTACTGGCGAGCCTATCATTGGTGCGACCATACGTGTTGGCAACACGAATGGGGCTATCAGTGACCTCGATGGTAACTTCACGCTCGATGTGCCGAAAGGCTCTACTCTGAGTGTATCCTACATAGGATACGTAACCCAACAAGTATCGGCAAGTTCCGATATTGTCATTACTCTACAGGAAGATACAAAGGCTCTTAACGAGGTGGTGGTCATCGGCTACGGTACCGCCAAGAAGGAAGACCTTACGGGTTCTGTCACGGCTATCAAGCCGGACGAGATGAACCACGGACTCCAGACCAACGCGCAGGACATGATACAGGGCAAGATAGCCGGTGTAAATGTCGTATCTAACGACGGCGCGCCTGGCGGCGGAGCTACTATCCGTATACGTGGTGGTTCGTCACTGAACGCTTCTAACGACCCTCTCGTAGTTATCGACGGACTGGCTATGGACAGTTACGGCGTGCAAGGACTTACCAACCCGCTGTCAATGGTCAACCCTAACGATATTGAGACGTTCACGGTATTGAAGGACGCTTCGGCTACCGCCATTTACGGTTCGCGTGCGTCCAACGGCGTCATCATTATCACCACAAAGAAAGGACGTGCCGGAACTAAGCCGCGTGTAAGCTACAACGGAAACGTCAGCTTCGCTGTCAAGAAGAAGACCCTCGACGTTATGGACGGTCCTGAATACATGCAGTTCATCAAGAACCTTTACGGCGAGGACAGTGAGGCTTACCAGGCTCTCGGATACTATGATGCCAACGGCGTGAAGCAGTATGCCAACACCGACTGGCAGGACAAGATATACCGTCTTGCTGTCTCTACCGACCACAACGTCACCGTTACTGGAGGACTGAAGAACATGCCTTACCGCGTTAGCCTCGGCGTTACACGCAACGAGGGTATCGTAAAGACGAGCTTGTTCAAGCGTTACACCGCAAGCTTCAACCTCTCTCCGTCGTTTTTCACAGGTCACTTGAAGTTCAACATCAATGGTAAGGGCATGCTTGCCAAGAACCGTTATGCGGACGGCGGTGCCATTGGCGCGGCACTCTACATGGATCCGACAAAGCCAGAATATGCCAACTGGGGCGTATACCAGAAGTACTTCCGCGGCTACGGACAGTGGTATTCTGCGGCTTCGTTCGCTGGCGACCCTGGCTATGAGTACACGCAGAACCGTAACGCTACTTCGAACCCGACGGCATTGCTCGCGCTCGACAACAACCACGCTATATCCCGTTCGGCTATCGGCAACCTTGAAGCCGACTACGCAATACATGGTTTCGAGGACTTGCACCTCCACATGAACGCAGGTATCGATTACAGCAACGGCTCGCAAGACCGTGTGATCCAGCCTGGCTCTACATACTATGTAGGCGATATGCTCAACAACTACTATGGTTACACGGGTTGGAACTACAAGCGCACGTACAACCTCCAGCTGTCGCTTTACGCACAGTATACACATGACTTCGGCAAGAACCACCATCTCGACATCATGGCTGGTCACGAGTTCCAGAAGTACAACCAGAAGACCGACTGGGACGGCTACGGAACATATCCTACTACAGTTACCGAGACGAGTGACGGCGAGACTATCACCCACTATGCCGGTGACAAGTTCAACGCTCCTACAAGCGAGACCGTCTACCGTTCGGAGAACAAGCTTGAGTCTTGGTTCGGACGTTTGAACTACACGCTGTTGAACCGCTATATGTTCACGTTCACGATGCGTGCCGATGGTTCTTCACGTTTCAACTGGATCAAGGCGCAAGGTAAGAACCGCCAGTGGGGCTACTTCCCATCGGCAGCTGTCGCATGGCGTATAAGCGAGGAGCCGTTCATGAAGAACGTCAAGGCAATCAATGACTTGAAGCTCCGTCTCGGTTGGGGACGCACAGGTCAGCAGGACGGAATCGGCGACTACACCTATATCCCGACCTATACTCCTAACATCAACCATGCGTACTATCCAATCAGCGGCGACGGCACTACCTATCGTCCGGATGCCTACAACCCGAACCTCACGTGGGAGAAGACCACTACATATAATGCCGGCATCGATCTCTCGCTCTTGAACAACCGCATGACGTTCAACGTAGACTGGTACTACCGCAAGACCAAGGACCTTATCAACAGCGTCTATGTGTCGGCAGGTACCAACTTCTCCAACGTCGTAACGTCCAACATAGGTTCGCTCCACAACACCGGTGTCGAGTTCCAGGCAACGGTTCGTCCTATCGTCACTAAGGACTGGACATGGGAAGTCAACTACAACTTCACCTACAACAAGAACAAGATAGACGACCTTATCGGCGGCAGTGGCGACTACTACGTAGAGACTGGTGGCATTAGCGCGGGCACTGGCGGCAACATACAGGCTCACACCGTAGGTCACAGCGCATACTCGTTCCTGGTATACCAGCAGGCATACGACGAGAACGGCAAGCCTATCGCCAACACATATGTAGACCGCAACGGCAACGGAACCATAGATTCTGGCGACCGTTACTATTATTATAAGAAAGACCCGGACGTTACCATGGGACTTGGCTCGAAGCTCCAGTACAAGAACTGGGATCTCAGCTTCAACCTCCGTGCGAGCCTCGG
Source organism: uncultured Prevotella sp. (assembly GCA_964523825.1). Classification (GTDB taxonomy): domain Bacteria; phylum Bacteroidota; class Bacteroidia; order Bacteroidales; family Bacteroidaceae; genus Prevotella. The sequence goes on along the minus strand of CAZGAT010000006.1, from coordinate 20,339 downwards.
CAACTATGTCTATAACGACAACCTCGCAGGCGGCATCAACTGTGGTACAGGCGGAGTGTACACCCTCAACTATCTTGGCAACCGCCAGAAGGACGCTGTGGCTCTCGGATTCACCAACCCGCTCACAGAGCAGTACTTCTCCGACATGTTCGTCGAGAACGCAAGCTTCCTCAAGATGGACAACATCACTCTTGGTTACAGCTTCAGCAAGTTCCTCGGCGCGAACATCTCCGGACGTGCATACGCTACGGTTCAGAACGTGTTTACGATTACCAACTACAGCGGCATCGACCCTGAAGTCCAAAGCGGTATCGACAACAACCTCTACCCGCGTCCTATCACGACAATCCTCGGCTTGAGCCTGAACTTCTAAGTTCGGATGATGAGATGGTTGGGAAATCCGACTGTCGTAATTTCCTACAATAATATAAAGCAAATAGAATTATGAAACTATATAAATTCAGAAACATAGTGCCAGCTGCGATGATTGCGCTGTCGGCTATCGGGTTCACGGCTTGTTCCGACGAGCTTCATGTCGAGAACAAGAACCCGCAGCAGACGACGGACTTCAACCAGTCGGCAATCTTCAACAAGGTATATGCCAACATGGTGCTTACCGGACAGACTGGTCCTGCGGGCAACCAGGACATTGCCAATATCGACGAGGGAACGTCGAGCATGATACGCCAGTTGTGGAATGCCAACGAGCTTACCACCGACGAGGCTCACTGCGTTTGGGGCGATGCCGGCATACCGGAGTTCAACCACAACGCATGGACAGACAGCCACCCGATGATGCAGGCTCTGTATTACCGTCTGATGTTCGGTGTGACCATATCAAACTACTTCTTGCAGCAGGCCAACGGCACCGATGCCGAGACACTTCAGGAACGTGCCGAGGTGCGTTTCATGCGCTGCCTCTACTACTATTACCTCATGGACTTGTACGGCAATCCGCCGTTCATTACCGAGGTATCTACTCAAAGTCCGGAGCAGATAAGCCGTGCCGACTTGTTCACATGGATTGAGGGCGAACTGAAAGCTATCGACGGCGAGGACGCAAGCTCTACGGAAGTGCTTGCCGACAAGCCTTCGTACGGTCGCGCTCCAAAGGCTGCCGCCTATCTGTTGCTCTCGCGGATGTACCTCAATGCCGAAGTATATACCGGCACGGCACACTGGCAGGAAGCCAAAGACTACGCACAGCGTGTGATGAACGATGCCAACTACCACCTGCTGACAACTGGCAGCAACGGTTATTCGGCATTCCAGCTCCTGTTCATGGGCGACAACGATACTAACGGTGCTCAGAACGAGATTCTTCTCCCGGCAATCCACGACGGTGTGACTACGCAGACATGGGGCGGTTGCTTGTTCCTGATTGCGGCTCCTGTTGATGGAACCTTGCTTGCAGACTATCCTACGGGAACGAGTGAGAACTGGGGTGGTAATACCGCACGTCGTCAATTCGCGGAAAAGTTCTTCCCCAACGACGATGCTCCGCAGGGCACTCCTACACAGGTGACAGCTTCGGCTGGCGACGACCGCGCGTTGTTCTACACCAAGGATCACACGCTCGCCATCCAGGACGAGTCCAATTTCAAGAACAGCGGTTATGCATATGTGAAGTTCCTCAACCTGCACAGCGACGGCTCAACACCGCACAACACGCAGTTTGTCGATACAGACTTCCCTATGTTGCGTGTCGGCGAGGCTTATCTGAACTTTGCCGAGGCTGACGCACGTTTGAACAATGGGCAGGTGAGCGCCGACGGACTTGCCGCTATCAAGACCTTGCGTGCGCGCTCTATACACTCTTCGCAGAACTTCACGCAGTTCACACTCTCGCAGATTGAGGACGAGTGGAGCCGTGAGTTCGGATTCGAGGCTATGCGCCGTATGGTTCTCGTGCGTTTCGGTCATTTCGGCGGACAAAGTGCCTACCGTTGGGATTACGAGGGCGGTGTTGCTGCAGGTGCTTCGTTCCCTGCTTACCGCAACATCTTCGCATTGCCTGCTTCTGACTTGAATGCCAACAGCAATCTACAACAGAATCCTGGATACTAATTAAAACTACAGACCACAATGAAGAAATTAAGTATATTGGCATGCATGTTGCTCGGCATCTTCGCCCTTGCGTCATGCGACAGCGACCGAGATGACAACCCGACGCTGCATGTGCCAGACAGTTTTACGTTGTTGGAGCCGACTATCGGCGACAACCCGATTGATCTGCTTGTCTCTACGAGCGTGCCACTTGTAGCACAGTCGCAACCGGCATACGGTATGCCCACGCAGGTGACGTACACGGCCCAGATGAGCATGACAAACAACTTCACCGATTCGGCGCAGTTCTACACTCTCGACGCTTCGACCACTTCGACTACACTCGACGTGCCGACATCGCAGATAAACCTCGGCGTGATGACGCTCCGTGACTACACCGACGAAAGCCAGGTGAACACCGATTCGGCACAGGTCGTCTATATCCGCCTGAAAGCACAGACTGCCAATGATCCCGACGGCACGACCGCCGTCTATTCGAACGTGCAGCAGATACGTGTGCTGCCATACTTCGAGGTACGCACGGTGGCTGATCCGGACTACTGGTTCATGGTAGGTTCGTGCATTGGTAGCAACGGTACTTGGGGCAACGGCAACGATGCGAACGCGCTGCTCGGACTGTTCCCGCTGTCGGAAGTTAAGGACGCATCGTATGATACCAAGACCGGCAAGGGCGAGTTTGAGTCAATCATCTATATGCCCGACGGTGGAATGATGAAGCTGAAGCACTATGCCGACAGCTGGGATCCGCAGTGGGCATGGAGCAACGGAGCAACGTTCAAGAAGAACATCGGCGACTCGGGCAACCCTGACAACATCACTCCTACCAACGGGGCTGGCTTCTACGTTGTTCACCTCAACACGGCCACAGACCAACTGACGTTCACCAAGAGCGACACCCAGACTTATCCGACGTACGGCACGATGGGCATCATCGGCGTGAATGACGACTGGAACAACGACATAGCAATGTCGCCTTCGCCTGGAACAGGTGCCAACAACCACCTGTGGACAGCTCACCTGACAGTGACAGCTACAACATCGTTCAAGTTCCGCGCTGACGGAGCATGGGACAACAACTGGGGCTATGGAGCCAACAACGGCGATGTCGCTTTGAAGGGCTTCGGTGTCTCTGGCGGTTCCAACATCGGCATTGAGCCGGGCGACTATGTCATCTACTTCAACGACATCGACCAGTTCTTCCGAATCGTCAAGGTCGGCGAAAAGCTGATACCTGAAGGAGCTACTGAATAAAACGGGTACGGGGCTTGCGGGCTTGCCTGTCCGCAAGGCTCCCGCTCTTTACAAACAACAATAAACAGAAGAAGTTATGAAACTCAAATCATATTTATTCATTGGCTTGGCAGCCCTCGCGCTGGCATCATGCGATGAGAGCTTCGACGACTGGACTGTCAATCCCGACAACCAGCCCGGCACGCTGACAACGTTCGGCGCGGGCAGCGTAACGGCTGCCGATCCGATAGATTTCGGTGCCATTGCAGATGACGTGACATTGGTAAAGGTGTGCAATATCGTAGCGCCGACTTCCAACGATACCGCATATACATCTACCTACCAGCTGAAGTTCAGCGACCAGACGTTCGACCTCAATGCCGACGGAACCGTGTCGCGTTCAGAGCTGGAGGACTACGTGACTAAAAAGTACGGCAAGCAGGCTGTGCAGCGCACCACCAAGGGCGTGGTTATTGCCTCTGTGAGCAATGGCGCGACAGCGACGCGCTTCACATCAGACACAATAGAAGTGAAGACAACCGTCAAGGCTCCGACTTATGGCGAACTCATATACCTTCGTGGTGGTGGCGACTGGGGCACAGATCGTCCGCTCTATGGTCCTGACTTCGACGGCAAGTATGTTGGCTACTACTATCTGAGCGACAACTTCAAGTTCAAGCCTAATGCAGGCAACGATTGGACTGGCGACTTCGGGCATGACCCGAACGGTGCTGCCAATGCCCTCATTGAGGACGGAGAGGAAGACTGCCAGTTGGCAGCCGCCGATGCCGGCTTCTACCGCATAGATGTCGATATGGCTGCAATGACCTATTCCATCACCAAGATATCGAAGATAGGATTCGTAGGCAGTGCTGCCGGTTCGTGGGACGACGACAAGGATATGACCTATAACGCCACTACTGGCGATTGGGAATGGACTGGCGACCTGACCACAGGCGCAATCAAGTTCCGTGCCGACGGCAGTTGGACTCACGGCTGGGGCGGCAAGGCAAACGGTACCGACTACGACCAGTTGACCGAGAGTAATGGTCAGGACTTGACCATTGCCGAGGCAGGGACGTACAAGATTACGCTCACCCTGCATCAGGAAAAGGACGGTTGCAAGGTCAGCATCGTAAAACAGTAGGCTGTTTCATCAGCAATATAAAACCTTAGTGTAGTACTTGGGGGAGGGCGCTTGGTAGTGCGCCCTCCCTTTTTTTGCTTTTATGCAACCGTTTGCATTGCGTTGCTCGGCAAAAGCCGCTTCTCTGGAAAACAGGCAAAGCGAATAATTCATATTTTTGCAATGAAAGACAAACCTAAATATTAGAATATGAAGAAGATATACACGCTTATAGCCGCCGTTTGCGCCGCCATTGGCTCGTTTGCGCAGACTACCGGCTGGCCTGAAAACTATTCGGGCGTAATGTTGCAAGGATTTTACTGGGATTCGTTCAGCCAGTCGAAATGGACAAAGCTTGAAAAGCAGGTTGACGACTTCGCCGGGTACTTCGACCTCGTGTGGGTACCGCAGAGCGGCAAGACGCTTAGCGGTACGTCCATGGGCTATGATCCTTATTACTACTTCGATCAGAACTCGTCGTTCGGTACAGAGAGCGAGCTGAAGTCTATGATTCAGACGTTCAAGTCGAAAGGCATAGGCACGATAGCCGACGTGGTGATAAACCATCACAATACGACAGGTTGGTTTACGTTTCCTGCCGAGACATGGAACGGCGTTACTTACCAGTTGCAACCTACCGACATCGTTGCCGACGACGACGGTGGTGCTACTGCTACCGAGGCTGCGACAGAAGGCGTAACCTTAAGCTCTAACAACGACGAGGGCGAGGGCTGGAGTGGTATGCGTGACCTCGACCATAAGAGCACCAATGTGCAGACAATAGTCAAGGCATACGAGAAGTTCCTCGTTGACGAGATTGGATATACTGGCTTCCGCTACGACATGGTAAAGGGCTTCAACGGTTCCCACGTCGGCGACTACAACGATGCGGCTGGCGTGCAGTATTCCGTAGGCGAATGTTGGGACTCCAACAGCACTATTGAGAATTGGATAACCGCTACGGGAAAGCGTAGCGCGGCGTTCGACTTCCAATTCCGCTACAATGTGCGCGACGCTATAAACAACAACGACTGGACTCAGCTCAACAGCACCAACAACCTCGTGCACGATGCCGATTATCGCCGCTATGCCGTGACGTTCGTCGAGAACCATGATATGGAGTACCGCAGTGCTTCCGATCCGCAAGACCCGATAAGCAAGGATACGCTTGCTGCCAACGCCTACCTGCTGGCGATGCCGGGCACTCCGTGCGTGTTCTACAAGCACTATCTTGCTTATCCGCATGAGATCAAGGCGATGATAGATGCGCGCAAGGCGGCAGGTATAACCAATCAGAGTACATACAACAATTGGCGCAGCGCCAAAGCCTACTATGCCAACACGGTTTCGGGCAGCAATGGCAATTTGCTCGTCTATGTTGGCAGCGGATTTCCCGCACCGTCTGAGTCGCAATATGTAAAGGTTCTCGGTGGGTACCACTACGCCTACTATTTGAGTGCGTCGATGAACGTGCCGTTTGTCGATATGCCTTCTGGCGATTACGACGATTCGTTCCAAACGACGCTCACCGCAGTGACTGACGTTTCTGGCGCAAGGCTCGTCTACACGCTCGACGGAACCACACCGACTGCAAGCAGTGCCTCTGTCAGCAGTGGAACTAAGGTATCGATAAACAAGGTTGAGGATTCTTCCGTCACTCTCAAGGTCGGACTCCTCACTGGCGGCTCCGTGCAGAACGTTATTACCCGTACTTACAACTTCAAGGCACAGGAACAGGAGACGTTTGAGTCTCCGACGGCAGGATATACGTATACTGCCTACTTCATTGCCCCCACCACGTGGGACGATGTCTATGCTTATGCTTGGACGGGTACTGTGAATTATGCTGGTTCGTGGCCTGGCGACAACGAACACGTCTACCGTATTGGCAAGGCTGACGATGGTCGTTATGTATGGCAGTGGTGCTATTACGGTACACAGACAGCGGCTCCAGCTAATATAATCTTCAATAATGGAAACTCCGGTGTGGGCACCAACCAGACCAAGGATCTGACCTTCACCAATGAAGGCTGGTACCAGCTTGACGGCAGAACTACGAGCAACCCGGATTTGAAGCCGACTGGCATTAATGGCGTTGCGGCTGACACAAACGTGGGGGGCGATAATGCGTGGTACACCCTTTCTGGCATCCGCTTGCAGTCAGAACCAACGCAGAAGGGAATATACATACACGACGGCAAGAAGGTCGTCGTCGGACAATGACATGTTATATTAGGCAAGACAATTGTAGACTTAACTTATAAAAGATTGTAGACATGAGGAGGATTAGGACTATATTGTGTGCGTTGGCGCTCGTATTGGCGACCAATGCCGTGGCGCAGCGTTATGTCGGCGGCGACATATCGCTGTTGAAGGCTTATGAGGACAAGAACGCGCCGTATTATGACGACAACGGCACGAACGTTACGCCATTATTGCCATATCTGAAGAATACCTGTGGCATGAACGCCATGCGTGTGCGCCTGTTCCACACTCCGTCCAATGCGTCTTCGACGGCAAAGGGCGAGGGAGTGTTCCAAGACCTCGACTATGTCAAGGTTCTTGGGAAGGAGATAAAGGACGCAGGGCTCGCGTTCATGCTCGACTTCCATTATAGCGACACGTGGGCAGACCCAGCAAAGCAGTGGACGCCAAAGGCTTGGCTTGGCGCAAGCGACGGCGTGCTCCAGGACAGCATCTACAACTATACGAAGTCGAGCCTGCAAGCGTTGAAGGACTATGGCGCGACACCCGACTTCATACAGATTGGCAACGAAATAAGCTATGGAATGCTGTGGGGAGCGGAAGGAACAATTGTGACTTCGACACGATATTACGCCATTGGAGGTACAGACGCGCAGCGAACCCGTTTCACAAGTTTCTTGAAACAGGCTGCCAAAGCGTGCCGTGAGGTTTGTCCTGATGCGAAGATAATCATACATACTGAACGGGTGGCGCAGCCCGACTACTTGGTTCAGTTCTATAAGGACATGGATAACGCCGGTGTCGACTATGATATAATTGGAACGAGCTATTATAGCTATTACCATGGCTTCCTGCCGCAGCTGTCTACCGCTTTGAAGCAGATAGAACAGAACTTTACCAAGGATATCATGGTCGTGGAGACGGGTTACTACAACTCCAATCAGGGGACGGTTGACTATGACTATTCGGCTACATATCCAGTAAATGCCGATGGACAGAAAGCGTTTACGCAGGCTTTGATAGACACCCTTGCCAACCACCCACAAGTAAAGGGGCTATTCTGGTGGGAAATGGATGCCAATGATGGAACAGGCACGGCTTGGAACACGCAGCATGTGCTCGACAGCTGGTATAACGCGGGGCTTGTCGACAATGCTACGAGCCGGATTCTGCCTGCGGCTTACGTGCTTAAGGACTTCCTTACGGGCTCCTCTGGCATACACGGAGTGAATGCTGACGCTTCCGGGCGGCATGATGACCGTTGGTACACGCTGCAAGGGCAAAGGATAGGCGAGCCTTCGGCACGTGGCGTTTACATACATGACAATAAAAAGGTGGTCAAGAAATGACCACCTTTTCTTTTTTACTTTTCTAAGCTTTTATTCTTATTCTAAGCCCCGACAGTGCCTTTGACTTCGTCATTGTTGTCACTGCCGTTGCCGCTGCCTGGCTTCTTAATGACCGGAGCCTTGCCCTTGGAGTCGCCCGCGCTGCTCTTGCTGCCGCCTACTTGCGGCTTGCCGGTAGTGCCGTTGGCATCAGGCTTCACTATCTTTGCCGGAGGATTGGCGTTGTTTTGCGAGGGCTTGCCCGGAGCTGCCTGTTGTGGAGCCTTTGCCGGACGCTTTCCTTGCTGGATAATTATCCGCTGGTTGGTGCTGCCTGACTCTTCCTGCTCGTACTCCTTCACCTGCCTGCTTGTGGGGCGCTCTATTGCAGGGCTGCCCGTTGGCTGGGTGTATTCGTTGCGTTCGATAGTCTGCGGCTCAGCCTTCTCCTTGCCGCTGCTGATGCTCTTCACGATAAGCAGGACTACGATTACCGCGACTGCGACCAGTGCCACGGCAAGTATAGTCAGCGACGTGCTGCGCTTCTTCTTTGCCGGTTGTAGTGGCGGCACTGGTTGAGGCTGCTGGTAGGGTATGGCTTCCTGCACGTCGCCTCCGACGATTTCCACGTCTTCTTGTGGCTTTTCCACAGGTACGATGTTGAGCGCGTTGCTCATGGTCGTACCCTCGTCGTCCACGTTCTGGTCGTCACCTTGCTCTACTGCCACGCTTGCCACGTGTACCAAGTATGCCGAATGGTTGTCCTTGTTGCCGTCCGTAGCCTCGATTAGCTTCTGCCGCTTGTCCTCGTCGGTGCCTTCGGCGGCGAGAATGCCCACGAGCTCGTCGTCTTCCATTTGCTCCAGCATTCCGTCGCTGCAAATGTAGAAGTAGTCGCCAGGCTGTATGTTGGTTATGTGTGCTATGTCCGGCTTTACCCTGTTGGTCTTTCCCGGCATTATCGCGCGCGTTATGATGTTCTTTTGTGGCGAAGTCTTCATTTCTTCCGCCGTTATCTCCCCGGCTTGGTACAGGTCGTAGACAAGCGAGTGGTCGCGGCTCTTGTACAATATCGAATTCGAGCCAGGGCGCACGTGATATATGCGGCTGTCGCCGACGTGTGCCACCGTGAGACCTCCACGGTGGAAGCAAAGCATGGTCAGAGTAGTGCCCATCTTGCGCTGTGCGCCGTCGTCGAGGGTGTCAAGCTGCTCGTTGGCAGCCTCAAGAGCCTGTAGTATCGTGTCGTCAGTGAGCGGTTGTGCCGTATCGAAGTGGGCTTTCAAGTAGTCGGCAATGCCCTGGCTGATAGTCTGGCTTGCCACCTCGCCGTGTTCGTGTCCGCCCATTCCGTCACAGAGTATGAACAGGTGGTCGTCAGTGGTTGCTTCGCCCACCTTGGGGAATATTGCGTCTTCTTGGTTAGCCCGTTGTCCGATTTCCCAGATGTATTGTGGGTCGTATATCTCTATCTTCATAATAGTTTTGGGTTTTGTTTATCTCAATTGAAACTCAACAGTCGTTTCTCCCATGGTTATCCGGTCGCCGGGCGAGAGTACTATGCCTTCGCCCATCTGTATCGGCGTGCCGTTTATCCACGTCATGTTCTTATTGTGGTAGTTGCTTAACACAGCCTTGCCCGTCCCGTCAGGAAACTGGCTCACGGTTATCGTTACGTGGCTGCGGCTCATAAACCTGTCTATGGTGGCTATCTGTACCGTAGCCTGCGATGTCGAAGCCTGCCGCCCTACGATGTTGTTACCCGTGCGCAGAGGATAGCTGACCCCGTTGAACAGTAGCGAGGGCTGGCGTTGTTGGCGTGGCTGCGGGCTTGGACGTTGGGCGTTGCCGCCCTGGTACTGTGCGTTCCCACCTTGGAACTGCGTGCTGCCGCCTTGGAAATTGCCAAACTGCGTCTCGCCATACGACGTGGCAGCGGGCTGTTGGCGTGGTTGCGGCTGTGGTTGTGCCGCCGGTTGGTTCTGCGTTATGTATTGAGTCTCGCCAGTATTCGCGCGTGGAGGCTGAGTCGGGCGTGGTTGCTGTACCGCCGGTGCGAAGTTTACCTTCAGTTGAGCCCGGCAACGAGGACAGGTGATGAATTTCACCGCCTCGTTTGTCGGATTCTTTACGTCAAGTACGACCCCGCAACTGGGGCATTTGATGCGTTTTATATCCATGTTGGTGCCTTGTAGTGTTTACGTGTCGTCAGACTGTCTGCATGTCCGAGCCGTCGTCGGCTGAATAGTCCTGAACGTCGGATGCGTCGTCGGTGGTTTCGTACGATGCCTGCTGCATGTTCGGGTCGAGATTCGGGTCGCCCTCGTCGAAACTTGCCTGGCGCATCTGCAAATCATCGTCAGACTGCTGCACGTCGGCACTGCCGTCGTCCTGTTGTTGTACCTCTCCCTGTGTGGAGTAGGCAGAGCCGCCTCCACCCTGCGTGGTAGCGTTGGCTATGTCGTCCATAGTATACCACGAACCGTCGCGGAATATGGCTACGTCCTGTCCGTCCACCTGGTTGTTGTCGTTGACATCGACTATTGCCACGTCGGCTTCGCCGTTGCCGTCGAGGTCGACAGCCACTGCCGTGTGTCCCTCTACCTCGCCGGAACCTACAACCCGCACGTCGCCGCTGTTGAATTCTGAGCCGAAGCTGGTCTCGTGTACGTTCTGATGCACCTGATGTTGCTGCCCTTGTCCTCCATGTACGTCCTGTTGTCCGTCATGTATGTCCTGCTGTTGCTGTGGGGCGGCACCAGGTTGCTGCTCGTAGTTCACTACGTGTACGTATTCCACCTGTACGTCAGGCGTAGCCGCGCTGATGTGCGACGTGTTGATGTCCGAAACGGGCACCGAAGCACCTGCGGAATGTACGAAGTCTGCCCTCTCCTCTGGCGACATGGCGTTCCATTCGTCGGCGGTGTACGTCCCATAGATGCCGCCGTGCCATTGGAACACTCCGCCCGGGCCTACTTCCGCGCGTGCCTCGGCGAATGCGTCGCTGAACGAGAGGCTGTCGTCCACGTGTGCCTCCTTGAGGTCGTGAGTCCCGGCTGCGTCGTCGGCAGCGTCAGTGTCGTGTGCGTTGGCTGCGACGGCGTTGACGGCAAACAACGTGCCTGCTCCGATTAATATACCTGTGGCTCCACCTATGGCAATCTTAGCCCAGTTGTTTCCGTCCTTTGCCTGTGGTGAGTTGCGCCTTGCGTTCTGCTTGGGCTGGTTCTGCTGCGGTACGTTCATGTACTCTGTCGTCTCGTTTGTACTCATAGTTGTAGTTGTTTACGTTGTTAATAATCTGTTTACGACTGCAAATATATGAAAAGCCGGCAAACTTGCAATGGCTTTTCCGCCTTTCGGTATGAAATGCGGGGATTAATGTATGAAATCCCGTGCGCCGCCATTTATTTCTTGAACTTCGCCTTGCACCACGGGCACGCCTCGTATTGCGCGAGGTCTTCGTAGTTCATGTTGAAATGCCGCCCGCAGTTGGGGCATACGTACTCATGCCGGAACCAGTCGTTCAGTTCCTCGCGCTGTTTGGGTATCTTCGTCGAGTTGATGTATGCCTTTATGGCGAATCCCGCCGTGAGGAGTATCGCAAGCCCGTACAGTGCAAAGTAGAGTGGGGAATGTCCCACAGTGAGGGCAAGCACGATAGCCACCATCGTGACCAGACCCGTGGCGCTGCGCAGCGCGTTGAACCGCCGTTCAGCCACGGTCATCTCCAATCCCTGCTGCTTGTAGTCGTCCCATACCTGCCGGAGGGGGCGTATGTCGACGTACTTTGGCTCCACTTTGTCTATGAAAGCGAAGACGGACTTCATGTCTACGAGGTAACGCCCGGGACCGAGTGCCACGCTGTCGGACTTGCCCACGTGCTTGCTCTCCACGGCGAGCCCGTTGACATACGTGACATTCTGCGGCTTCAGGTTGCGTATGGCGTAATTCCCCTGTCCGTCGGTCGTAATCGAGCAGTGCTGCCGGCTGACCGTCATGGGCACGCTGCCAGGCGCGCCCAGCTTTGCCGACTGCTGTCCGGCGGAAATCTTCAATTGCGACGTTGCCTGGTCGCGGCCTATGATGTATTCCATGATTGTCTGTGTTTTATCGTTCCTGTTCTACAAATAGTTTCTTCAAGTTTCGGAGCGCGTCTTTCGACACCGGTATCTTGAATGCGAAATGGGAGAAGTCCGACAGGGCGAGGCTCTGCCTCAAGACGTTGATGTTGAAGATATACTGGCGGTTGACTATGAACCGCTTGCCGATGCGTATGAACGTCTTTGCGCTTTCCCCAAGCTGCGTCGCGAGAGCCTTCTCCATGTTTCCGAGGTTCAAGCCTATGGATATGCGCATTTCGTTGGTCGTTACGGCATAGGTATAGTTGCCGTCGGCTTCGAAGTAGACGATGCCGGCTATGGGAAGCCTGACAAGCTCGTCGCGGGAGTTAAAATAGATGTATTCCATGAGCGTTTGGTTTTTGGTTGACGTTAAAAGTTCGTTTAGTTTGTGTGGTTATTGTTTGCAAAAATAGTGAATATGCTTTAAAAAAGCAAGCGAAGATGTCGATTTTTTATTAAAATACCACGTTTCGGGTAATAACTCTTGCCCCATTGCGTTATAAAATGTATCGAAACGGGGGCTGGAATGCCCCGTCATGTTATATATATAATAATGTGTAACCTTGTAAACGTGATATCAAGATGAAACATAGGTTCCTTATAGCCCTGGCCGCGCTCACGGCGTTCGCTGCCGGAGCGAGGGCGCAGATGGCCGACATACTTCCACAGCACTATTTCAAGAAGACCGTGCCCAAGGGCAACTACAGCGGGCTGGCGCGCATCTCAGGCAACCGCTACGCCGTGGTCAACGACTCGCCGGCTACCGACGGGTTCGACATATTCTCCATAGACATAGACCGTCTGACGGGCGAGATAACGGACGTACGCCGTCTGAGCACACTCACCTCCGGGCTTGCCGGACGGCGCGACGGCGAGGGCATAGCCTACTTTCCGCCGAACAAGTCGGTGTTCATCAGTGGCGAGCGCGACAACCAAGTGCTGGAGTATTCCATGGACGGGCTGCTCACAGGGCGGAAGCTCCGGCTCCCGCCACTTTTTGACACGCCCCTGGGCAATTATGGACTTGAATCGCTGACATATAACGCCAAGACCCACCGCTTCTGGACCACGACCGAGAGCACCCTTTCCGGTGACGGGCAGCAAGCCAACGCCACGAACGGCGTTGCCAACAACCTGCGTCTCATGGCTTTTGACGACAGCCTGCGGCAGGTTGCCACGCTCCGCTATGTCATGGACGTGCCTCTGAGCACGACTCCGGCACATACCTACGCCATGGGAGTCAGCGCGCTGTGCGCCCTCGACGACGGCAGGCTGCTGGTGCTCGAACGCGAGGCATACGTTCCCAGCCTCCGCTCCGGGTCATGGGTCGTCAACAAGATATACAGCGTCAATACCGCCGACACATCGTCGCCCGTCGGCAAGCACCTTGTGGCAATGTGGCGCACGCGCATGAACCTCCTGCACATGGATTTCGCCAATTACGAGGGAATGTGCGCCGGACCGCGCCTGCTCGACGGCAGGCAGGTCATCGTCCTCTGTGCCGACAGCCAGAACCAATACGGCGGATTGCTCCGAGACTGGTTCCGTACGGTCGTGCTTTGAGCGGGACAACGTGCGGACTCGGACACAAGGATGCGTCCAATCCCTCTTGCAGGGGCTGCGCCTTGTGCCAGCCCGTTTGCCTCAAAGGGGCAAATAAGCGCAACTGTCACACCCTCTATTCGGGCTTCCGCCTGAACGGGCGGGCACAAGGGCCGCCCCTGCACGTTGTTTGTTGAAAGGCACCGAGCCGCCACAATCTGTCCGTGGGCAGGCATTTTGAAAGTAGGGCTTAGATTGAGTGAAAGTAGAGCCTGGATTCGATGAAAGTAAGCTCTACTTTGGACGAAAGTAGAGCCTACTTACAGTGAAAGTAGCCCTGGATTGGGTGAAAGTAAGCCCTACTTTGGACGAAAGTAGAACCTACTTACAGTGAAAGTAGCCCCTACTTACATTTAAAGTAGAGCCTACTTTCAACTACCCCCGCCACAGCCATATAAAAACTTCCGTTCTTTTGTCTTCATATTCGGCACGGGGTGCGGTCACTACGGTGGCATATATTTGTAATTTTACCACAAAATGACGGCAAATAGTTCGGATAAGAAAACTTTTTAATACCTTTGTGCTTGAAATCGAAACATTGTATAAACAACTTGCGATTATGGAAAAGATAAAGATGACTACTCCTCTCGTGGAGATGGACGGCGACGAGATGACCCGCATACTCTGGAAGATAATAAAGGACGAGCTGATTCTTCCTTTTGTCGACCTGAAGACCGAATATTACGACCTCGGGCTCGTACATCGCGACGAGACTTCAGACCAGGTGACGGTGGATTCGGCACGGGCGGCGTGCAAGTACGGCGTGGCTGTGAAGTGTGCCACCATAACCCCGAACGCCCAGCGCATGACGGAGTACAAGCTGCACAAGATGTGGAAAAGCCCTAACGGAACCATACGCAGCATAATGGACGGGACGGTGTTCCGCGCGCCCATAACTATCCCTTCCATCCACCCCGTCGTGAAGAATTGGGAGAAGCCTATAACCATAGCGCGCCATGCCTACGGCGACGTTTACAAGAGTGTGGAGATAGGCATCGGCGAGCCCGGAGTGGCAAAGCTCGTATTCGACGGCGAGAGCGGCAGCCACGAGGAGGTGGTTATCCACGATTTCGACGCAACCGGAGTGATACAGGGAATGCACAATACCGACAAGTCCATACGCTCCTTTGCGCATAGCTGCTTCAAATTCGCCGTAGACACGCGGCAGGATCTTTGGTTCGCCACCAAGGATACGATAAGCAAGACCTACGACGCGCGTTTCCGCGAGATATTCCAGGAGGTTTACGACACGGAATACAAGGAGAAGTTCGCCGAGTTGGGCATAACCTACTTCTACACACTCATAGACGATGCCGTGGCGCGCGTAATCCGTTCCAAGGGCGGGTTCATCTGGGCGTGCAAGAACTACGATGGCGACGTGATGAGCGACATGCTGTCCACGGCCTTCGGCTCGCTGGCCATGATGACCTCCGTGCTCGTGTCGCCCGAAGGCAACTATGAGTACGAGGCTGCCCACGGTACGGTCACCCGCCACTACTACAGGTACCTCAAGGGTGAGGAAACGTCTACCAATCCGATGGCTACGATATTTGCATGGAGCGGCGCGCTGCGGAAGCGTGGCGAGATTGACGGTATCGACGCCCTCGTCAACTTCGGCAACCAGCTCGAAGGGGCTTGTTTCGACACGCTTGCCGACGGAATAGCCACAAAGGACCTCGTAAACCTCATGGAGGAAGTGGACGTGAAGCCCGCCAACTCGCGGGAATTCATCGCCGCCATACGCGAGCGGCTCGAGCGCAGGCTTGCATAATATATAATGTGTACGGAGATGGAAGACGGATTGCTGACAGTGACGGTGAGGCTCGTCGTGGCAATGCTGCTTGGCGGCGTTGTCGGGCTTGAACGCGAGTACCGTGCCAAGGACGCCGGGTTCCGTACCCACTTCCTCGTGGCGCTGGGCTCGGCATTGTTCACCCTGGTTTCTATGTATGGGTTTGTGGATGGCGTGAAGGACACCTCGCGCGTGGCGGCGCAAGTGGTTTCCGGTATCGGATTTCTGGGCGCCGGCATCATAGTCTTCCAGAAAAACGTCATACGCGGGCTTACTACCGCCGCGGGTCTGTGGGTGACTGCCGCTATCGGCATGGCGTGTGGGGTAGGGCAGTTCTTCATGGCAGCGCTCGTGACCGTGCTAATGCTCGTAGGTCTGGAGGTATTGAGCCACTTCATACCCCACATCGGCGCGTCCGTGGTGCAGATTTCGTTCTCGTCGCCGTCGAGGAAGGCTGCTGCCGACGCTATATCGGAGATAAGGAAGCTCGTAGTCGAGGTCGTGGCGTACGAGATGAAGGACAAGCGCACGTCGCACGGAGTGTTGTACGAGGTTCATCTGGAGGTACGTATGAAGCGTGGACAGTATAACGACCGCCTGCTTGACGTGCTCCAGGACTTCGACGACGTGAACATACTCGACGAGGAATAGTCGCCGGGGCTTTGATTTGTATAAAATGAAGTAATGTTTGTCAAAAAGGGAACGGAATTGCGCCTCTCTCTCTTTGTTTTGTTTATTTTGCAGCGCGAAAATTGAAGGACGATAGGGCGAATGGCACGGCAGACCATACTGACGATAACCGGAAGTGACAGCACGGGCGAGTCCGGTGTACAGGCGGACATACGTACGATGTCCGCGCTTGGCGCGCGTCCCGTGTCGGTCATCACGTCGATAACCATTCAGAACACCATCGGCATACAGGACTTCCACGACTTGCCGCCCGAGGTCGTCAGCGGGCAGCTTGAGGCTATCATCAACGACGTGCAGCCTGAGGTTGTCAAGATAGGCATGATACGTGACGGGGGCGTGTTGGACGTGGTCGTCGGCGCGTTGCGCAAGTACCGCCCTCGGGCAGTGGTCTACGACCCTATACTCTTCTCAAGCCGTGGCGACAGGCTCATGGGTTCCGACGTTATCGAGCGCATACGCCGCAGGCTGTTTCCGCTTTGTACGGTGATAGTCATGCGCCGTCGCGAGGGTGAACAGCTGCTTGACGGCTATATCGGCGGCAACGTCTGCCTTATCGACGACAGCGGCGGACACGGCTATGCCAACGATTTCTCGTCGGCGCTGGCAGTCTACCTCTCGCAAGGCTACGACCGCGATGCGGCCATAGGCAAGGCGCGCGCGTACGTGGGCAGGCAGGCTCCGGATACAGACAGGCTGCAAGGACGCAGTGGCGAGCTGTACCATGATTTCACCACGTGCGTGGCGGAATGCTACGAGCATAACAGCGACGTGGCCTTTTATGCCGACAGGCTCAACGTAAGTCCGCGCTACCTTGCGCAAGTGTGCCGCCGAATCGCCGGAAAGTCGCCGAAGGCCATCATCGACAGCCGTGTCGTAGAGGGCATTGCCGTGCGCCTTTCGACCACGGGCGACAGTATCCAGAGCATAGCCGCCGACTTCGGTTTTGCCAACCAGGCGCACCTTTCAAAGTTCTTCAAGAAGATTGCCGGACTTTCGCCGACAGAATACCGGAAAAGGAAAATCAAAAAATAGAAAATGGAAAACAGACAAGAACTAAACCGCAACCTTGCGCAGATGCTCAAGGGCGGAGTCATCATGGACGTAACCACGCCCGAACAGGCAAAAATCGCAGAACAGGCTGGAGCGTGCGCCGTTATGGCGTTGGAGCGCATACCTGCCGACATTCGCGCCGCTGGCGGCGTGTCGCGTATGAGCGACCCTAAGATGATCAAGGGCATTCAAGAGGCAGTCTCGATACCTGTAATGGCAAAGTGCCGCATAGGTCACATAGTCGAGGCGCAAATTTTGGAGGCGATAGAGATTGACTATATCGACGAGAGCGAGGTGCTTTCTCCAGCCGACAACGTGTATCACATAGACAAGACGCAGTTCAAGGTGCCTTTCGTCTGTGGCGCGAAGAATCTGAGCGAGGCGTTGCGCCGTATAGCCGAAGGTGCGTCGATGATACGCACGAAGGGTGAGCCGGGCACGGGCGATGTCGTTCAGGCAGTGCAGCATATGCGTATGATGCAGAGCGAGATACGCCGCCTTGCCAACATGGCTGACGACGAACTATACGAGGCTGCGAAACAGCTCCAGGCTCCTTACCAGCTCGTCAAGTACGTCCACGACAACGGCAAGCTGCCTGTCGTCAACTTCGCCGCCGGCGGTGTGGCTACTCCGGCTGATGCCGCGCTGATGATGCAGCTTGGAGCAGAGGGAGTGTTCGTGGGCTCGGGCATATTCAAGAGCGGCAATCCCGCAAAGCGCGCCGCAGCCATCGTACAGGCGGTGACCAATTACAACGACCCTAAGAAGTTGGCAGAGCTTAGCGAGGACCTCGGCGAGGCAATGGTTGGCATCAACGAGGAGGAGATCAAGGTGCTCATGGCAGAAAGGGGAAAGTAAGGATGGCGAAACCACGTATTGCCGTCCTCGCGTTGCAAGGCGCGTTCATTGAGCATGAGGACATGCTCGTGCGGCTCGGGGCTGAATGCTTCGAGGTGCGCCAACTTTCTGACTGGCAGCAGCCGAAGGACGGACTCGTAATCCCCGGCGGAGAATCAACAACGCAGTTGAAGTTGCTTCGTGACTTGCGGCTGCTTGATCCGGTGCGCGCCGCCATAGCCGGCGGTCTGCCCGTGTTTGGTACGTGCGCGGGGCTGATATTGTTGGCAAAGAAGGTGGAGGGTGAGGATTTCGACCGCATTTCCACCATGGATATAGAAGTCAGGCGCAACGCCTATGGGCGGCAACTCGGCAGCTTTGCCACCGATTCTGACTTCAAGGGCATCGGCACTATACCGATGACGTTTATCCGTGCGCCGTATATAGAGGCTGTTCATGGCGAGGCTGAGGCTCTCGCCGTCGTAGACGGGCACATCGTCGCCGCACGTCAGGGCAACCAACTCGTAACCGCGTTCCACCCGGAGTTGAATGACGACACTCGCGTCCATGAATATTTCCTGCGCATCGTGCGTGGGTAGACCCAATATAAACTGTATGTTGCTTGCGGCGATTTCGTAAGCGGCATACGGTTTTTCTATTTATATCCTTTCTTGTTTGCTACTAATCCGTTCCTTATCTGAACACTACGCCTAAAGAAAGTTAACGTAAAACCAGAGTTGGGTTGTTTATTGCTATATTTGCGGAGTTATAACTGTAAATACATTTATGACTATGGGTCAGAGTGCGATAAAAATCCACGTGTTGCATACAGGCGAGGTGAGGGTTTCGCCTTATTTGCCGTTTGGCGGTGATGATTGCAGCCTGCTGAAGGCTTCGGGAGTGTTTACTCCCAAGTCGAAGTGGCTGTGGCTGCCCGTATTCTCATATTATATTGAGCACCCTAAGGGCAAGATACTCTTTGACACGGGCTGGAACAGGGATATGTCGCCATATGGCGTGTATGACAAGAGGGCGCAAATCCGCTCGTTGGGCTCGCGCATTCTATATAGCGTCAACCAGGGGCGCATAGCCGCGGGCGAGGCAGTGAATGAACAGCTGGAGGCTATGGGCGTAAAGCCGTCGGAGCTTGACTATGTGCTGTTGAGTCATCTCGATTGTGACCATGCCAATGGACTGAACCAGGTGCGTGATGCCAAGCGGATACTCGTTTCCAGGGCTGAATATGAGGGCGCGAAGAAGCATGATTTCCCTACGCGTGTGCGATTCCAGAGCCGGTGGTGGCAAGGAGTCGATTTGAAGACTTTTGATTGGAACAGAACGGAGGGACCGGTAGGCAAGTCATATGATGTATTGGGCGACGGCAGTCTCGTAATGGTCAATATTCCTGGGCATAGCGAGGGGCTGTGCGCCTTGAAGATAACGAATGCCGAAGGCAAATATGTGCTGTTGTTTGGCGATGGAGGGTACGCCACCAAGTCGTGGAAGGAGATGATTACTTCCGGTATATCCCTTGACAAGGAACAGCAACGCCGTTCCCTTGAATGGATTAGGCAACAGAGTATGAATCCCGACTGTATAGAATCGCTCGCATCGCACGACTCTGATGTCAAACCCCATGTGATTGAGCTGTAACAAATCCCTTACCACTCGTCATTAATCATTCCATTCATCATTCATCACTCTTCATTCAACATTTTGCAGTCCCCATTAGAATCATTCCCCATTCATCAATCGCCATTTCCCAGTTATATTATATAATGTGCATTTCCGGCTTGTGCTTGCCTTTTGTCAAGAAAGTTGAAAACTTTCATTAATTTTGGAACTTTTTTCGGGGAATGTTTGGAGGGGAGGCGGAAAGTCATTACCTTTGCACTCGCTTTTCGGGAAACAAACAGCATATTTGCATATGAGATGACAACGAAGGGGAGCCGGGGCGGCAATTCCGGAAGGGACGCGCCGCCTGGAATGAAGAAGAGTTCTTTGAGAAGATTTACATAGAAGACAGAGAGTAGTACAAGAAGCGGATTTTTTTTCTTGTTCCCGCTCCTCAAGAGGGGTATGGGCAAGTTGGAGAAAATCCGGGTAGAGAAACGAACCGAAGATTTCCTTGTTCCGGTGTCGGTAATGGCGCTGGAGAGAAAGATACTTCAATTCCGGAATTGTACCGTCCTGCAGACAGACAAACGGGCTCGAAGGAGCCATACCGATATTTATACAATGGAGAGTTTGATCCTGGCTCAGGATGAACGCTAGCTACAGGCTTAACA
>CAZGAT010000005.1:0-102649 GCA_964523825.1 uncultured Prevotella sp. | reverse complement strand
ACTTTAGCTTCTTCAAATCCTCAATGACTTTGTTTTGGGTCGCTATGCGCTCGTCTAACGCAAACATTAGCTTTGCAATTCTGTTCTGTTCATCAATTTGTGGTATATGTACTTTTATTTTTTCTATTGTGTCCTTTGAAAGGCTTGGTACTCCTGACGCTTCGTTGTATCTCAACCAATTTATTGTTTGGAACAAGCAATATGTGAATTGGGGAGTAATACCATTAAAGTTGTGTGTGTAAAAAAGAGTATCGACTGCCCAAAATTTACCATTGTAGTAAAATGGTTTGTTTATGGTTCCCTTCCTTCCAATAAATGTGGTCTCACCATCATATAAGTAGTCATCTACTGATGTCATGTAGCCACCTGTGCCAAAGACGGGGACTTCTCCTTTGTTTAGATGTTTGTAGTCACGCCCATTACCAATCTTCAAAATATCTCCAATTTTACTATCTTCCCACTCCCCCTCAAATTCAGGGAATCTGAGATTTGGGACATATACGAATATTTTTCTCTAATTATTATATACACCTTTAAATTAAGGACAAACATGACTACAAAAACAATTAGAGAAATTGCGTTGGCTTGGAAAGCTGACAAGCAACGCTATGTGAAGCAGTCGACATATGCTGCTTACGCATTGATTTTAGAGAACCACATACTGCCTGTATTTGGCGAGTGTGAGGCTCTGAGTGAGAAACTTGTACAAGAGTTCGCATTGCAGAAAATTGATAGCGGGCTAAGTATCAAGACTGTCAAGGACATTTTGATAGTCTTGAAGATGGTTATGAAGTTCGGAGTGAAGAACAAATGGTTGAACTACTGCGAGTGGGACATCAAATATCCTACAACAGAAACAAACAAGGAAATCGAGGTGCTAACCGTGGCTAACCACAAGAAGATACTCGATTTCATAAAGCAAAACTTCACTTTCCGCAACCTTGGCATCTACATCAGCCTTACAACAGGATTGCGCATTGGCGAAATCTGCGGTTTGAGATGGTCGGACATCAACACCGACAACGGCACAATCACAGTTAATCGCACCATAGAACGTATCTACATCGTGGAGGGCGAACACAAGCATACGGAGTTGGTTATCAACACGCCAAAGACGAAAAACTCCTGCCGAGAGATACCAATGAGCAAGGAACTCTTAGGTATGGTAAAGCCACTGAAAAGGGTGGTGAACCAAGACTATTATGTGCTGACCAACGAGGAGAAACCGACAGAACCTCGCACTTACCGCAACTACTATCATCGCTTAATGAAACGCCTCGATATTCCACGACTGAAATACCACGGACTACGCCACAGCTTCGCCACTCGGTGCATTGAGAGCAACTGCGACTACAAGACCGTCAGCGTATTGCTTGGTCATGCCAACATCACCACTACGCTCAACCTCTATGTTCACCCCAATATGGAGCAGAAGAAGCGTTGCATAACAAAGATGCTCAAATCACTTGGAAAATAAGGAAGACCGCCTGCTATTTTAGTAAATATTATATCAAGGAATTTAACACTTCATTTTTGACGAAATAGAAATGGAATTGGGTGAATATTGCGAAAATATGACTTAAAATCCAAGGATTTCAATTGTTGAATGGTAAGGAATACATTCGTTAGGTCGTAAGAAATACATTCCTTAGGTGGTAAGAACTGTATTCGTTAGGTGGTAAGGAATGTATTTCTTACACTTCAATCTATTGATTTCTACAACACATTAGTATGTATCGGGCAATACATTAGTATGTGTTGGGCAATCCAATAGTATGCATTTCTGCCTTTAAAACATTCAGAAATTATAAGTCATTGATTTACAACAATATAGCAACCCGGCTCAAGAATCGCGTATTTGGGAGCAAAGTTGAAGTTGGTTGCAAATATCGCAATGGCGGAAGGTCGTTTGTCCGAATGTTTCCAAGTTTTTAACATTCGCACGACCTTGCGGGACTACACCAAGGGGCTTACCTGTCTATACAACTTGTGCTCTTCTATAAACCGTGCGGTATTTGACGGCACGAGGTCATGTATAGGCAGACCGTCACGAATGCGCTGGCGTATTTCCGTACTGCTAATGTCAAGCAATGGCGTATCAAGCAATGTCACGTGCGGAGGAAGACTATCCGCGGTAAACTTCTCGTTGCGCCTCGGATAGATGACAATATCATAATTTTGCACGATTTCATCGGCATTTTTCCACTTGTCAAAAGTCTCCCAATTGTCGCCTCCGATAAGCAATGTAAACTTGTTATTCGGATATTCTTCCGACAAATGACGCAGCGTCCTGTACATATACGATGGCTTGGGTAGGGAGAACTCCACATCGCTTACTTTCAACCCACGTTCTCCCTTTATGGCTTCACGCACCATGGCAAGCCGGAGGTGGTCGTCAAGCAGTTGCTTGTCTGTCTTGAATGGATTTTGAGGAGAGACGACAAGCCAAACCTCGTCAAGTTTGACCTGGCTTAAGAAAGCCCTTGCCAAAGCCACATGACCGTTGTGCGGAGGGTCGAACGTCCCGCCATAAATGCCTATCGAAAGGTACTTGCTTCCTTTTATAGAGACATTGTCGGAATCGATTCGCGGTAGTTCAGCCTTTGCGTCCTTCCAAGAAGTCTCTGACGAGTTCATAGGTTTCTTGTTTTGCCTTGTCGAGGTCGTCATTTATAACCACATGGTCGAACTGCGGTGCAAACGTCATCTCATAACTTGCCTTTGCTATACGGTCACGTATCGCGTCCTCGCTGTCGGTACCTCGGCTTTCGAGACGTTTGCGCAGCTCTTCTATCGAGGGAGCCTGTATAAACACGCTTAGAGCCTGACCGCCATAAAACTTCTTTATATTGCAACCGCCCTTGACATCAACGTCGAATACAACGTTCTCGCCCTTGGCTGTCTGACTTTCGACCTGCGACTTCAGCGTTCCATAAAATCTATCCTTATACACTTCCTCGTATTCAAGGAACTCGCCATTTTGTATTTTTTCCTTGAATTCATCGGGTTTTAAGAATATATATTCAACTCCGTCGCGTTCGTTTCCCCGTGGCGCACGCGTGGTACAACTGACCGAGAACGCAAGGTTCAATTCCGGGTGTTCCTTCATCAAATAAGACACTATGGTACTCTTGCCCGAGCCAGACGGCGCAGAGAATATTATCAACTTACCATTTTGCATAATATGAAATCAATGTAGGAAAGTAATGAGATAAAAGCCTTACAGCGCGTTGAGCACCTGCTCCTTTATCTGTTCCAGTTCGTCCTTCATTTTGACGACTATATTCTGCATTTCCGCATTATTGCTCTTTGAGCCAGTCGTGTTTATCTCACGTCCCATTTCTTGAGCGATGAAACCGAGTTTCTTGCCAACGCCATGACCTGTTTCCGCCATAGTCTCGCGGAAATACTTCAAGTG
Organism: uncultured Prevotella sp.; assembly: GCA_964523825.1. Lineage (GTDB taxonomy): Bacteria > Bacteroidota > Bacteroidia > Bacteroidales > Bacteroidaceae > Prevotella. The sequence continues at coordinate 99,231 of CAZGAT010000005.1, read as the reverse complement.
GTTTGCGAGACGCTGTTTTTCCTCGCTGATGTCAAGTTTCTCGATGTAGTAGATAAGTTCCTGTTCGAGCCGGTTCTTATCGTATTCAACCTCTGGAATCTGTTCCAAGCCCTTGACAATCTGCTCACGTATCTTGGGCACACGCGCCTTCTCGTAAGGTTCGATGCTCTTTAGAAGTTTCTCTATATTGTCTACTTTCTCATTGAACTTCTTTTCCAGTGCCGCGCCTTCCTGCGTACGGAACTCTACGAGATGCAGTATAGCCTCGTTGATAGCCTCCAACGCACTATTCCACTCCTCATCAGAAAGTTCCTCGTTGTCCGTCTGCGACGTTACGTCAGGCATACGCAACAGAGTACTGAACCAGTCTTGTGGTTCTGGAATGCCATACTTGCCAGAAATATCCTTTATCTGCTTATAGTAGTTGTCGATGAGCGCGCCGTTTACAGGCGTAGCACTGACAGCCGTGTCTTTCTCTATCCAAATGGAAAAGTCCACCTTGCCACGCAACAAGGCTTTTGAGATGATACGGCGTATCTCCATTTCCTTCTCACGATACAATGGAGCGATGCGTGTTGACAAGTCAAGGGACTTGCTGTTCAAAGATTTGATCTCGACATTGATTTTCTTTTCATTGTAGGTTACGACCGACTTGCCGTAACCTGTCATAGACAGTACCATATTGTTTTCACGTTAAATTTCTGCAAAAGTACGAAAAAGCGGGGAAAAAGCCGTAATTTTGCAATCTTATTTAGAACATATTAAACCATGTCCTGTATTTTAAATATAGAAACGAGCACTTCGGTCTGCTCCGTTGCTGTAAGTAATGACGCACAATGCATATTCAACAAAGAAGATCACAGCGGACCAAACCACGCTGTAAAGCTTGGTACTTTTGTTGACGAGGCTTTGTCGTTCATTGACAATCATGCCATACCTCTCGACTATGTAGCTGTGAGTTGCGGACCTGGTTCTTACACGGGATTGCGCATCGGAGTGTCTATGGCAAAAGGCGTATGCTACGGTCGCGACGTGAAGCTTATCGGCATTCCAACGCTTGAAGTGCTTGCCACCCCCGTGTTGCTTTATCATGACGAATTGGAAGACGACGCACTCATAGTGCCGATGCTTGACGCGCGGCGAATGGAAGTGTATGCCGAGGTTTTCGACCGCAGTTTGAAGCCGGTACGCGACATACATTCAGACATCGTTGATTCGGAAACTTACAAGGAGTATCTTGACGGGCACCCTGTCTATTTCTTTGGCAATGGCGCAACCAAATGTATGCCAGTCATCAACCACCCGAACGCGCATCTTATAGAGAGTGTCGAGCCTTTGGCAAAGAACATGTTTCCACTTGCCGAAAAGCGCATAGCAGAGGAGAAATTCGAGGACGTGGCTTATTTCGTCCCATTCTATCTAAAAGACTTCGTAGCACACAAGCCAAAGAAATTACTATAAGAAAATGATGTCGCAAAACCTGTCCACAAACAACATATTTACTATGGATATAAAAGGATTGGACTACAATACACAGAGAGAAAAGCTCAAGCTCCCGGAATACGGACGCGAGGTGCAGAACATGGTAGACTTTTGCCTGACCATTGAAGACCGCGAGGAACGGCAGAGATGCGCCGAGTCGATAGTGGCGGTTATGGACCGTATGACTGCGAAAAACCGCAGCAACGTAGACCACGAGCAGAAGCTGTGGGATCATCTTGCCATAATGTCAGACTTCAAGCTTGACATCGACTATCCGTTTGACGTAAGTCAGGCAAGGCAGATAGCGGCGAAGCCGAAACCAATGAAATACCCTATGTCGAACATACCGGTACGGCACTACGGCAAGATGGTATTCGAGATGTTTGACAAGCTGAAGACCATGGAACCAGGCAAGGAACGTGACGAACTCGTCAAGTATACAGCCAACCAGATGAAGCGCGACCTGGTTATGTGGAGCCACGGCAGCAGTGACGACGAGAAAGTAGCGTCGGACCTCGCACGCTTTACCGACGGCAACATACAGCTCGACCTTGACACGTTCCGATTCGCGTCCATAAGTCCACGCGAGATAAAGGAGAACCGCAAGAAAAGAAGATAACCCATGGAGTCATTCATCATAGAAGGCGGACACCGCTTGAGTGGAACCATAAGTCCGCAAGGCGCGAAGAACGAGGCGTTGGAAGTAATCTGCGCGACGTTGCTTACTGATGACGAAGTCATAATCCGCAACATTCCAGACATACTTGACGTAAACAACCTCATAAGCCTGCTTAAGGAGATTGGCGTAAATGTGAGCAAGTTAGGAATGAACGATTATTCCTTCCGATGCGACGCATTACGCTTCGACTATCTCGGCAGTGTCGAGTTTGTAAAGAAATGCGCTTCGCTCCGTGGCAGCGTACTTATGATAGGTCCGCTACTCGGACGTTTCCACAAGGCGACAATTTCAAAGCCAGGTGGCGACAAGATAGGCCGCCGCAGGCTTGACACGCATTTCCTCGGTTTCAAGAACCTGGGAGCAGAGTTCGTACATGATTCAGAACGCGACGTTTACGAGATACGCGCCGACAAATTGAAAGGTACATACATGTTGCTCGACGAGGCTTCTGTGACAGGAACGGCAAACATCATAATGTCGGCTGTACTTGCAGAGGGCACGACGACCATTTATAATGCAGCGTGCGAACCATATATCCAGCAGTTGTGCAAGATGCTCAACGCCATGGGCGCGAAGATAAGCGGTATAGCAAGCAACCTGCTAACAATAGAAGGTGTAAAAGAGCTGCATGGAACCGAACATACCATACTGCCGGACATGATAGAGGTCGGATCATTCATCGGCATGGCAGCAATGGTCGGCGACGGCATCATCATAAAGGACGTGTCTGTGGAGAACCTCGGCATCATTCCCGAAGCATTCCGAAGGCTTGGCATAAGGATTGAGATAGAGGGCGACGACCTAATAGTGCCAAAGCAGGACAACTATGAGATAGAGTCATTCATAGACGGAACGATTATGACTATCAGCGATGCTCCATGGCCAGGGCTGACACCTGACCTTATAAGCGTATTGCTCGTAGTGGCTACGCAAGCCCGCGGCAGCGTACTGTTCCATCAAAAGATGTTCGAAAGCCGTTTGTTCTTCGTAGACAAGCTGATTGACATGGGAGCACAGATAATACTGTGCGATCCTCATCGCGCAGTAGTCGTAGGACACGACCACATGCGCCAGTTGCGTGCAGGCAGGATGTCGAGTCCTGACATACGTGCAGGAATAGCCCTTCTCATAGCAGCCATGAGCGCGAAAGGCACGAGCAGGATAGACAACATCGCACAGATAGACCGTGGCTATGAGAATATCGAGAACAGGCTGAACTCACTCGGAGCCAATATAATAAGGATAAGGAACTGACGACAGATGAACTTCGACGAGGTTTACAAGATAGGGCGTTTGGGCAAGCCGCACGGAGTGAAAGGCGAATTGCAGATGCAGTTCGACGATGATGTTTTTGATCGTACCGACGCAGATTACCTGTTCTTGAACATTGACGGAATACTCGTACCGTTCTTCATGGAGGAATACAGGTTCCGCAGTGACAGCGTCGTCCTTATGAAGTTCTGTGATATTGACGATGCCGACGCTGCCCGCGAGTTGACAGGCAGCGACGTGTATTTCCCGCGTTCACATGGTGGTGACACGAAAGATGTCACATGGGCGGAAATCATCGGTTACAAACTTGCAGACGCAGAAAAGGACAAAGTCGTAGGTACAATAGAATCTGTTGATGACTCTACTATAAACATACTGTTCAGCGTAAAGGGAGAAAACGGCACCGAGCATTTGATACCGGTCAACGACGACCTTATAAAACATATCGATCGAGACAGCAGGACAATAACTATGAAACTGCCTAACGGGTTGTTTGACCTTTAATGACGGCACGTAATTTCCAATGCAGAACACTTGTACAGGCTAAAACAATGAAACAAATATGTATTCTTGGCTCCACGGGGAGCATCGGCACACAGGGGCTTGACGTTATCAGCCAGCACCCTGACCTCTACGAGGCTTATGCGCTTACTGCCAACAACCATTGGGAGTTGCTCGCCGAACAGGCACGCAAGTTCCACCCGGCAGCCGTAGTCATTGCCAACGAGGAACATTACGGGCAGCTGACAGAAGCCCTATCGAACGAGCCGGACATAAAGGTATACGCTGGAAGAAAGGCTCTGTGCGAGATAGTAGAGGCAAGCCCTATCGACATGGTGCTCACTGCCATGGTCGGTTTCGCCGGTCTCGAACCGACGATACACGCCATTAAAGCCCATAAGAAGATTTGCCTGGCAAACAAGGAGACACTTGTCGTTGCCGGGGAGCTAATATGCAAGCTCGCGCAAGAGAACCATTCGCCTATACTGCCAGTAGACTCTGAACATTCCGCAATATTTCAAAGCCTTGTCGGCGAGGACTACAACGAAATAGAGAAGATCCTGCTTACATGCTCCGGAGGTCCTTTCCGCACGTTCACGCAAGACCAACTGCGTACAGTCACAGCAGCCGATGCCCTAAAACACCCGACATGGGACATGGGCGCAAAGATTACGATAGACTCCGCGTCACTGATGAACAAAGGCTTTGAGGTCATGGAGGCACGCTGGCTGTTCGGCGTTCCTGCCGAACGGATACAAGTGCTCATACATCCACAGAGCATTCTCCACAGTGCAGTACAGTTCACAGATGGAGCAATAAAGGGCCAGCTCGGAGTACCGGATATGCGGCTGCCTATACAGTATGCCTTCTCTTTTCCGAAGCGGCTGCATCTAAACAGTGAACGGCTCGACCTTTTCAATCAGCCGTTGGAGTTCTTCGAACCTGATACGGCAAAGTTCAAATGCCTTGCTATGGCTTACGAGGCAATTCACAAGGGGGGCAATATGCCATGCATTGTAAATGCAGCTAATGAAATTGTAAATGCCGCCTTCCGACGTGGAGAGTGCTCGTTCCTTGACATGGGAGACATAATAGAAAAGACCATGCAGCGTGCCACGTTCGACGAGAAACCAGATTACGACGTATACGTACAGACAGACGCTGAATCAAGGCGCATAGCGGCAGAGCTGCTCCATTCATAGCTTATGATAGAAATAACACATTAAATAATATAAAACAATTAATGCAACCTCCCCATGTCTACCTTTTCAAATGACTATAGGAGGCTCAAATTATGGAAACTTTTTTAATACGACTTCTACAGTTCTTCATGTCCATATCGCTACTCGTACTCCTTCATGAGGGCGGGCACGTATTCTTTGCCAAACTTTTCGGTGTAAGAGTGGAAAAGTTCTTCGTATTCTTCGATGTAAAGATTGGCAAATGGTCAGGAAAGCTATTCTCATGGAAGCCCAAGAACTCTGATACGGAATATGGATTAGGCTGGCTCCCGTTGGGCGGTTATTGCAAAATAGCCGGAATGATCGACGAGAGCATGGATACAGAGCAGATGAAACGAGACCCACAACCATGGGAGTTCCGTACGAAACCGACGTGGCAACGCCTGCTGATAATGATAGGCGGAGTGACCGTCAACTTCCTGCTTGCGCTATTCATCTATTCGATGATAATGTTCGCATGGGGCGACACATATTACAAGGTGGCAGACATGTCAATGGGCATGAAGTTCAACCAGGAGGCCAAGGCATTGGGATTCCAAGACCACGACGTGCTCATTGGCACGGAGAAACGCCCGTTCAAGGACTTCAATGCCGACATGTTCCGCGACTTGTCAGAAGCCCGCCGTGTAGACTTCATACGCAACGGCAAGAAGATGAGCATCAACCTGCCAGGCGACCTCAACCTGCTAAATATGCTGAAAGCCGACCCCGTGTTTGCGCGTCCGTATGTTCCTGCTGAAGTTGACAGCGTGATGACCATTGCTGAAGCGAAGGAATCTGGTATGACAACGAATGACAAGGTTCCAGCCGAGACTGCCGGCATAAGGAAAGGCGACAGGATACTATCCATAAATGGCAAGCCTGTAGACTCATGGAGCGATTTTGACTATCAGATGAGCGTCATCGGGGATGTGGTAAAGGCACAGCGTACAGCAACCGACTCTCTGCATGCGCGTACCATTACCCTTGTATTCCAACACAAGGGCGAATCCAAGCCTGACACCGCAACCACTGTGCTTACTCCAGAAATGAAACTCGGAGTATACCAAAGTTCTATAGCCGATTATTACAAGCCGACACACGATGAATTCGGCTTTTTTGAGAGCTTCCCCGCTGGAATCAATTATGGTTGGGACGTGCTGAAGGGTTATGTGAGCGATATGCAATATGTCTTCACGGCAGACGGAGCAAAGAGCCTGGGCGGTTTTGGAGCCATAGGAAGCTTGTTCCCTCCGGTTTGGGACTGGTATATGTTCTGGAAGATGACGGCATTCCTAAGCATCATATTGGCGTTCATGAACATTCTGCCGATTCCGGCACTCGACGGAGGGCACGTACTGTTCCTGCTTTATGAGATGATTACAAGGCGCAAGCCGAGCGAGAAATTCATGATCTATGCCGAATACATCGGCATAGGTTTGCTGCTCATACTAATGATTGTCGCCAACCTCAACGATATACTACGCTGGTTGGGATATATGTAGGCTGTCACAGTCAAATGTAATATAGCAAATCAGCGTATGAAGATATTTTGCCTGGCTATGAACTACCCGCAGCACAATAAATTGCTGCACGGCACGTTAGACAAACCAGAGAAGCCTGTGATATTCTGCAAGCCAGATTCGGCACTGCTGAAGAACGGCAAACCGTTCTTCGTGCCAGACGACTTGGGGCGCATAGAATATGAAGGGGAGCTTGTCGTACGCATATGCCGGCTGGGTAAGAGCGTGCCGGTACGCTTTGCACACCGATACTACGATGCATTTACAGTTGGGGTAGACTTTACGGCACGCGAGCTACAGGCAGAGTTGAAGAAGAACGGACAGCCGTGGGAACTCAGCAAGGGCTTCGACAACTCTGCCGCAATTGGCAAGTGGATTCCAAAAGAGAAATTGCCAGAAACCGACAGACTGCGGTTCCGCCTTGATGTAAACGGGCGAACTATTCAAGAAGGCTGCGGCATGGATATGTGCTTCCCCATCGATGAAGCCATAAGCTATATAAGCCAATGGTTTACACTGAAGACTGGCGACCTGCTGTTCACAGGCTGTCCTGTCGGTTGTACGACGGTAGACATTGGCGACCACGTCGAGGGCTACATAGAAGAAAACAAGACAACGGACTTCTGGTGCAGGTAACACACATATAAATAATGTAGAGATGAAAGGAAGGAGAACCATACTACAACACGTTGGAACGGTCGTTTTCATGCTGTTTGCGCTTTCAATGCCAACAAATGCACAAACACAAAGGTTCTTCAACCTGACCGTCGATGACATCGAGATAGACTCTGTCCTGCCGGAATTCACATATTCCATTCCGCTTGGACGCAATTACGCCGATTCCATCTATTCTTTAGAGATTCGTTATCCTGAGTTTATCGACATGGACGATGCCGACGAAGCCAAATACGACAAGGTCAGCGGGCAGCCACTATATGCATTACCCGAAATAAGCGAGCGCATAGTCGTTGACCGAAAATGTGGAAGCTTGGAATTTGGCTTTGTTCCAATAGTAGAAAGAGACGGGAAAAAGAAGTTTCTCGTCAGCTTTATGGTTGCGTTGGAGTCCAGACCAAAAGCTGGCAATACCGCTAAAGCCGGCACCAACACCCTATCAACGCGTGCAGGCGAAAGCACTGCTGCTTCACGCTATTCCTCACACAGCATACTCGCTTCTGGAAAATGGATAAAGATAAGTGTTCCTTCGGACGGCATTTATCAACTGACAGATGAGTTTATACGCAGATGCGGTTTCTCTAATCCTTCTAAAGTACGTATTTTCGGCTATGGCGGGCACTTGCTAAACGAGAGCCTTGATGGTTCTGACCTAAAAGAACATGACGACCTGCCAGAAGTACCTACATGTACAATTAACGGCAAACGTCTTTTCTATGGCTGCGGTACGGTAGGCTGGTCGTCGGCAACAGCAACCGTACGCACACGTAATCCATATTCCGATTACGGATATTATTTCCTTAGCGACATTGACGGCGATGCCCTTACTGTTGACAGTGCCACATTCATTGACAACGAATATCTACGCGCCAACGATTATCACTCGCTACACGAGGTAGACAATTTTGCTTGGTATCACGGCGGGCGCAAGTTGTTTGAAGACGACCCGATTTCTGCTGGACAATCACGCAATTACACATTCGCCAATACTGCTCAAGCAACAAGTGCGACAGTAGCATTGAACGTCACAGCAGGCACGAACTCCAAGTTTACCGTCTATATCAACGGCAAGCCTCTTGGCGGGAGGTCCCAGGAATACAGTATAACGACTGGCAGCTATTGGCATGGCAACGAGCTATCCGTTTCAAATAAAGCTGACGGGCTCAACGATGTAGACACTGTAACTGTCACATGTACCAGTGGAGGACCGCTGCGATTGGATTACGTTTCATTTACATACAACAAGCCACGTGGCATACCGAGCCTTAGTTCTGCGTCATTCCCATCTCCACAGTACGTCTATGGGATAACCAACCAAGACCACCATGCCGACAGCAACGCCGACCTAGTGATTATAATACCGACGAGCCAAAAGCTGCTTGCGCAAGCACAAAGATTGGCAGCATTCCATGAACAACACGACTCAATGACAGTCAACATCGTACCAGCCGACGAACTATATAATGAGTTCTCGAGTGGCACACCTGACGCAGGGGCATACCGCCGATACATAAAGATGATGTACGACCGTGCATCTGACGAGACTTCTATGCCTAAATCTCTGTTGCTGTTCGGCGATTGCGTATGGGACAACCGTATGCTGACAACAGACACGCGTTCGCTAAGCACAGACGACTATCTACTCTGTTACGAGAGCGAGAACTCGTTTAACGACATCTATTGTTACGTAGACGACGGCTGGTTTGCACTTCTTGACGACGGAGAAGGCGGTTCCGACTACAACATCACCCACACCGACAAGGAAGACATTGGCGTAGGGCGGTTTCCTGTAACGACGGAGAGTGACGCAAAGACAATTGTAGACAAGATTATAAATTACAAGACCAACAACAATGCCGGCGGCTGGCAGAACACGATAATGTTTCTTGGCGACGACGGCAACGACCAGGACGACGGCAACATACACATGCAAGACGCTAACCGGGCTGCCGATGAGACTTCGGCTGCGCACCCGGGATTCCTTGTGAAGAAAGTAATGTGGGACGCTTATACGCGTGTGTCATCTGCCACAGGCAACTCGTATCCTGAAGTCGCTAACATAATAAAAAAACAACAAGCAGAAGGCGCACTTATCTTCGATTATGCCGGTCACGGCTCTGAAACACAAATATCACATGAGGCTGTACTACGGATAAGCGATTTTGCCTCGTTCACAAACCAGAACTTGCCACTATGGGTAACTGCAAGTTGTGATATAATGCCGTTTGACGGTACAGAGGCTACCATTGGCGAGACTGCAATGCTGAACAGCAATGGAGGTTCCGTAGCTTTCTATGGTACCACCAGGACTGTACTCGCACAAGACAACACGCCACTCAACATAGCCTTCATGCGCAACGTGCTCAGCCTTGACAACGGCAAGCCAATCACCCTCGGCGAAGCTCAACGCAGAACAAAGAACCTTATGATAACCGGGAGGCAGGACCTTTCGCAGAACAAGCTGCAATACGCGCTACTTGGCGACCCTGCAATGTCACTTAACTTACCTACGCAGACTGTTATAATAGACTCCATAAATGGCATAGGCACAACGTCAGGAGAGCAATTGCCGGTGCTTCGTGCAGGTTCTGTGTGCCATGTGAAAGGGCATATAGCCGACGGCACACAAATCAACACATCGTTCAACGGTCTTGTTTCAGCCACGGTACGCGATACGAGGGAGTTGGTAACATGCCGCCAGAACAATGTAACAAGTACTGATGCTGACGCATTCCAGTATTACGACAGGCTCAAAACACTATATAGTGGGTCTGACAGCGTACGCAACGGACTATTCAGTATTTCGTTTGCCATTCCACGGGACATCAACTATACCGACGGCAGCGGTCTGATGAACCTTTACGCAGTCAACAGCGAGCGTTCGGTAATAGCCAACGGATATACCGACTCCTTCCTTATAAACGGTTCTGATACCGTGGCTAATGATTCCGTTGGACCTTCAATATATTGTTATCTCAACAGTCCGGCATTTGTCAATGGCGGGAACGTGAACACGACCCCTTACTTCGTCGCAAACATTACAGACAAAGACGGCATAAATGCGTCTGGTTCAGGCATAGGACACGACCTGCAACTTGTCATCGATGGCGACATGACGCTCACGTACAATCTCAACGGCAACTTCTCCTACGACTTTGGCAGCTATACAAGCGGTTCGACGTTTTACAGCATTCCAGAACTTTCAGAAGGCCGGCACCAGTTGCTGTTCCGCGCATGGGACATACTCAACAACTCTTCAACAGCTACACTTGACTTCAACGTAGTAAAGGGACTTAGCCCGGACATCAGCAATGTAAGCGTTACCAACAATCCTGCCTCTACTTCAACAACCTTTATAATTACGCATAACTTCACAGGAGCAGACGTAGACGTAGTGATAGACGTGTTCGATACGAGCGGCAGGTCTTTGTGGAAGCATGTTGCCAGCGGTGTGTCGTCAGGCAATACGTTTACCGTAGACTGGAACCTTACTCTCGACAACGGCTCACGCCTGCCTACAGGAGTGTACCTATACCGCGTACGTCTCGGAAGCGACGGCAGCAAGATGGTTTCCAAAGCCAAGAAACTCATCGTCATAAACAATAATTAGACCTGCCGTGCGTTTAAAGGACAACAACAATTCGAAATCTGATGAATCATATATTAAAAAAGACGGTCGTCGCAATATGCCTTGTCTTAACCGTTGCCACAGGCTATGCGCAGGATAAACGTGACATGTTCAATCCTGTAAGAACCGAAGTAACCTCTCAGACCATAGCACCAGACGCACGTGCAGGAGGCATGGGCGATGTCGGTGCGGCTACCGACCCTGATGTAAATTCACAATATTGGAATCCTGCCAAATACCCGTTCAATATCAGCCGTGCCGGAGTAGCATTGAACTATACGCCGTGGTTGCGACAGATAGTCAACGATATGGATCTCGCATATCTTGCCGGATACTACCGTATAGACGATTATAGCGCGGTCAGTGGTTCGTTCCGATATTTCTCACTTGGAGAAGTGTCTACGAGTTCAACGCAGGAAGGTACCAATGACATGACGATCAATCCTTACGAGATGTCATTCGACGTAGCTTACTCACTTATGCTAAGCGACCATTTCTCCATTGGAGCCGCAGTACGCTGGATTTACTCCGACCTTACGTATGACTATACGGAAGACACGTCGCCAGGTTCGGCATTTGCCGCCGATATAGCGTGCTATTACCAAAACTATATAAATATAGGAAGTCGTGAGTGCCAGCTTGGTCTTGGACTTAACATTTCCAACATTGGTTCAAAGATAACCTTCGGAGGGGACGACAATTCCGAGTTTATACCTACGAATATGAGGCTTGGTGCCTCACTCATGGTACCTATAGACGAGTTCAGCAGGTTTACTATCGCCGCTGATGCCAACAAGCTTCTCGTTCCAACATATCCAAAGCAGAACGACGGCGAGAGCACAGAGGAATATCAGCAACGTGTGCAGAAGGATTATTATGATGTTTCCAGCATTTCCGGGATATTCAAGAGCTTCGGCGACGCGCCTGGAGGTTTCAAGGAAGAGTTGGAGGAAGTACAATGGAGTGTAGGTGGCGAGTATACATACAACGACCGCTTCAGCGTGCGTGCCGGTTATCATCATGAAAGCGAAAACAAGGGAAACCGCAAGTACTTCACCGTTGGAGCGGGATTCAAGATGAGCGTCTTCTCACTTGACGCAGGCTATGTCATTGCCACTGCCAAGAGCAATCCCCTTGACCAGACACTACGCTTCACCCTTGCGTTCGACATGGACGGCATCAAGGATTTGTTCCACAGGAGATAAATATCACAACAGTTATAATACTCAAGCAGTTATGTTTCGTGTAGGATTTGGATATGACGTACACAAGTTGGTAGAAGGACGCAACCTCATACTTGGAGGTATAAAGATAGAAAACAAGTACGGGCTGTTGGGGCATAGCGATGCCGACGTGCTTATCCACGCTATTTGCGACGCACTACTTGGAGCAGCCAATATGCGAGATATAGGATTTCATTTCCCTGACACGTCCGCCGACACGCTAAACATGGATTCTAAAGTAATCTTACGAAAGACCGTAGAGCTCATAGCGACCAAAGGATATACCGTCGGAAACATAGACGCTACTGTCTGTGCCGAACACCCAAAACTCAATCCACATATACCAAAGATGCAACAATGCCTCGCAAACGTCATCGGTTGCGATACAGATGCCGTTTCCATAAAGGCTACAACGACCGAACGCCTTGGCTTTACAGGACGCGAGGAAGGTATGTCCGCCTATGCTGTTGCATTATTGGAGAAGTAACGGCATAACAAAGCACAATAATTAGAAATATTACCATTAATAAAAAACCGCTGTAACTCTCACGAGCCCCAGCGGTTAAGCCTATGTTTAACTAAAAATCCTTTCAAATCGAACTTCAGTCTCACGACCTCAGTTGTCATCCTTATACGATCTGTTAAACTTCTACCTTAAAATAAAATAACTAAAAACCTAAATCTATTACTACTAACCTAAACAATCTATTAACCTTTTGACGATGCAAAGGTACAACGTTTTTTCTTCCCTGCAATAGTCACGCCTGTTTTTCTTCATATTTTTAACCTTTATTTGCTAATGCGGTCGTTCCGAAAGCCACATATTAATGTCGAAAGCGAATATTTCGCATGGCATTGCCTGTTGAATGCGAAAATAATATTAACTTTGTGCTACTTAAAACAAGGTGAATGAACGTACTTATAATCAACACTTCGGAAAAAACTGGCGGAGCCGCCGTAGCGTCAAACCGGCTGATGAACGCGCTGAACAACAGTGGCGTGAAAGCAAGAATGCTCGTGCGTGACAAAGAGACAGACGAGATAACGGTTGCTCCAATAGGACACCACTGGCGTGCGCAATTGGCTTTCTTATGGGAAAGGCTTTGCATATTTCTACACCTTCACCTCAAACGCAAGCACTTGTTCGAAATCGATACAGCCAACGCCGGTATCGACGTAACGAAATCACGTTACTTTAAGGAAGCCGACATAATACATCTCGAATGGATAAATCAAGGAATGCTGTCCTTGAAAGGAATCCGCAAGATACTTAATTCCGGCAAGCCCGTAGTATGGACCATGCACGACATGTGGCCGGCAACAAGTATCTGTCACTATACACGAAATTGCAATAGCTACCAGTCTATATGCCATAATTGTAACTTGCTTCCTAACGGAGGAAGTCGCAAAGACATCGCTTATAAAGTATGGAAAGCTAAGAAAAACGCACTTGCAAATCACACAATACATTTTGTAACTTGCAGCCAATGGTTGCAAAGACAAGCAAATACAAGCGCATTACTGGACCACCAGCCGATAACGACCATTCCCAACCCCATAAACGTACACGTTTTCAAGCCAACCAACAAAAACAGGGCACGAATGCGTATTGGATTGCCAACTGACAAGCGTATTATTCTCTTTGTCTCACAACGTGTCACAGACGAGCGCAAAGGCATGAAGTTCTTTGTCGAAGCCATTAAAACCATGGTAAAAGCAGACAACTCCATAGCAGACAATACGGTCGTCACCATTCTCGGTGGACACAGTGAGGAACTCGACGGGAAGCTTCCTATCAAGACTTACCCGTTAGGATATATATCTGACGACCATAAAATTGTAGATGTCTATAACTGCGCAGACGTATTTGTACTGCCGTCGCTTGAAGACAACCTGCCAAATACCATAATGGAGGCTATGGCGTGCGGGGTTCCATGTGTTGGTTTCAACGTAGGCGGGATACCGGAAATGATAGACCACAAGGCTACAGGCTACGTGGCAAAAGAACGAGACTCAGAAGATTTGGCATACGGTATAAAGTGGGTTCTTAACGACGAACGCAATAAGACTTTATCAATGAACGCTGTTGACAAAGTCCAACGTACATATTCAGAACGCGCCGTAGCCATGAAGTACATCGATGTCTACACCGACGCGTTGGCACAGAAAGGATACCACATTTGAATGAAGAATGAAGAATGAAGAATTAAAAATTAAAAGTGCGAAGTGAAGAATTAAGAATGAAGATAACAATAGTAACCATAACATACAATGCAGAGGCAGTACTGCGACCTACGCTGCAATCAGTGTTCCGCCAGACACACGATGATGTAGAACATTGGATAATAGACGGTGCTTCAAAAGACGCGACACTCGACATAGCCAACGAATACAAACGCCACGACGACTCTACCGACAACGGGCACGAGGTCAAGATACTTTCAGAACCTGACGGCGGTATATACTTCGCTATGAACAAGGGACTTGAGCGTGCCACGGGAGACTATGTCCTTTTCCTTAATGCCGGCGACATACTGGCTTCCAACAACACCCTTGACGAAGTATGCGCAAGCGTCGGCGACGGCGAAGAACTTCCAGCTGTCATATATGGCGATACAGACATAGTCGATTCAAACTACAATTTCATACGCCACAGGAGGCTTTCGCCCCCGAAGAAGCTGACATGGCGCTCTTTCATGCGTGGTATGCTCGTCTGTCATCAGGCATTCTACGCCCGACGCGACATCGCAAGCAACATTCCATACGATACACGATACCGCCATTCAGCCGACGTGGACTGGTGCATAAAGGTACTAAAAGAGGGCAGCAGGCGTGGATTGCCAAACCGCCGCGTACATGACGTAGTGGCTTGTTTCCTTGCCGGTGGCGATTCGGCACAGAACCACCGCAATTCACTACGCGAGCGTTTCAACGTCATGTGCCGTCATTATGGCTTCGTGGCGACATCAGTAATGCACTTGTGGTTTGTCGTACGTGCGTTTTTTAAGAAGTAAGATGTCATGATACATATCATGAAAACAAGTTCTTGGAAAGTTTTACAGAAGAAAATGCAAGACCTATTCGACAATTAATAACTACCTTTGCAGCCTACATTCATGAATAGGAATATTTGAACAAGAATTGTTTTCAGTGTAATTAATCAGCAGTAGTTATGTATATTGAGAAAATCAACTCACCGGCAGACATGAAAGGCTTGTCTGTCGATGAACTTAAAGTTCTGAGCGACGAAGTTCGCAAGGGAATACTGAACCGTGTCAGCGTGCATGGCGGGCACGTAGGTCCAAATCTCGGTATCACCGAGGCTACGGTAGCGATGCACTATGTCTTCGACAGTCCGAAGGACAAATTCATATTCGACGTAAGCCACCAGAGCTATCCCCACAAGATGCTCACGGGGCGAAAGGACGGATTCCTCGACACGACGAAGATGGATCATGTCTCTGGCTACAGCTCTCCTACCGAGTCGCCAGAATACGACAACTTCGAAGTAGGTCATACGTCAACTTCCATTTCGCTGGCAAGCGGCCTGATGAAGGCACGCGACATACAGAAGCAGAAGTACAATATCGTAGTAGTCATAGGCGACGGCTCGCTGTCGGGAGGCGAGGCTTTCGAAGGGCTCGACACCGTATCGGAGATTGGCACGGGCATCATCATCGTCGTAAACGACAACGAGATGTCAATAGCCGAGAACCACGGCGGACTGTACAAGAACCTCAAGTTGCTCCGGGAAACCGGCGGTGAGGCTGAACTCAATTATTTCAAGGCTCTCGGATACGAGTATCACTATCTTGAAGAAGGCAACGACGTTGGCAAGCTTGTAGACTTGTTCAAGTCGGTCAAGGGTACAAAAGTTCCAGTCGTGCTCCATATCCACACTGAAAAGGGTCACGGCTACAAGCCTGCCACGGACGACAAGGAGGCTTGGCACTGGAGTATGCCGTTCGACCTCAAGACAGGAAAGGTCGTGGCAGGCACTGATGCTGGCGACAGCGAGGACTACGGCGAACTCGTCGGCGAGTACTTGAGCCAGAAGATAAAGGAAGATTCGAAGCTCGTCGTAGTCACTTCGGCTGTACCGGGCAGCTTCGCCTTCGACAAGAAACGCCGCCGCGCGGCAGGCAAACAATATATAGACGTAGGCATAGCCGAGGAAGAAGGAGTGGCTATAGCCTCCGGACTTGCCAAGGGAGGAGCGCATCCAGTGTACACGACCTACGCAACATTCCTACAGCGCACATACGACCAGATCGCGCAAGACCTCGCAGTCAACGGCAATCCGGCTGTCATCAACGTCATGGGCGCAAGCATCTATGGCATGAATGACTTTACGCATATCTGCTTTTTCGACATTCCGATGCTGTCTCACATACCGAACCTCGTATACCTCGCGCCTACGACGTGGGAAGAATGGGTGGCAATGGAGGACTGGGCGATAGCACAGGAGAAGTATTCCGTGGCTATACGCGTCCCGGCAATGGCTGTCCAGCACGACACACAACAGGAGTACGACACCGATTACAGTGCGCTCGACAAGTACAAGATGGTGAAGAAAGGCTCACGCATAGCCGTCATTGCAGCCGGCGACTTCTTCCAGAAGGGTCAGCAACTCGTAGACGCGCTTGACGCGAAGTACAATATACAGGCTACGCTCATCAATCCGAGGTTCCTGTCTGGTATAGACCATGAGATGCTTCACGACCTTGAGTTCTCCCACCAGCTTGTAGTCACGCTCGAAGACGGCAGCCTCGACGGTGGATTTGGCGAGCGTATAGCACGCTTCTACGGTCCGAGAGAGATGAAGGTTCTCAACTTCGGCGTGAAGAAACAGCTGTACGACCGCTACGAAGTCAACCAATTGTTGAAAGACAACAACCTTACCGACGACCAGATACTTGCCGAGGTACGCAAGGCTCTGGCTTAAACGACTACGTGAAACTACCTGTTTCAATAGGCGGAACAGGCTCTTTCGAGATATGAAACAAGCTCCGTCTGGCGGACAAACGGCTACTGCCGACCGCCAGACGGGGCTCTTTCTTTTCACTCTAAAAGCTGCGCCATTTGCGCCCCACGATGCAAAAAGGTGACGGAAACCTTGCTGTTTCATGGCGAAATACCTACCTTTGTCAGCAACTAATCACACAACACGTCATGAACCTACGTCCAAAGCTACTACAAATCATCACGTTGCTATTCATTGCCACACCAGTTGCACAAGCGCAAAAGCCTCAACCGTGGGACGAATACCTTGCCAGACTTACGGCTAACGACGACAACGACATTGCCATTTCCGAAGACACGTACGACGTTCTCGCCGAACTTGCCGACAATCCGATAGACATCAATACCGCCACGCGCGACGAATTAAGCCGCATTCCGTTCCTCACAGCGCAGCAGATTGAGGACATCGAGGCGTACGTATACCAGTATCACGGTATGCGGTCGGCGGCAGAACTCGCCATGATAGAGAGCCTCGACCCGGAAAGACGGCAGTTGCTCGGCTATTTCATCACCTTCGGCAACGACCGCAAGGAGCATTTTCCCACCCTATCCAACATATTCAAGTACGGCAAGCATGAGGTTCTTGCCACAGCCAAAGTGCCTTTCTACGACCGTCGCGGCGACCGCAACGGCTATCTCGGTCCAAAATACCGACACAGTCTGCGCTACGATTTCCACCTCGGAACCTTCGTACGCTTCGGACTGCAAGGATCACAGGACGCTGGCGAGCCGTTCCTCGCCAACCGCAATACCATGGGCTATGACCATTATTCGTTCTACTTCATGCTGCGGAAACTCGGACGGCTGAAGGCATTAGACGTAGGACAATACAAGGCACGGTTCGGAATGGGGCTGGTAATGAACAGCGATGTGGGATTCGGCAAGCTTATGACGCTAAGCACGCTCTCACGCAGCACCAACAGTATTCGCCCAAACACCTCACGCTCTATTGCAAACTATCTCCAAGGCGCGGCAGCCACGATTGAACTATCACACGACGTGGACGTGACGGCATTCCTCTCCTACCGCGGCATCGACGCTACACTGAACAAAGACGGCACGATAGCCACGATACTGAAGACGGGCTACCACCGCACTCCAACCGAGATGAAGAATAAAAACGCCGCCCGCCAGACCATTGGCGGCGGCAACATCAACTGGCATCGCGGCGCATTTCACACAGGAATCACCGCCATATACACCCACCTTGACCGACGGCTCAATCCAGACCGCAGCCGCGCGTTCAGGCGGTTCTATCCAGCAGGCACTGACTTCTGGAACGCGGGTATAGACTACGGCTACAACGGCGCAAGGCTTTCCGTGCGCGGCGAGACTGCCACAGGTGGCTGCCACGGCATAGCAACGATAAACAGCGTGTCGTTCTCGCCGTCGGCAACATTGTCGTTACTCACCCTGCAACGGTTCTACGGCAAGCGTTATTCGTCCCTGTCGGCACGGAGCTTTAGCGACAACGGCACCACACAGAACGAAAGCGGCATCTACATCGGAGCAAACTGGCAGGCTCTGCCATCACTCTCGATTATGGCATACTCTGATTTCGCATACTTCGCACAGCCTCGATACCAGGCTTCACGGTCGAGCCACAGTATCGACAACTCCATAACGGCGGCGTGGACGCACAGCAACTGGAACGTCCTCGGACGATACCGCCTCCGAATGCGGCAAAAGGACAACCATGCAAAGACACGCCTCATCTACGACGCGACACAGCGCGGACGGCTCTCCGTAGGCTACGGCAGTGGCAACTGGAATGTCAAGGCACAAGGCGACGTGGCATACAACAACTACCAACACAAGAGCTTAGGTTGGATGGCTACGGTCGCCGGCTCTGCAAGCTTATGGCGGTTGCGCATGGCTGCCAACGCCGGTTACTTCCACACCGACGACTACGCCAGCCGCATCTACACCTACGAGCGCAGCACGCTGTACAACTTCTATTTCCCAGCATTCAGCGGCGAGGGCGTACACTGTGCCGTACTCGTTCGTGCCGACATCTCGAAACAGCTTATGATTATCGCCAAATGCTCCACGACCGACTATTTCGACCGCGACCACATAAGCTCTGGATTGCAGCAGATAGACGGCAGCACGCAGACCGACTTGGAACTACAGTTGCGCTGCAAATTCTAAGTCGCGAAAGTTGTCCGGATAAAAAAGTCCATAAACTCTCCTGGAAAAGTTTATGGAGAATATAAAAAAGTCCATGAACTCATTTAAAGAGTCCATGGACTTTCCACCTTATTATATAGTGTGCCGTCTATCCTATCTGGCTGCCCGGTAATACCTGGCTGAACGTCGTAGTCAGCGCGAGCGAGCCGTCGGCGTTTAGTGCCGAGAGTATCATGCCCTGGCTCTCGATGCCCATCATCTTGCGCGGGGCGAGATTGGCAATGAACAATATGTCCTTGCCTACGAGTTCTTCGGGCTTGTAGAACTTGGCTATGCCGGAGAGTATCGTGCGGTCGGTGCCGCTGCCGTCGTCTATGGTGAACTGTAGGAGCTTGTTCGACTTCTTCACCTTTTGGCAGTCCTTGATATGGCCGACACGTATGTCGACCTTCTCCCATTCGTCGAACGGAACAACAGCCTTCACTGGCTCAGCCTTGTAGTCGGCGAGTTCAGCCTTGGCCTCGTTGGCCTTCTTGGTTGCGGCGAGCTTGTCGAGCTGGTGTTGGATAGCGTCGTCCTCAATCTTCTCGAACAGCAGGTGCGGCTCTCCCAACTGGTGTCCCGGCTTCAACAGGTCGGTACGTCCGAGCTGCGCCCATTCGAAATCGTCGAGCCCTATCATCTGGCGCAGATCCTTCGACGAGAACGGCAGGAACGGCTCGAAAGCTATCGACAGGTTGGCTACGAGCTGGAGTGATATGTTCAATATAGTCTCGACACGCTTCGGATCAGTCTTCCACACCTTCCACGGCTCGCACTCGGTGATGTACTTGTTGCCTATGCGGGCGAGGTTCATAGCCTCCTTCTGCGCGTCACGGAACTTGAACGCATCGAGCAGAGCCTCCATCTTGTCCTTTACGTCCTTGAACTCGGCTATCGCCTCGCGGTCGAAGTCCTCAAGCGCGCCAGCCTCAGGTACTACGCCGTTCCAGTACTTCTTGGTCAGTTGCAGCGCGCGGTTGACGAAGTTGCCGTATATACCGACAAGTTCAGAGTTGTTGCGTTCCTGGAAGTCCTTCCACGTGAAGTTGTTGTCCTTGGTCTCCGGCGCGTTGGCTGTGAGCACGTAGCGAAGCACGTCCTGCTTGCCGGGGAAATCGCGCAGGTATTCGTCAAGCCATACAGCCCAGTTGCGCGACGTTGAAATCTTGTCGTTCTCAAGGTTGAGGAACTCGTTTGCCGGCACATTGTCGGGCAGTATGTAGCCGCCGTGAGCCTTCAGCATCACCGGGAATATGAGGCAGTGGAACACTATGTTGTCCTTGCCTATGAAGTGGACGAGGCGCGTCTCCGGGTCCTTCCACCACTTCTCCCAGTCGCCGAACTTCTCCGGCTCCTTGTCGCATAGTTCCTTGGTGTTGGATATATAGCCTATCGGCGCGTCGAACCACACGTAAAGCACCTTGCCGTCGGCTCCTTCCACGGGCACAGGTATTCCCCAGTCCAGGTCGCGAGTCATGGCACGCGGCTGCAAGTCCATGTCGAGCCACGACTTGCACTGTCCATAGACGTTCGGACGCCATTCCTTATGCCCTTCGAGAATCCACTGCTTGAGCCAGTCTTGGTACTCGTTCAACGGCAGGTACCAGTTCTTGGTCTTGCGTATCTCTGGCTTTGCGCCCGATATTGTAGAGTGTGGCTCTATCAGTTCCATAGGACTGAGGTCGCTGCCGCACTTCTCGCACTGGTCGCCGTATGCGTTTGGATTGCCACAGTGCGGGCACGTGCCAACGATGTAGCGGTCGGCGAGGAACTGGCGGGCTTCCGGGTCGTAGTACTGTTCCGACTCCTTTTCCACGAGCTTGCCGTCGTCATACAGCTTGCGGAAGAAGTCGCTCGCAAGCTTGTTGTGCGTCGGCGACGTGGTACGGCTGTATATGTCGAATGATATTCCGAACTCCTTGAACGAGTCCTTGATGATTTTGTGATAGCGGTCGCACACGTCCTGCGGAGTAATGCCCTCCTTCTTGGCGCGTATCGTAATTGGCACTCCGTGCTCGTCGCTGCCGCCTATAAACACCACGTCTTCCTTCTTCAGGCGCAGATAGCGCACGTAGATGTCTGCCGGCACGTATACGCCAGCCAGATGACCGATGTGTACGCCACCGTTGGCATATGGCAGTGCCGCAGTGACGGTTGTTCGTTTAAAGTTCTTCATATATGTTTAGTTCAGAATTCAATTAGTTCATTTGAATTGCGGATTGTCCTTGACAGGAATGTCGTATGTCGTAACATCAGGATACTTCGCCTTTACGCTCTCCGTAACGCGCTGCCAGTCCATCCCCCACGGATCGTCCTTGCGTCCGAGTGGCGTGGCTATGTCGGAATGGCGGACGAGATAGCGTATGTCGTAGCGTGAGCAGATGTCCTTTATCAGACTGTCGAGCGCACGGTACTGCGCATCCGTAGGTCCGTCACGCTTCATGCTTATCACCTCAATGCCTATCGACGAGGCGTTGAGCATCTTGCGGCTGCCGTCTGGCAATGCGCTACGTCCGGCGTGCCATGCTATATTCTTCTCGTCGACCATCTTCAACACCGTTCCGTCACGTGATATGAGGTAGTGGGCAGACGTTCCGCCGTCACGGAACTGGTCGATGCAGCCTTGAACGTCGAAGTCGAATACCTGCCGCAGCTGGTCTACCACGTGGTAGTTGGAGTGTACGACTATTATGTCTATATCACCACGCCTACGGTCAGCCTTGCGGTAGCCGAAGTTTATCTCACTGGTTATGTCCTCTATTCTCAGGCTGTCCGTACTCTCCGAGCTGGAATCCTCAACAGCCGTGGCTTTCACGATAGTGTCAGCTTGTGATGAAGAAGATGCATCTTGCAGTGCCGACTCATGACTGCCTCCACCGCCCGGTTTGCACCCGACAGCCGATGTAGACAAAGCCACCAGACCTATGAATGCAAGTACTTTCTTGTTCATTTGTCACCAACCATTCATCACCCGACACTCAACACCCTGCACTCATCATTCAACACTCACAGAGCCTTCTGGATCCTCACCGTACGGTTGCCCTTGTTGCAGGCTATGTAGTATGTCCCGTTGGTGTATATATCCTCATTGCCCTCCATGTCGAGGCGGAAGCCATTGTCCTTAACCTGGTCTACAAGGTTCTGATAGGCATTGTCGTTAAACACGCCCATAATCATGCTGCCGCCCTTTATTGCCACGAAACTGGAAATTCCCTTGCGCAGCGCACGCGGATAGTCCTCGAACTTACCTTCAGTTATCACTTTGGGCAGACGGCAGTTCTTGTAGTACATCTTGTCGTATTTGTCTACACGGAACACCTCGTAGTCCTTCCTGACCTTGTAGCCATAATGCGCCATCGAGGCGTCGGCGTTTGCCTGGTCTGCGAACACGCCGATGAACTCCGCGATACTGAGCACCTCGCTGTTCGGCTCCACCTTCTTTACAGTATCAACCGTCAGCGATGTCGCGCTGGTAGTCGTGTCGACGACGGGTGTTTTATGCTGCGTGGCACACGATACGGCAAGAAACATTGCAGCCGATGCCAATGCGAAACGTGTTAAATTCTTCATTATCATGGATATGTGTCGTTATTTTCGGTGTGCAAAATTACGGAATTATCCTGAAAGGACAAATTATTACTATTGGCAAACCATGCGCGCAACTATTAAAGTTACTTAAAGTCTACGCCCGTGTTGACAGGCTTCAACGGGAAAGCTGCCAATAAAGAAAAGGTTGCCCGTATGTCAGACAACCTTTCCCTTATGTAAAACCAATGTACTCCGACCGGGAATCGAACCCGGATCAAAGGTTTAGGAAACCTCCGTTCTATCCATTGAACTATCAGAGCATTGCCGTCGTTTCGACAACGGGTGCAAAGTTACAAAAAAATATGATAACCGCCCAAAGTTATTCGGTCAAATACCAAAGAGACCGTCATAAACCACAGGTACACCCACATTGTCCCGACGACATACAGGCATACGCCAACAGTATCAAACAGCCATTCATTCTGCTGAATGTTGAACATCGAGTGACGAGTTCCTCACACCACCTTGTCATTCCATCATCACATACGTCCCAAGTGTAAGACTTATATCACGGAATTTAACACTTCATTTTTCGCGTTTTAGGATTGAAACGGGTGGAATCTTGCGGTTACAATCGCTCGAAACCATCATTTCAATCCGAAAAATCCAACAATTACAGTCCTGTTTTTCTAACGAATACATTCCTTAGGGTCTAACGAATGTATTCCTTAGGTGGTAAGGAATACATTTCTTAGGTGGTAACGATTGTATTCCTTAGCATGTAACGAATGTATTTCTTACACTTCAACCTATTGACTTTGCCAACGCATTAGTATGTATCGGGCAATTCAATGCTTTGTATTTTTGCCTCCAAAGTATTGTATTTTATAAGTTGTTGATTTACAACAACATAGCAAACTCTCTCAAAACTCGCGTATTTCACGGCAAATTGCCCGTTGGTTGCAAATACCGCAACCATGAGATGTCATTTGTCCGTATCTTTCCCAGTTTTTAACATATGCATTTTTATATTACTTGGTTATAGGATTTCCATAAAAGTATAGCGATTCATTGCATATTGTTCATTAAATGATTAACTTTGCACATAACGAATAACAGCTTATAGAATAGCTTATAATAAGCATTTTACGAGCTATTGCCTCGACAAAAGTGATGATTTTTAATAGTTCTAATTTCCGTAATATGCAAGTCAAACAACTCTTTCTTCTAAGTGAGACATAATGCTGCCGATAGTCAATAGCGTTTTTAACGTGGAGCAAGGGTACAGATTTATACTGGATTAGGATTAAGAGCGGAATTAATCATCGATAAAAAACAAACAATATGAATACAAAAGCAAAAACATTCATCAAATGGGTTGGTGGCAAAAGTCAACTAATAGAACAATTGGAAATGAAATTGCCGGCTGACTTTGATAATTGGAAAAATGCCACATACATAGAGCCATTCGTAGGTGGTGGGGCAATGCTGTTCTACATGCTGCAACAACACCCTAACATCAAACGTGCCATCATCAATGACATTAATCCCGATTTAATCACTTGTTATAAAACAGTACGTGACAATGTAGAGCAATTAATCCCCGCTTTACGTGAAATACAGGCAGAATATTACGCCTTGCCAGACATGGAAGCGAAGCGTGAAATGTTTATGGCTGTACGCAAACGTTACAATGAGAAAGATCTTGACCAAACAGAGGACACTACAAAATTTGTATGAAAAAAGAGACGCAAGAATATCAAGTAATAGAAGCATTAAGGAAAGCAGGTGGTTTTGCAACTCTTCGTAGACTTAATGAGATTGTTGATTTTTCAACATGGAAGACGAAAACGCCAGAAGCTTCTATAAGGAGAATAGTCCAAAACAGCCAATCTGTTTTTAGAATACAACCTGGTCTTTGGGCTTTGGAAGATTGTCGCGAGAAAGTTCTCAGAAAATTTAAGATAAAAGAAGGAAACAGAGATAGCGAAGAACAGTTTAGTCATGGATACTATCAAGGCTTGCTTATTGAGATTGGGAAATTTAGAAACAGAAAGACTTATATTCCTGCGCAGGATAAAAACAAAATGTTTCTTGACAAGCACTTAGGGGAAGTGGCAGATACTTATACGCTTCCTCCATTTACTTATGACAACTTGCTAAGAAAGGCAAGAACAGTAGATGTAATATGGTTTAATAATCGTCAAATGCCTTCTGATTTTTATGAAGTAGAGCATACGACAGACATTAAAAACTCACTGTCTAAGTTCTATGAACTACAAGATTTTTACTCCAAATTTTATATCGTTGCAGATGTATGCCGTAAGGACGAATTCTACGACAAAATCAACGTTTCAATGTTTGACAATATTAAGTCTCGTGTGCAATTTTTAGATTATGAAAGAGTAGTCACTATGCATACAAGCTTGAAGAGTATTAAAATGAATAATTGGTAATTATGAATGAATATATTTTCTATACAACAGAAGGAATAACATTAGCACCCAACCAAAACAAAAATGTCGACAATTGTCAAATATTAGGCTTCATACAAGCCAAGAACTGTTCCGAAGCAAAGGTTTTGTTACTTGAAAATAATCCATGGATTATTGAAGCTGGTTTTTCAATGAGTAATATTATTGTAAAACAAGTTTTGACAAAGGAACAAAATAAAGACATACAAGCAATTGTTGATTATAATTGGAATGACGAAAAAAAACATTATCAAGAATGCGGTAATAATCCTAAGAACAATATCTTTAGAATATTACAACGATTGAAACAGGTATATACAACTCTTTGAAGAAAGATTCATTCTTGCGCAAGGTGACAGCTTTAAACTTCTAAAGGAGTTTGATTTCAAGTTCGACATGATATTTGCCGATCCTCCTTACTTCCTCTCCAATGGCGGAATATCGTTGCAGAGCGGCAAAATCACATGCGTGGATAAAGGCGAATGGGACAAAGGCAAATCGCAAGAGGACATGATGGCATTCAACATGGAATGGTTGCGTCTGTGCCGTGACAAATTGAAAGACAATGGGACGATTTGGATAAGTGGAACTTATCACAATATTTTTTCTGTAGCGAATTGCTTAATGGAACTTGGCTACAAGATTCTGAATGTTATCACATGGGAAAAGACTAATCCACCAGCAAACATTTCATGCCGCTACTTCAAATACTCCACCGAATTCATTATTTGGGCGAGAAAGATGCAGAAAGTTCCCCATAAGTTCAACTACGACTTGATGAAAGAATTGAATGGTGGCAAGCAGATGACTGATGTTTGGCATATGCCAGCTATCGGTCGATGGGAAAAGACTTGTGGCAAACACCCCACACAAAAGCCTTTGCGTTTGCTCGTGAGAATGATTCTTGCGTCAACAAATCAAGGAGATTGGATTCTTGATCCATTCAGCGGAAGTTCTACAACAGGCATTGCTGCAAATATATGCGGACGACGATTCGCAGGATTGGAGCAGGAGGAGGATTTTTGCAAGTTGAGCAAGGCAAGACGTGAAGAGATAGAAAGTCTTGAAAATTTTTCAAAGTTAATTAGCCATATAGAAGATTTACATAAGTTACCAAAATCATTTATGTTACATGAAGATGTCTGCGAATACGTCCACACTCCATTTTGAGATTAAAAATAAACTATAGAAGTCATATTTGCAGCTGTTTAAATTGTAAATATGATAATATTTTACTATATTTGCAATGCAAAACGTTTTAAGCACATATAGTGGGATATGCAACACGGCAAGGAGGAGAGCACAATGAGTTGAGAAACAGGTATATGATTATTAATCCACCCGAAAAATGGATAAAGAAAAAAATGGATAAAGAAAAAAGAAAGTGATACAACAAACCGAACAAGTACCGAACAAGTACCGAACAAGTTGGCATACCAACTGACGGAAACGGAACGCAGGCTGATATCAACTATTGGTGCGCAGGAGCTATCATTGAAACAGATAATGGACATACTCGGCTTACGACACCGTCCGACCATTATGTATAATTATATTGAGCCAGCCATTAATAATGGAACGATAACGCAAACATACCCAAACAGCCCACAACACCCACGACAAAAATACAAGCTGACAGTTAAAGGGCTTGCATTGTTTCATGACTTAAAGTCATAAGTTCCGTATAGACTTGCCGAACTCTGGGCTGACGTAATTATATATGTCCTTGCAGCAGTCGGCGGAAAAGGCAAGGGCATAGCAGATGATGTTGTCCCACTGGCTTTCGTCGAGACCAGCATTGAGCTTGTCATGCGTTACATTGTTCTTGATAAGCCCGAAGATAAAGCCGGCATTGAAGTTGTCGCCCGCGCCAATGGTAGAGACTGTCGCGGTATCGGCGACTGGATAGCTTTTCTTGAAGCCGTTGCCTGCGAACAACCGCACGGGTTGCGCGCCCTGGGTATAGATGAACTGCTTGCAGTAGAATGAAATCTCGGCATTATACACCTTGTCGGCATCGTCCATCTTGTAAAGTATGTCGAAGTCCTCATTGCTGCCACGCACGATGTCGGCATAGTCGAGGTTTTCGAGCAAGTTCGGAGTGATGCGCAGGACTTCGTCCTTGTGTGCCGGACGGAAGTTGACATCGTAATACAGAATGGCTCCCTTAGCCTTGGCATGTTCGAGGAACGCGACAACCTGAGGACGTATGACCGGATTGAGGGCATAGTAAGAACCGAACAGCACTATGTCGTCGGCTTCGACTTCCGGATATGCAAATTCAAGCTGGTCGTGTGGGTGGTCCTTGTAGAATATGTATTCGGCATCGTTATTGTCGTCAAGGAATGCCAATGATACTGGCGACTTCGACTCCGGGAATACGCTGACATAACTTGCGTCTACGCCGTTCTCCTTCAAGAAGTCTATAATCTTGTTGCCCACGCGGTCGTTGCCAGCCTCGGAAATGAATGTCACAGGAACGCCGGCACGCGCCATCGATACGACTGCATTGCATGTCGAGCCACCAGGCACGGCACTTACGGGTTGTCCGTGTTTGAAGATTATGTCGAGAACGGTCTCTCCTATACCAATAACTTTTCGCATTTGTGTTTTAGTTAGTTTCTTTAGTGTGCAAAAATAGGTGAATTTACCGAAACGGCAAAATAAACGAGGCGTTCTTTTCGCATTCTCTCAAAAAAGGCGTACTTTTGTCAGCCATTACAGAATTGGCTATCGAACGAGTAAAGCACCACTGCCAGAAAAGCAAACCAAATTCAAGACTGCCGATGAAATACAACACCGCCACCCTACCCTGTGGATTGCGCATAATACACCTTCAGTCAACATCGCCCGTGGTATATTGTGGCTACGAGGTGAATGCCGGGGCTTCTAAAGAAGGCGCAGACCATGAAGGCATGGCACACTTTTGCGAGCACATGACGTTCAAGGGAACTGAACGCCGCAACGCCATAGACATAATAAACTGCCTGGAGAGTGTCGGCGGCGACCTAAACGCATTCACTACAAAGACGGACACGGTGTATTACGCAGCCATTCTGAAGACCCATTTGGCAAGGGCTGTTGACCTGCTGACCGACATAGTATTCCACAGCACATATCCACAAAAGGAAATAGACCGCGAAGTCGAGGTCATCTGCGACGAGATAGAATCGTACAACGACTCGCCGGCGGAACTTATATACGACGAGTTCGAAAACCAGCTGTTCAAGGGAACACCGCTGGGTCACAACATTCTCGGGACGGCAAA
This sequence comes from uncultured Prevotella sp., assembly GCA_964523825.1. GTDB lineage: Bacteria > Bacteroidota > Bacteroidia > Bacteroidales > Bacteroidaceae > Prevotella. The sequence continues at coordinate 70,564 of CAZGAT010000005.1, read as the reverse complement.
CCGGGTGAGGTCGTTCAAGACGGCAGACGCAATACGGTTCACACGACGCTACTACCGTCCAGACAACTGCATATTCTTCGCTTATGGCGATATTGACTTCCAAGAGCTGCTGCACCTGATTGGAGAAGCCACGGCATCATTTGGAGAAGCCAAGCCACAGCCAGCCGACAACACAACTCCGGACAATACATACAGGAATAACGCGGGAAAGACCATACACATAGAGAGGCATACGCACCAAGCACACGTAATGCTCGGCAACAGGGCATACGGTGTAGGCGACAAGCACCGCATGGCGCTGTACCTGCTCAACAACATAATAGGAGGTCCCGGCATGAGCGCACGCCTCAACATCAACCTGCGCGAGCATCACGGACTGGTATACACAGTAGAAAGCACCATGGTGAACTACGCACGGACAGGACTGTGGTCGGTATACTTCGGCTGCGACCCGAAAGACGTAGACACGTGCCTGTCGCTCGTGCGTGACGAGCTTGACAGGTCTATCGAAACTCCACTGAGCAATCAGGAGCTTGATGCAGCAAAGCAGCAAATAAAAGGGCAGATAGGCATAGCCTGCGACAACCGTGAGAACTTCGCGCTTGATTTTGGCAAGTCGTTCCTCCACTATGGTTGGGAACGGGATATAACGGCACTATACGACAATATCGACGCGCTGACGGCACGGCAACTGCAAGAAGTGGCTTGCGAGATATTCCAGCCAGGAAACATCACAACGCTGATTTTTGAATAACGCATAATTACGATACACAATAAATAACACAAGTACGAATGGTACTGAACTACATCTGGATTGCCTTCTTCGTCATAGCCTTCGTCTTCGGGCTTATAGGGCTTGCGCAAGGCGACACCACACTATTTAAGAAAATGGTTGATGCCACTTTTGATTCGTCAAAGTCGGCTTTCGAAACATCATTGGGACTGACGGGCGTGCTTTGCCTGTGGCTTGGAATAATGAAAATCGGCGAGCGCGCCGGAGCTGTCAACGCACTGGCACGGCTGCTAAGCCCCGTATTCACAAAACTGTTTCCAGACATACCGAAGAACCACCCCGTTATGGGAAGCATATTCATGAACATAGCCTCCAACATGCTCGGACTTGACAATGCCGCCACACCGACAGGACTGAAGGCGATGTCTCAGATGCAGGAGTTGAATCCTAAGAAGGACACGGCTACGAACCCTATGATAATGTTCCTGGTGCTGAACACCAGCGGACTGACAATCATACCGACGACGATACTGGCATTCCGGGCATCGAAAGGCGCGGCATCGCCTACGGACGTATTCATTCCCATACTTCTCGCCACGACAGTTGCGACACTCGTTGGAATCATCATCACGTCGCTATGGCAGAAGATAAACTTGCTGCAACCTGCACTGCTCGCTACGATTGTCGGACTGTGCGCGTTTGTCGGGGTGGTTATCTGGGGATTCGGACAAATGCCACAAGAGCAAATGGCGACCGTCACGTCGGTGGCTTCGAACATGATCCTGCTGTCGGTGATAGTGGTGTTCATAGTCGCTGGATTCCTAAGGAAGATAAACGTATACGACGCTTTCATCGAGGGAGCCAAGGACGGATTCACCACGGCAGTAAGGATAATCCCGTACCTGGTGGCAATACTCGTAGGAGTAGGCGTGTTCCGTGCGTCGGGAGCCATGGATATGCTCATTGGCGGAGTGAAATGGTGCGTACAGGGCGCAGGACTGGATACACAGTTCGTTGACGCGCTGCCTACTGCATTCATGAAACCGCTGTCAGGAAGCGGCGCGCGAGGCTTGATGCTTGAGGCAATGGATCATTTCGGAGCAGACTCGTTCGTAGGACGGCTCAGCTGCATATTCCAAGGCTCTACCGACACGACGTTCTACATTCTCGCCGTATACTTCGGATCGGTCAACATCAAGTACACGCGTCACGCCGTGGCGTGCGGGCTTCTTGCCGACTTGGCGGGAGTCATCGCGGCAATAGTTATCGCATACACGTTCTTTTAAGGGTAAAAGTAAAAGGGTAAAAAAATGGCTAACTTGAAATCACTGGCAAAGGACACCGTCATATACGGGCTAAGCTCGATAATGGCACGGTTCATCAACTACCTGCTCGTACCTATCCAGACGGCGAAGTTCAACGCCGCAGGCGGGCAGTACGGGATAATAACCAACGTCTACGCATACGTCGCGCTGCTCATAATCATACTGACGTACGGCATGGAGACGACGTTCTTCCGCTTTATGAGCAAGGACGGCGAAGACCCTAAGAAGGTATATGCCACGACGCTGCGGACAGTAGGCACGACCTCGCTCGTATTCGCAATACTCGTGGTGCTGTTCAACCACCCGATAGCCAACCTGCTTGGATACAGCGACCACCCTGAGTATATCCTTATAATGTATGTTACGGTGGCTATTGACGCGTTCACGGCGATACCGTTCGCCTATCTGCGATACGCCCACCGGCCGGTTAAGTTCGCCGCGCTGAAGATTCTTAACATAGTCTTCAACATCACGCTGAACATTCTCTACCTCATCATACTGCCATACTTCAAGATAAACCCGTTCGGGATATACGACCAGGACTTCACGCTCGACGTGGTGTGGGTGTTCTACATCAACATGTTCTGCTCCGTGGCTACGCTGCTGATGCTGTGGAAAGAGTTGCGCGGGTTCCGCAACCCGTTCGACCGGGCTACGTGCAAGCGTATGCTGTCGTACACGTGGCCGCTGCTCATTATGGGGCTTGCAGGGCAGTTGAACCAATGTGCCTCGCAGATTATCTTCCCGTTCGTATATGACGGCACGGCTACGGAGGCGCGCACGCAGCTCGGCATCTACGGCGCGTGCATAAAGATTGCCATGATTATGGTGATGATAACGCAGGCGTTCCGCTACGCCTACGAGCCGTTCGTGTTCGGAAAGGTGAAGGACAAGGACAACAAGGACACCTACGCCAAGGCTATGAAGTACTACATAATATTCACGCTGCTGGCGTTCCTGTGCGTCATGGGATATATGGACATCCTGAAGTTCATCGTCGGACGCAGTTACTGGCAGGGGCTGGAAATCGTGCCTATCGTCATGGCTGCGGAGATAATGTTCGGCATATTCTTCAACCTAAGCTTCTGGTACAAGCTGACCGACCGGACGATATGGGGAGCCTACTTCTCGGGCATCGGAGCCGTGGTGCTCATAGCGATAGACATTCTGCTCATTCCACGCTTCAGCTACTGGGCTTGCGCATGGGCGGGATTCGTAAGCTACGCCGTCAGCATGGTACTAAGCTACTTCTTCGGACAGAAGTACTACCCTATCAACTATCCACTGAAGGACATCACTTTCTACATCGTCGTGGCCGCCGTGGCATTCGCGCTGATTTCGGCAAGCAACGCATGGCTGCCGACATGGACCGCCATAATCGCCAACACTGTCATAATCGCCGCGTTCGCCATGCTTATAGTAAAGCGCGACTTGCCCGAGGTGCTGGCGAAAGTCCGCTCACGGATATAGGATAACAACATCAAAACAAATACAACAACTATGAAGAAAGTACTTGCTTCTATCATCGCACTGGCGGCATTCACCAACACAGTGCGCGCCGACGAAGGCATGTGGACGCTCTACAACCTTCCGCAGCAGGTCTACGACCAGATGACCGCCGAAGGATTCACGCTGCCATACGCCAACCTCTACGAGAGTCCGAACGCCATAAAGAACTGCGTAGTCAACTTCTCGGGCTACTGTTCCGGCGTGGTGGTATCGCCCGACGGTCTGGTGTTCACCAACCACCACTGCGGATTCTCCGCTATCAACAGCCATTCGACCGTCGAGCACGACTACATGCTCAACGGATTCTACGCCAAGACGTATGCCGAGGAACTGCCCAACGAGAACATGTTTGTCAGTTTCATGCGCGACCAGCGCGACATCACAGCCACGGTGCTGCCACTCATAAAGGGCAAGGGCGCGATTGACGTTGCCGAGGTGATAGACTCGATTACCAACACCATGACCGACTCCGTCAAGGCTATCGACAGCACGCTCCACGTAGACATCGATCCCTTCTACGAGGGCAACCGCTACTACGCCACGACATACCAGGACTTCACCGACCTGCGGCTGGTGTTCACCGTGCCGAAGTCGATGGGCAAGTACGGTGGGGAGACCGACAACTGGATGTGGCCGCGGCAGACGTGCGACTTCTCCGTCTTCCGCATATACGCCGGCAAGGACAACCGCCCCGCGCCGTACAGCAAGGACAACGTACCCTACCACCCTGCGTCATGGGCACCGGTATCGCTGCAAGGCTACAAGGACGGCGATTTCTCGATGACCGTCGGCTATCCCGGCTCGACAGAACGCTACCTGTCGTCGTACGGTATCGAGAGCATGAAGGAGGCGGAGAACAAGACACGCATACAGGTCCGCAAGATAAAGCTCGACATTCTCAAAAAGTATATGGATGCCAACGAGCGCGACCGCATCAACTACGAGAACGCTTACGCCAACTCCGCCAACTACTACAAGAACTCGATTGGCATGAACAAGTGCATCGACTCGATTGGCATCATTGCGCAGAAGCAGGCTTACGAGGCACGCATCAGGCAGTGGCAGGACACCGCCGACTTCGACCAGAAGGTTGACTTCGACACGCTCGCACGGCTGTACAAGAAGCGTATGCCGATAGAGCGCGCCGAGAACTACTGGAACGAGAGCTTCTGGCGCAACTCCGAGCTTCTGCGCCGCGCGATGAGCGTCAGGCGCATGATGCCGAAGAATCCCGACGCTAAGGAAGCCGACCAGTACGTTGAGTTCGACGACAACGGCGGCAAATGGAACCCGCAGCTCGACCAGGAGCTGACGGCGGCGATGCTCGAGAACTACATCAGGCAGGTTCCCGAGGAGTTCCTCCCGGCGTTCAACACCACCATACAGCGCAAGTACAAGGGCGACTGCAAGCAGTTCGTAGCCGACATATACAAGGACTCGAAGCTCCTCACGCCAGGAGCCAAGTTCTATCCCAACCGCAAGGGCTTCACCGAAGACCCCGGCGTGCAGCTCGGCATCGACATCATAAGCAACATAACCGTGCTTGAGCTCGCCAAGATGCCATACGACGCGCAGATTGAGGAGCAGGAGCGCAACCTCTGCGCCGCCAAGGTGCGCATGGAGCAAGACCTGCCACACTACAGCGACGCCAACTTCACCATGCGCCTGTCGTACGGACAGGTGGGTGGCTACCGCATCGGAGCGACCACGACAAGCTACTACACCGACGCGGAGAGCATCGTCGAGAAGATGAGCCACGGCGACGAGAACGCCGAGTACAAGGCAGAGCCGATAATGCGCCAACTGCTGTCGCAGAAGGACTACGGACGCTATCAGGACCGCACGACGGGCAAGCTGCAACTGTGCTTCCTGACCAACAACGACATCACCGGCGGCAACTCCGGCTCGCCTATGTTCGACGGACGCGGACGGCTCATCGGTCTCACATTCGACGGCAACTGGGACAGCCTTTCGAGCGACATCAATTTCGACCGCCAGCTGGCGCGCTGCATCGGCGTCGACATACGCTACGTGCTCTATATGATGGACAAATGGGGGCACGCCGACCGCCTGCTGAAGGAAATCAATCCGCAATAAGGCTCTCCGCTGCAACGTCACTGTTCCAACAGGACAATTATAACTATAAAAGGCTCATTCGCTGCCGGCGGATGAGCCTTTTTCATGGCATTATCCAAGGACTTCTTAAAAATGACTTTTGTCATTAGTATATTTCACTTTTGTGAAAAGAATAAATGACTTTTGTCATTTGCAAGAATGACTTTTGTCATTTGCAAGAATGACTTTTGTGAAAGAAATCAATGACAAAAGTCATTTTATTTTTGACTTTTGTCGTTTTGCAAAATCACTTTTGTGAAAATATAGATAACGCCGGTAAGGCATAAAAAAATCCCCTCCCGTCGGAGGAGATTATGATAGGTTTCCCCTTTGTCGTCGAGAAAGACACATAATGTAATTGCGGAACGACGCCCCTGAGATCCTGTTGGCTTGTGTGGGGGCAGTATTTAGAAGTGGTAGGTCAGCCCGAGGTGGAGGTCGAACGTCTGCGCATGGACGTTCTTATGATAAGTGTAATGGGTGTGGCGGAGGTAGTAGCTGCTGGAGAAGTCGAGCGACAGGGGACCGCGGAAGTCGAATTCCCACCGTGGTGTGACGACGAGCAGCTGGACGTGACCGCGGTCGCCCTGCACGTTGAGATACAGGAGGTCGTTGCGGGTCATGCCCTCAAGGTTCTTGCCCTCGTAGCCCTTCCACGTGAACAGGTGGTAGTAGTCGGTGTGCAGGATAAAACGCCCGAAGTGGCTGAAGCCCATGTACGTCTTGGTCTTCACGGAGAAGCCGCTGCCCATGTTGTAGTCGCGCTCGATGACGTTGTAGTAGTCGCTCTTGGTACCGCCGAGGAGTATGCCGCTGAGGAACAGCCGCTGCTCGAACTTCTCGAGCACGCCCACACGCTGCGGGAAGCGGAATACGAAGCCGGGACCTACGGAAGCCGCCTCGCTGATGCGGTACGGCGTGAGCGACGTGCCGTTCTTTATCGGGTTGGAGTTGTAATAGTTGAAGTGCTGGAAGAATCCGAACTCTGCTATCACGTCATCGCCGGCATATATCGGCGCGCTCCACAGCCGTCCGAGCAGGTGCAGACGGTTGATGAGCGGCTGCTTGGAGCCGGTACCGAGAGTCAGCTCAAAGTCGAAGAAGTCGTACGGGTGGCGTGCCTCGTCGCTGAACGGGTCGCCATATTCGAGGTAGAAATTGACGTAAGGTCCCACCTCGCCCTCAAAGAAACGCCCGTCATCGGCGATGTAGCGCAGTCCGGCACTGACGCTGAAGTCAATCGGTATCCGCGAATAGTCGTGGTATCGGGTGTACTTTCCGCGGAGCCGCCACGCGTCGCCAGTCATTATGCGCCGCAGTCCGCCCATGGGATTGATGACCGTCGAACCTGCCTCGCGCAGGAAGCGGTTGAATCCCGACGATCGGTCGTCGAGCAGGAGCGCGCTCAGCCGGTGCATGACCTCTCCAATGGCTGTCCCGCCGAACGTCGTCGCCATGAGGTCGTTGATGGCAGGAGGCTCGTTCTCGCCGCAGAACTCCCACATGAGGCTTCCGCCGAGGGCGTAAGGCACGCTGTGCCAGAAGTCGAGCCCGTAAGACCGTGCCATGTTGAAGTACAGGTTGCCGTGGTACGGGTGTGCGAATAGGTTGGTCGAGAACTTGTCGTTGTCCCACACGAAGGCGTGGCGGAAGTTGTGCCCGATAGTCTTCCAGTAAACATCGGAACAGCCCATGTTTGCCACAAAACGGTCCCAACAGTGTACGAACACGTTGATGCCTGTCACGCCGATCGCTGGATACCAGTAGCTCTTGTGGTGCTGCTCGGGGTTCTCCCACGCGTAAAGCCCTATCGGACGGATAATGCTGTCGGTCGATAGCGCCTTCCGCCTCTCGACCGACGGACGGTAGAGCGTGTGCACGTCACGGTGGAAACGCCACGTCAGACCAGCCTCGACGAGCGGACGCGTGCGGTAGTTGTGGTTGGAACCGTAGTGGCGCGTGGTGCCCAGTCCGGCAGACACGTACAGCCCGAGCGAGCGGTTCAGCTGCCAGTCGTTCGACAGGTGCCATTGCAGGCTGTACAGCCGTGACGGTTTCGACTGCGAGTTCTTCTCGAACGTCTCGACATGGTAGAAGCCGAGGTCGGAGCTTATCGTCCACTTCGTGTCGAGCCTGAGGAACTTTCCCCAACGGTAGAACAGCGCCCCCGAAAAGTCGTCGTCGAATCCCATGTAGTGGGTGCCTATGCCGATGATGCTGAACGACGAACGGTTGCGGAAGCGTGCCGCAATGTTGAGCTTGCTGCTCGTCCCGCCGAACGCCATGAGGTCGATTGTCGTGTGCGGGTCGATGTTTACGAGTCCTATCTTGTGTGCCGACGACGTGCGGGAGTAGTTCACCAGTCCGATCTGCCAGCCCTTTGTGTGGTTGAGCGCGACGTTGAGTGCGCCAATCTGAAGTCCAGTGAGCGTGTCGGCGTAGTTGTATCCACCTATCTGCATTCCACGCATCGACTGCGAACTGACGTTGGCAAATGCCGAAACCTGCATACCATAGCTGAAGCCACGGGCAATGTTTGTCACAAGCGACAGCTGTATGCCGCGCGTGGCGGAGTTGACGGCATTGCCGAATCCACCAAGTTGCAAACCGCGAAAGCCCCGTGAGAGGTTCATTACCGGCGTGAGCATAACACCGTCGGCATTGCCGGCGACGGCGTTGACCGTACCCGACATCTGCAAACCGCCCATATTTCGTCCAGAAAGGGCGAACAGTCCTCCGACGTTCACTCCACTGGTATTGCGAAACGAAACGCCTGTGAGCAGCCCAAATTGCAGTCCACGGAGGCTGTCGGTGGTGCTGACAAGTCCGACGTTGACGGAATTAAGCCGCAGAGAATCGGTAGAACGGTGCGTATCGCCTATGGCAATGTTGACATTCAAGTGGGCTGGTATGGTGTCCTGCGCGTTCAAATGCAGAGAACACGGCGACACGACCGCCAGCAATACGGCGAGTGGCTTTGAAATGGCTGCTTTTATCTTCATAGACATGGGCTTTTACGTTATCAAACAATAGATTTTAGCCTGTGCAAATATACAAAAGAAATTGCAAAGTCCCATCTTCCAGATACAAATCGGACACGAATACGACGAAAAAGACCGTCCAGACTGTAAGAAAAGAAAGCCCGGCAGGAAGTAAGATACTCCCGTCGGGCTTCACAATCATGTTTTTGTATAATCTGTCAAGGCGTTGCCGGCATTAAACCAGACCAAAACACCTTGATTGGCAAATATTGCCAGATTAGTCGGCAAGCTTTGCCTTGATGAACTCGCGGTTCAGCCGCGCAATGTTGGCAATCGACTCGTTCTTCGGGCACTCTGCCTCGCAAGCGCGGGTGTTCGTGCAGTTACCGAAACCGAGCTCCTCCATCTTCATGACCATTGCCTTGGCACGCTTTGCAGCCTCCGGACGACCTTGTGGAAGTAGTGCGAGCTGGCTTACCTTCGACGATACGAACAGCATTGCAGAACCGTTCTTGCAGGCTGCTACACATGCGCCGCAACCGATGCACGTCGCACAGTCCATAGCCTCGTCGGCGTTCTCCTTCGGAATAAGTATGGCGTTGGCGTCTTGCGCCTGACCGGTACGAACCGAAGTATAGCCACCAGCCGCGATAATCTTGTCGAAAGCCGAACGGTCTACCATGCAGTCCTTGATAACTGGAAATGCTGCCGAACGCCACGGCTCAACGGTGATAACGTCGCCGTCGTGGAAACGGCGCATGTAAAGCTGGCACGTCGTAGCTCCTTGTGCCGGTCCGTGTGGGTGACCGTTGATATAGAGCGAGCACATGCCGCAGATACCCTCACGGCAGTCATGGTCGAAGACGAACGGCTCCTTGCCGTCCTCAATGAGTTGCTCATTGAGTATGTCAAGCATCTCAAGGAACGAAGTATCGCCGGGTATGTCCTGCATCTCAAAGGTGTCGAAGTGCCCTTTTTCCTTCGGGCCGTTCTGACGCCAGACTTTAAGCGTGAAACTTATATTTGTATCCATTGTTTTTGTAATCTTAAATGTTATTGAAACTTTACCAATGCCCAAATCAACCAGCAATTAGGCATCCCATCCGTTCGGAAGGGCTTGGTGGAGGTCTCTTTACTTCTTATAGTTACGTACTTGAACCTTGATGTACTTGTAGTCAAGCGGCTCTTTGAGGAGTGTCGGGGCAACATCGTCAGAGCCCTGATACTGCCAGCAAGCGACGTACATATAGTTCTCGTCGTCACGCTTAGCCTCACCTTCCTCCGTCTGGCTCTCCTCACGGAAGTGTCCGCCACAGCTCTCGTTACGTTCGAGCGCGTCATAAGCGATCAGCTCGCCCATAGTGATGAAGTCGCGCAAGTGGATAGCCTTGTCAAGTTCCACGTTGAGTCCGTCCTTGCTGCCTGGAATGCGCACATGTTCATTGAACTCCTTGCGTATGTCCTTCAACATTGCAAGAGCCTTCTTCAAGCCTTCCTCGTTACGTGCCATGCCTACATAGTCCCACATTATATGATACAGCTTCTTGTGGATAGAGTCGACGCTCTCGTCGCCCTTGATGTTGTAGATGCGGTCTATCTCTGCCTGTACAGCCTTCTCCGCCTCGTCGAACTCTGGCAGCGAAGTGTCGATGTGAGGCACCTGTATCTGGTCTGACAAATAGTTCTGCATCGTATAAGGGATAACAAAATATCCATCGCTAAGTCCCTGCATAAGCGCAGAAGCACCGAGACGGTTTGCTCCGTGGTCTGAGAAGTTGCACTCGCCGAGCGCGAACAATCCCTTGATAGAAGTCTGAAGCTCATAGTCAACCCAAAGGCCGCCCATAGTATAGTGAATGGCTGGGAATATCATCATCGGGTTGTCGTGCGGGTCTACGTCGGTTATCTCCTGATACATATCGAACAGGTTTCCATAACGCTCGTCAACACGCTTGCGCCCAAGACGCTGGAATGCCTCGGAGAAATCGAGGAACACCGCCAGTCCTGTATTATTCACGCCATAACCAGCATCGGTGCGCTCCTTTGCTGCACGCGAGGCAACGTCACGAGGCACAAGATTTCCGAATGCCGGGTAACGACGTTCCAAGTAATAGTCGCGGTCTTCTTCTGGAATGTCGCGACCTTGTATTTCACCACGTTGCAGTTTTTTAGCATCTTCGAGATTCTTCGGTACCCATATACGACCGTCGTTGCGAAGCGACTCCGACATAAGGGTCAGCTTTGACTGCTTGTCTCCGTGTACAGGAATACATGTAGGGTGTATCTGTACAAAGCATGGATTTGCAAAATAAGCTCCCTTACGGTAAGCCTGAACTGCGGCAGTAGCGTTGCAACCCATAGCGTTGGTAGAGAGGAAGTATGTATTTCCATATCCGCCAGTAGCAAGACATACAGCATGTGCGCCATAGCGTTCGAGCTTGCCAGTTACAAGGTTCTTTGCGATGACACCACGGCAACGACCATCAACGATGACAATATCCTCAATCTCGGTACGTGTATGCAATTCGACAGTACCGTTATTGACCTCCTTCATCAATGACGAATATGCACCAAGCAGCAACTGCTGGCCAGTCTGACCCTTTGCGTAGAATGTACGGCAGACCTGCACTCCACCGAACGAGCGGTTGGCAAGCATTCCGCCATATTCACGTGCGAAAGGAACACCTTGGGCCACGCACTGGTCTATAATGTTGGCGCTGACTTCGGCAAGGCGGTAAACATTAGCCTCGCGTGCACGGTAGTCACCACCTTTAATAGTATCGTAGAACAAACGGTAAACAGAATCACCATCATTCTGGTAGTTCTTTGCTGCGTTTATACCACCCTGCGCCGCAATGGAGTGCGCACGGCGTGGAGAGTCCTGGATACAAAAGCTGATTACGTGGAACCCCATTTCACCAAGTGATGCGGCTGCCGACGCTCCTGCAAGGCCAGTACCTACGACTATGATGTCTAGCTTGCGCTTGTTGGCAGGATTTACAAGCTTCTGATGAGCCTTATAGTTAGTCCATTTCTCCGCCAACGGTCCTTCTGGGATTTTAGAATCTATCTGTGACATAATCTTATTCTAAATTATAATGTTATAAAATCAAGAGTTTTTAATTCATTGAGCACTGGCTTATAACATCAACCAGGCTACACTGTTCACTCTTATTTATCCTCCGTCTTAGAGAGCGGCACACATGCTTGGAGCAAAACCGAACCAGAACGAGAGCACGAGGAATGCGAATACACCCATGAGTATTGTAACATAAGCGATGCCGATAGTCTGCCAACGTTTAAGCCAAATCTTTCCGCTCCAGCCGAGAGTCTGCATCGCGCTCCAGAATCCATGGGTAAGATGGAACCAAAGTGCGCATATCCAAACAAGATAAAGGACAGAGAATACAGGATTTTCAAACGTGTGCTGTATCCAACCGAAACCGTCACTCGGACTGATTGTCCAGTCAGCATTTGTGAGTTCTGCCCACATCATGTTCTTCCAGAAGTTATGCAAGTGCAGCAGCAGACCACAAACGACTATCAGTCCGAGTACGAGCATATTCTGCGAAGCCCACGACACTTCTGGGCGACGGTCAGTCACTGCGTAACGCTCACTACCACGCGCCCGGCGGTTTTGGGCAGTAAGTATAAAGGCATACACGATATGGCACACGGCAAGGAAAGCCAATCCCAACGTGCCAACAACGGCATACCAATTAGAGCCCAAGAACTCGCACACTTCGTTGTAAGCGTCAGCCGAGAAGAATGCGGCGACATTCATGCAACAGTGGAAGGTCAGGAATAGAATAAGGCAGATGCCGGTCAACGACATAACAACCTTTCTACCGATAGGTGAATTGATTAACCACATAAATTGTTGAAATTTAGATATTTAACTGTATAAAACTTATCTTGACCGAATAAATAGTTGATGCGATAGTTACAATCTTGCTGCAAAAATACCTAAAAATAGTGAGTACCCAAAATAAAACACACAAAATTCGAACTTTAAAGATAAAAACAAGGATAGTTAACACCCTTCAGATGACTGCCGAAGACTATAATTTAATATCTTTTAACCCGCACATTACCTTTTCGTATTAGTCGCGCATAACCTATATAAAGAATATTTTTTAATTTTGCGCCTCGTAAATAATCATGGTATCCACCATAGGATACGAGAATATTGTGAACATCAGGTATTAGCTATTATTCCAGAATATGATATTGAATTATGACGTTATAGTGATTGGCGGCGGACACGCTGGCTGCGAGGCTGCCACTTCTTCCGCCAATATGGGAGCAAAGACTTGCCTTGTCACGATGGACATGAACAAGATTGGACAAATGAGCTGCAATCCTGCAGTAGGCGGTATTGCCAAGGGGCAGATGGTCCGCGAGATAGATGCCCTTGGAGGTCAGATGGGACTTGTGACTGATGCCACGGCGATACAATTCCGCATGTTGAACCGTTCCAAAGGACCTGCCGTCTGGAGCCCGAGAGCACAATGCGACCGTGGAAAGTTCATATGGGAATGGCGCAGGGTTCTCGACCACACGTCCAACCTCGACATATTCCAAGACCAGGCAGACACACTGCTTGTTGACGACAAGGCCGGAAAGAAGGAAGCCATAGGAATAAAGACTATCTGGGGGATAGAGATCCATGCCAAGGCGATAATCGTCACAGCCGGAACATTCCTCAACGGACTCATGCACATCGGCCATCGCAAGGTTGAAGGCGGACGCATAGCAGAACCTGCCGTACACAACTTTACCGAAAGCATCGCTCGTCACGGAGTACGTGTTGGGCGAATGAAGACTGGCACGCCAGTAAGGATCGACAAGCGTACCGTCCATTTCGAGGATATGGAAGAACAACCAGGCGAAAATGACTTTCACCAGTTCTCATTCATAGGCAGCCATCGCGCCCTACCCCAACTTCCATGCTGGACATGCAGCACCAACGAGGAAGTTCATGAAATTCTGCGTGCCGACATCGCCAATTCTCCCCTTTTCAACGGACAAATACAGAGTACTGGTCCCCGATACTGCCCTTCCATTGAGACCAAGCTCGTAACGTTCCCTGACAAGAAGAGCCACCCATTGTTCCTCGAACCCGAAGGAACCGATACAAATGAAATGTATTTAAACGGTTTTTCATCAAGTATGCCATGGGAGACACAACTCAATGCAATACGTCATATACCAGCTTTGCGTGATGCCAAGATATACCGCCCTGGCTATGCCATTGAATACGATTATTTCGACCCGACACAACTAAAACACTCGTTGGAATCGAAAGTTATCGAAGGGTTATTCCTTGCAGGGCAAGTCAATGGAACGACAGGCTACGAGGAAGCTGGTGGGCAGGGAACCATTGCAGGCATCAATGCTGCACTATATTGTAGCGGAAGTGAGCCGTTCATAATGAAACGTGATGAAAGCTATATAGGCGTACTCATCGATGATTTAACAACAAAAGGCGTCGACGAGCCATACCGAATGTTCACTTCACGTGCCGAATACCGAATACTTCTCCGCCAAGACGATGCCGATGCACGCCTAACAGAAACATCATACCGTCTCGGATTGGCAACACGTAAACGCTATGACCTATGGATAGAAAAGAAACAGGCAATCGATAAAATCGAGCAATTTTGCAAAACAACACCGATAAAGCCAAACGAAATCAACGGCTTTCTCGAGTCCTTAGGTACATCTCCCATTAAAGGAACTGTAAAAATTGCCGACCTTGTGGCACGTCCACAGATAACGTTCAACAATCTTTCTGAGCATATTCCAGCATTGAAAGAAATGCTGGAATTACCGAAGAACCGCAAGGAAGAAATAGCGGAGGCTTGCGAAATAAAGATGAAGTACAAAGGGTATATAGACCGAGAACGTGTATTTGCCGACAAGATGCGCAGACTTGAAGACATCAAGATCAAAGGTCGTTTCGACTATAATCAAATCCACGACCTTTCAACAGAATGCCGTCAAAAGCTTGAACGCATACAGCCAGAGACAATAGCTCAAGCAAGCCGTATACCTGGAGTGTCGCCAAGCGATATAAACGTGCTTCTCGTACTCATGGGACGATAGCCAACAAGACTCAACAGCCACACGGCATTAAAGCCTTACTAAAGTTTCACGTGAAACAAGAAACAGATAACTCGTTGACTAATAAAAGAATACTAATTAATAATTAAACATAATGAACAAACAATTATTACTTGACAATCTGCGCTGCATACCAGATTGGCCAATCAAAGGTGTCAACTTTAGAGATGTCACCACCCTGTTTAAAAACGCAGAATGCCTAAAGGAAATTACCAACACAATGGCAGAGCTATATAAGGACAAAGGTATAACAAAGATTGTCGGTATAGAGAGTCGCGGATTTGTCATGTCATCGGCAGTAGCCATGAAGCTGAATGCAGGAGTGGTTCTCTGCAGAAAGCCCGGCAAGCTGCCATGCGCCACAGTACAGCAGAGCTATGCTAAAGAATACGGAATCGACACCATAGAGATACACGCCGACGCCATTGACGAAAAAGACATAATCCTACTCCACGACGACCTTCTCGCTACAGGAGGAACAATGAACGCAGCATGTGAGCTGGTAAAGAAGTTCCACCCCAAGAAGATATACTGCAACTTCATCATCGAGCTTAGTTCGGAGTTTCCAAACGCCCGCAAGAAGTTCGAGGAACAAGGCATTGAGGTCACTTCTCTGTTGCAGTTCTAAGAAAACAAGCCAGTCATTCCTGCAGGCAGGAATGCCTGGCATTTCAAACAGCTGCGTGCTGTACCCCACATTCTTGTTTCACGTGAAACTTTAAGTACTAAAAGCACTTTAAACAAAGGAGTTACAAGATGACGAGAGATGAAAACGAAAAGCGGTTGGCTTATCTTAAGAACATAGTATCAAACCTTCCACACAAGCCTGGCACTTACCAATACTATGACGAGAAGCGTATGCCTGGAGCAGAAGCCCCAGACCAGTCCCACATTATATATGTGGGCAAGGCAAAGGACTTGAAAAACCGAGTCTCATCATATTTCCACAAGGAGGTAGACAGATACAAGACGAAGGTGCTTGTATCCAAAATTCAAGATATATCCTATTCTGTCGTTAACTCCGAAGAAGATGCCTTGCTCATCGAGAACCAGCTCATCAAGCAATACAAGCCAAAATACAACGTATTGCTAAAAGATGGCAAGACATATCCAAGCATCTGCGTAACCAAGGAGTACTATCCACGTATCTTCAAGACACGCAAGATAAACAAAAAATATGGCACGTTCTTCGGCCCTTACAGCCACATAAGTTCCATGTACGCAATACTTGACATCATAAAGAAAGTATTTAAACCGCGTACATGCCGGCTGCCCTTGTCGCCAGAACGGATTGCCAACGGCGACTTCAAACCATGCCTGGAATACCATATACACAACTGTGGCGCACCATGCATAGACAAGCAGTCGTATGATGACTATCAAGAGAACATACGGCAAGCACGTGAGGTACTTAAAGGCAATACCCGCGAATTGGAGAACTACCTACGACAGAAGATGCAGGAATATGCCGACAAACTGGAATTTGAAAAGGCTGAAAGCTACAAACAACGTATTCTCGCACTTGACAACTTCGCGGCTAAGAGCGAGATCGTCAGCCATACGATAACCGATGTAGATGTATTCACCATCGTTGACGACGACCAGAAGAAAAACGCATATATAAATTATATCCACGTAAAGAATGGAGCCATAAACCAAAGCTTCACATATGAGTACAAACGCAAGCTCGACGAGTCCGACGAGGAATTACTAAACGACGCCATACCAGAGATAAGGGAACGTTTTGGCAGTACGGCAAAGGAAATCATAGTACCTTTCGAACTCGACTTCAAGATTAAGGACGCTGAATTCTTTATCCCCCAAAGGGGGGACAAGCACCACCTGCTCGAACTATCTGAGATGAACGCCAGGCAATATAAGTTTGACCGCCTGAAGCAAGCCGACAAACTCAATCCTGAACAGAAGCAGACGCGACTTATGAAAGAGCTTCAAGACAAGCTAAAACTGCCCAAACTACCATATCAAATAGAGTGTTTTGACAACTCAAACATATCGGGAACAGATGCCGTAGCAGGCTGTATTGTATACAAAGGCATGAAGCCGTCACGCAAGGATTACAGAAAGTACAACATCAAGACAGTCACCGGTCCTGACGACTATGCGTCGATGCAGGAAGTAGTACGCCGCCGGTATAGCCGTATGATTGAAGAGGGCACTACCCTCCCCGACCTTATAATAACTGATGGTGGAAAAGGACAAATGGATGTCGTACGCGAAGTCGTCGTGGACGAACTTCACCTCGACATACCAATAGCGGGACTCGCAAAAGACGACCGTCACCGCACCAATGAGCTACTTTATGGATTCCCGCCACAAGTTATCGGACTGAAGACAGACAGCGAGTTATTCCACGTACTGACACAAATACAAGACGAAGTACACAGGTTTGCCATTACGTTCCATCGTGACAAACGCTCTAAACATCAGCTACACAGCGAATTGGACGACATAAAGGGCATCGGTGTCAAGACAAAAGACCTACTATTGAAGCGGCTAAAAAGTGTAAAGCGCATTAAAGAAGCTGATTATCAGCAACTTGTAGACACAATAGGCAACTCCAAGAGTACACTTATCTGGAATCATTTTCATCCTGATGAAAGTCCGCGAATTGATTAATACCTGTCGATTCATGCAACGCATTACTATGCATCGGGTAATACATTAGTATGTATCATGCAACGCAATAGTATGTATCAGCCAATGCAATAGTATGTATCGCCCAATGCAATACTTTATATTTTCGCCTTTGAAGTGTCTATATCCGCAAATTGTTGATTCAAAGCCGTATAGCGAACTCGTCCACCCTCCGTATATGTTGGCTCCAAACGCATAGCAATATCGGCAGAAAACAGCCATTTTATCCACATGGCGGAAAAAAACAGATGTAAAACTTGTGCCAAAGCCGAACTATGCGTAAATTTGCAATTTGGTACACCCGCTACGCCACCGTAGCAACGGCAACAGAACTACAATGAGAACAGTAACACAGCGTGTAAGCCATGCTTCAGTGACGATAAACGGAACCGTCAAGAGCCAGATAGGATGTGGATTCCTCATACTCCTCGGCATTGGCGAGGACGATACGGAGGAAGACATCGACTGGCTCGTCAAGAAGACCGTCAACCTGCGCATATTCGATGATGCCGACGGAATTATGAACCGCAGCATACTCGACACTGGTGGCGACATAATTGTCGTAAGCCAGTTTACGCTCATGGCATCATACAAGAAAGGCAACCGCCCCAGTTGGATTCATGCCGCCCGCCACGAAGTCTCTATCCCACTCTACCACACGTTCATAGAACGTCTATCAACCGCTTTGGGCAAGCCCGTAGGCAGCGGAGAGTTCGGTGCCGACATGAAGGTGGAGCTGCTCAACGACGGTCCAGTAACCATCTGCATGGATACCAAGAACAAAGAATAAATGAAAGGAAAAGAATCAAAACAACTTAAATGGTATAACAAAAACACCACACCAATACTCTGTGTTGGTCTTGTCCTGTCCATAGCTAACAGATGGATAGAGAGTAATATAATAACTATTATAGCCAACACATTGATTATTTTCCCACTCATAACCCAACTAAATAATGAATCTAAAAAAGACAAAAGATTCAACAAATGGGGAATTTGGGGCACAAGGTTCTTCATGACTTTCTTGCTCCTTTGCTGGATATTCGTAGTGGCAGACGCAATATTAGAAATTATTAAAAATTAAAGGGATACAGAAAAAAATAAATTTAATGTTATGGGAATCATCAAGAACGCTGTAAATCAAGACATTGCAGCACAAAAGAAGGCAACCGAAGCCAACAAACAGGACAAAAGCAAGTACGAACAGGCTTTCGAAAAGTACAATCTCACTGTCAACGACGAAGAAGTCGGCGAGGCTGTGAAGAAGATTATAGCCGAGAAAGTACCAGAGAACGATACTGTCGATGTCAAGAAATTCCTACTTGGCAGCGTCGAACTGACATCACTCCACACCACCGACACGGAAGAAGGCATACTTGCAATGACAGAGAAGGTCAACAAGTTTGACGCTACCTATCCGGACCTACCCCATGTAGCCGCAATATGCGTCTATCCAGCTTTCACAGAACTTGTCGCAAAGAGCCTCGAGGTCGACGGAGTCGAGATAACCAACGTCACCGGCAACTTTCCGTCATCACAAAGCCGCATGGAGGTAAAGGTTGCAGAAACATCACTCGCCATAGCCGACGGAGCAACCAACATCGACATAGTAATGCCCGTAGGAAAGTTCCTTTCGGAGGACTACGAGGGCGTTGCTGACGATATAAACGAGCTTAAACAGACATGCGGCGACGTTCCTATGAAGGTCATTCTTGAGACCTGCGACCTCGGTAACCTGTCGAACGTAAAGAAGGCTTCAATCCTGTCAATGTATGCCGGCGCGGACTACATCAAGACAAGCACCGGCAAGGAGAAGGCTGGCGCAACGCCAGAAGGTGTCTACGTGATGTGCCAGGCTATCAAGGAGTACTATGAAGAAACAGGCATACAGATAGGCATCAAGCCTGCCGGAGGCATCAATACGGTCATGGACGCGGTAATCCTCTATACAATAGTAAAGGAAGTCCTCGGCGAGAAGTGGCTGACCAACTACTGGTTCCGGCTCGGCACAAGCCGCCTTACCAACCTGTTAATCAGTGAGATAACAGGCAAAGAGACCAAGTGGTTCTAACATACAAAAAGCCCGCCATTAATTAGCGGGCTTTTTGATTGGTATGCAGTACTACTTTTTCCGTTCAATAACGAAGTCAAGATATGCCTGAAGTGCTGCCTTGACTTCATTGTTTTCTACATCATTGTCGATGAAGCGCTGCGCCTCGGCATGAAACTCCCACATACGCTTGTCGGCATATTCTATACCGCCATTATCTTTAGTAAACCTTACAAGCGACGCTATCTCATCATTTGATATTGCGTGCGCCTTAACCTTGTGAGCCAACGCCAACATATCGCTGTCTCCTGTCTTATTAAGCGCGTAAATGACTGGTAATGTGAGCTTTCCCTCCGCCATATCATTGCCCGTAGGCTTGCCTATTTCCTTTTCGTCATTATAATAGTCGAATATATCGTCACGTATTTGGAATATAATTCCAAGCTGTTGCCCGAATAGCTTTGCCTTATCGACATCGACGTCCGACGCGCCCGAAGACATCGCTCCCATAGCCGCGCAAGCCTCAAACAGTGCCGCAGTCTTGTTCTTTATTATACTGTAATAGACATCTTCAGATATTGCCTCGTTATCGATGTTCGACAATTGCAATATCTCGCCGTCCGAAAGCGTGCGCCCAAGATTCGCCAGATAGCGCACGATAGACTCAGAATGAGTATAGGAAACATGAAGCAAGGCCGTAGAAAGGATATAGTCGCCAACAAGGACTGCCACCTTGTTGTCATACATAGCATTGACGCTTGCCTGCCCACGACGCTCACGGCTCTCGTCAACCACATCATCGTGTACCAGCGAAGCGGTATGCAGCAGTTCCAGACCGACCGCCGCATGTTGCGTGACCTCGGTAGCGTGTCCGTAGTTACGTGCCATGAGCAGTATCAGCATCGGGCGCATACGCTTGCCAGCACGCTGCTTAATATGGTCTAAAGCTTGCTGAAGAAGCCCGTTCTCATGTTCCAAACTCTTGGAGAACAAGGCATTGAACGTGGATAATTCCGCCTCGATAGGCTTCTTGATGAGTGAGAGATAATCCATTATAATTTGAAATGTGATACAAAATTAGTGAAATTCATCGGATAATGAGCAGATTTTTAGTAATTTTACAAACAAATAGAGAAATCATGGCAAAACTATTCCTACTCGATGCATACGCATTGATTTATCGTTCATACTACGCTTTTATCCGTAATCCACGCATCAATTCCAAAGGTCTCAACACTTCGGCGATAATGGGATTCTGCAACACACTTCACGAGGTACTGTCAAAGGAGCACCCCGACTACATCGGCGTTGCCTTCGACCACGGAAAGACCTTCCGACACGAGGCATATCCACCCTACAAGGCACAACGCGAGGAAACCCCTGAGGATATAAAGCTCTCTGTACCAATCATAAAGGACATACTTGAGGCATACCATATCCCGATAATGCAAGCCGACGGTTATGAGGCCGACGACGTTATAGGAACGGTAGCCACCAAAGCTGGTGGAGAAGGCATAGAGACATATATGCTCACCCCAGACAAGGACTATGGACAGCTTATCAAGCCGAACGTATACATGTTCCGCCCACGCCACGGTGGCGGATATGACAAGATTGGTGTCAACGAGGTCGAGGAGAAATACGGTATCTCCTCCCCTACCCAGGTTATCGACCTGCTTGCCCTTATGGGTGATTCAGCCGACAACTTCCCAGGCTGCCCAGGTGTCGGGGAAAAGACAGCCGTCAAACTGATAAACCAGTTTGGCAGCGTCGAGAACCTTCTTGCCAACACCAACCAGCTAAAAGGTAAGATGAAGGAAAAGGTAGAAGGAGCCAAAGACGATATTCGCATGAGCTATTTCCTCGCCACAATCAAAACTGATGTCCCACTTGAAGGACTCACTCTCGAACAACTAAAACTGAGCGAACCCGACACCACCCGTCTTGATGAAATATTCACCTCGCTCGAATTCAAAGCTCTAAAAAACAAACTTCTTAATAAAACACCAGAAAAGCCAAAAATAGTTAATATCCAACCTGATTTATTTGCCGAATTCACGACCGATGGGACAGAAACTCAAAAAAACGAGCATTATGAGAGCCTTAAAACGAACCAGCACAACTATCAACTCGTTGAAACAGAAGATGATGCACGTAAATTATGTGATTATTTATTGACAAACAAAATCGTCAGTCTAGACACAGAGACAACTTCCACACACCCAATCGACGCAGAATTGGTCGGATTGAGCTTCGCAGTCAAGGAAAACGAGGCATATTATGTCGCTATTCCAGCTGAACGTGAACAAGCTTTAAAGTTAGTCAATATTTTCAAACCACTATATGAGAACGAGGAAATACTCAAAGTAGGTCAGAACATCAAGTACGACATGGAGGTGTTGCACAACTATGGCATACGCGTAACCGGCAAGTTGTTCGACACGATGATAGCCCACTACCTCATCAATCCGGAACTACACCACAATATGGACTATATGGCTGAAACGCTCTTGAACTATCAGACCATTCACATCGACGAACTGATAGGGCCAAAGGGCAAGAAGCAGAAGTCCATGCGCGACCTATCCCCGAAAGATATCTATGAATACGCGGCTGAAGACGCAGACGTGACCCTAAGGCTCAAGAACGTCCTCGAACCAAAACTAAAGGAGGCTAATGCTGAGAAATTGTTTTGGGAAATGGAGATGCCCCTTGTCCCTGTATTGGCAGACATGGAACTCAACGGCGTGTGCCTCGACACTGATTCGTTGAAAGAAACGTCACAACTTTTCACAGCGAGAATGACTGATTTGGAAAAGAAGATATATGACGAGGCAGGTCAGGAGTTCAATATCGCAAGCCCGAAGCAAGTAGGCGAAATCCTGTTCGGCAAGATGCACCTTGTAGACAAGCCCAAGAAGACACGAACCGGGCAGTACGTCACTTCAGAGGAGGTGCTTCAACAACTCCGCACAAAAGCTCCAATAGTAGCAAATATATTGGATTACAGAGGATTGAAGAAGCTACTCGGCACATACATAGACGCTCTTCCAAAGCTTATAAATCCCCGGACTGGACATATACACACATCATTCAACCAGACCATAACGGCAACAGGGCGGCTTAGCAGTTCAGACCCAAACCTTCAGAACATACCAGTCCGCGACGACGACGGAAAGGAGATACGCAAGTGTTTCATACCCGAACCTGGCTGTCTGTTCTTTTCAGCCGACTACTCACAGATAGAGCTACGCATCATGGCACATCTGTCCGGCGACGAGAACATGATAGAGGCATTCCGCAAGGGTTTCGACATTCACCGCGCCACCGCAGCCAAGATATGGCACGAAAGTATGGACGAAGTCACTGACTCGCAACGCAAAAAGGCAAAGCAAGCCAACTTCGGCATAATCTATGGCATAACGACCTACGGACTCGCCCAGCGCATGGAAATACCCAACGGCGAGGCGCGCGACCTGATACACGACTATTTCGAGACCTTCCCAAAAGTACACGCATACATGGAGAAAGCCAAGGAAGAGGCACGCCAGAAAGGTTATGCCGAGACCTTGTTCGGACGCCGTCGATACCTCCCCGACATAAACAGCAGGAACGCAACCGTACGTGGCTTTGCTGAGCGCAACGCCATAAACGCGCCCATACAGGGAAGCGAGGCGGACATCATAAAGGTAGCCATGATACACATCTGGCAGAGATTCCAGAAGGAACATATACGCTCAAAGATGATACTCCAAGTACATGACGAACTCAACTTCTCCGTCTATCCCGACGAAAAGGAGCAAGTAGAAAGGATAGTCATCGAGGAGATGCAGGGAGCCTACGAGTTGTCAGTACCGCTTATAGCCGATGCCGGCTGGGGCAAGAACTGGCTTGAGGCACACTAACCGCCCACGGAGCAAATCCAAGTCCCAAATACACGATTAAAAACTACGATTACTTTCAATATGGCTGCATACGGCACCCGCCTATGCAGCCATAATTTTGCACCGTGTATTTTGAACTTTGGATTATATTAAGTACTTTTGCAGCCAAATAAACGTTTATAACTAACGATATGGCATTAAAATGTGGTATTGTGGGCCTGCCAAACGTCGGCAAGTCCACATTATTCAATTGTCTGTCAAGTGCCAAGGCGCAGGCAGCCAACTTTCCTTTTTGTACGATAGAACCAAACTTGGGCGTAATAACCGTACCAGACGAACGCCTGAACAAGCTCGCAGAGATTGTACACCCGGGCAGGATAGTACCTGCCACGTGCGAGATTGTAGACATAGCCGGGCTTGTCAAAGGCGCGTCCAAAGGCGAGGGACTCGGCAACAAGTTCCTAGGCAACATACGTGAATGCGACGCGATAATACACGTTATCCGCTGTTTCGACGACGACAACGTCGTCCGTGAGGGCGGTGCTCCTGTAGACCCTGTTGAAGACAAGAGCGTCATAGACACGGAATTGCAACTCAAAGACTTAGAGACAATAGATTCGCAACTTGACAAGCAGAAGAAAATGGCAGCTTCGGGCAACAAGGACGCAAAGACTGCCGTGACGGTGCTGGAAGCATACAAGGAAGTGCTGGAACAGGGACGCAACGCGCGTGAGGTGACCTTCGACAGCAAGGAAGAGCGGAAAGCCGCCCACGACTTGTTCCTACTTACCACCAAACCAGTGCTGTACGTGTGCAATGTTGACGAAGCAAGTGCCAAGAACGGCAACGACTATTCCCGTAAGATAGAGGAAATAGCAGCCAATGAAGGTGCCGAGGCGATGGTTATAGCAGCAAAGACAGAGGAGGATATAGCGTCACTCGACACATATGAGGACAAGAAGATGTTTCTCGACGAGCTTGGTTTGGAAGAAAGTGGCGTAAACCGGCTCATAAACAAGGCCTACCACCTGCTGAACCTCCAGACGTTCATCACTGCCGGCGAGATGGAAGTAAAGGCATGGACGTACCACAAGGGCTGGAAGGCTCCACAGTGCGCCGGGGTTATCCATACCGACTTCGAAAAGGGATTCATACGCGCCGAGGTCATCAAGTATGAAGACTACATCAAGTACAAGTCCGAAGCCGCAGTGCGCGAAGCCGGGCTCCTGCATATCGAAGGCAAGGACTACGAGGTGCAGGATGGTGACATAATGCACTTCCGCTTCAACGTATAATCAGCATAAAGAGATGAACCATCTTTTATTCGTCTACTGGCAACCGAACGAAGTTGCGTTCCACATAGGCAGTTACGGCGTGCGCTGGTACGGACTGTGCTGGCTCGTCGGGCTGGCACTGGGCGTATTCCTGATGCAGAAGCTGTACAAGTGGCACAAATACCCGGACGAGAAGTTCGAACCATTGTTCCTGTACGTCTTCATAGGAGTGCTTGTCGGCGCGCGATTGGGTCACTGCCTGTTCTACCAGCCTGACTACTTCCTGTCTTCCGGCAAGCATTTCGTAGAAATGTTCCTGCCTATCAAGTTCATGCAGAGCGGCGGCTGGAAGTTCGTCGGCTACGAGGGACTTGCAAGCCACGGCGGAGTCATAGGAATGCTGATAGGGCTTTACATGTATATCAGGAAATACCAGATGCCGGCGTGGGTAGTACTCGACTTCATGGGCATCTGTTCGGGCATAACGGCGACGTTCATACGCCTCGGCAACCTCATGAATTCCGAGATCATAGGCCGCGTTACCGACGTTCCATGGGCTTTCATCTTCGCCAACGTAGACAAAGCTCCGCGCCACCCAGGACAGCTTTACGAGGCATTGTTCTACTTCTGCACATTTATCTTCATTCTCCTTGTCTACCGCAAACACAAGGATAAAGTTGGCACGGGCTTTTTCTTCGGACTCTGCCTCACGCTCATCTTCACCTTCCGCTTCTTCATCGAGTATACAAAGGAAGTACAGGAATCCTTCGAGGCTTCACTGCCTATCGACATGGGACAGATACTCAGCCTGCCGCTCATAGCTATCGGCATTGGGGCGATGGTTAAAGGTAAAAAGGCACAAAAGATAGAAAAATAAAAGCGCACCACAACACTAAAAAATACGTATATGCCCGCATAAAATAAGGGAAACTGGCTATCCGCCTGTTTCCCTTTTATTATAGTTTTGCGCTTTTCACTTTTTACTTCCCTACCCTTTTACACTAATCAGCCTTTCCCGTCACGATAGTCTTTATATCGTTGAGCTTATTGAGAGCCTCCATCGGCGTAAGGTTGTTTATATCGAGGTTGAGTATCTCGTCGCGGACTTGCGACAGCACTGGGTCGTCGAGCTGGTAGAAGCTCAACTGCATACCCTCGCGGCTCTGCGCCACACCTTTCATGTCGGGCTTCTTCACCGCGCTGCCCACATTGGCATTGTCAGCCTCCAGTTCCTTAAGCACCACGCCTGCGCGTTTCACTATCGAGCGCGGCATACCGGCTATCTCCGCCACGTGTATGCCGAAACTGTGCTCCGATCCGCCACGTTCGAGCTTGCGGAGGAATATGACCTTGCCGTCAACCTCCTTCACCGATACGTTGTAATTGTGTATCCGCTTGAAGGATTTCTCCATTTCGTTCAGCTCGTGGTAATGTGTAGCGAACAGCGTGCGCGCACGTGCCTTCGGGTTTTCGTGAAGGTACTCCACTATCGCCCACGCAATAGATATTCCATCATACGTAGACGTGCCGCGTCCCAGCTCGTCAAAGAGCACGAGCGACTTCGGAGTGACGTTG
The DNA here is from genome assembly GCA_964523825.1 of uncultured Prevotella sp. GTDB lineage: Bacteria > Bacteroidota > Bacteroidia > Bacteroidales > Bacteroidaceae > Prevotella. The sequence goes on along the minus strand of CAZGAT010000005.1, from coordinate 44,337 downwards.
TTCAGTATGTTTGCAGCCTCAGTCATCTCGACCATGAACGTCGATTCGCCCAGTGAAATATTGTCCGACGCTCCGACACGTGTGAAAATTTTATCCACCAGACCTATTTTTGCGGCTTCTGCGGGCACGAAGCACCCCATCTGCGCCAATAGTACTATCAACGCCGTTTGTCGCAGCAGAGCCGACTTACCTGCCATATTCGGTCCCGTTATCATCATTATCTGCTGGTGCGCGGTATCAAGCTCGACATCGTTAGGCACGTACCTCTCCCCCACCGGCATCTGCGTCTCTATGACCGGATGCCTGCCCTGCCGTATGTCGATAACGTCAGAGTCGTCCACAACGGGACGCACGTAGCGGTTGGATTCCGACACCTTGGCGAAGCTCAACAGGCAGTCCATGTGCGCCACGATGTTTGCATCGGCCTGTATCTGCGGAATGTACTTCTGCATATCCTGCACCAGTTCCGCGAACAACTGCGTCTCCAGCACGGAAATCTTCTCGTCGGCTCCGAGTATCTTCTCCTCGTACTCCTTCAACTCGGGAGTGATGTACCGTTCCGCCTGGGCGAGCGTCTGCTTTCGTATCCATTCAGCCGGAACGCGGTCCTTGAACGTGTTGCGCACCTCAAGGTAGTAGCCGAACACGTTGTTGTAACCCACCTTCAGCGACGATATGCCCGTAGCTTCAGCCTCACGCTGCTGTATCTCGAGGAGATACTGCTTGCCGTTGTCGCGTATGGAGCGCAGCTCGTCGAGTTCGGGCGAGTATCCGGCGGCTATCACCCCACCCTTGCTCACGAGCAATGGCGGGTCGGGCTGTATCTCCGCCCCTATCCTGTCGCGCAGCGCCTCGCAGAGGTTGAGCCTCTCCCCTACCCCGTTCAACGCCACGTTGTCGGCACCGAGGCAAGCCTCACGCACTGGACCGATAGCCGCCAGGGCGTTCTTAAGCTGCACCACCTCGCGCGGCGACACGCGCCCCACGGCAGCCTTCGAGATAATCCTTTCGAGGTCGCCGACCCTGTGGAACTCCTCGTCCACGGTGTTTCTGAACTCCGTATCGCGGAAAAAATACTCAACCACGTCCAACCGCTCCTGTATCGGGCGCACGTCCTTAAGCGGAAAGACTATCCACCGCCGCAGCATACGCCCTCCCATGGGAGTAACCGTGCGGTCTATGACTCCGAGCAGCGACTGCCCGTCGTCCTGCAACGGGCTGACAAGCTCCAGGCTGCGTATGGTGAAGCGGTCGAGGCGCACGTACTTGTCCTCCTCTATGCGCCGCAGCGACGTTATGTGGCTTATGTGCGTATGCTGGGTAATCTCCAGGTATTGCATGATCGCGCCCGAAGCCACGATGCCGTTGCGCAGATGCTCCACTCCAAAGCCCTTGAGCGACTTCGTTCCAAAGTGCTTCAGCAGCTTCTGCCGCGCCGTCTGCTCGGTAAACACCCAGTCGTCAAGCTCGAAAGTACACAGGCGCGTGCCGAAATAACGCACGAAGTCGTCCTTACGCGCGCGGTCGTAGAGCACTTCCTTGGGCTGGAAGCTGCCTATCAGCTTCTCGACATAGTCATACGTGCCCTCCCCTGTCAGGAACTCGCCCGTGGATATGTCGAGGAAGCTCACGCCGCAGGCTCCCTTGCCGAAATGTACAGCGCAAAGAAAGTTGTTTTCCTTGTAGTTCAGCACGTTGTCGCTCATAGCCACGCCCGGTGTGACGAGTTCCGTGATGCCGCGCTTGACCATCTTGTCCTCTGCCGTCAGCCCCTTCTTGCCCTTGATGGCCTCGCGTTTCTTCTTGGGATCTTCAAGCTGGTCGCAGACTGCCACGCGTTTGCCAGCGCGTATGAGCTTGGGAAGGTAAGTGTCGAGCGCGTGATGCGGGAAACCTGCCATCTCCGCGCCCGAAGAAGCTCCATTGTTGCGTCGTGTGAGTGTGATTCCGAGTATCCTCGCCGCCTCAACAGCGTCGTCACAATATGTCTCGTAGAAGTCTCCGCAACGGAACAGCAACAATGCGTCGGGATGCTGGTTCTTCATCTGGAAAAACTGCCGCATCATCGGTGTCATCGCCTTGTCGTCCTGCTTCTTCGTAGCCATTTCTAATACCTTCCTGCTTTATTGTTTTCTGTAATTTTGGGGATTTGCAAAGATAAAACAAACCGAAGAGAAAACAAAATCTAAACTAAAGAAAAAACAATATAAATTTGGATTTCTCACAGATTACATATAAATTTGTGACAAATAGCAACCAGAAAAGAAACGACCAGATACACTTTAGCACGCGTCCTCCATGGCTGTCCTGAAGGCATAATCCACCTATTTTGTAAGTAAGCTCTACTTTCAACGTAAGTAATGGCTACTTTCACCCAAAGTATGGCTTACTTTCAACGTAAGTAGGCTCTACTTTCGTCCAATCCAGGCTCTACTTTCAGTCAAAGTAGGGGCTACTTTCGTCCAATCCAAACTCTACTTCCACACAATATGCACAAAACATCGCGCAATCCGGGCGAATTTAAATCTTTTATTGCTACATTTGCACGAAAATAAGTCAGTGTCTACGGCTTTATAAGTTAAAAATACAACACAACTATCGTACACAGACATGATAAAGAGACTCTTACTCGGAATAATATTGGCAGGCAAGTCAGCCACTGCGGGCGCAACCGGAATCGACATTGACAGCATATTGGCATACGGTCTGCCCGTAGTCGTCATAAACACCGTGAACAATGAGGAACCCACGAGCCAGACCGTATACGCTCCCGACGGCTGTTTCGGCGAAAGCCTGACCAACGCCACCAAGGTTCCGGGCAGGGTAGTGGTATTGTCGCAGACGAATGACACCATCTTCGACAGCGGCGAATACGTGAAGAAGCAGGGCGGCATGACGATAAAGCACCGTGGCAACACGAGCGCGACCATGAACATCAAAAAGCCGTTCAAGATAAAGCTGCAAAAGAAGGGCGACATGCTCGGACGCGGCGGCGAGTATGCAGACAAGGACTGGCTGCTGCTCAATCCGCAATGGTATTTCTGCAATACGGTGTGTCTGCGAGTGCTGCAAATGCTCGGACAGCCGTGGGTTCCGTCCATGCGGTACGTCAACGTGGTATTCAACGGCGAGTTCCGCGGACTGTACATGCTCAGCGAGAGCGTGGAAAGGGCAGGGTGCAGGGTAGACATCGGCAAGGACGGATACATCATCGAGAACGACCCGTACTGGTGGAACGAGGACAGGTGTTTCGCCGCCGTAATAGACACTACACACTATAAGTATACGTTCAAGTATCCCGACACCGACGACCTGACTGCAAGCCAATATGACTACATAAAGGCGGCGACCGCGGACATGGAGAACTCTATAATCAGTGGGACATACGAAAGCAAGATTGACGTATCGTCGTTCGCGACGTGGATTCTGTTCCACGACATAATAGACGATCGCGACGCAGGCGGAGCCAACAGATACCTGACCAAGGACGACGCGACGGACGCGTCACCATTCGTACTCGGTCCGGCGTGGGATTTCGACGCGGCGTTTACTGGAACCATCAACAACTGGTCGCCGATACACGACGACTATTGCTTCAAATACTTGTTCCAGAGCGACAACAAGGCTTTCGCAAGGGCGTATGTAGACAAATGGAACGTCGTCAAGGACACGCTGTTCGACAAGATACACGAATACATAGCTGGATTCAAGGAAAGCGACGAGGCAAATGCCGTCTACAAGTCGTTCCTTAGGACGGAACAGATGTGGTACGGCGACACGACTACGACTATAAGTGAGATTAAAGGCAATCTGGAATACGTGGACTCGTGGCTGCAAAGCCGCAAATCGCCGTTAAGCAGCCTTATTGCAACCATAGATACCATATCAGCAACGAGCATACGCCCTATAACCGCCGGCACCGCTGCCGACTGCGGAGGCAGAACTTTCAACATCATGGGGCAGGAAGTGTCGCACGATGCCAAAGGCATAGTGATACGCCGTGGAAAAAAGTATCTTAACAGGTAGGGTAGTGCCGTTTATAGTCAGTTGACTACAGCAATCTTGCACACGGTACCCTTGGTTCCGTCGGCTGTCGCCGTCTGAACCATGTACACTCCGCTGGCGACGCGCCTGCCATCGAGGTCGGTTCCGTCCCAGATGAACGAGCCTCCGGTGCTGCGTCCCTGCGCCACGAGCACTCCACTGGCTGTGACTATCTTCACGTCGGCATCGTATGTAAGCCCGGTTATGGTGATAGGACCCGTATAGTCGGGGCGTACGGGGTTGGGATAGGCATAGGTAACGTCCTTGTCCATCTTGTCTACGGTCGCCGTCGCGCCGCCCATATAGGAGCAAAGCCCGCGGTCGGTGCCGAAGAAGACCTCGCCCGACGACGGATTGATGGCTACGGACTCCACATTGTCTGACAGCAGCGGACTGTTGGTCGACGTGAAATGGTATATTTCCGTATTGTTGTCGGCACTTATGAGGTATACGCCGTTGCCCGCGGTGCCGAACCACTTGCGGTTGCCGCCATCTACGGCAATGCAGCGTATGTCTACGCCCGAAAGCAGGTAGTCGGCAAGCCCAGTACCGTCGTTGCGGGGCACCTTGTGCTGCTGGAAGACCATGTCCGATGGCGAAGTGCCTATGTCGTCACGGTCGATATAGAGCGGGCCTACCTGAGTTCCAATCCAGATATTGCCCGAAGCGTCCTCGGCTACGCAATTGTCGTACCAGAAGGATAGGGTAGTGCCGTCTTCATTGACGAAGTTGCTGTACACATAGGCGTTGTCCGATGACGGGTTATAGTAGACCGTGGACGGAAGCCGCCAGTTGGCGTTGGCAAACCATATGTTGCCCGAGCTGTCAAACATGAAGTCACGCATACGGCGAAGGCTTTTTCCGCCACTCATCAGGTTGGAATTATGGCTGTTTACAAGATTACCGTCGTGGGTATACTCAAAAAGCGACTGCGAATTGGTACTGCTGTTGCCGAACCAGAAGTTGCCCTGACTGTCGAAAGCTCCACCAAGTATCAGGGTATAGGACGACGCGGCTGCGTCCTCAAGCTCGCTGTTGGCTGAATTCCACATACGTACGAACCGCCCGTCACGAAACTCGTAGAGTCCTGATCGTGCCCCGACCATGACGTGGGCGTGGTCGGTGGGGTCTACGTCGATGCAGGACGCGGCTTGGTAGACTTGCCCCGTAATCTGCTGGAGGCTGTCCTCGTATATCGTCCATTCGCCCGTAGATGGATTGAGGACTTGCGCCATTCCAGGACGTGGCAGGTCGCCATAGTCGGAATATCCACCGCCAACGGTGTAAAGGCTGCCATACTTGAAACGCATGTAGGCGAAATAGTTGTACTTTGGACCACCTGGATTGAGCGATTGCGCTGTGGCGAGTAGGGCAGGGTCGGGGGTGTATTCATTCGACTTGTAGTCGCCCACGCGCGACCAGACTCCGGCATCGAGCAGATTGTCCGTAAGCAGCGCGCTATAAAGCCCGTTCGTGGAACTCGACGCGTATATGTTGCCGCCTTCTATATAGCAGTTGTCTACACGGAAGCGCAGGTTGTAGGTGTCGCTAATCTCGGCACGCTGCATGTCTATCTTCATTATCCCGAAGCCCGTGCTCATGTAGGCGTAACGTCCGCTCATGTATATGTCGTAGACTGTCTTGTCTCCAGTTATTGATGCGTTGTAGTAGTCGGAAATGTTGGTTACATTGCCGCTTTCGTCGAGCAAGTCTATATTATAGTCGGAGTAGACGATTATCAGACGGCGCGCCGACTGGTTCCAGCATATACGGCTTATGTCGCAATCACTAAGCCCGTTTACCTTGTCATACGTGCGCAGGCTTTGGTCGTTCGTGTTGTAGGTATAAAGATTGTTGGACGCAAGCACGTAGAGAGTGCTGCCTCCCTGCCGCACGTCCTGTACCTCACTATACGCCATGTAAGCCTTCCACGTGCCTGTCTGCGCGCGTGATGTGGCGTAACCAGCCCCGGATAAAGCCAAAGCGAGTGTCACAGAAATAAAAATATGCTTCATCGTATTTAGGATTAGTGATTATATTTGACGGAATTTGTTGGTAAAAGAATGGGGAATAGGGATTGAACGTACCGTAAGCGGGCACACTCCAATCCTCGTTCCCCATTAAATCATTTGGAAAGGTATTCGGCAAGCTTGGCTACAGCCCTGGCGCGGTGGGAAATGCGGTTCTTCACCTCCTCGCCAAGCTCGGCGAAGCTCTTGTCGTAGCCGTCTGGTATGAAAAGCGGGTCGTAGCCGAAGCCTTCGTGTCCGTGCCTTTCGGTGTCTATACGCCCGCGTACCTCGCCTTCAAACTGTTGTTCGTGGAAAACGCCATCCTTGTCTTTCTGAAACAGCGATATACAAGTGCGGAAGCGCGCCCTGCGGTCGCTGATACCGGACATGTTGCGCAGCAGCTTTGCCATGTTCGCATCGGAATCGTGGTCGGTATGGTCGTCATACCGCGCCGAACGGACTCCTGGCTCGCTGCCGAGTGCGAGGACTTCAAGCCCGGTGTCGTCGGCGAAGCAGTCAACTCCATACTTGTCTACTATGTACTTCGCCTTTTGGCGCGCGTTTTCCTCTATCGTTGAGCCTGTCTCCGGTATGTCGTCATGGCAACCTATGTCTGAAAGCGACATTATCTCGTACTTGAAACCAAGTATCTCACGTATCTCTTCAAGCTTGTGAGCGTTGTTTGTAGCGAAAATTATCTTCATTGAAGCCTTTATATTGTTTATGAATAGCCTTGTAACATTGGAAAGCAGACCTGTATTGCTGGTAACAGAGCCTACTCTTTCTTTTTCGGGACGTTGACCTTGATAGGATCGAACCCCTCGCCGTACACTCCGATTACGGAACTCTGGCTGACAAAGGCGTTCGGGTCGATCATCTTGATTAGCCTGAAGATGTTTTGGCTCTCGTTCTTCTTTGCAAGTATGCAGAGAACCTTCATCTGGTGCCCTGTGTACCATCCATGTCCGTCGAGTATCGTCACTCCGTGCTCCATCTGTGTGCCTATGGCATTGGCTATCTCCTGATATTTGTGCGAGAATATCATAAACTGTACCGACTCACGGCGCGCGTTGAACACATAGTCGAGCATATAGTTCTCCACTACCATGGTACAAAGTCCGAATACGGTCATGTGGACGCGCTGCAACGGGTCGCCAAACTGCGGAATGAACATACACGAGCCTATGATGAGGAAGTCTACGAATATCAGCACGCGACCAAGCGATATGTTGCGGTACTTGTTGACGCAGGCAGCAATGATGTCAGTTCCGCCTGTCGAGCCGTTGTGCAGGAATACCACGGCGAGAGCCGTACCAGTGATCATACAGCCTATAATCAGCGACATGAACTGCTGGCCGTCGCCAAGAATCTTGTACATCTGCCCATTAGGCAGCGTCACTATCCACTGCGCCACAGCCAGTAATACCGACAACAAGACTATGGCGTAGACGGTCTTGACCATGAAACGCCAGCCAAGTATCTTCAACGCCACTATAAGCAGCGCGAAGTTTATGACGAAATAGCTGTATGATATAGGAATGTTGGTGGCATAGAATATGATGGCGGACAGACCGGTTATGCCTCCCGTCACAATGTGATACGGAAGTAGGAACACCGTCCAGCCGAACGTGTACATGAGCAAGCCAATGGTTATCCAAACATAATCTTTGACTTCATTCCATATAGCCTTGTTAACTATCATTTCAATACAATATTTACTATACGTCCTGGAACAACGATTACTTTTGCGATTGACTTGCCGTCAATGTACTTCTTGCTTCGCTCGTCGGCAAGCGCGGCAGCCTCTATGTCAGCCTTAGGCGTGTTTACAGCGAAGTTCATAGAGAACCGGACCTTGCCATTGAAGCTTATCATCATCTTGGCTTCGTCCTCCTTCAGGTACTTTTCATCATATGAAGGCCACGAAGCATCGCATACCGTGCCGGCATTTCCAAGCAAGTGCCACAGTTCCTCGGCTATATGCGGGGCAAACGGGGCTATGAGCACGGCAAGGTCCTGTAGCAATTCATGGTTGGTACACTTCTGCTGACCCAGTTCGTTGACGCATATCATGAATGCGGATATACTTGTATTGTAGGAAAACTTCTCTATATCGTCGGTGACTTTCTTTATAAGCTTGTGGACGCTCTTCAGCGATTCGGCAGATGCCGGAGCGTCGTCGACAAGCTCTTCCTTGTCCTTCTTCCAGTACAGGTTCCAGAATTTTTTGAGGAAACGGAAGCAACCGTCAATGCCGTTCGTGTCCCAAGGCTTGCTGGCTTCGACAGGACCGAGGAACATCTCGTACAATCGGAGCGTGTCGGCACCGTATTCATCCACTATGTCGTCCGGATTGACGACGTTGTACATAGACTTCGACATCTTCTCAGTGGCGTAACCGCATACGTACTTTCCGTCTTCGAGTATGAATTCGGCATTCTTGTATTCCGGACTCCACGCCTTGAAGCCGTCAATGTCGAGAACGTCGTTCTTGACGAGGTTTATCCACACGTGGATAGGGGTGATGTCCTTGTATTCTTTCCTCAGATTGTAGCTGACGAACACCGGCTTGTCCTCTGAAGACAGTTCGTTGACACGGTAGACGAAGTTGCTGCGTCCCTGAATCATGCCCTGATTGACAAGCTTTTGGAACGGTTCCTGCTCACAGCTTACCCCATAGTCGAACAGGAACTTGTTCCAGAAACGGCTGTATATGAGGTGTCCGGTGGCGTGTTCGGTTCCACCGACATACAAGTCTACGTGCCGCCAGTACTCATCGGCTTCCTTGCTGACGAGTGCCTTGCCGTTATGCGGGTCCATATAACGGAGATAGTATGCCGACGAGCCTGCGAAACCAGGCATGGTGTTCAGTTCAAGCGGGAATACCGTCTTGCCGTCTACCAGACTCTTGTCTACAATCTTCTTCTCTGCCTCGTTCCAAGCCCACTTCTTAGCGCGACCGAGAGGCGGCTCACCCGTCTCTGTAGGCTCGTACTTGTCGACTTCGGGTAGTTCGAGCGGCAGACAGTCCTCAGGAATCATCTGTGGCATACCGTCCTTGTAGTAAACCGGGAACGGCTCTCCCCAATAACGCTGTCGTGAGAATATGGCATCACGCAGACGATAGTTGACCTTCACGCGTCCGATATGATGCTCGGTGACGAACTTCTTGGTTGCGGCTATGGCTTCCTTCACGGTGAGTCCGTTGAGCGTGAAGCCGTCGAGACTCTGCTTTCCGGCAGCTGGCGAGTTGGTGACTATGCCCTCCTTCGCGTCAAAACTCTCCTCGCTTACGTCAGCTCCCTCTATAAGCGGTATTATGGGCAGGTTGAAGTGCCGTGCAAAGGCGTAGTCACGGCTGTCGTGGGCAGGCACTGCCATGATTGCCCCGGTGCCGTATCTGGCAAGAACATACTCTGAAATCCAAATAGGAATGTTGTCGCCTGTGAACGGGTTGACGGCATACGAGCCGCTGAACACTCCGGTCACGTGGTGGTCGGACATACGTTCAAGCTCGGTACGGCTCTTTACGTAGGCGAGATACTTGTCTACCTCGGCTTTCTGCCCGGTCGTCGTAAGCTCGGAAACAAGCTCGCTCTCAGGAGCAAGCACCATGAACGTAACGCCAAACATAGTGTCGGCGCGCGTGGTGAATATCGTGAAATGCTTGTCGCTGTCCTTTACGCTGAACTCTACTTCCGTTCCCTCGGAACGACCTATCCAGTTGCGTTGTGTCTCCTTTATAGAATCGCTCCACTCAATAGTCTCAAGTCCGTCGAGCAGGCGTTGCGCGTATGCCGACACGCGGAGGCACCACTGTTGCATCTTACGCTGTACTACAGGGAATCCGCCACGCACGCTTACGCCGTCAACTACCTCGTCGTTGGCAAGAACGGTGCCGAGTCCGGCACACCAGTTGACCATCGTCTCGCCCAAATAGGCTATACGGTAGTTCATAAGTGTCTTCTGCTTCTCCACGTCGGTCATAGCATTCCACTCGGCGGCACTGAAACTAAGCTCCTCCGACTGCGCGACATCTATTCCTTCGGTTCCTTTCTCCTCGAAATGTGCCACAAGCCACTCTATCGGCTGTGCGCTCTGGCACTTGTTACAGTAGAAAGAATTGAACATTTTTTCAAAAGCCCACTGCGTCCAGTGGTAGTATCCCGGATCACAAGTACGTACTTCACGGTCCCAATCAAACGAGAAGCCGATTTTGTCCAACTGCTCCCGGTAGTGGGCTATGTTGTCGTTGGTCGTCTTTTCAGGGTGCTGCCCAGTCTTTATGGCGTACTGCTCGGCGGGAAGACCGTATGCGTCGTAACCCATTGGGTTGAGTACGTTGAACCCGTTGAGACGCTTGTAGCGCGCGTATATGTCGGAGGCGATGTAACCAAGTGGGTGTCCTACGTGTAGTCCGGCACCGGAAGGGTAGGGAAACATGTTTAAAACATAGTACTTCTGCTTGGCCTTGTCTTCCGTAACCTTGTAGGTCTTGTTGTCAACCCAGGCTTTCTGCCATTTACTTTCAATTTCTCTGAAATTGTAATCCATTGTTATTTCGATATTTATTCTTATCCGTACGAATACTGTCCGGGTACATTATAAATAAGGGTACACCCGTCCATAATAAATTGCAAATTTACAATTAATGAGCGAAAGCACAAAATTTATGGCTCCATTGTTATTCCGTTGCTTGGCAAAACAGTGTGTTTTGAGAAGCAATATAGTGTGTTTTGCCAGGCAATACAATATACTTTGCCATCTAATACAATATGGTTTGCCATTTAATACTATATACTTTACCATCTAATACTATATGCTTTGAAGCGCAATACATACTGTTTTGCCGAACGCACCAGTTTCGCCCGAGTTATCAACACCGGCTGTTGACAACCTTGTGGAAAACCCGTTGAAAACTCATTCCGTTATCCACAGGATTTCATCAGAGCCGTTCCATACGTGGAAATCCACAAGGTTGTGAGGCACGTTTACCAAACTTTTCCACGGTTTTTACTCAGAAAAAGATATAAACTTATTATCTTTGCACCGAAATCAGTAATTGTGGATAAACAACTTTAAGCATTGAAAGTCAGCAACAAACAATTAACACGACCTGTTAATAACGAGTTATCCCGTGTTAATAGTCAAAACGGCAAATAAAAAGCAGGAAAGTTTTGCACTTATCAACGGCATATATTACCTATACATACTTTCTTTTAAAATAAAAAATAGAAAGAGTATATATATGAGGTGTGGTTAACAAGCGGCATTACGGGAATATATACATCATAGCATTATAGTTGCTGGCAGAAAGGAAAAGCATTATGAAGCCGAAAAAAGAGTGGATTGAATCAGGATATGTGACTGAACCGGTTGACGGAAATATCGACCTTAAGAGCGAGATACGGCGTTTGTGCAAGGAGAAGGACGCAATAATACTCGCCCACTTCTACACTATTGGCGACATACAGGACATAGCCGACTTCGTGGGCGACTCGCTTGCGCTCGCACGAAAGGCAGCCGAGACCGACGCAAAGACTATGGTAATGTGCGGCGTTCACTTCATGGCGGAGACTTGCAAGCTGCTTTCCCCGGACAAGACGGTGCTGTGTCCAGACCTGACGGCGGGCTGTTCGCTTGCCGACAGTTGCATGGCGGAGGACTTGAAGAAGTACAAGGAGGAACATCCGGGCTACAAGGTTGTTTCATACGTAAACACTACGGCTGCGGTGAAGGCTCTTACTGACGTCGTAGTAACGTCGGGCAATGCCGTGAAAGTAGTCAATTCTTTCCCAAAGGACGAGAAGATAATATTCGGTCCGGACTATAATCTCGGCAACTACATAAACTCTGTTTCCGGCCGCAATATGCTTCTGTGGAACGGAGGTTGCCATGTCCATGAGAAATTCTCAGTTGATGGCATTGTGAAACTGAAGCAGGAACACCCCGATGCGGTCGTAATGGCTCATTTGGAGTGCAAGGCTCCCGTACTCGCCATGGCCGATGTCAAAGGCTCTACTGCCACAATGCTGAAGTATGCGCAGGACAATCCTGACGTAAAGGAGTTCATCGTTGCCACTGAAGCAGGGTTGTTGCATGAGCTTCAGCGTACGTGTCCCGGTCAGACATTCATACCAGTACCACCAGAAGTGAGCGAGGGCGGACTCGGATGCAGCTGCAACGAGTGCGAGTTTATGAAGAAGAATTCGCTTCAGAAGATATACAACACGCTCAAGTATGGTTGGCCTTCTATAGAGATAGACCCTGTTACGGCGCGCGAGGCTGTAAAGCCAATAGAGCGTATGCTTGAGTTGAGCTGATAGAAGGTTTGTATATTAATTGCCGGTTCTATTGAATGACGTAGCTTTCCAGTAGAATCAAAGGTTGTGGTAATATAAAAGGGCTGTCTCACGACAGCCCTATTACTTATACAAAAACATTATGAATTTTATTTAGCGAACAAGATTCACTTTAATATACTCTTCTATTAAAGGCTTGGTTTGATAGCTTCGAGCCAAGCGTCTATGCGTTCCTCGGTCTTGTCTTCCTCGTTGACATTGTCAAGTGCAAGTCCAACGAACTTGCCATCTACTACAGCCTCGGAGTCATCGAACGTATAACCGTCGGTAGAAACGCCTGGGAGTATGTTTGCACCATCACATGCGTCGTAGAGTTCCTTCATGCCTCCACAGAACGTATCAGAATAGTCGGCAGAGTCGCCACAGCCGAACAGTGCGACGGTCTTGCCACTGAGGTCTGCGCCTTTCAATACGTCTACACCGTCGTACCAGTCGTCCTGAAGCTCGCCTGCGCCCCATGTAGAGGTTCCGAGTATAAGGTTGTCGTTCTCGCTTATGGTGTCTGCGCTGAAGTCAGATACGCTTATTGCGTCTACACCTAACTTTCCTGCTATTGTGTTAGCTATTTCCTCACATGTACCGGTTGATGAACCGAAAACTACGATAGTCTTTTTCATTTTACTGTTGCTTTATTATGTATTATAAATATTGTCCGCCAGTATGTCAGCAGTCATATATGCCGAACAACCGGCAGCCGCTTTCATAATGCATTTATTACACAACTGTTTGCCCATACATTGCCGTTTGGCACATTTGTGAGTAACAATTTGTTGTTTACGGGTGCAAAGTTATCTACAAAAATGCGGTTCTACAATACCTAAAAGTTGTGGTTTAGCGTTTTTACTTAATAATGGTGATACCATAAATACAGAAAAGCGGGTCATCAGGAGTTACCTGACAACCCGCCATTATATCTAAAGCGTCGTCTTGTGACAGCCGCCTTCCTTACTTGTTCAAGCCGCGGTTGTTGATAGTGGCGTTCAGAAGCATCACGTAAGTACGGTACTGATACGGCTCAAGTACTGTGCGCATGTAAGCCAAATCACGGATTATGGCCTTGTTGCGGAGTTCCTCACGCTCGTTGCCACTTGCTGCTGCGGCATTCATCATGTCAGACGCGAACATCGAAGTAATGTCCTTTACAGCGTCATACTGGTCATAACTGAGACTGAGTGCCTTGCCAAGAGAGTTAATATTGAAGTTAACCTCATACTTTGCAGCTTCGGCTGCCTCATTGTCAACGGTTCCTTCTGCGAATGCGGCAGTCATACTGAGTGCTGCAATCAATGTCAATACAATCTTTTTCATTTCGTTATCCTTTCTTCTTAAGTTAAACATATCAGACCTCACGGCCTTTCTTTACTCAAACTCTCTGTCTTTCTTACCTAAAGACTAACATTCCTTTTTTATAACTCTGGTGCTTCCTCTATCTAAAAGAATTCTCTCAAACTTTATATATATTCTCTATTACTAAAGAACTTTTACCAAAGTATCCTTTTGTTTTACGCTTGCAAAGTTACGGCGAAATATTGATTAACCAAGGAATATATCAAACTGTGTGCGCAAACAGTCGATATTTTTGACGTATATCAACCTGTTTGACTTAAATCAGTCAGCTTCTAACTATATAAACAATTAGAAAACTCATAAACAAAACTGTAATACTTTTTAAAATTATACGCTGTTTGGTACGCCGTATACTTCCTCCAACAGCTTCTTATATATAATAAGGTATTACTATACCTCTCCCTACTTGTAGAAACAGGGAGAGGATTAATCATTGTTGTTTACCGTTCCACGGTGAACCGGCGGACGGGATACCAAACCGAAAGCCAGCCGACGACAATCACTGTTACGAATATTGCAACGATGTCTAATGGGTGTACGCTTATAGGATAGGCGTTTACGACAAAGTTGCCAGCCTGTTCGCCAAGGCGTACTATGCCGTATGTCTGTTGCAACCAGCAGAGAATAAGCCCTATGCCTATGCCGAGTACCGCGCCTGCAACCGAAATCATACGACCCTCGAACAGGAATATGCGGCGTATCTGCTTGTTATTGGCTCCTAGATTACGCAGTGTGGCTATGTCATCCTTCTTGTCTATTATGAGCATTGACAGGCTTCCGATGATGTTGAAGCAAGCTATGACGAGTATGAACGTTAGGAATATGTATGCAAACAGCTTTTCTATACGCATTATCTTGAACGTATCGGCTTGTTGCTCATATCGGTCTTTCACTGTATAGCCCTTGCCGAGAATGTCCTTCATCTTCGCCTTAACCTCGTCTACGTCATATCCAGCTTTAAGACGGAACTCAAGCGATGATATTTCACCCTCGCTACGGAACAGCTTTCGCGCGAATTGTAGAGACGTTATGATATAGTTCTTGTCGTATTTGCCTTGTTTTACTTGAAATACCGTTCCTGGTGACAAAAGGGAATCAACCGTAAATGCGTCGTCAGGCTGGCTCATGTCAAGCTGACCTTGCCTGCGCGGTGCGTAGATATGCAGATAACCAGGCCATTCGGCACCTAGACCGAGTTTCTGGGCAAGTCCTATTCCAGGTATTCCATACTCCAAGTTGGCGGCATGGAGCGTATAGTCGCCATTGCCATACAGTATATTCTTTATGCCTGTAAGGTCGGCGAAGTTGTCGTCAACGCCCTTTACGTATACCATTGTCTGTCCGTCGTGATAGACGGCGAGAGCCTGGTCTTGCAGACATGCCGACGATATTTCCACTTCTGGTAATTGCTTTAGCTTGAGCAGCTTCGGATCGTTCTCGTCCATGGTCTTTCCTTGTGCCGGTTCAACCTTTATCTGCGGGTCGAAATTGGTGAAGAATGACGCGACAAGGTCGGCGAATCCGTTGAATCCACTTAATATTACGACGAGCGCTGTAGTAGCCACAGCCACGCCTATGACCGATATGATGCTTATGACGTTGATAGCGTGGGTGCTTTTCTTTGAGAACAGATAACGCCGCGCTATGTAAAAGGGAAAGTTCATGCCGCAATTACTTCTTGAGAAGTTCGTCTATGTGCTCCATATAGTCAAGGGAGTCGTCAAGATGGAACCGCAGTTCCGGGATTATACGCAGCTGGTTGTGCACCCGTCTGCCGAGTTCGTAGCGTATGGACTTTTCGTTTGCGTTGATGTTCTTGAGCAGTTCGTCAGCCTTGTCCGACGGGAATATGCTAAGGTATGCCGTGCACACGCTCAAGTCGGGGCTTATCCTGACGCGCGTAACGCTAACGAGTACGCCGTGTGTCTGCCGTGTCTGGCTTTGGAATATCGTAGCGAGTTCCTTTTGAAGCAGCCTTGCTATCCTGTTTTGTCTTGTCTCTTGCATATTGTTTTTGATTTTATGTTTCTGTTATACTTATCTTTTCCTAATCATTGTCAGTCCGTCGCGTTCGGGCAGTATCACCACGTCTACGCGTGAATCCTGTGCCACCATGTCGTTGAACTGCCGTATGCCTATGGTCTGGCTGTCGTGGTCGTATGCCGGATCAACGACGTGTCCGTCCCAAAGCGTATTGTCCGCAAGCATGACTCCGCCTGCGTTCATCAGTGGAAACAGTGTCGTGTATGCATCGGTGTACGTGCGCTTGTCTCCGTCGATGAATGCCATATCAAACCGTATGCCAAGTTTCGGAGCCTCTTTGAGAGCGTCGCCTATACGGAAGTCGATGTACCGTGATACATCGGAGCCTTCTATCCACGACCGGGTGAAGTCCTCCATCTCGTCGTTTATCTCGTATGTATATAGTTTTCGTGGCGTTCCGTCATCTATTCCCCGTAGTCCGTATGCCATGCTTATAGCACTATAACCGGAGAACGTGCCTACTTCGAGTATGTATTTTGGGCGCGACATCATCACCATCATCTTCAACAGCTGTCCTTGAAGATGCCCCGATGCCATACGTCCGTGTATGGTATGTATATTGGTGGCGCGCCAAAGACGGTACAAATATTCGTCTTCGGGAGTTATATGGCGGTCGATGTAGTCGTTTAATTCAAAGTCCAAGATACAAAATTCAAAGTTCTACTACGTTGTCAACAGGCACTGCCGTAAGATGTCATAGCCGTTATTAGGGTTATGTATTCTAACCAACTAAAAACGATTCTATCGCAAGGCGGTAACTGTCAAGTCCGAATCCCTGTATCGTTCCCTTGCAACCGGGACCGATGACAGAGCGTCTGCGGTAGTCCTCACGGTCGTTCACGTTGCTGATATGTACTTCTACGACTGGTGACTTCAGCGAGCGTATGCAGTCGAGGAGTGCTATGCTGGTGTGCGTATATGCCCCGGCGTTGAGCACTATGCCGTCATACGAGAATCCGACCTGCTGCATCTTGTCGATGAGTTCGCCCTCGATATTGCTCTGATAGTACTCTATGTCGACTTGTGGGAAACGTTCCTTGAGCCTTGGCAGATAGCTTTCCATTGACTCCTTGCCATATATGCCAGGCTCGCGCACGCCGAGAAGGTTGAGGTTCGGGCCGTTGACAATCAGTATTTTCATATTTCAGACGTTTTTATTATCTTTGCACTGCAATGTTGCGGACAGTGTAATGCAACGTGCAAATTTATAGAAAAACAGTCAGAATGCCAAAAAATAGCGATGATAAAATAAAAGCCCTCGGCAGCATGAGCGCCATAGTAAGGCGTTTTGTCAGCTATCTGAAGCTTGAACGCGGTTACTCGCAGAACACCATTGATGCCTATATCAACGATATGGGACACCTGTCGAGGTATCTGGACAGCCGTTCTATAGACATACGCGATGTCAAACTTGAGGATCTTGAGAACTTTATCGCCGCATTGGTTGACATAGGCGTGATGCCGACGACGCAGAAACGGATACTTAGCGGAGTTCGTTCGTTCTTCCACTACCTTGTCATCGACGGCTATATTACCAAAGACCCTACGGAGCTTCTTACCAGTCCGAACATCGGTCAGCACCTGCCTGAAGTGCTGTCTACAAAGGAAGTGGACATGATAGAGGACGCTATAAACCTTGATAAGTGGGAGGGACAGCGCAACAAGGCCATAATCGAGGTGCTGTTCTCGTGCGGACTGCGTGTCAGCGAGCTTGTCAACTTGAAGCTGTCCGACCTGTTCCTCGAGGAGAAGTACATACACGTGCTTGGCAAGGGTGACAAACACCGTCTCGTTCCAATATCGCAGAAGGCTATAACGGAGTTGAACCTGTGGTTCATCGACCGTGATGATATGAATAATATAAAGCCCGGCGAGGAGGATTATGTATTCTTGAACCGCCGCGGACACCACCTTACGCGCACTATGATACTCATAATGGTTAAGCAGTATGCCCGTGATGCCGGGATAAAGAAGACTATTTCGCCACATACCCTGCGCCATTCGTTTGCCACGGCACTGCTTGAAGGCGGCGCCGACCTGCGTGCGATACAGGAGATGTTGGGGCATGAGAGTATTGCGACTACCGAGATTTATACCCACATAGACATGTCTACGCTGCGCGAGGAGATACTTTACCACCACCCGCGGAATATATTGAATGGTGACAAATAGTGTTTTTAATGATGTGAAACTGGTCGTTTGACAATAAAAAACAGGTTGTTTTATCTTGTAAAACAACCTGTTTAATATTTTAGTATTCTATAAGTTTCGTCCATGCCGAGGCTATATCGTGTGGCAATGGAGGAATGTCTGTCGGAACATTGAACTGCCATATCCGGTTCTTGGCTTTCTTTATCTTCTTCAATTCAGCCTTCGTTATGTCCTGTCGCGCGGTGACGTAGAATTCACTTGTGACCGTAATACGTTCGTCTACGTCCTCACCCTTGTAGTGGGACAGGTATTCCGTGTGCTTGGAAAACGATAGAATGCTGCCCGTCGTAGTAAGTCTCGTCTCGCTTTCCACGTAGTCCGTCATCGTGGCAACTATTCCGTATATCTTCAATTGGCTCATGTCGAGGCTGTGGTCTGGACGGCCTGCAAGCTCGTCCATGGTTATAGTAGTCGCAGAGTCAGTGTGGCTTATGTTGCCAGCCTTGTACTTCAGCAGGTAGATGTCGCCATTGTTTCGTGTTGAATATTCGTCGCCCGTGATGCTGTTCGCAAGTGGTAATGCCTCGAGATTGGGCAGATTGACCTGTATGAATATGTCGTCTCCATTGTTGGAAGTTGCTTTCCTACGCCGCTCTCCAAGGAACTTGCGGTCGCAGAAACTGCCTTCCGACAGCGAGGATGTATCTTTCGGAACGTATATTTCCATATATCCGTCCCAAAAATAGGATAGTACCGAGTCGGTGGTCTGCCACACCCGGTAGTATCCTTTGACCCTTTCGTAGTCTTGCGCGGCCGCCGTTGAAGTGAGAACAAGCATCAACGCAAGCACGATGCATTTAATGTTTTCTGTTGCGTCTGCCTTTCTTGTTGCGTTTTCCATCATTTTCCTTTCCTTGACTTCCATGCCGTTTGCCGTCGTTGGCATTGGATTCGTCATGCTTGCTGCCTTGTCTTGCGTCGTCGGCTATTATGAAATCGAGTTGTTTCTTTTCCAAATTGGCTTTTGCAACCTGTATCCTTATCGGGTCGCCGAGCTGGTAACGGTGATGGCGACGGCGACCTACGAGACAATAGTTCTTCTCGTCGAAATCGTAATAGTCATCGTCCAAGTCGCGCATAGGTATCATTCCCTCGCAGTGATTCTCGTCTATCTCGGCGTATATGCCGTAGCTCTGAATGCCGGATATGTGCGCGTCGTACGTTTCACCAATGTGGTCTCCCATGAATTCCACCATCTTGTATTTGATGGAATCGCGTTCTGCGTTTTGCGCTATCTGCTCCATGTCGGAGCAATGCTCGCAGAGTTCCTCGTACTTGTCCTTGCTTGCTGAGCGTCCTCCAGCCTGATAGCGTGTCAGAAGGCGGTGAACCATCGTGTCGGGATAACGCCGTATGGGTGACGTGAAATGTGTATAGTAGTCGAACGCCAGTCCGAAGTGACCGATATTGTGGGTCGAGTACTTCGCCTTCATCATCGAGCGGAGTGCTATTGTCTGTATTAGCTTCGCCTCACGCTTGCCCTGCACTTCGTCCATGAGCGTGTTCAGCGCGCGTGCCGTTGCTCCCTTGGTGCTCGAACTCTTCACCTTGTATCCGAATTTGGCAGAGAACTCGCGCAGGTTCTCAAACTTCTGTGGGTCTGGATTGTCGTGGACGCGATACGGAAGTGTCTTTGCCTTCTTGCCCTTTGGCACCTTGCCCACACTTTCAGCTACTGACTTGTTGGCAAGAAGCATGAATTCCTCGATGAGCTTGTTGGCGTCTCTCGACCGCTTGAAGTAGGCGCGGATAGGCTTTCCGGTCTTGTCGATGTCGAAATGCAGCTCCTCTGTGTCGAACTTTACGCTTCCACTCTTGAATCTTTTGGCACGCAGCTTCTTGGCAAGTCGGTCGAGCTGTATCAGTTGTTCGGCATATTCACCCTTGTATCCGTCCTTTCCCGGAGCTGTAGCCGGCTGCCCTGTGCCGTCGACAACGCCGTTGTCTTCAAGCAGTTGTTGCACTTCCTCGTAGGCATACCGGCGGTTTGACTTGATGACCGTGTGCACAAGGCGGAACTTCTTGATGTCCGCGTTGTCGTCAAGGTTGAACACCGCGCTGTAGCAAAGCTTCTCTTCGTCAGGTCGTAGCGAGCATACGAAGTTGCAAAGGTGTTCTGGCAACATCGGGATAGTGCGGTCAACAAGGTATACGCTCGTAGCACGCTTCTGTGCCTCACGGTCGATTATGTCGCCTTCCTTTACGTAATGGCTTACGTCGGCAATGTGTACTCCGACTTCCCACAGCCCGTCTTTCAGCTTCTTTATGCTCAATGCGTCGTCAAAATCCTTTGCGTCCTTTGGATCGATAGTACACGTCCATGTGTCACGAAAGTCCTCTCGCTCGTCCAAGTCTGCCTGTGTGACCTTTCCAGTAATCTTCTCGGCAGCGTCCTCTACACGCTTCGGGTATTTGTATGGAAGCCCGTATTGCGCAAGGATAGTGTTCATCTCGACATCGTTGTCTCCAGCCGGACCAAGGATGTCAACCACTTCGCCCACAAGGTTCTTGTGGTCAGCGTCCGGCCATTGCGTAATCTTCACTACGGCACGGTCGTCGGTCTTTCCTCCTTTGAGCTTTTTCTTCGGTATTAGTATGTCGTGTACGAACAGGTTTTCTTGTGTTACGAGGAACGCTATGTCCTTGTCAACACGCAGACGCCCTACAAACGTGTCCTTCTTACGCTTTATAATCTCAATGACCATAGCCTCCTTGATGTGCTTCTGGCGGCGTGCCAGGAACTGCACGCGCACTCTGTCGCCATTAAGTGCGGACATTGAATTGCGCTCGGACACGAATACTGGCGTGCCGCCATCATCAGGTTGAAACGTGTTTTTGCCATTAGACTTGCGAATAAAAGTTCCTTCCTGTACTTGTCCCTTGGTATTCAACCGGTAGGCATTGTCGCCTACCTTTGCCAAGAAGTCGTCCCACGCCATTTCGTCCATGGTGTCTATGGCAAGCATCTTTTGCGGATGAGTGGTTAGTTTTAGTGCTTTGAATATCTGCTTGTAGCTGAATGTTTCGCCTGGTTGTGACTGGAAGAAGCCGACAAGTTTCTCTCCCATTTGTTTTTTGGTCAGTCTTTGACCGCTGTTCTTTCCTTTCCCCATAGTAATAATGTTTATATGTTTATTTCCGCGGGGCTTCACGGAGATTAGGTTAAGTTTTTACTTGTTTGTGGCAAAGTAACAAAAAAGTTTGTACCTTTGCAAGCAAACCCGATAAAATTTTGATGAAAAGATTATTAATCACTGGAGCTTCCGGCTTCATCGGTTCGTTTATTGTCGAAGAAGCGTTGCACCGTGGATTTGAAACGTGGGCAGCCGTCAGGCATACTTCGTCCAGACGGTATCTTTCCGACAGCCGTATTCACTTCATAGAACTTGACTTTTCAAGTGAGGAACAGTTGAAGTCGCAGCTTGCCGGTCATTCTTTTGATTACGTGGTCCATGCCGCAGGCATTACCAAAGCCTTGCATAAGGAAGATTTCTTCAAGGTGAACACTGAGGGTACAAGGAACCTTGTCAATGCGCTTGTAGCCTTGCAGATGCCACTGGAGCGGTTTGTATATATGTCGTCGCTTAGTGTTTTCGGTGCTATACGCGAAAGCCAGCCTTACGCGGAGATAGAACCTACAGATACTCCAAAGCCAAACACGGCGTATGGCAAAAGCAAACTGGCAGCGGAGAATTTTCTACAATCGGTTCCAACTCCGTTCCCTTATGTAATTCTTCGTCCTACGGGTGTATATGGACCACGCGAGAAGGACTACTACGTGATGATGAAGAGTATAAAGGCTCATTCTGATTTTGCCGTGGGATACAAACGCCAGGATATAACGTTTGTATATGTCGAAGATGTAGTACAGGCGGTATTCGAGGCATTGGACCATGGAGTAATAGGTCATGCCTATTTCCTTAGCGACGGACAGGTATATCAAAGCAGTACTTTCAGCGACTTGGTTCGTAAGGCTCTTGGCAATCCCTGGTGGATACGTATAACTGCTCCATGCTGGCTGTTACGCATAATAACGTTTGTAGGTGATGTTATCGGACACATTACAGGCAAGATGATAGTCCTCAACAACGACAAGTACAACATTCTCAAACAGCGCAATTGGCGTTGCGATATAAGTCTTGCAGAACGTGAACTCGGCTTTAAGCCACAATGGGACTTGCGCCGTGGGGTTGCGGAGGCGGTCAGATGGTACAAGGATAATGGCTGGCTGTAAGGCGATTAATAATTGAAAGTTAGGAATGAAAAGTTGATTGCTGCGCGATTGACTATTATGAATCGGGAATTTGATTTATCCCCCAACATTATATAAGACATATCCAAATATGAAAGACAGGACAAGTTTGCTGACTAGGGAAGGGCTAAAGAGCCTTTTCGTAATAGAGAGAAAGCCGTTGAAAGGGCTTATGACGCTTGAGAAAGTAATTATCGGTTATGCGGTTCTTACCACGTTGCTTATATTCTTCCTGTATACACGGCTTGAGAATCCTGTTGAAATGCTTATGGGACGTGTGCGCTTTCTGGCTATCACTTTGGCGTTATGGGCTGTCTACCGTATGGTTCCATGCCGTCTGACACGTGGCGTAAGGCTGTTCGTACAGTTGGCAATGCTCGGATTGTGGTATCCAGATACGTATGATTTCAACCGCCTGTTTCCAAATCTCGACCATATATTTGCGTCGTGGGAGCAGTCGCTGTTCGGTTGCCAGCCTGCGTTGTTGTTCTCTCAGGCATTGCCGAGCAACGTAGTGAGCGAGTTGTTTGATATGGGATATGGCTCTTACTACTTCATGATAGGTTTCACTGCACTGTTCTACTATGCTGTCAGGTATCGTGAGTTCGAACGTGCGTCGTTCGTTATCCTCGCCTCATTCTTCACCTATTATGTAATATACATATTCTTGCCGGTCGTAGGTCCTACATTCTACTACCATGCCATTGGTATCAAGTCGGCTGCCGAGGGCGTATTCCCAAATGTTCACGACTATTTCCTCAACCATCAGCAGTCGCTTCCGTCGCCAGGATACACCGACGGAGTGTTCTATCAGTTTGTAGAGAGTGCAAAGGCTGCTGGCGAACGTCCTACGGCTGCGTTCCCGAGTAGTCATGTCGGTATAAGCACTATATGTATGCTACTTGCATGGCACAGCCGCAGCCGCAAGTTGTTCTTCATATATCTGCCGTTCTATGTATTCCTTTGTTGTGCCACGGTGTACATACAGGCACACTACCTTATCGACGCTATTGCCGGACTCGTTACCGGCGTAGTTTTCTACTTCATCACCATGCGCCTGTCCCGGGGCATGATGATAAAGTAGGAAGTTCTTGGTTATTATATTTTTTTACTCGCCGATGTCCGACGACGTTATTTCGCCACTATGAAGCGACATTGATTACAAGTCCGTGAAGTTAAAAAACATTAATCAGATACGGTCAGTATTATAGCTAATATATTAAGTATAATTATCCATTTAGTTGTATTAATATAAAATATTTGAGCTTATATATGCTTAATTCGTGAATATTTCATAACTTTGCATTGCATAAATTGCATAAAAGCATTATTTTTAGAATTTACAAGCGAATTTATATACATTTGTTATGGCATATAGAAGGCTGACGGCTGTTGAGGCTGCCGAACTTATCAATGACGACGACAACATAGCCATTGGAGGCTTTACACCCAATGGCGACCCTAAGGCAGTGTTCAGGGAATTGTCTAAGCGTGCGGTGAGGGAGCATGAAGCCGGGCGTCCGTTCAAGGTTGGAATATTCTCTGGCGCGTCGAGTTGTCAGAGCATAGAGGGCGACATGGCTGTGGCACAAGCCATAAAGTTTCGCGCACCGTTTTCTACCAATAAGGACTTCCGCACGCATGTCAACCTTGAGGAGATAGAATATGAGGACATGCACCTCGGGCACATGGCAGAACGTATGCGCCATGGGTTCTATGGCGATATGGACTGGCTCATCGTTGAGGCTTCCGACATTGATGAGAGTGACACAGAATGCCGTCTCACGCTTACTTCGTCTGGTGGCATTGTCGCTACTGCCGCACGGCTTGCCAAGCGTGTCATCATAGAACTTAACCATTTCCACAGCCCGCGCTCGCGTATGCTGCACGACTGCTACGAGCCAGGGGAATGTGGTTTTGGTCGTGAGCCTATACCTATAATAAATGTCTACGACAAGGTGGGACCTGACTATATATCCATTGATCCACACAAGATAGTAGGCGTAGTAGAATGCAACATACCTGAGGAGGCGCGCACTTTCAAGGACCTGACTCCCACAACCGAGCGCATGGGCAATTTTGTGGCAGAGTTTCTTGCTGCCGACATGAAGGCCGGACGCATACCGCCACAGTTCCTTCCCATTCAGAGTGGGGTAGGGGCTACTGGTAATGCGGTGCTTAAGGCAATGGGACAGAACCCTAACATTCCGAGTTTCCAAGTATATTCAGAGGTGGTGCAAGATGCTGCCATAGACCTTATAGAAAAGGGCATCATAAGCAATGCCTCGGCAACGTCTATGACCGTCACCAACGAAGTATTGCAACACGTATATTCGAATATTGATTTCTTCTCCAAGCATCTTGTAATCCGCCAAAGCGAGATAGCCAACTCGCCAGAGGTGATACGCCGTCTCGGTTGCATAGCAATCAACACGGCGATAGAGTGCGACATCTACGGCAACGAGAACTCAAGCCATATCTGTGGTTCTAAGCTTATGAACGGCATCGGAGGCTCGTGCGACTACGAGCGCAACGGATACATATCAATATTCACCACGCCATCGACTGCCAAGGACGGCAAGATTTCGGCAATAGTTCCTTTCTGCTCTCATATAGACTCTACGGAGCATGATGTTGACGTGATAATCACCGAACAGGGAATAGCCGACCTGCGTGGCAAGGGACCTATGCACCGCGCGCATGAGATAATCGAGCACTGCGCCCACCCGGACTACCGCCCGCTGTTGCGTGACTATCTGAAGATAGCAGAGAAAGGGCACACTCCGCATTCCATGCGTGCTGCATTTGCTTTTCACGATACGTTTGAGCGCAAGGGCGATATGCGCCTTACCGATTTCAGCGAGTATCTGGGTTAGTTTGTTCCATTTCAACCGAATAAGAACGGATTTATGCTTTTTTTGATATGCCACTTTCTTGAACTATTTTTGCCACAAAAAGGAGGTGATATGGATAAAATAAATGTCGGTGACAAAATAGATACATGATAGCAGCTATCAGTGAGTTTGGTAAACGGCATGGAACGACAAGTTGCTTGAAGATGGCACGCTGGAAGTAAAATAATTATCATTAGAGACCTTTCTTGAAAATTTGAAGTACATGAAGGGTATCACCATTCAATACTTCTTTGGCACAGAAAAAGCTATAACATACTTGAAGAAATTATGACGGACTTCGATTATATGTTAGAGGGCATGACCCGCGACCTGGCAGTCTTGCTGATAGATAGGAGAAATA
This sequence comes from uncultured Prevotella sp., assembly GCA_964523825.1. Classification (GTDB taxonomy): domain Bacteria; phylum Bacteroidota; class Bacteroidia; order Bacteroidales; family Bacteroidaceae; genus Prevotella. The sequence continues at coordinate 18,811 of CAZGAT010000005.1, read as the reverse complement.
TGTCAATGACCGACGCTTTGGATACAGTCTATAATTCTGAAACGTATGAGAAGCTGTCCGATCCACGCTCTGGTCTCTATTTCCAGGCTCCAGGCTACGTCTATGATTTCATTGACAAGGAAATAGAATACGGCAAAATGCAATAGTCTTAGAGCTTTTGGCACAAAGTTACCAAAATCTTAAGATTGTCCATCGATGTCTTGAGCTGTATTTGCATACAAATGCTAACAGTTCTTTTGCAAAGTTAAACAACATTTCCTAAAGTCCAAACTTTTTTATTGATATTTTTTCAGAGATGTCGCTGTTTGCGCGAACAGCATAATGATATATTAGTATAATGCTGCTCGGAGATTATGATAAAAGGTGTTGGTATTGTAGGTGGTTTGGTATGTTGGATTTGCCAGTAAAATTAATATCACGGAATTTAACACTTCGTTTTTGGCGAAATAGGAGTAAAAATCGTTGGATTATGACGAAAATATGGCTTGAAATCCAAGAACTATAGCCGTTAGATGCTAAGGAATACATTCGTTAGGTTGTAAGAAATACATTCCTTAGGTGCTAAGAACTGTATTCGTTAGGTGGTAAGGAATGTATTCCTTAGGGTGTAACGAATACATTCGTTAGAATGTTATGAATGTACTCTCTATGTAAAGAAAATACAACTAATTGATAATGAGATAGGTATAAACTTCGCCAAGAATCGCGTATTTGGGAGCAAAGTTGAAGTTGGTTGCCAATATCGCAATGGCGAGAGGTGGTTTGTCCGAATGTTTCCTACTTTTTAACATTCTTGTATGTTGCCGGTAGGGCGTAGATTGTGTTTTCTGAATGGTTTAGAAGGCAGCAGGGTGATCAGCCCTTGTTGCCAATAGTGGGTATCAGCCTTTTGGCAAATTCCCAGATTATGATTCCTGCCGTGACGCTGACGTTCATAGAGTGCTTGGTGCCGAACTGCGGTATCTCCAGGCAGCCGTCGCCCATATCAACAACGTCCTGGCGTACGCCCTTTACCTCATTGCCGAATACCACGGCTTGCCTTGTGCCGGCAGGAGGAATGTTGTCGTCGAGGTGCTGCAACTTGACGCTGTGCTCCACCTGCTCTATGCTCCAGACGTAATAGCCATGGGCGTGCAACTCGCGTACGCAGTCGGCTGTATCGGCGAAATACTCCCACTCCACACTGTCCTCTCCGCCGAGGGCAGTCTTGTGTATCTCGGCATTGGGCGGAGTGGCGGTTATCCCGCACAGGCATACTTTCTCTATGCGGAAGGCGTCGCACGTGCGGAACACGCTGCCTACATTGTACAGCGAGCGTACATTGTCGAGGACGACCACGAGTGGAGTCTTTTCCGATTCCTTGAACTCTCCGACCGTCAGCCGGTTCATCTCTATGGTGCGCAGCTTGTGCATTTACTTTCCTTCTGCTTCTTCCTTTGCCTTGTAGGCTATGGCGTAGTTCTTTATCTGCTTCACCATGGAGAGCAGTCCGTTGGAGCGTGTCGGCGAAAGGTGCTGGCGCAGTCCTATGCGGTCGATGAAGTATAGGTCGGCATCGAGGATTTCCTGCGGAGTATGTCCGCTGAGCACCTGTATAAGCAGTGCGATGATGCCTTTGGTTATCAGCGCGTCGCTGTCGGCGGTGAATATGAGCTTTCCGTCGACATAGTCGCATTGCAGCCATACGCGGCTCTGGCAACCGTCTATGAGGTTGGAGTCGTTCTTGTATTTCTGGTTAAGCTCGTCAAGCTCGTTGCCGAGGTCTATGAGCATCTGGTATTTGTCCATCCAGTCGGTAAAGTCCTCAAATTCGGCTATTACCTCGTCTTGTGCTTCGTTTATCGTCATAGTATCTTAAATAGTATCTTAAAATGTTGAGTGTTTTACTATCTTGAAGACCTTGTCGTGCGGTCTTACCTTTCCGCTGACTGGCACGGACACGCGCAATCCCTGCCGTGCGTGCTCTATCTTGCCGTTGTCGTCATGTATCTCCGTAGCGTCGATATACATCACACCTGTCGTTGGTCCTGTTATCAGCAACTTGTCGCCCAGTTTGAAGTCAGTGGCTTCGACGGCTATCTCGGCTACGTTGAGGCGGCTGAAGTATTTTGTCACCTTTCCTATGAGTACCTTCTTCTCCGTAGCCATCGAACCGTAGTGCTTGTTCCATTCGCCCATGGTCTGCCCTTGATAGTAGCCGTCCCAGAATCCACGGTTGAATACGGTGGCGAGACGCTTGTCCCACTCGTCTTTCTTTTCCTCGGTGAACGTGCCGTCGAGCACGCTCTCTATGGCTTCCTTGTAGCACCTGACTACGGTGTAGACGTATTCGGGTCCGCGGGCGCGTCCCTCAATCTTGAACACGCGTACTCCTGCGTCCATCATGCGGTCGATGAACCTTATTGTCTTCAAGTCCTTGGGACTCATCACGTACTTGTTGTCTATCTCCAGCTGGTTGCCGGTCTCATTGTCGGTTACGGTATATGAGCGCCGGCATATCTGTACGCATTCGCCACGGTTGGCGGAGCGGTTGGCAGCGTGTAGGCTCATGTAGCACTTGCCTGATATTGCCATGCACAATGCACCATGGCAGAACATCTCTATACGTAGCAATCCGCCTTTTGGACCGCGTACGTCCTGGTTGATGATTTCCTCATGAATCTTCTTTACCTGGTTCATGTTCAGCTCGCGTGCCAGTACGCTCACGTCGGCAAAGCGGCTGTAGAACTTCAGAGCCTCAATGTTGGAGATGTTGAGCTGTGTAGACAGGTGGACTTCGAGTCCGATCTCGTTGCAGTAGCTCATTACAGCCACGTCGGAAGCGATAATCGCAGATATGCCCGCCTCGCGTGCAGCGTCGAGTATCTCGCGCATGGTGTCGAGGTCGTCGTCGTATATGACAGTATTGACGGTCAAGTATGTCTTTATGCCATGCTTGTCGCAGGTGGCTGCGATGTCGCGCAAGTCCGTTATATCAAAGTGGTTGGCTGAATGGGAACGCATATTCAGTTTCCCAACGCCGAAGTATATTGAGTCTGCTCCTGCCTGTATTGCGGCTGCAAGCGATTCGCGCGAACCGACGGGTGCCATTATCTCAAAATCAGAGAGTTTCGCTTTCATAATGGCTGCAAAGGTAGTGCAAACCGAAGACAATACAAAATGAAACGAAGTTTTATTTTTATTGTTGAGGTGCAGCCTGCCTTGCGCGACGTAAGGCGCGAAAGGTCGTGCAATCGGGTTGGTATATCAACTGATTTTGAGTTACCCCACTAACTGTATTAGAGATACCCGGGTTTCTGTATTAGAGTTACCCGGGTATCTCATATAGAGTTAACCAGGTAACTCATATAGAGTTGACCAGGTAACTTATATATAGTTGACCATGTAACTCGAAAAGCCACTGTTTGCCCACCAGTTTGAGGATAGTCCGAAAGGTGTCTTGCAGTATCTGCCAGTCAATTAAATCTGTGGTTGGTAATCCGAAAATCAGATTTATGATTACCTTTGCCGTATGAAACGGATTATTGGCATCATAATACTTGGGTTATCATTTGCAGGTTGTGGTGAGAAAACTGCCGACAACACGGCAGCCAGCGACAAGATGACAATAGACATAAGGCTTAAGACCACGCCGGTGAAAGACCAAGGGCGTTCGGGACTGTGCTGGGATTACGCCATGCTTGCGACGATAGAGACCGAGCACCTTATGCAGGGCGACTCCGTGAACCTTAGTCCGGACTTCGTTGCACGCAAGTTCATAGAGGAGCAGGCTGGCGAGGCGTTCTTCACCCGTCGTGGCTCGATTACGATGCGTGGAATGATGACTACCGCCCTGCGGCTGATAGGCACTTATGGTCTTACGCAGTATGATGCCTTTCACGCGGAGCCTGATGCCGACTACAACGTAACCCTGCGCAAGGCGCGCCAGATAGTACGTGGCAGCCTCACATACGGTCAGATGGACTTCCGTTTAAGCCAGCTCCTCGACAACGCCATACACACCGACGCGCCACGTGTCTATATGCTTGGGGCGGTGTATACTCCGCAGGAGTTTGCCCACAGCGTATGCCGGGAAGGCGAGTATGCGGCGTATACCAGTTTCACACACCATCCCTTTGGTCAGGGATTTGCGGTTGAAGTGGCTGACAACCACTACCATGATTCATACATGAATGTTCCTGTCGACAGTCTTCTATCGATGACGGTTAGTAGTTTGCAGAACGGACACCCGGTTTGTTGGGAAGGCGATGTTAGCGAGGACGGTTTTTCGTTTGCACGTGGTATAGCCAGGCTTGGCGCTCCGTTGTCAGGCAATGTTCAGGAGCGCAGGCAGCGTGACTTTGAAAATCGCCTGACTACCGACGACCATTGTATGGAGATTATGGGAATTGCCCACGATGCCGGCGGACGGCGTTACTTCATCATGAAGAACAGTTGGGGAACGTCAAATCCGTATCATGGTTATATGTTCGTCAGTTTCGACTATTTCAAGTTGAAGACTATTGCCGTGGTCGTGAAGAACGCGCAGCCTTAAGTAAAGTAGTCCCTGATTCAGGCAAAATAATCCCGTAGTTGTGCTGCAAGGGCAGACAGGTCTTCGGGATTGTCGTTGCCATAGCGGTTCCAAACCTCCTGGCATGGAGCCAGAAGTGGGTTTATCATTATGTCGTCGCGGTTTAGATATGGGTCGCAGAATTGGAATACGTCCATAACCTCTGCGACCGTTTCCGGCTTTATATTCATTAGTCTTGCAAGCTGGCGTACTTCTGGCGTCTCGGCAACCATGGTGTTTGGAGTAAGCCGGAAATAAAGGTCGAGAATCATAATGAGCATGACGGGCTTCAGCTCTTTCTGTCCGGGAATGAGCCTGAAGTCGCGTTCGAAAGTCTCTACCTCCCTTACTCCGTCGTAGAATTGTTCCGCCTTTCCAAATCCTTTCATCTTCTTCAGTCTGGCAACGTCACGGTTCAGCTTGCGCGGATTGTTGGAATATGTGTCCCAAAGCAACTTGAGTACCGGGGTGTCGCTCTGCCTTATGCGGAACATCTGCCGGTAGAGGTATTGTGGCGGAATGTGGAGTTCGAGGCTTAGCCCGACAAGCGGTTTGGAGTACATACGCTTCATGCCTTCCGGCTTTTGCTTGTAGAGTTTTAGAAGCAGAAGCCAATATTCGTCCGACCAAAGAGGATGCGTAGCCATATTGAATCCGGTGTATTTCTTACTTGTCATTTTTAAGCAGTCCGATAAGCTCCTTCATGCCTTCGCTTGCTCCCTTGTGGATATACGTTATGTGACGCAGTTCCCCTCCGTTTACGGCATTTGGGTCTATGAGGTAGATTGGCGTGTCTGGTTTGGTGTAGTATATAAGCCCTGCTGCCGGGTAAACGTTGAGCGAAGTGCCTATGACGACGAAGATGTCGGCTTGTTCGGTTGCCTTGGCGGCAGGTTCGAGCATCGGAACACTCTCGCCGAAGAACACTATGAACGGGCGTAGTAGCGAGCCGTCGGCAGCCTTTGTCCCAGGTTCAACCTGCGAGTTTTCAGGACCGAGTTCCTGTATGTACTCTGGATTATAAGGTTCGCGACTTGAGCAGACCTTTGTCAATTCCCCATGGAGGTGGATGACGTTTTTCGACCCGGCCTTTTCGTGCAGGTTGTCAACGTTCTGCGTTATGACCGTAACGTCGTAGTCGTCTTCCAGCGACTTTATAAGCTTGTGTCCTTCATTTGGTTGTGCGTCGTAGAGCTTGCGGCGCATCTTGTTGTAGAAATTGGTGACAAGTGCCGGGTCTTGTTCCCAGCCCTCGTGACTTGCGATTTTCTCCACGGGATAATCCTCCCACAGTCCGTCATTGCCACGGAATGTCTTGAAACCACTTTCTACCGACATGCCGGCTCCAGTCAGGAAAACAATCTTCTTCATAGCTTTCAGTTTGTTACAACGCAAAATAGTCTTCGCATTTGCAAATTTAATGAAAATTATTTGATACACAATGTTTTGTTATTAGAAAATAACTACCTTTGCACCTTAATTATATACAACTTTCAGAAAGTACACATTACAATTCATTCATTTCATGGACAAATTAAGTTATTCTCTCGGTCTTGGTATTGGCCGACAGCTCGCCCAACTGGGTGCAACCGACATCAACGCTGACGATTTCGCGCAGTCGATAAAGGATATATTGGCAGGCAAGGAACCAGCCATCGGCGACGAGGAAGCACAGCAGATAGTCACTACTTTCTTCCAGGAGCAGGAGAAGAAGCAGGCTGACGCGGCAAAGGCAGAGGGAAAGAAGTTCCTCGAGGAAAACGCGAAGAAGGAAGGCGTGGTTACATTGCCTTCCGGATTGCAGTACCAGGTGTTGCGCGAGGGCAACGGCAAGAAGCCTACAGCTACCGACGTAGTGGAATGCGACTATGAGGGAACGCTTATAGACGGAAAGGTCTTCGATAGCAGTTATCGCCGTGGCGAACACGCGTCGTTCTCGTTGAACCAGGTGATAGCTGGCTGGACAGAGGGCTTGCAGCTCATGCAGGAAGGAGCCAAGTACCGCTTCTTCATACCTTACAACCTCGCTTATGGCGAGCGTGGAGCAGGTCAGTCCATTCCACCGTATGCGGCGCTCATCTTCGATGTCGAATTGCACAAGGTAAAGTAACAAACGGAAAAGTAACAATAAAATATCATAAAGAACAATGAAGAAATTGACACTCGTAGCCGTTATGGCTATCGTTGTCGCCGCTTTCACAGCTTGTGGCAACAAGGAAGGGAAATCAAGCAAGGGTACTGCCGATGAGGATTCCGTGGCTTATGCACTCGGACTGACGCAGGGACAGCAGATTCAGATGGCTCTTGCGCAAATGGGAGTTGACTCTACCAATATCGACCAGTTCCTCAAGGGTATGAAGACTGGCATCAAGGAGTCTGGCAACAAGAAGAAGGATGCCTACAACAAGGGTCTCATGATGGGTATGCAGGCAAGTATGTTCCTCAAGCAGAATGTAAACCAGCAGCTCTTTGCAGGTGACTCTACGAAGTCGCTTTCTACTGAGAAGTTCATGGAAGGTATCATTGCGGCTGCAAAGCACAAGAAGGGTGGCATGACCCTTGAGCAGGCACAGCGCGTACTCCAGACCGACGTACCAAAGATTCAGGCTCGTTACGCAGAGAAGGTGTATGGACCTGCAAAGAAGGAAAGCCAGGCATTTATGGCAAAGATTGCCAAGCAGCCGGGCATCAAGTCTGTCGGCAACGGCATATACGCAAAGGAAGTTAAGGCTGGTACCGGCGACAAGCCGACCATGAGCGACAACGTCAACATAGACTACGAGCTTAAGGACATTGCCGGCAAGACCGTTGACAAGCAGCAGGGTGCGACAATGCCTCTCGCAAGTTCTGTTCCTGGATTCTCGAAGGCTCTGACACAGATGCCGGAAGGCGCAACATGGGAAATCTACATTCCTTATGAGCAGGGTTATGGCGCAGAAGGCGCAGGCAACGCTATCAAGCCGTTCTCGGCACTTCACTTCACCGTCACGCTTCATAAGGTTGTGAAGGCGCAAGCCCAGGGTGCTCCAGTTGCCGCAGCTCCAAAGACAAAATAAGCACATCGACAAATGAAGAAGACAATATTGATCGCACTCGCCATAATGCTGGCGGGTGCTTCTTTTAACACCGTATCGGCGCAAGGCAAGTCAAACAACAATGGCAAGACCGTACTTGCGACAGCTAACGACACGCTTAGCTATATAGCTGGTGTCGCGCTCACCAACGGACTTACTCCGTTCCTCCAACAGCAGTTCGGTGTTTCCGAGGCTGACATGCCTACAGTTATAGAGGGCTTTCGTTCTGCCGTAGCACAGCGCAACGACCCGAAGGCGAAGGCATTTCATGCCGGTGAGCAGATAGCCGAAATGGTAACAGGGCGTATGTTGCCTAACTTGCAGCGTGAGTTTACCATAGGAACAGACTCGCTCAACGAGGACAAGGTGTTCGCTGGATTCGTAGACGCAATGCAGGGCGATACTACATATTATACCGTGCCAGTGGCAGAGCAACTGTTTCAGGCGCAGCGTGAGGCTTACAAGAATCGTGCTGACAGTGCCAGCAAAAGCGCTGGTGAGGAGTTCCTCGCACAGAACGCCAAGAAGAAAGGCGTAGTGACTCTGCCTTCGGGGTTGCAGTACAAGGTCCTCGTCAAAGGCAAGGGCGCAGTTCCAAAGGCTGACGACAAGGTGCAGGTCGTCTATGAGGGTACGACTATCGATGGCAAGGTGTTCGACGCTACGAGCCGTCATGGTGGCGCGGAGTTCGACACTTTCGTTCCCAACAGCCTGATAAAGGGCTGGCAGGAAGCACTTACGCTGATGCCGGTAGGTTCCAAGTGGCAGTTGTTCATTCCGTACAACCTCGCTTATGGCGAGCAGGGAGCGGGTAGTGCGATAAAGCCATATTCAGCACTTGTCTTCACAATGGAGTTGAAGGGAATAGAAAAGGCGGAGCCAAAGCCCGAAAACAAGTAACTTCTGCATGGGAAGATGATGGTTGCCATTATATAATGGTATAACTCCCACAGTCGGAACAACAATCAAAATGCGCCTTATGGCGCATTTTTTGTATCATTTAGTTGCGGGTTAAATGAAATTTGCCTACTTTTGCTTGCAAAATGCAAGCTTTTGGAATACCAATCAACCACAAGGACGACAAATATGGATAAGATAGACAAATTAGACAAGAAGATTCTGGCAATACTCATACGCAGCGCGCGCATTCCGTTCAAGGACGTAGCTGCCGAATGTGGGGTGAGCCGCGCGGCCATTCACCAGCGTGTACAACACCTTATGGATAATGGAGTGATAACGGGAAGCAGCTTTGACGTGAATCCGAAGTCTCTCGGCTACACCACCTGTACGTATATAGGTATAAACCTTGAGCGCGGCTCGATGTACAAGAAGGTGGTCGAGCATCTTGCGCTGATACCCGAAGTGGTCGAATGCCATTACACGACTGGCCCGTACACCATGCTTATAAAGGTATACGCCAAGGACAACGAGCAACTCATGGATCTTCTCAACAATCAATTGCAGGGTATTCCGGGTGTCGTGAGCACGGAGACACTCATTTCATTGGAGCAAAGTATAAAGCGGGAAATACCTATCGACGTAGACGAGGAATGATTGTCCCGTCCGGTATTTCCAATTAATCAGGATATACACAAGCAATGAATTTCAGCTTAGCCGACCATCTGTCGGAATTTTATTCATCATTTCCCGAGGGCAAGCACCAACCAGTAATCGGCATTACGACAAACTTCAGCGACGGTAATGCCTCCCTCGTAGAAAAGTATTACAGCCAGGTCGTGGCGGCAGGGGGTACTCCTTACCTTATTCCTCCAGTTGAGAGCCGCGACGTTATCATAAACACACTTGAACACTTTGACGGACTGTTGCTCACTGGCGGTGCCGACTTCAATCCGCTGTGGTGCGGTGAAGAGCCGTCGGCAAAGCTTGGTGGCATAAACGCCAGGCGCGACTTGCCCGAACTGCTCATAACGCGCCTTGCGTACAACCGCCAGATACCAATGCTCGGTATTTGCCGTGGCATACAGACGCTCGCCGCTGCACTCGACGGTGAGGTTGAGCAGGACATCTATGAGGCTGGCGCGAAGATAAAGCACAGCCAGGACTGCGACCGCTCGATGCCCACGCATACGGTCTCGCTGGTTCAAGGGAGCATACTTCACGCATTGTATAAGTCGGACAAGATAGCCGTCAACTCGCTTCACCACCAGGCTGTGCGCAAGCCGGGACTACGGTTCCGTGTCACAGCCACGTCGCCAGACAATGTCATTGAGGCCATTGAGAGCAGGGAGTTCAAGCCTATAATGGGCGTACAGTGGCACCCGGAATGGCTGGGACGCGACGGTCTGCCGATATTCCGCTGGCTTGTAACGCAGGCAGCCAACTTCTACATTGCCAAGAAGCTGCACCAGCGCATACTTACGCTCGACACCCATTGCGACACACCGATGTTCTTCCCGCAAGGCGTGGAGTTCAGCCACCGCGACCCGCGCATTCTCTACGACCTCCACAAGATGACCGAGGGGCGGCAGGACGCTGTCATCATGGCAGCCTACCTGCCACAGCCGAAGATAGGCGAGCGGTTCTCGCAGACGGTTGACCTCGGCGGAATAGCACGTTACAATCCCGACCTTGCGGAGAAGTACATCACGAAGAAGACCGTGAAGACTTCGAAGGGAACCACCGAGGAGCTGTCTATCGCCCCCGACGCTTATGCCGACCTAATATTCGACAAGCTTGAGGACATCGTACGCGACAACTCGTCGTACATCAGCATAGCCCGCACGCCGACCGACCTGTACGAGGACAAGCGCAAGGGGCGCAAGAGTATCATGTTCGGTATCGAGAACGGACTCGCGCTCAACGGCGACCTGGGCAACGTAAAGCACTTTGCGCAGCGTGGCGTGGTCTACATCACGCTTTGCCACAACGGCGACAACGACATCTGCGACTCTGCACGCGGCAGCAACCTGCATGGCGGCGTGAGCCAGTTCGGCGAGAAGGTCATACACGAGATGAACCGCCAGGGCATCATGGTTGACCTGAGCCACGGTGGTGAAAAGAGCTTTTACGACGCTCTCGACATAAGCACGCAGCCGATAGTGTGCAGCCACAGCAACTCGCGCGCCCTGTGTGACGTGCCGCGCAACCTGACCGACGACCAGATGCGCGCCCTTGCTGCCAAGGAAGGTGTCGCACATATCACACTGTTCCACGGATTCCTGAAGAAGGACGGCGAGGCTACGGTCATGGACGCTATCGCACACCTTGAGCACGCCATAGATGTTATGGGCATCGACCACGTCGGTGTTGGCACCGACTTCGACGGCGACGGCACCGTGCGCGGAATGGCTGACGCGAGCGAGATGATAAACTTCACGCTCCACCTTCTGCGCCGCAAGTACAGCGAGCGGGACATTGCCAAGATATGGGGTGGCAACTGGCTGCGCGTCATGGCGCAGGTGCAGGCGGCAAGAAATTCACGCTGATGAAATTTGAGTTTCATGCTGATGATTCTTGAAATTCATGCGGATGAATAAAACAATCACTTTGGTGAAACGGGCGAATCATTGGATAAAAGTAAACGAATGACAAGGAAGATGAAGATTATTACCGGTGGCGCAATCATCATTGTCGCTGCTGCGGTTTACGGCGGAAAGCTATACAAGGACAACAAGGCTGCCGACTCTATCGCCAGCGGCGCGGACACGGTGGAAACCGCTCCCGTCGGTCCGGAGTTCAACGCCGATTCGGCATACAGCTTTACTGCGGCGCAATGCGCTTTCGGCGCGCGCACGATGAATTCCACCGCCCACGACAAGTGTGGCGAGTGGATAGTCTCGAAGTTCAAGTCGTACGGGCTGAAGGTGATTACGCAGGATGCCGATTTGAAGGCGTTTGACGGCACGGTGCTGCACTCGCGCAACATCATGGCGCGCTACAATCCCGGCGCTACGACGCGCATTCTCGTCTGCGCCCATTGGGACAGCCGTCCGTGGGCTGACAACGACCCCGATTCTACCAAACATCACGAGCCGGTCATGGCTGCCAACGACGGCGCGAGCGGCGTGGCGGTGATGCTCGAGCTTGCACGCGCCATAACAACCGACAAGAAGCTAAGCAAGGAACTCGGTGTGGACTTCGTATGTTTCGATGCCGAGGACTACGGCAACGACAACTACGAGGACAGCTGGGCGCTCGGCGCGCAGTACTTCGCCTCCCACAAGCCCGAAGGCGGCGAGTGGCGTTACGGTATACTGCTCGACATGGTAGGCGGCGAGGGAGCGCAGTTCTACCAGGAAGTGATGTCGCAGCAATACGCCGGCGACATCGTGACGAAGGTGTGGAACGCCGCCTCTGCCGCCGGATATTCTGCATACTTCCCAACGGCTTCGGGTGGCGGAGTGACAGACGACCACATACCGCTCAACAAGGCAGGCATACCGACCATAGACATCATACCGTTCTACCGCGACCTGCCAGGTAGCTCGTTCGGTCCCACGTGGCACACCACTTCCGACACCATGGAGCACATCGACAAGAACACGCTGAAGGCCGTAGGTCAGACCATGGTGCAGGTGCTATACACAGAGATTAACCAATAACCACTATACGACTCTGAGATGAAACTTAAATTACACTTTATCGCATTGCTGCTGACAGGTTTCTGCCTTAACGCCGGTGCGCAGTCAACCATTATCAAGGGTGTGCTCATCGACTCGCTGACGCATCAGGGAGAGCCTTACGCCACGGTAAGGGTGTACAAGGGGACGAAGACCGACGGCGACGCGGCGGCGATGTCGGTCACCGATGCTGACGGACGCATAAGCCAGACCGTCAGCGGGCGCGGACGGTACACTGTCGTCATGAGCAGCGTAGGTCGTAGGGCTATACGCCGCACGGTGAGCCTCTCGGGGCAGAAGACCGTAGACCTCGGCACGCTCTACGTCGTCGACGATGCCACGCAGTTGCAGGGCGTAGAGGTCGTGGCGCAGAAGCCGCTCGTCACCATGACTACCGACAAGACCACGTACGACGTACAGAGCGACGTGGACTCCAAGTCGCAGACCGTGCTCGACATGCTCCGCAAGGTACCGATGGTTACAGTCGACGGGCAGGACAACATACAGGTGAAGGGCTCAAGCTCGTTCAAGGTGTATGTCAACGGCAAGCCGTCGATAATGTTCTCCTCCAATCCGTCGCAGATATTCAAGTCGATGCCCGCATCGGCGGTGAAGTCCATAGAGGTGGAGACCAACCCCGGCGCGAAGTACGACGCGGAGGGTACGGGCGGAATACTCAACATCGTCATGGCCGACGCTCCGGGCGGCGGCAAGCAGTCGATGAACGGATACAACGGCTCGCTGCGTGCCGGAGTGCTCAACCGCGGCTGGCAGGCGGGCGCGTTCGTCAGCGGACAGCAGGGACGGCTGACGTACAGCGCGAACGCGTTTTTCACCTACTCGTTCCCCATGACGACTTCGGTAGACATGGACCGTACGGCTACTGGCACCGACGCGTCGGCATACACCATGCACTACCACCAGGACGGACAGTCGCGCGTGCCGTTCGCCATGGCAAACGTGAGCCTCGGCTACGAGATTGACTCCATGAACCAGATCGACGCCACCATAGGCGCAAACCGCTTCCAGCTGAAGAACGGCGGACACCCCGTGACCACGTTCGACATGTACGGCTACGGCAACTCTGCGCGGTTCGGCTATTCCAACCTCTTCGACATGAGGCAGCGCAACTTCTCCATCGACGCGAGCGTAGACTACCAGCGGTTCCTCAACGCCGCCAAGACGAGCAACATCGTCTTCACGTATATGTTCGACAACACGCCGACGCACAACTCCACGCGCACCGTCTACGACTCGCTGGACGTTGCCGGCATGGGGACGTTCCAGATGCCGGTGAGCCTCGCCGACCAGTACAGCGACGTACACGCACGCGGCACCGAGCACATCGGGCAGGTCGACTACGTCACGCCGCTCGGCAGCGACAACCACAAGCTGTCGGCAGGAGCCAAGTTCACCGCCCGCACCAACCACAGCGACTCCCGCTACTACGACATCACGGGCGGCGAAGAAGCGTACAACGCGCAGAACAGCTCGGAGTATACCAACGACGTGGACATACTCGCCGGATACGCCGAGTACAGCGGGACGCTCGGCAAGTTCTCGACGCGGCTCGGCGCGCGATACGAGCACACGTGGGAGCGGGTGAAGTTCGAGCACGGCGCGGGCGACGACTTCCACCGCAACTACGGCAACTTCGTGCCGACGGCGAGCCTCACGTGGGGATTCACCCCGACGACGAACATCGGGCTGTCATACTCGATGCGCATCGTGCGCCCCGGCATCTCGTACCTCAACCCGTACCGCGACAGCTCCAACCCGACCACGCTCACCTACGGCAACCCCGACCTCGACGTTGAGAAGTCCAACAACCTCAACCTCGTCTTCAACCACTTCACTGCCAAGTTCATGCTCAACGCCACGCTCAGCCAGTCGTTCTGCAACAACCAGATATACCAGTACAGCTTCATGGACGGGTCGGTGCTCAACCAGACCTACGGCAACATCGTCAAGGAGCGCGTGACCATGCTCAACATCTTCGCCAACTGGTCGCCGACGACCAAGACACGCTTCATGACCAACCTCCAGGCAGGCTATGTCGACACGCGTTCCGGCGTGCTCGCCGCGCGCGGCAGCGGTTGGAAGTTCAACGCCTTCGCCAACTTCCAGCAGACGCTGTGGTGGGACGTGAAGTGGAGCCTCGGAGCGTTCGCCAAGACCAAGGACATCAGCCTCCAGGGACGGTCTGGCGACATGAGCATGATGTTCACCACCCTCACCAAGGACCTCGTCAAGGACAAGCTCAACCTCGCGCTGATGTTCGTCACGCCGTTCTCCAGCCGTATGCACATCAACACCGAGACCTACAGCTCCGACTTCAGCCAGCGCATGAACATCGCCGTAGACATGCGGCAGTTCGGGCTGACGCTCACGTGGAACTTCGGCAACACCAAGCGAATGTTCCAGCAGCACCAGTCCAAGGCATCGAGCGACTTCGACGAGCGCCAGGGCGCGGGACAGCAGATAGGCGCCGGCATGGGCGGAGGCACCCAGCAGGGCGGCATCGGACTGTAGGCACCGCCACATTATATATACGCTCTCCGCCGGAAACGTTCCAACGACATCGCTACATAGGGCACTGATCGAAATGGTCAGTGCCTTTTTCATGCCCAAAGAGAGCCGTTCCCGTGGGTCGGGAACAGTATTCCCGTGCCTCAAGAGTGCCCTTCCTGTGGTTTATGGCAATTGCCAAAGAAGTCTATGGCAATTGCCAAAGAAGTTTATGACAATTGTCAAAGAAGTCTATGGCAATTGTCACACAAGTTTATGGCAATTGCCATAAACCACAAGAGGGCTGTTCTTGAACCATAAAAACGCCCCTCCCGACCCACGGGAGGGGCACTCCCGCATCACAAGGGCGGCACCCTTGCCGGCAGCCGGCAGCCGTGCGGCGGCTTCATAGCGGGAGAATCTGCGGCGGCCTTATGCTTATTTATACCGGCGGACGGTTGTATATATCAGAAAATTAGTACTTTTGCACACAGTTTTAACAGGACAACCAACGGCGAATGGCACAGAAACTATATCAGACACAGGAACAGAAGCAACAGCAGCAGCAACGCCTCTCGCAGCAGCAGATGTTGCAGGTGAAACTCCTCGAGATGCCAATTGCCGAGCTCGAGGACTCGGTCAACGCCGAGATTAACGACAACCCCGCCCTCGAGACGTCTGCCGACGACCCCGGGGCTGACAGCCGCGACGACGCTTCCACCGACGACGGCGAGACGTTCGACGAGCAGGAAGAGCGGCAGGAGCGCGACGACGAGCTTGACTCCGCGCTCGAGCGCATGGGCTCCGACGACGAGATGCCCTCCTACGAGAACTACGCCAACAACAAGGACAACGCCGACTACGAGGAGATAGTCTACGGCGACACCACCTCGTTCATCGACAAGCTCAACGAGCAGATGAACACCTGCGAGCTGTCCCCCAAGCAGCACGACATCATGGAGTACCTCATCGGCAGCCTCGACGACGACGGGCTGCTGCGCAAGGACATCAGCCAGATAGCCGACGAGCTCGCCATATACCACAACGTCGACGCGTCGGAGCAGGAGATAGAGTCGGTGCTGCGCGTACTCCAGACGTTCGACCCCGCCGGCATCGGCGCGCGCTCGCTCCAGGAGTGCCTGCAATTGCAGATAGGACGCAAGAAGGACTCGCGGCTGAAGCAGCTCATGCTGCGCGTCGTCGGCGACCTGTACCCCGACTTCATCAGGAACCACTGGGACAAGATACGCGCCGCCCTCGGACTCAACGACCTCCAGACAGCCACGCTCCAGGAGGAGATACGCCGTCTGAACCCCAAGCCGGGAGCGTCGATGGGCGAGACCATGGGGCGCAACACACAGCAGATAACACCCGACTTCATAGTGGACACCGCCGACGACGGGACGGTGACGTTCACCCTCAACAACGGACGTATGCCGCAGTTGCACGTCTCGCCCGCGTTCGCCGGAATGCTACAGGCGTACCGCGACAACAAGCACGGCATGAACCGCGAGGCCAAGGAGGCGTTGCTCTACGCCAAGGAGAAGGTGGACCGCGCCCAGGGATACATCGAGGCGATACGCCAACGCCGCCACACACTCTACGTCACCATGAAGGCCATCATCGACATACAGCGCAAGTTCTTCCAGGACGGCGACGAGGCGGACATACGCCCCATGAGGCTCAAGGACGTAGCCGACCGCACGGGACTCGACATATCGACAATATCACGCGTGAGCAACATCAAGTACGCGCAGACGAAGTGGGGCACGTTCCCCCTGCGCTTCTTCTTCAGCGAGGGCTACACCACCGACAGCGGCGAGGAGCTTTCCACCCGCAAGATGAAGCTCGCCCTGAAGGACGTCATCGACGGCGAGGACAAGCACGCCCCGCTGAGCGACGAGGCGCTCACGCGCGCCATGAACGCCAAGGGATTCTCGCTCGCGCGCCGCACTGTGGCGAAGTACCGCGAACAGATGGGAGTGCCCGTGGCGCGGCTGCGCAGGCAGTAGGCGCGCCGCCGTTGTACGCAAGGAGCCTTTATACAGAAACACACCAATACGATGAATGAGAAGAAGATAATCTTGGCATCAAGGATCATCAGCATGCTCACGACACCGTTCTACCTGCCGGTGCTGGGACTTATATTCCTGTTCGTGTTCAGCTACCTGAGCATGTTCCCCGTGGACTACAAGCTCCTGATGATACTGATATTCTACCTGTTCACCGTCCTGCTGCCGACATACGTCATCCACATATACCGCAAGTACGAGGGCTGGACGCTGCGCCAGCTCGGAGTGCGCGAGCGGCGCATGATACCCTACGTCATATCCATACTCTGCTACTTCGTTGGCTACTACCTGCTGTCGCTTCTCAACACCCCGAACTTCATCAGCGTCATCATGGTCGTGGCGATCATCATCGAGGTGGTCTGCGTGACTATCAACAACTGGTGGAAGGTGTCGGTACACAGCGCGGGCATCGGCGGAGTGACTGGCATGGTCGTGGCGTTCTCGTTCATTCTGAACTTCGACCCGACGTGGTGGCTGTGCCTGCTGCTGCTCGTAGCCGGACTCGTGGGCACGTCGCGCATGGTCCTGCGGCAGCACAGCCTCTCGCAGATAGTCTGCGGCTTCCTCGTCGGCTTGCTCACCGGCTTCGTCCTCGTCGGCTTGCTCACCGGCTTCGTCACCGTCGTCGTTGTGTAAGTTTGTTCATTACTCATTCAACATTAATCATTAGAATCATTCAACACTCCTCATTCAACATTCAACATTAACTATATGAAACCTTTAGTCAGCATCATCATGGGTTCTACAAGCGACCTGCCAGTCATGGAAAAGGCTTGCAAATGGCTTGAGCAACAGGAAATCCCCTTTGAGGTCAACGCGCTTTCCGCCCACCGCACGCCCGACGCGGTGGAGGCGTTCGCCAAGGAAGCCAAGGCTCGCGGCATACGTGTCATCATAGCCGGAGCAGGCATGGCTGCGGCGTTGCCAGGCGTTATAGCCGCCTCCACACCGCTGCCGGTCATCGGCGTGCCTGTCAAGGGAATGCTCGACGGACTCGACGCGATGCTCAGCATCATACAGATGCCGCCGGGAATACCCGTTGCCACCGTGGGAGTGAACGCGGCGCAGAACGCCGCCATACTCGCAGCCGAGATCATGGCCCTCGGCGATGAGGAGATAGCCCGCAAGGTGGACGCCTGGAAGGCAGGTCTCGGACAGAAGATAGAGAAAGCCAACAAGGAGCTGGCGGAAATCAAGGACTACAAGTATAAGTGTTAGCGTAGTCCCGCAGCCTGGAGCCACCGCTGTTGGCGCAAGGCAGAAACATTCACGCATTATGGATTTATTCAACTATTCGCGCCGCAAGAGCACCGTCGCCCATGCCGGCACGCTTGATATTGGCGGCGGCAACCCCGTGCGCGTCCAGTCGATGACGACCACGAGCACCGACGACACCGACGCGTCTGTCGCGCAGGCAGAGCGCATCATCGATGCCGGTGGCGAGCTCGTCAGGCTCACGACGCAGGGACGGCGTGAGGCGGAGAACCTCAAGGACATCAAGGAACGGCTCGTTGCCGACGGCTACCGCCAGCCGCTATGTGCCGACGTGCACTTCAACGCCAACGTTGCCGACGTTGCCGCCTGCTACGCCGACAAGGTGCGCATCAACCCCGGCAACTACGTTGACCCGGCGCGCACGTTCCGCAAGCTCGAGTACACCGACGAGGAGTATGCCCGCGAGCTTCAGAAGATAGAGGACCGCCTCGTCCCGTTCATCAATATATGCAAGGAGCACCACACCTGCGTGCGCGTCGGCGTGAACCACGGAAGCCTCTCCGACCGCATACGCAACCGCTACGGCGACACGCCGGCGGGCATCGTGGAGAGCTGCATGGAGTTCCTGCGGATATTCAAGAAGTACGACTTCGACGACGTGGTCATCTCCATAAAGTCTTCCAACACGGTGGTCATGGTGCTCTCCGTGCGCCTGCTCGTAGAGCGGATGGACAAGGAGGATATGCACTATCCGCTCCACCTCGGAGTCACCGAAGCCGGCGAGGGCGAGGACGGGCGCATCAAGAGCGC